>JAVVEV010000037.1:0-23469 GCA_032251035.1 Thiogranum sp. | reverse complement strand
CCCGAATTGCTGCTGTTCGACTGGCTGAACAGCCTGATCTACAACATGAGTACCTGCAACCTGCTGTTCAGCGAATTCAGTGTGCGAATCGACGGTGAGAGGCTGCGCGGCAGCGCCCGTGGAGAAACCGTCGATGTTGCCCGCCACCAGCCACGCGTGGAAATCAAGGGTGCCACCTTCACCGAATTGCACGTCAGCTGCGACAGCAGCGGGCAATGGCTCGCGCAGTGCGTACTGGACGTGTGATGCGGGAGCCGGCGCCATGGACATGAATCTGTTGACCCGCCGCTCCGGGCACGAATGGCAGATCGAACCCCATGCGAGCATGCGTGTGCCGGGCATCATCTATGCCAGCGAGCAGCTGGTTCGCGACATGGATCACAAGGTCTATGAGCAGGTGGTGAATGTCGCCACTTTGCCCGGCATCGTGAGCGCTTCCTACGCGATGCCGGATGCGCACTGGGGCTATGGCTTTCCCATCGGCGGCGTGGCGGCATTCGATGCACGGGCCGGCGGCGTGATCTCCGCCGGGGGAGTGGGCTTCGACATTTCCTGCGGCGTGCGCACCCTGTTGAGCAACCTGCGCCGCGCGGACATCGAGGCACATCAGCAACGTCTGGCGGATACCCTGTTCCTGGCGATTCCCGCCGGGGTCGGCAGCACCGGCGGCCTGCGCCTCAAGGCCAGAGACATGGATGCAATGCTGCGCGGCGGCGCCCGCTGGGCGGTGCAGCAGGGTTACGGCTTCACCCGGGACCTGGAGCGCATAGAAGAGCAGGGGTGCATGGCCGGCGCCGACCCCGACGCGGTATCGGAGCGCGCGCGAACTCGCCAGCGCGATGAGATGGGTACCCTCGGGTCCGGCAACCATTATCTCGAAGTGCAGGAGATCGCCGACATTCATGCGCCGGATATCGCCGAGCAGTTCGGCCTGGCGCAGGGTGGGATCGTAATCAGCATTCACTGTGGATCACGCGGCCTCGGGCACCAGATCGGCACTGATTACCTGCGCAGCATGGCACTGGCAGCCGGTGAGTACGGCATCACGCTGCCGGACCGGGAGCTGGCGTGCGCACCGCTGCAATCGCCGCTCGGTGAAACCTATCTGGGCGCCATGCGCGCCGGGATCAACTGTGCGCTCGCCAACCGGCAGATCCTGACCCATCTCACCCGCCATGCCTTCGCGCAGATATTTCCCGGCGCACAGCTGGAACTCCTGTACGACGTCTCGCACAACACCTGCAAGGAAGAGAGCCACCGCATCGATGGCGAGCCGCGGCATTTGTTCGTGCACCGCAAGGGCGCGACGCGCGCTTTTGGACCCGGCCATCCGGACCTGCCGGAGCACTTTCGGGATACCGGTCAGCCGGTGTTGATCGGTGGCTCGATGGGCACCGAGTCCTGGGTGCTGAGCGGCTGCGCAGACAGTGAGTCGCTGTCATTTTCATCAGCTTGCCACGGTGCCGGGCGCGCCATGAGCCGTCACCAGGCGACCCGACAGTGGCGCGGTCGGCAACTGATCGATGAACTCGCCGCACGCGGCATTCTGATCCGCAGCCAGTCGTCGCGTGGCGTGGCCGAGGAAGCGCCCGGTGCCTACAAGGATGTCGCTGCGGTTGTCGAGGCCGCGGAACTGGCGGGCCTGGCGCGCAAGGTGGCGCGACTGAAGCCCATGATCTGCGTGAAAGGCTGAACAGACTTCGGAAATGAAAAAAGCCCCCGGCCGCAGGACCGGGGGCTTTTTTGTTTCCTCCGCCTCGGTGGAGGTCGCTGTCGGTCTAGCGCGTGACCGTTACCGGCTTGACGCTGTCATCCACCGATGACTCATCGATGTAACCGATCGCGGAAGGATCGGACGCGACTTCCCGTTTCACAGCGGCATCTCCGGCCACTTCGGTGGGAGGATTACCCTTGCCGGAGAACATCAGCTTCGACCAGTGACTCTTGACCCGCGCATCGCTCAGACCTGTGTATTTCTGGTAAAAGCTGTTGCGCGCTTCGCTGCCGCTTTCCTGGTTGATTGGATTGACGCGGCCGCCCTCCGGAAAGGAGCGTGCCTTGCCCAGGTAGATGCGTCCCAGATCCTTGGCCGGGATAGTTGTCATCGGGTTGTCAGGATGCACGACCACTACCTGCTCGGCATTAGCCAGACTCGCACCTGCCAGAAGTACCGCCGCCAGCGAGAGTCGAAATAAATTTCTGATTACAATATTCATTCGATTCTCTCCTAAAATACCACGTCGACGGCGATGCTGTAGATCAGCACCTCATCCGGATCGGTCTTGACATTGCCGTTGGGGGAAATCTCATAGCCGGTGAACAGACCACGCCCGTTTTCCGTATTCATCTGCTGCGCCTCGAATTTCAGCGCGGCGCCGGAACCCAGTTCGTAACGCATGCCGAGAGTGATGGAATCCTGCTCCAGAGGTTCACCACAGGGCACCGGATTGCCGCCCAGGGTCCCGCAGGGGTCATCCGGATTGTCGTTGTCTTCCAGCTTGGCATAGGTGATATGCGGCAGGAACTTGCCCATGCGATAACCCAGTGTCGCGTACCAGCCCTTCTGGTTCGGGAAACCCAGGTTGGCGAGCCCGTCGATCTCACGTTCGAAATACTCGGTATAACCGACCACGTTTTGCCAGTCGAGAGTCGCACCGACACTCCAGAACTTGGCCTCGTCGGCATCGATGACCCCGATGTCCTTGGCTTTCACATCGGTCTGCAAAGCACCTGCGCGGACCGACACGGCGCTCCAGGTCAGACTGGTGTTGATACCTACCAGGTTCTCGGCCTCGAAATTCACGAAATCGATTTCGCCCGGCGCCGCCAGGCCGAAAGCATCGCCCGCGGCCTGATTGACCTCCTGCGCAAACTGCGGCACCAGGGTCTGCTGTCCGCGGCTGGTACCGATGTACGGCTGCACCAGCAGGTCGGCATTGCCGATCGGCGCGCGCAGCAGCAGATCGACACCGGAAAGCGTCGTTAGCGGATTACTGAAGTACACCTCCTGGGGCGGACGGATCCAGGGATAGGCATAACCCACTTCGAAATAATCGGAGATCAGGTAGGTCGGGAATTTGAGCTTGCCGCCGCGGATGGTCACCGCGTCACTGGCCATGTAGCTGACAAAACCCCAGTCGAACACCGCGTCATAATCCTGGTCGCGGGCGCGCCCGAGCAACTGCGCCGTCACACCGATTTTCGGATTGATATCCGCCGAGATCTGCAGGCCGACACGGCTGTCCTGTTCGAAACCGACATCGTCAGTGATGTTGCCGTTGAAATACGGTACGTCAGAATCGCTGACGGTCGCGCCGACGGTGAGGAAGCCGTTGAAATTGATATTCTCAATCGCCGCCTGCGCGGGTCCTGCGACGCATATCGCAGCCGCCAGTGCGCTAACAGATAACCTTAGGTTCATAGAAAAAATCCTCGTTTCCAATTCTTGTTGCTCGTGGGAATAAAACCACAGTCCTTTTACCAGTTTTCTTTACAAGGTCTAGTTTTTACTGGAAAAATTTTTCACGTTGCGAAAAAGCCGCGGGTGACGCCATACAAGCGGCGCCGTTTGTGGAATAAGCACAATCTGTGCCGCTCGAGGAAACGGAAACATACGCCAGTCCGGCGTTTGCGAAGGAGGGAAAGGCGGTGCAGCGATCCGGTCAATCGGAAAGACGCGCGAAAGCCTGGGCAAGGACCGCGGTAAGTCGTTGACCTGCCTGCTGAACAGTGTCACCGAAAGCCACCACACCATCTTCGTGGCCACCCATGCAAAACACTCCTCCCGGCTGTGCGGACGGATAGATCCGTTGCACCTCCTGCGCCATCTCCGGGGTTCCGTAGGCGACGCTGGAATTCGTGGTGGGGAGCAGAAGTTCGGCGCTCAGACGCCAGATATCCGGCGAATGCACGTGCAGGACCGCGTGAATGCCCGCATCCAGCTGATACAGGACCCCATGCGTGAGGCATTCAGATGAAGGTTTCACCGGCCCGCGCGCCGTCACATGATTATGCCGCGGGTCGCAGGCCAGTACGCAGGCGTAGTGTTCAGGTTGCAGGTGAGGCAGCCCGCCGGTCTGGGTGCCGCTGATGATAAAACCGGCGGCTGCCGTGACATCGTCGCGCGGCGCCAGACGCTGGCTAAGATTACCAAAACCCAGCCCGCCGTAGCGCTCCGGGTCCTGGCCGATCAAGCGCAACCGGAACAGCAGATGCCGCCAGCCGTTCAAAGGTGCGAGCGTCGCCGCAGACAGTGCCGGCGCGGGCTCATAGTCGAGCTCGAATTTGATGACGCCTTCGTGTTCCCGTTCCATAGCTGCGGCCAGCTACTGCGTCAGCAGCGGTCGAAAGAAAGCCGCGCCGAAAGCCACCGCCTCAGGCAGCGCGAACAGATCGCGATTTTCGCAGTCCTGCGCCTGCCAGCTGGCGGCGGTCGCGGCGTCATACAGGAAGATCATATCCAGGCACAGGCTCTGCGCCGCACAGCCCGAAGTGCTCTGCCAGCGAATCCCCACCTGCGGATGCCCGGGACTCGCCGTGATCAGAGTGCTGCCCTGCATGCGGATGTCGACCGGCTTTTCCTGAACCTGGCAGCACGACTGAACCTGCGTCGCGAGATCGAACATGGGTGCGACCGACAGCGCATCGAGCGCACACATGGCGTGCAACGGGTGTCCATTGACCGTCACCCGGTGCACTCTGGGTTCAGTCGTAAAGGGATAGGCGCCGGTAAGCGTGCGCCGATCCGGCGCCAGCACCACCAGATCGTCGTCGGCCAGTTGCTGCAGCGCGGCGGCGAGATCATCGCCAGCCAACGCCGCCATCTGCGCATAGTCGAGCGGTCGCCCCTGGCTAACAAAGCTGCGCAGGATCTCGCGGTGCAATGCGCGCAGTGCCGGACTCAGGGATGCCTGACGTTGCGCCAGCGGCAGCAGTGCATTGAGGCGCGCCAGGGCCTGCTGCACCGCCGGCAGTTCATTTGCTCCGCTGGTATTCATTCCGGTGTCCCGCCGGTCTCCATCTCGGTCTCCAGCCGCCGGCGCGTGTCGCCCGGCGACCCGGTACGCCGCGCCAGCAGATCGTAGGCAACCGGCACCACGAACAGCGTAAACAGCGTCGCCGCAAGCACCCCGGACATTATAACGGTACCGATCACGGTGCGTGTTTCGCTGCCGGCACCGGTGCTCAGCAACAGCGGCAATGAACCTGCGGCGGTGGTGATTCCGGTCATGACAATCGGCCGCAGGCGCACTGCCGAGGCTTCCCGCAAGGCCAGATCAAACGGCTTGCCGGCGTCCCGCAACTGGTTGGCGAATTCGACGATCAGAATCCCGTTCTTGGCCGCCAGTCCCACCAGCATGATCAGGCCGATCTGACTGTACAGATTGAGACTCTGCCCGGATACATAAAGTCCGAACAGCGCGCCTCCGATCGCCAACGGTACCGTCAGCATGATCACCAGTGGATGAATCCAGCTTTCGAACTGTGCAGCAAGCACCAGGAACACCACGATCACCCCGAGTACGAAGGCAAACAGAATCGATCCGCCGCTGCTGCGAAAATCCTGCGACTGACCTTTATAATCGATAATGACATTGCCCGGCAGGTGATCGCGCACCAGGTTTTCCAGATAGCTCAGGGCGTCACCGAGAGGCAGGTCTTCGGTCAGATTGGCTTCCAGAGTAATGGCGCGCACCCGGTTATAGCGGTTGAGGCTGATCGAGTCGGCGAACTCTTCCAGCCGCACCAGGTTGGAAAGCGGAATCAACTGATCGCTGCGCCCGGACCGCACATAGATGTTCTGCATGTCAGTGGGCGTGCGCTGCGCATCGCGTTCGCCTTCCAGGATCACGTCGTACTCCTCGCCGGCATCGAGATAGGTGGTTACCCGCCGCGAGCCGAGCATGGTTTCCAGCGTACGGCCGATCTCGCCGACCGTGACGCCGAGGTCGGCGGCGCGATCATAATCGATCACCACCCGCAGTTGCGGCTTGGTCTCCTTGTAATCCCAGTCCAGTCCTTCCAGCCCCGGATTATCGGCCTCGATTTTCTCGACCAGGATATCGCGCCACGCAGCGAGTTGCGGATAGGTGCCACCACCGATAACAAACTGTACCGGCTTCTGGATACGCGAGCCGAATCCCTGACGCATCACCGGAAACGCCTGCACGCCGGGCAGGTCCTTCAGACGTCCGCGCACATCATCCATCATGTCCCAGGCCGAACGTCGATCCGCCCAGGGCTTCAGGACCATGATCACGATACCAGTGTTGAATATTTCCACATTGGCGAAGGCGCGCGGCGCCCGCACCAGCAGCCGTTGCACCTCACCCGCGTCCACCAGCGGCATCAGGCGCTGCTCGACGACCGTCATGTACTCGGAGATATAGTCATAGCTCGAACCTTCCGGACCATTGACCATGACATAGAAGGCACCCCGATCTTCCCGGGGTGCATATTCGCCGGGGATGGCCTGCAACAACCAGCCGGCCGCCGCAAGTCCGGCGGCAAACAGCAGCCACACCACCCAGGTGTGCCGCAGCGCTGCATTCAGCAGCCGGTCATAACCGCGTCGCACCTTGCCGAATGCGGCATCCACCAGGTGCACCACGCGACCTTCACGGCTTACCGGCGGCAGCACTTTGGAGGCCAGCATCGGCGACAGCGACAGCGCCACGAAACTGGAGAAGATCACTGCCGCCGCCATCGTCAGAGCGAACTCCGAGAACAGACGCCCGACGTCGCCCTGCAAAAACGCGATGGGCACGAACACCGCCACCAGCACTACGGTGGTTGCAATGACAGCAAAGCCTACCTGCCGGGTACCGCGAAACGCCGCCACCAGGCGCGTCTCGCCATACTCCTCCATGCGTCGATGAATATTTTCCAGCACCACAATGGCGTCATCCACCACCAGCCCGATCGCCAGCACCAGCGCCAGCAGGGTGAGGATGTTGATCGAGAATCCCAGCGCCAGCAGCACCATAAAGGTTGCAATCAGTGACACCGGCACCGTCACGGCCGGTACCAGCATGGCGCGCGCGCTGCCGAGAAACAGGTAGATCACGCCGACCACCATGGCGATGGCAATCGACAGCGTCTTGTAGACTTCGAATACCGCCTCTTCCACGAATACCGAGCTGTCGTAGCTCTGGTTCAGAGACATGCCTTCTGGCAGCACCGCATTGATGTTCGCCATTTCGGCTTTGGCCGCATGTGCGACGCTCAGGGTGTTGGCTGTCGACTGCTTGATCACGCCGATGCCGACCATGGGAATGCCATTGCCGCGGAAGAACAGGCGGTCCTCGGTCGGACCGCGCTCGACGCGCGCCACGTCGCCCAGACGCACCAGGTAATCGTCGGCGCCGCGCGCCAGCACCAGGCCGGCGAAATCCTCGGCTGTGCGAAAGCTGCGCTGCACGCGCACCGTGAACTGGCGATCCCCGGAATCGATAGTGCCGGCCGGCAGTTCCAGGTTCTCGGCGCGCAGTGCGCGCTCCACGTCAGCCACCGTCAGGTCGCGCGCCGCCAGCTCGCGGCGATCCAGCCAGATGCGCATCGCATACACCTGCGCGCCGCCCAGCCGCACTCGCGCCACGCCGTCCAGCACCGAGAAGCGATCCACCAGGTAGCGATCCGCATAGTCGCTCAGTTCCGGGACCGTCATCCGGTCGCTGGCCAGGTTCAGCCACATGATGACGTCTTCGTTGCTGTCGACTTTCTGGATTTCCGGCGGGTCCGCCTCATCAGGTAGATCATCCAGTACCGTCGAGACCCGGTCGCGAATATCATTCGCGGCGGCATCCACATCGCGCCCGACGTTAAACTCGATATTGATGGACGAACGTCCGTCTTCACTTTGCGACTGCATGAAGCGGATGCCTTCAACCCCGGCGATGCGCTCCTCGATAAGCTCGGTAATGCGGGTTTCCACCACGTTGGCCGCGGCGCCGGGATAGACGGTTTCAACTGAAACCACTGGTGGATCGATATCCGGATACTCGCGCAGCGGCAGGCGATCGAAGGCAATCAGGCCAAAGGCAATGAGCAACAGACTCATTACCGTCGCCAGCACCGGCCGGGTGACGGACAGGTCGGACAGAATCATGGCGTGCGCGGCTGCAGCAGGTCGTCGAGCGGCGTGGAACCATCATCGATGGCGGTGATATTCACGGTCTGGCCGGGCCGCGCCCTGAGCGTGCCGTCGGTAATTACCTTGTCGCCAGCCGTCAATCCGTCCAGCACTTCGACCTGACCGGGCCGCCGCGCACCGATGTGCACTTCACGCTGGCTGACGGTGTTGCCGTTGCGCTCATCCACCACCAGCACAAACTGTTTATCTGCCAACGGCATCAAAGCGGCTTCCGGAATCACCAGTGCGCTGCGGGGATTCTTCAACAGCGCGACCTGCATCAGCAGGCCGGGCTTGAGCGCGCGATCGGGATTGTCCAGCAGGGCGCGCACGCGCACTGCCCGGGTCACCGGATCGATGCGGCTGTCGATCGACTTGACCTGTCCTTCAAAGCGGCGCTCGCCGTAAGCGCGCGTCCAGGCCTGCACCGGCAGGCCCGGTTGCAGAGAACTCAGGAAGGTGCTCGGCACACTGAACTCCAGCTTCATGATGCTATCGTCGTCAAGTGTGGCAACCGGGTCGCCAGGCTCTACCAGTGCGCCGAGGCTAAGGTTGCGCAATCCGATCACGCCCGCGAACGGCGCCTTGATCAGGCGGTCCACCAGGCGCGACTCAATAGCGGCGAGCCGGGCCCGCGCGGTTTCCCGTTCGCGACGGCGCTCGTCCAGCAGCGACTGCGAGGCGGTGCCCTGGGCACTCAGTGATTTCACCCGCCGGTACTGCTGGTCGGCTTCCTCAACGGTCGCCTGCGCTTCTTCCAGTTGCGCATGCTCTTCGCTACTGGTCATTTCCACCAGCAGCTGTCCGGCCTCGACACGCTCGCCGTCATCGAAGTGAATGGCGCTGATGGTTTCCGTCACCTGCGCGGTCAGCACCACCGACTCATTGGCGCTGAGGGTGCCGAGCGCTTCGACCCGATCGACAAACCGGTCCAGCCTGGCCTCGGCGACAAAAACCGGCGGCGGCGGTGGCGGTGGCGGTGGCGCAGCCCTCACCGAGGCACTGCATAGAATCAGCAGACCGCACAACAGGGCGCGGCGATGACTACCAGTCAATGGCATGTATTACTCCTCAGGGACGCATGCTCGGATCGGCCGCTGGCGCGACCTGCAGTCTAGACAACCTGCCGGGCCGGAAATTCCCTCTATCCGTCCGCCGTCTGACTATCAAGCCAGTTCGAGGATCTCGATGCGGTCACCGATGCGGATCACGCCAGATTTACGCGGGATCAGGTTCTGTCCAAACAGCACGCGCCCCCCCGCGGTTTTGCGATAGCCGGCCAGGGTGCGCAGCGGCTCCTGTTGCGGGTCGCGGATGCCAGTGGCCGGATCGACCGTGGTAAACACGCAGCGCCCACAGTGCTTCACGCCCTCGAATTCCACTGCGCCGACACGAAAGCGCCGCCAGTTGTCCTCGACATAAGGCTCGGCTCCGTCCACCACCAGGTTGGGACGAAACCGGGTCATTGGAACCGGCTCCGCGAGACGGCTGTTCAGATCGCGCAGCGAGGCCGCGCCAATCACCAGCAGGGGAAACCCATCGGCGAAACTGACTTCATCGCCCCGCCGGCCGTATGCCGGATCGACGTCGCGCCGCAGGTCGTCACGAATCCGCACCAGTCGGCAGTCCATACCCAGGTAGTCGGAGAACCAGGCATCGGCTTCGCGTCCCGCCGGGCTGGCCTCGCACCGGTCGCGCCAGACCCTGACCGACAGTGTATCCGGCGTGTCGCTGTGCAACGGCAATTCAATTGCTGCACCACCATTGACGGAGATCCTGAGACTGTCACTTCCGAGCGCGGTGTCGACACATGCCAGTGTCGGATGCGTGCGCGCCGTAATGAATTCACCGTCGCTGTCGACCAGCATCCAGTTGCGATCCCAGCGCAGGCCGCGCGCCAGCACCTCGGCTGCGTCCAGAGCGATGCGGCGCGTCGACTTGACCGGATAGATATTGATTTCGGTGAGAATCACAGTCCCATTGCAGCGCGCATGATCCGGTTTTTTAGCAGCGGCGCGGCATCCACCAGGTTCAGACCGGTATTGCGGGCCCAGCGCAGCGGCAGGATGTGGCTACCGAACAGATGCTTAAAGACATCCATGGCCGTCATCATCGCCAGGTTATCGCCCTTGCGGGCGCGCTCGTAACGGCGCAGCACACTGAAAGCGCCGATGTCGCGGCCGCTGGCACGCGCCCCGGTCAGCACCCCGGCCAGTTCCATGACATCCTTCAGTCCAAGATTCACGCCCTGTCCGGCGAGCGGGTGAATCACATGCACGGCGTCGCCGACCAGCGCAATGCGCTCGCGAACATAGTGCTCTGCATGCTGTTTGCAAAGCGGGAAGAGTACGCGCTCGCCACAGGCGGTGATCCTGCCGAGGCGCAGGTCAAAAGCCTTGCCGAGGGTCTCGCAGAACGCGGCATCATCGAGCGCCAGAAGACGTTGCGCCTCGCTGCTGGTTGCCGACCAGACAATCGAGCAGCGGCCGTCATGGAGCGGCAGAAACGCCAGCGGCCCGGTTGGCAGAAAACGCTGCCAGGCGGTCTCGCGATGTGGCTTTTCGGTGCTCACCACCGCAACCAGCGCCTGCTGACCGTAATCGGACACCTGCGCGTGAATGCCCGCATAGTCGCGCACCCGCGAGTGCCTGCCGTCGGCGCCGATCAACAGCCTGGCAGACAGCAGCCGTCCGTCATCCAGCTGCACCTGTTGCAGCTGCGGTCCGGCGCTGAACTCTTCCACGCGTGCCGGGCAAAAACGCTGCACGTCCGGGATTGCATCGATGACATCCAGCAGCGCCCGTTCGATCACTCGCGACTCGACGATGTGTCCGAGATGCGGTTCGCCGAGTTCCGCACTGTCGAAATGAATGTCGCCGCGGCCGCCGGCATCCCATACGTGCATGTCACGAAACGGCCCGGCGCGTTCCTGCATGGCCGGCCAGGCACCGAGATCCCGGAACAGCTGCTCGGAAAGCCGGCTGATCGCGTACACGCGCAGATCGATGGAATCTTCGGGCCAGTCCGCGGCCGGTGTATGCGCCTCGATCAGCGCCACCTGAAAGCCCGCACGACCCAGAGCCGCCGCGGCCGCCAGACCGACCAGTCCGCCGCCAACGATGAGTGCATCGAAATGAGTCCCGGAAGTCATGCTCACAGCTCCAGTCCGCGCGCCAGGCGCGGCAGGCGTCCGGCGCGGCCCATGGTCAGGCGCCCAAACAAGCGCTTGACCGGAGGGCACAGGTCCAGCGCCAGCATGCCGGTGTTACGCGCCCAGGCTAGTGGCGGATACGAATTACTGAACAGTCGCACCATGCCGTCGGTGAACCACACCACCCGGCCATGATCGGTTTCGCGCCAGTCCGCATAGCGCTTCAACATATGGCTGTGGCCGATATCATCGCCGGCCCGTTGCGCATCGATCACCACATCAGCCAGCGCCGCCACGTCGCGCAGTCCCAGGTTGAATCCCTGACCGGCGATCGGATGCAGGGTATGCACGGCATTACCGATCAGTGCCAGCCGGGTCGCCACCGATTGCTCGGCACGCACCAGTTGCAACGGATAGGCGTGGCGGGTGCCGGCCTTCACAAAACGCCCGACCCGATAACCGAAGCGCTCCTGCAGGCGCGCCAGGAACGCGGCTTCATCGAGCACCATGATCTCATCCGCCTGGTCGGACAACACCGTCCATACCAGCGCGCAATGATTGTCGCGCAACGGCAGCAGCGCCATCGGACCGGTATCGGTAAACCGTTCATAGGCAACGTTCCGGTGCGGGCGTTCCGGTGTCACATTGGCGATGATGGCGGTCTGGCCGTAGTCGCGCTGTTCGGTGTTGATTTCCAGCTGCGTCCGCACCGAGGAATTCACGCCGTCAGCCGCCACCATCAGCGCACTGCGGTGCACCTGCGGTTGGCCATCAACCTCCAGCCGCGCTTCCATGGCGGCCGCATCGGCATGGAAATCCAGCAGCCTGGCGGGCGCCAGCCGCACCACATCGGGCAACTGGTCGAGCCGTTCGATCAGGGCATTGCCGAGTACCCGCGCGCTGACCACAAAGCCCAACGCCGGCACGCCTTCCTCCTCGCGTTGCAAACGCGTAAAACCGAAGTGACCGCGGTCGGATACATGGATGGTGTGAATCGGCGAGACCTTGTCTGCGAGCGCATCCCACAAACCCATGCCGGCGAAGATGCGTTGCGAGCCCTGCGCCAGCGCAATGCTGCGGTCATCGTAATTCGGCTGCCGGTCGACCGCGAACGGCTGCGCCTCGACCAGTGCGATGCGCAGACCGCTGCGGCCCAGCGCGCAGGCGAGACTGGCGCCGACGAGGCCGCCGCCCACAATCAGTATGTCCGAGTCGCGCGGCATCGGATCAGGCCATCAAAGCTTCTATTTCGTCGACGGTCTTCGGCACGTGCTTGCTCAGCACATCATGGCCATCGCGGGTCACCAGCACATCGTCCTCGATGCGCACGCCGATATTCCACCACTTGCGCGGTACGCCCTTGCCGCCGGCGGCGATGTACAGGCCCGGTTCGACGGTAAGCACCATGCCGGATTCGAGCACCCGCCATTCTTCGCCCACCTTGTAATCGCCGACATCATGCACATCCATGCCCAGCCAGTGACCGGTGCGGTGCATGTAGAAGCGTCGATACGACTGCTCCTTGATCAGCGCCGCGGTGCGTCCTTTCAGCAAACCCAGCTTCACCAGGCCTTTGGTCAGTATTTTCACCGCGGCTTCGTGCGGCGCATTCCAGCTGTTGCCGGGATAGACTTCCTCGATCGCCGCCAGTTGTGACTCCAGCACCAGCTCATAGATCGACCGCTGCGCATCGTTAAAGCGCCCGTTGACCGGGAAGCAGCGGGTGATATCGGAGGCGTAGTATTCATGTTCGACGCCGGCATCGATCAGCACCAGTTCACCGTCATTCAACCGCGCATTGTTTTCGGTGTAGTGCAGAATGCAGGCGTTCTCGCCACCCCCGACGATCGAGGGATAGGCCGGCTCGCCGCCCGCCCTGCGGAATTCATGCAGGTATTCGGCTTCCAGTTCGTACTCCATCATGCCGGGCTCACACACCTGCATGGCGCGGCGGTGCGCACGCGCGGCGATGTTGGCGGCCTGGCGCATCACCTGAACTTCCGCACGGCTCTTGTAAAGGCGCATGTCATGGACAAAATGCGCGAGCGACACGATTTCATCGGGCGCATGTTTGCCGGCGCGCGACTGGTTGCGAAGTTCGCTGACCCAGCCGATGACGCGATTGTCGAAAACCGGCGCCGCGCCCATGTTGTAGAACACCCGCTCGCGGCTTTCCAGCAGGCCCGGCAAAATTTCATCGATATCGCCAATCGGAAAAGCATCATCGGCTCCGAAGTCCCGCACCGCGCCATCGGGTCCGGCGCGGCGCCCGTTCCAGATTTCCATGTCCAGATCGCGATCGCGACAGAACAGCAGGTATTCGCCGTGCGGTCGGCCCGGCACCAGCACCGCAACCGCCTCCGGTTCGGCGAAGCCGGTCAGATAATAGAAGTCGCTATCGGGACGGAATGGATACACGACGTCACGGTTGCGCGGCTGTTCGGGACTGGTCGGCAGGATCGCGATGGAGTCGGGACCCATCATGCGCATCAGCTGTTTGCGGCGGCGTGCGAATTCTTTCTGGTTCATGATTTCACTGCAGGGTTGGCGTGGTATTGGGCGGCTGCAATTCCTCGTAGGCATACAGCACCGCGATGCGGACATATTCCACCACTTCCTCAAAGGCGACACTCTCTTCCTCGCTGGAGTCGCCCGGTTCGAACTCCACGCGCGCAATGTGCGTGAGGTCATCGAGCAGTTCGCGCAGCTCGTCGGATACATTTTCGGGCAAACCGCCGATTGCCAGTCCGGAAAGAAATCCGGAACACCAGAGTCCGAGGGATTCGGTGCGGCCCGCCAGCGGCTCGTCGTCCTCGGGCAGCAGCAGCTCGAAATCCAGATCCGCGCTGTTCAGCTGCACCAGCGACTGCTCATACAGCTCCTGCAGGGTCTTGAATGCGCGGCTCTGGGCCGCGTCGCGAGGATCGAAATCTTCGAAATATTCCTGCACCCACAGTTTGGGGTCGCCGAAACCGGCCGCACAGATCAACCCGCACAGCAGGCCATGGCAGTCGGAGGCATCCGTAGCGGGCGCCACCGGCTCCAGCACCCGCATCAGATCGTCATACTCAAGGCTTTGATTTTGTGACATTGTGGAAGTATCGCACATCCGCAGCCGGACGCCGACATTGACGCAATTTTGACCCTTCTCTATAGTGTCGCAATGCCTAAACCCACACCGCAATCCGTGACCGAACTGGAACTTCGCAAGCTGGAAGTCCGGCTCGATGAGCTGATCAGGACTGTTGAACGCCTGAAGGAAGAAAACCGTTCGCTGCGCACTCAGCAGGAGAGCCTTGTCTCGGAGCGCGCCGGCCTGATCGAAAAAAGCGAGCTGGCACGCAACCGTGTGGAAGCGATGATCGGAAGGCTGAAAGCCATGGAGCAGAATGCATGACCGGCAAAGTCAGCCCGATGCGGATTCACATCCTCGACAAGGAATACCTGGTCAACTGTCCGGATGACGAGCGCGAGGCGCTGTTTACCTCGGCGGAATTCCTGAGCGGTAAAATGAAGGAAATCCGCGACTCCGGCAAGGTCGTGGGCGCCGATCGCATCGCCGTGATGGCGGCACTCAACATGGCCCACGAATTGCTCGAGCAGCGCGGCAGCCGCGATGACCAGCAGCATGATGTCGGCCAGCGCATCCGCGCCCTGCAGGACAAGATCGACGTCGCCCTGAACAACGGCAAACAACTCGAACTCTAGGTCCTTTCCCGGTGTTGCATAATGCGCTGACGCGTTATAATGACCCTGCGCCTTCTGCGGTGCACGTTAGCGGTTAAGATCTCCTTGAGCCTAATTATTGTCCCAGGGAATCGGTCGGACAGGCCTGTGCGCATGTCCGCCATGTGTGGAAAGCCTTACGGCCTGACGCTGGTTCCCACCTGAACCTCCGGTTCAAGGGCAATACTGCGACGGTATTCGCGGAAGGTGCCTTTTATTGCCTGGCATCCGCAGACCATGACGAGTCGTTCCGATAATCGCAAACAACTGCGGGCACATCGCCGCGCTCTGTCACCCCGGGAACATCAACAGCGTTCACGCGCACTGTGCCGGCAACTCATCAATCATCCGTTGTTTCGCACCAGCAAACGCATCGCCGTGTATCTGCCCAACGATGGCGAAGTGGATACGCGACTTCTGATCGAGCGCGCCTGGGACATGCACAAGAAAGTCTATCTTCCAGTACTGGTGCCCTACCGGGAGAACCGTCTCTGGTTCACCCGCTATACACCTCACACGCGCCTGGTGAACAATCGCTTCGGCATTCCGGAACCGGAGTTCGTGCACCGCCAACGCATCCGCACTCATGCACTGGACCTGGTGCTGACACCGCTGGTTGGCTTTGACGCACAGGGTAACCGCCTTGGCATGGGTGGTGGCTTCTACGATCGCAGCCTGGCATTTCTACGGCGCAGACAACATTGGCACAAGCCGCGCCTGGTCGGACTGGCTTATGATTTTCAGCAACTGCCGGAGCTGGCGGCGGAGGTCTGGGATGTACCGCTGAGCGCGGTGGTCACCGACGTGCACTGGCACCGCTTCGAGGAACGACAGGAATGAATTACTGGCTGATGAAATCCGAACCCGATGTATTCGGCATCGAGCACCTGAAAAAGATGCCGAAGCAAACCGAGCACTGGGACGGGGTGCGGAATTATCAGGCGCGCAACATGATGCGCGACGACATGAAAAAGGGCGACCTGGTATTTTTCTATCATTCCAACACCGAGCAGCCGGGGGTGGTCGGAATCATGAAAGTGGTGCGCGAAGCCTATCCCGATCACACTGCCTTCGATCCCGAGTCAAAATACTACGACCCGAAGAGCGACCCGGACAAGCCGCGCTGGTTCATGGTCGATGTGAAATACCAGCGGCACACCCGGCGTAACATCACGCTCGCCGAACTGAAGCAGTATCCGGAGCTGGAAGATTGCCCGCTGGTGCGCAAGGGCAATCGCCTGTCGATCATGCCGTTGACCAGGCAGCAGTGGGATTTCATTCTGGACCTGGAAAACACGGATTAACGGGCGCATGCGCCACAGGCGACGTCACGCGGCGCCGGATGCTCAGCCGTTACCGAGAAACAGCGAATAGGCGGGGTTGCTGATTTCCTCGAAATACGTGTAGCCCAGTTCATCGAGAAATGCCTGGAAGCGTTTTCGATCGCCGGGCGCGACCTGGATGCCAACCAGCACCCGGCCGTAGGCGGCACCGTGATTGCGGTAGTGAAACAGGCTGATATTCCAGCGTTTGCCCATGCTGGACAGGAATTTCAGCAGCGCGCCCGGCCGTTCCGGAAACTCGAACCGGTAGAGTATTTCATCGTCCACGTCGCGCGCGCGGCCACCGACCATGAAGCGGATGTGCGTCTTGGCCATTTCATTGTCGGTCATATCCACGACCGGATAGTTGTCGCCGCGCAGGTTCTCCAGCAAATCGAGTCGCTCCTGTTCGCCATCGCAGAGCTGCACGCCCGCAAACACATGCGCGGCGCCGGCATCGGCATAGCGGTAGTTGAATTCGGTGATGCCGCGCTTGCCGAGCGCACGACAGAATTTCAGGAAGCTGCCCGGACGCTCCGGGATAGTCACGGCCAGCAGGGCCTCGCGGCGTTCACCGATTTCGGCACGCTCGGCAACGTGGCGCAGACGATCAAAGTTGATATTCGCGCCGCTGTTGATGGCGATCATGTGCATGCCGGAGATACCGCGCTGCTCGACATATTTCTTGATGCCCGCCACCGCCAGAGCTCCAGCCGGTTCCACCATGGCGCGGGTATCGTCGAAGATATCCTTGGTCGCGGCGCAGATCTCATCGGTACTGACCAGCACCACTTCATCGACATACTTGCGCGCCAGGCGATAGGGCTCCCTGCCAGCCTGACGCACCGCCACCCCGTCGGCGAATATGCCGACCTGATCCAGCACCACGCGGCGTTTCAGGCGCAGCGCTTCGTACATGCTGGGAGCATCCTCCGGCTCCACGCCGATCACCCGCACGTCCGGCCGGAGCGCCTTGATATAAGCGGCAATGCCGGCTATCAACCCGCCCCCGCCGACCGGCACGAATACCGCGTGCAGATCCTCACGGTGTTGCTGCAACAGCTCCATGGCGATGGTGCCCTGGCCGGCAATCACCAGCGGATCGTCATAGGGGTGAATAAATACCAGGTCGCGCTGTTCGGCGAGCTCGAGCGCATGCGCATAGGCCTCGTCGTAGGTATCGCCATGCAATATGGTCTTGCCGCCCAGCGCCTGCACAGCCTTGATCTTGATGGCCGGGGTGGTGAGTGGCATCACGATCAGTGCCTTGATATTGCGGTGTTTCGCGGCCAGCGCCACGCCCTGCGCATGGTTGCCTGCCGAGGCCGCGATCACGCCCTTCGCGCAGACGGCGTCATCGAGGCTGGCGATCTTGTTGTAGGCGCCGCGCAACTTGAAGGAGAACACCGACTGCAGGTCTTCACGTTTCAGCCACACCGAATTGCCGGTGCGCCGGGACAGATTCGGCGCAGAGTCCAGCGGCGTTTTCACCGCCACGTCGTACACGCGCGACGTCAGAATCATTTTCAGGTAATCAACAGACATGCGGCATCATACCTGTTTTGTCAGGGTATTCGTCAATGCACAGCCGGCTTGAGCACGGAACAGCAGTGACTCCGCCCCGCATCGAACGTATTATTCACTTATCAACCCAGGGGAGAACAACGGATGAATCCGGACGAGCTCAAAAAACAGGTCGCACAGGCTGCCATCGACTACATAGAAACCGGCACCATCGTCGGCGTCGGTACCGGCTCGACTGCCAACTATTTCATCGATGCACTGGCCGGCATCAAGAGCAGGATCGATGGCACCGTGGCCAGTTCGGTAGCCAGTGCCGAACGGCTGAAGAGCCATGGCATCCGCGTGCTCGACCTCAACGAGGCCGGCGAACTCTCGGTGTACGTCGACGGTGCCGACGAAACCAATGACTATCTGCAGCTGATCAAGGGCGGCGGCGGCGCGCTCACCCGCGAGAAAATCGTCGCCGGCGCCAGCCGGAAATTCATCTGTATCTGCGATGAAAGCAAGCTGGTCAAAGTGCTGGGTGCCTTCCCGCTACCCATCGAGGTGATTCCCATGGCACGCAGTTTCGTGGCGCGTGAACTGGTGAAGATGGGTGCTCAGCCGGAATTGCGACAAGGCTTCACCACCGACAACGGCAACATCATTCTCGACGTAAAGGGGATGGACATCATGGAGCCGCGCAAGATCGAATCGGAACTGAACAACATTCCGGGCGTGGTGACGGTGGGATTATTTGCCAATCGGCCGGCCGATGTGTTGCTGCTGGGCACCGCGCGCGGCGTCGAGACGCGGACTGCCGGTTAGCGCGGCCGCCAGCGGCCCTATACCGGCACCTCGACAAAAGCATGCAGCTCCTGAAGGGCCTGTGGCTGACGGGTCACGGTGGAGCCCATCTTCGGCAGCTTGAGAATCTGTACCCCGGCATCGGTGCTGTCCAGCGGCAGAAAACCACGCCGCAGAAACATCTGCAGGGCGACCTGCGCCTGCGGGTTGCAACGCGCGAAAATATCCACGCGCGGATGCAGGTGCGCCAGCAGCGCATTGTGCATGCGACTGCCTTCACCCTGGCCCCTGAACTCGGGCAACAGGGCGATCCGCCAGATTTCATTGCCGGCGTCGCGCGCAATCGCGCTGTTGATCAGGCAGCCCGCCAGCTTGCCGTCCTTCTCCCACACCAGCAGTTGCGCGCTAACATCCTGATCCAGGCGTCGACCCTTCTTGCGCATGCTGTTCAGGTTCTTGCGCAGCGTCGACCGGTCCGGCTCCGCGGCGAAGCGGGGATCGTCGATCAGCAGACCGTACAGGTTATCAATGTCTTGCGATGTGGCTGAACGAAACACGATTACGACCTCGTTATGATGATCCGCCTATTATAATAAAACCCGCTCGATGCCGCCTTCTTTGGCAGTGTCGATAAAGCGCTGTTGCCAGCGCTCGCCGAGCAGGCCGTTGGCCAGTTCCACGACGATATAGTCGGTCTTCAGACCGGTATCTTCTTCATAGCGCGACAGCCCCTGCTGGCAGGCCGGGCAGGATGTCAGTATCTTCACCTCACCGTTCCTGGCTTCGTCGGCACCGATGAATTCCTGCACGCCCTTCTGCAGTTCTTCCTGTTTGCGGAAGCGTATCTGGGTCGAGATATCCGGGCGCGACACCGCCATGGTACCGGCCTCGCCACAGCAGCGATCCGACAGGCGTACCTCGGAACCGCCCATCAGGCTGTTCGCGACCTGCATCGGCGCATAGGTTTTCATTGGCGTATGGCAGGGGTCGTGATACAGGTACTGTTTGCCCTCGACACCCTCCAGTTTCACGCCTTTTTCCATCAGGTATTCGTGAATGTCCAGCAGCCGGCAACCGGGGAAGATTTCCTCGAAGCGGTATTGCTGCAACTGGTCCATGCAGGTCCCGCAGGACACGATCACCGTTTTGATGTCCATGTAATTGAGGGTATTGGCCACCCGATGGAACAGCACGCGATTGTCGGTACTGATGCGCTTGCCCTTCTCTTCCTGACCGGCAGCGGTCTGCGGATAGCCGCAGCACAGGTAACCGGGCGGCAGCACCGTGCGGGCGCCGACGTCATAAAGCATCGCCAGGGTCGCCAGACCGACTTCGCTGAACAACCGTTCAGAACCGCAGCCGGGGAAATAGAACACCGCGTCCGAGTCGTCGTTGACTTTGGCGGGATCGCGCAGGATCGGCACCACCTTGTCATCCTCGGCACCGAGCATGGCACGCATGGTCTGGGTCGGCAGGCCGCCCGGCATGGGCTTTTTCATGAAGTGCACGACCTGCTCGGTCAGCGGCGTGCTGCCGGTGGTCGCGGCAGGCAGGCGCTTGCTGCTGCGGTTGGCGAGCTTCCCGACCATGCGGTGCGCCAGGCGCTGTCCCATGTAGCCCCATTCGATCATCGCCTTGCGCATCAGTTTGATGCTGGTCGGATCGGTGATATTGAGGAAGGTCATCGCCATCCAGCTGGCCGGATTGAAACGCTTCTTGCCCTGCTGGCGCAGGATGCTGCGCATCCTGATCGAGACATCACCGAAATCGATGTTCACCGGACAGGGGCTCAGGCACTTGTGACAGATAGTGCAGTGATCGGCCACGTCATTCATCTCCGCGAAATGCCGGGTGGATATCCCGCGCCGGGTCTGCTCTTCGTACAGGAATGCTTCGATGACCACGCCAGTGGCCAGAATCTTGTTGCGCGGCGAATACAGAAGGTTGGCGCGCGGGATGTGCGTGTTGCACACCGGCTTGCACTTGCCGCAGCGCAGGCAATTGCGGATATCGTCGTTGAGCGAACCCAGTTCACTGGCTTCCAGCAACAGCGCTTCCTGCTGCACCAGGCGCAGCGATGGCGTATAGGCATTGTCGAGTCCCGAACCTGCCAGCAGCTTGCCGCGGTTGAACAGGCCCTGCGGATCGATTTTGTCCTTGTAGATCCGGAACGCCTCGACGGCCTCCGGCTCCAGGTAACGGATCTTGGTCAGACCGATGCCGTGCTCGCCGGAGATCACGCCGTTCAGCGCTTTCGCCAGCACCATCACCCGGTCGACGATGCGTTCGGCCTCATGCAACATGACATAGTCATTGGAGTTGACTGGAATATTGGTGTGCACATTACCGTCCCCGGCGTGCATGTGAGTCGCCACGAACAGCCGGCCGGAACGGATCTTTGCATGAATCCCGTCCAGATTGGCGCGCACCGGCTCCAGCTCGCGGCCACCGAAGATTTCTTTCAGCGGACGTTCGACCTCGCGACGCCAGGAGATGCGCAGATCGCGGCGCAACAGCAGGTTGATCACCCTGTCTTCCGGTCTGAGTGCGGCGCGCGCACGGTCGTCAAACAGATGTTCGCACTCCGCGGCCGGGGCTTCGAAGTGTTCCAGCAGACCGCGCCAGCGGTCAGCGACCTGTTGCAGGTGCTGGAGCGCGGCCTGTTGTTTGCCGGCCAGGATGTCGCGATTCTCGCTGCTGCTCAGATAGTGTTCGTGCGGCTTCAGTTCCGGCAGGCTGCCGCCCAGGTAGTCACGCACTGCCTCGATCATGTCCAGCTTGTTGCGGATCGAGTATTCGATATTGATGCGCTCGATGCCTTCGTTGTAATCCGAAAGGCGGTCCAGAGGAATCACCACATCTTCGTTAATCTTGAACGCGTTGGTGTGCGCGGCGATAGCGGCGGTGCGGGCGCGATCGAGCCAGAACTGACGGCGCGCTTCCGGACTGACAGCGATAAAGCCTTCGCCGCCGCGCTGGTTGGCAAGCTGCACCACTGCCGAGGCGGCTTCGGCCACTTCGTCTTCGCGGTCACTGGCAATGTCCAGCACCAGCACCATTTTCGGCAGTTCCCGACGCGGCGCCTTGGTGCTGTACTTCACCGCCCGCACATAGCGTTCATCCATATGCTCAAGGCCCGACATCACCACACCGCTGTGCCGGTCGAGATAATCCTTGGTCTCGACGATCGCCGGCACCGCCTGCGACACATCGTGGCCGAAGAATTCCAGGCACACCGTGCGCATGAACTGCGGCATCCGGTGCAGCACGAATATCGCCGAGGTAATCAGCCCGTCGCAGCCTTCTTTCTGAATGCCGGGCAGGCCGCCGAGAAACTTGTCGGTGACGTCCTTGCCGAGTCCTTCCTTACGCAGCGAACGTCCCGGCAATTCCAGAAATTCCGGCTCGCCATGCGGCGTGCTGCCATCCGCTTCGAAACGGCTGATGCGGAAGCGCACGGTTTCCTGCTCATGGATCTTGCCGAGGTTGTGATCGAGGCGTTCCACTTCCATCCAGTGGCCGTCCGGCGTCACCAGCCGCCACGACAGCAAGTTGTCGAGCGTGGTGCCCCAGAGCACGGCTTTCTTGCCGCCGGCATTCATGGCGACATTGCCGCCGATGGTCGAGGCGTCCTGCGAGGTCGGATCGACGGCGAACACGAAACCCGCGGCCTCTGCACTTTCGGATACCCGCCGCGTCACCACCCCCGCTTCGGCGCGGATGGTCGGCACCTCATGATCGATACCGTCAATGCGGCTGTTGCGGACCGGGCCCAGACCTTCGAGTTTTTCTGTGTTGATGACGGCAGTATCACCGTGCAGTGGCACTGCGCCGCCGGTATAACCGGTGCCGCCGCCGCGCGGAATAATAATCAGGCCGAGATCCCGGCACGCCTGCACGACATCCAGCACTTCCTGCTCGGTATCCGGGCTGATCACCACGAACGGCAGCTCGACACGCCAGTCAGTGGCATCGGTGGCATGCGACACCCGCGCCAGTCCGCCGAAATCCACATTATCCTTACGGGTCACGCGCGCCAGACGTTTGCGCACCCGGGCGCGCAGGGCGCGGGCACGCGGGAACCAGGCTTCGAACCGGTTGACCGATTCACGCGTGCGCTCGATCAGTTGCAGCGCATCGGCATTGCCGTTGGCGCGCGCCACCACCTGGTCGAGCCGGTGATGCAGCGCATGGGTCAGTGATTCGAAGCGCTTGCGGTTCTCCAGCAGATCTTCCTGGATATAAGGGTTGCGCGTCACCACCCACAGGTCGCCAAGCACTTCGAACAGCATGCGCGCGGAACGCCCGGTGCGCCGCTCCGAACGCAACCGCTCTATCACCTGCCAGGTTTCTTCGCCGAGAAAACGCAATACGATTTCCCGGTCGGAAAAAGACGTGTAGTTATAGGGGATTTCGCGAATGCGTTGGGGCATGCTGAAGGTGCTCTGAATGCAAAGTGATATTCTAACATCATCGTCAAGCCCGTTTAGACCGGACAAAAAAACGGGGCCCGAAGGCCCCGTTCAGACTTCTGTTCGAAAAAATCCGATCAGAAGTTGTGACGCATACCGATGGAGGTCAGGTCTTGTTCACCAAGGGCATCAAAGTCAGTCTGCGCATGCGTGATGTACGCCATGGTGCGCTTGCTGAAGCTGTGCTTGGCACCGATGCGCCAGGTGGTGTAATCATCAGCAGCAGTCAGGCTGTCTGACTCATCGCCTTCAGCATAATCCAGGCTGATCAGATTATTACCGATGGTGTAGGAAGCGCCGATGTTCCAGATGTCGAGACCGTCACCGTCGTCCACACCACCACCCGATTGCGTGGTG
>JAVVEV010000036.1:0-23518 GCA_032251035.1 Thiogranum sp. | reverse complement strand
CGGCGAGTCCGATGCCGGAATTCTTGCTCATATCGATAGCGATCTGCTTGTCATACATACCCTGGTAGGTCCTGGTATGTTCACTGTCGAGCAAACCCTCACCAAGACTCGCGTCGCGCATGGTTTTCAGCATCATCTGAATAAACAACGCTTCAAACTGTCCAGCGACTTCACGCAGAGTCTCCTCGCTATCCTTCCGGGCACGCGTCCGCATTTCCGTTAATCCCTGGAAATCCGTGTATACGTCTGGCCTGGAAATAAGCTCTGTCATATTGATTCCTCGCCTTTCACTTCTATATAACCAGCAATTCCGCCCGCAATGCACCCGCCTGCTTCAATGCCTGTAGAATAGCCACCAGATCTCCCGGCGTTGCGCCGACACGATTCACACCATCAATAACTTCTTGCAGAGAGATCCCCGAATCCATCAGGAACATCCGGTTTCCCTGCACCCCCACCTGGATATCACTTTCCGGCGTAACGACTGTTTGTCCCGCAGAAAGAGCGCCTGGCTGGCTGACCTGAACGTTTTCTGTGATCGTTACAACAAGCGTGCCGTGTGAAACAGCCGCAGGTAAGATCTTCACGTTAGCACCAATCACAACAGTTCCAGTCCTGGAATTGATTATTACTTTCGCGGCGGCCTCGCCTGGCTCCACCGGGATATTCTCCACGAGAGATGCAAAGGCGACCCTTTGTGACGGGTCATGCGGTGCACTCACACGAATTGATACCGAATCCACCGCACGCGCAATGCCTGAGCCCACTGCTTCATTTATGGCAACGGCGAGTCGGTTCGCCGTGGTGAAATCCGCGCGATTTAGATTGAAAGTAATAAAATCACCTTCATTGAAAGGATTGGCAACCACGCGTTCGACCGATGCACCGTTCGGGATACTTCCGACACTGGGAATATTCACTGTAATACTGGAACCGTCGTTCCCGGATGCGTTAAGCCCACTGACCAGGAGATCCCCCTGCGCCATTGCATAGACCCGGCCATCCGCGCCTTTAAGAGGCGCCATCAGAAGACTCCCTCCGCGCAGGCTCTTTGCGTTTCCGATGGACGAAACTGTCACATCAATATTCTGTCCCACCTTGGCAAAGGCCGGCAGTCTTGCATGAATCGCTACCGCGGCAACGTTCTTAAGCTGCGGATTGGTACCAGGGGGAAGAGTGATTCCGAACTGTTGCAGCATATTTTTCATGCTCTGCACAGTAAAGGGTGTCTGACTGGTCTGGTCGCCGCTGCCATCCAGGCCAACCACCAGGCCATAACCAACCAACTGGTTCTCCCGAACTCCAGCCAGATTAGCCAGATCTTTTATACGTTCCGCAGAGGCAGTGCCGGACACGGCGAACGACACTACGAGAAAGAGCATTAAACTGCGCATATTCATTCTCTTCGTTATCATAATCAAAATGGCCAGACCGGATGGTTGAAGAAACGTGCCAACCAACCCATCTGGTTTGAGTCTGCAAGGAAGCCTTTTCCGCTGTAGGTGATTCGTGCATCTGCAATTTGAGTCGACAGGATCGTATTTGCCGTACCGATATCCTGCGGCCGCACCATTCCTGAAATCTGGATAAACTCCTCTCCCTGATTAAGGGTCAGCCATTTTTCTCCACGCACCACCAGATTTCCATTTGGCAATACGTCAGCGATTGTCACGGTAATGCTCCCGCTCAAGCTATTGCTCTGGCTGGAATCCGCCTCACCTTCAAAGGCACGAGACCCACTCAGGCCAGCGGCCAGCGTGTTATTGCGATTGCTGTCCAGAGGAAGTATTCCTGGTGCGTTAAATGTCGGAGTCGCGCCAAAGACAGTTGGACTCGCGATGTTCGTTTCCTGTTCCTTGTCTGCTGTAGTCTTCGCCGATTTTGATGCCGATGTGCTCTCCTTTAGAACCACTGTGATCACATCGCCGATGCGCCTGGCTTTCACATCCTCAAATAGCCGGACATCATTCGATGCCTGATAAATTGATCCATTAGATGCCGGAACATCTGTTTGCGGCGATGGCAGAGTTGGTTGGTAACTATCGTGAGGACGAGGCGATGAAGCGCATCCTCCGATCAGAAGGAGCGCTGCAACCACAGAAAAATATTTCCAGTCAACGTATGTCACTGCGTTCACTCCTTTATGACCAGATCATCAACGCTACAGATTATTGGTTATGAACTGCAGCATCCGATCGCTGCCCTGGATTGCCTTTGAGTTCATTTCGTAAGCGCGCTGGGACTCAATCATGTTAACAAGTTCCTCCACGACATTGACGTTGGATGTCTCCAGAGAACCCTGAGCCACTGAACCGAGGCCGTTCAATCCCGGAGTGCCAGTGGCAGGTGATCCGCTCGAACCTGTTTCCAGAAAAAGATTCTGCCCGATTGCCTGCAATCCAGCCGGGTTTATGAAATCCGCCAACTGGATGCTTCCCAGCTGAGTTGGTGTCGCGCTGCCAGGGGTTAACGCAGTGACAACGCCATCTGAACCAATCGTTATAGCCGTGGCATTGTTCGGGATGGTAATTGCCGGCTGGACAACATGGCCATTCGACGTCACCAGCTGGCCCGATTCATCCATTTTAAATGATCCATCGCGACTGTAGGCCATATTGCCGTCCGGCTGAAGGACCTGGAAAAAACCACGACCCTGGACTGCGACGTCCAGGCTATTGTCCGTCTGAACTATGTTCCCCATCGTGTGCAACTTTTCGGTTGCGACGGTTCTCACACCCGTGCCTAGCTGGAGCCCGGAAGGAAGACGAGTATCCTGTGAGGACTGTGCACCGACCTGACGAACATTCTGGTAAAACAGATCTTCGAACACTGCCCTATCACGTTTGAAGCCTGTTGTGTTTACGTTAGCCAGATTGTTGGAGATTACACTCATGCGCGTTTGCTGCGCTTCGAGGCCGGTCTTTGCTATCCATAGTGCCTTGAACATAATATTACCTCTAGATATTCAGTAGCCGTTAACTCAGCTGCATCAGCTGGGCAGTCCGCTCATCCATCTCTTTCGCTGTTTGCATGACCTTTATTGACATTTCGAACTGTCGAGCCAGCCCGATCATGTCAACCAGCGCTTCCACAGCGTTAACGTTACTACCTTCCAGCGCGCCCGATGTCAAAGTAACATCCGCACTCGATGGAACCTCAGTGCCGTCACGCATGCGTAATAAGCCATCTTCTCCTTTCATGAGATCTTCATTGCGGGGAGAGACCAGCTTGATTCGACCCGCCTCGGCAAGTGTATTCGGCGCTTGTCCGATTGGGCGCAAGCTGATAGTTCCGTCGCTGGCGATTTCCAGCTTTTCGTACTCGGGAATGAGCAAAGGCCCACTTTCACCCATTACTGCATGCCCTGAACCCGTCAAAAGCTGCCCGTTGATATTGACCCTGAGATTACCCGCTCGCGTAAAGGCTTCGCCACCATCCGGTGCCTGAATAGCAATCCATCCATCTCCGCTAACGGCGACATCGAGCTCTCTTCCGGTTGACTGGACGGCACCTTTCTCGGAACGGGCACCAACGCCCTCCGCCACCGCATAAACACGGCTTTCATATCCTGAACCCTTCAGTGCCTGAGAGCTGAAGTTCGCCAGGTCGGCCTGAAAGCCGGTTGTATTGGCGTTTGCGAGGTTGTTGGAGTTGACAGCCTGTGCATACATAAGCTGCTTGGCTCCACTTGCCATTACGAAAACTACCCGGTCCATAATCAGCTCCTGCTCAACTAGCGAATGTTGATAATGGTTTGGGTTATCGTATCTGCCGCTGAAATGACCTGCGCGTTGGCCTGGAAGTTACGCTGGGCAGTAATCATTCCGACCAGCTGCTCAGTCAGGTCGACATTGGAGCCCTCAAGCGCCCCGGCTTCGATCAAGCCAGATGATCCAGCTCCGGGCGCGGCCACCAAAGGGGCACCCGAATCGAACGTCTCCGCCCAACTGGTGTCGCCCAACTGGCGCAAGCCCTGTGAATTATTGAATGTTGCGATTGCAACCTGACCGAGAACTCTGGATTGACCATTAGTGAACCTGGATGTAATCACACCATTGTCACTTATGTCGATACCGCTCAGGCGCCCTGTCGCAAAGCCATCCTGTTTCAGGTTATTCACGCTGAACTCACTACCGTACTGGGTCGCATTTTCAAAATCCAGCGTCACCGACATGTTAGCTGCACCGGTTCCTGGATTGATTCCGCCGATGGTTACTGTGCTCGGGAAGTTGGTGGTGTCAATGGACCCGGTGTTATCGAATTCGAGTGTATTCGGACCGCCCTGTGCGGCACCGTTCAGGTACAAACGCGTCTCCCACTGATTGGGCACGGCAGTTTTCACAAAATAGGTAGTCGCCAGATGCGCTGTACCCAGAGAATCATAGACTGTCAGTGAAGTCGAGTTGTTGTATGAAGAAGCATCCGCTGGGTCAAAAACGGCGGTGGCGGGCACTGTCGCCGCAGCACTCAGGTTAGCGCTCACGCCGACCTGGGTTGTCGCTTGAGGCGCAATGTCTGCTCGATCCAGCTGCAGGGGACTGATGGCACCTGTGATATTGCCGTTCGCATCCGCCCCAAATACATTTAGATTTTGCTGTTGGCTGTTAACGACAAATCCATCGCGATCAACGCCAAACTGACCAGCGCGCGAATAGACATTGATGCCATTATCATTGAGCTGGAAGAATCCTTCACCACTGATCGCCAGATCCAGATTATTATCGGTGAACTCGATATTGCCCTGGGTAAACTGCTGGCTGACTGAGGAAAGTCTTACACCGGTGCCAATAGCATTGGCTGTGACACCTAGATTAGATGATGCAAATATATCGGCGAACTCTGCACGGGATTCCTTAAAACCCTTGGTGCTCGAATTCGCCACATTATTACCAATCACGCGCAATTCTGCGGATGATGCATTCAATCCACTTAGGGCTGTACGAAAAGGCATTATATTTCTCCTTCAGATTAACTGGTTAAAGGATTTTCCGGACTTCCGCGAAGTCCAGTGATCCAATACCATCAAGATCGAGCAACAGACCACCGCTATTGCTTAATGTGACACTGCGTACCTCAGACGCGACGAGCGTTTCCACCGCCTCAGTACTCCCGTTTACCGCAGCGTCAGCGCTAACAAAATAGGTTCCTGGAGAAGCGAACTCGCCATTGTCTTTCAGACCATCCCAGCGGAATGAAGCAGGTCCTGCGGCCTGCGAACCCAGCTCAAGCCTTCGCACTAACTGCCCTGACTGATCATAAATATTGACACCGACATCAGCGCTTGCAGCAGGTAATTCAACACTCCCATTTATTGCGGAACCTTCTTTCAAAGCAGCAAGTCCGGTAGGAGCAAGTACTTCACGTCCTACCAGATTGGCAGCCTGGAGCGCCTGATTCGAAACCAGTGACTGGCCGAGCGCCTCGAACTTGTCGTTTAACTCGCCAATGCCCTCGACAGCCGAGAACTGCGAAATCTGGTTGAGAAAATCACCGCTCTCCATGGGTTTGCTGGGATCCTGATTCTGTAGCTGAGCCGTCATTAGCTTCAGGAAATCTGCCTGCCCGAGCTCTTTCTGAGGAGCTTTTTTTGCCAGGTCACCACTGGTACGCAGGCCAAGTTCCTGTATTCCGTTGTCTGTATTGATCATGGTCTAGTCCCGGTTAGGCTTTCAGTTACGACTGTCCGAGTCGCAGGGTCGCAAGCATCAACTGCTTCGAGGTGTTAAGCACCTCTACGTTGCTCTGATATGAACGTGAGGCGGAAATCATGTTTGCCATTTCATCAACCAGATTGACGTTTGGAACGAACACATAGCCTTCGTCGTTGGCCATCGGGTGTTCCGGCTGGAACCTCTGATCCAGTGGTGCCTGGCTCTGTACGATTCCATCCACCCGGACTCCATAACTGGCAGCATCCCCCTGCATTGATTTCATGACTGCAGAAAAAACCGGGTGCCGCGCGTGATAGGTTGTCTCCGGACTGGTGCCAACGCTTTGCGCATTGGCCAGATTGCTTGAGGTGACATTCAGTCGCACTGACTCTGCACTCATAGCCGAGCCTGCGATGTCGAAAACGTTAAATAAAGACATTTATCATTGCCCCTTGATAGCCAGCTTCAGACCATTGAATTTGCTATTCAGAAAGGTAAGGGTGGCCTGATAGCGAACAGCGTTTTCCGCAAATTCGGCCTGTTCGATTTGAGTATCTACTGTATTTCCGTCCAGGGACGGCTGATTCGGCACCCGATAGAGAGGACCGGCTGCCGCGCCTGCAATGGTTCCCTTGACGTGCTTTCCGCTAGTTGTCGTCAGCGACAGCTGGTTACCACTCGCCTTCTCGAACGCTGCGCGAAAATCCACGTCCCGCGCCTTGAAACCAGGTGTATCTGCATTGGCTATGTTGGATGCCAGCAGTGTAGAGCGCTTTCCATAGACGGATAAATGGTCCGGAAGGTTACCCAGTGCTTTGTCCATGCTGATTGCCATGTTAGCTCCCGCAATTCGTTATATGCAGGATACTCAGCAACCTATGTGCCAGAAATAGAATTCTCTTTTAAATCAGAAAGGTAACAAAATCTACCCAAGCGATTAAGGGGTTCAGCGGCAAGTATTTTCCGGAACCGGCAAGCAGCGGCAGGAAACCTGCCGGCTATTTCTTCTTGTATACGGCGCCGGCATTGCACCGGACTGCTTCAAAGGCGTCGGTATATTGGGAGAGGGATTCAGATGCACCGAGAAACAAATATCCACCTGGGTTCAAGGCAGCGGTCATTCGACTGAGGATGGTCGACTTGGAGCCAGAAGAAAAATAGATCAGCACATTGCGACAGAAGATGATGTCGAAGCGTCCAAGTGCCCCAAAGTCAGCCATGAGGTTACCGGGCGTAAAGCGCACCCGCTTACGGATGTCGGGCCGGACCTGCCACCGTTCCTCCCAGTGGTGTTTGTCCCTTTCGAAATAGCGGTTCTTGATTTCCGGTGGCAAACCTCGGGCAACCGCCATGGTATCGTAATAACCTGCTCTTGCCTCAGCCAACACGGCGGGAGAGATATCAGTCGCGACTATTTGTGCTTCATTAAAAGCGCTGGGATTTCTGTTCAGATATTCCTGCAACGTGATGCTGACCGAGTAGGGTTCCTGCCCGGTTGAGCAGGCGGCGGACCAGACCCGAATAGATCGCTTGTTGCGTGCAGAAAAATCCGGAAGTACATGGTCAGAAAGAATAGTGAAAGGATGAATATCGCGAAACCAGAAGGTTTCGTTTGTCGTCATGGCCTCAATGACCTTCTCTCTCAGCGGCCCACCGGACCTTTCCCTCCGCAACAAACCAACCAGTTCACCTAGGGACCCGACGCGGGCCTCTTTCACCATTCTGCCAAGGCGGCTTTGAACGAGATAATGCTTGTTGTCACCAAGCAAAATCCCACAAACCTCTTCGAGAAATCGTCGAAAATCATCATATTCGGCCGAACTAATGGTTGCCAGTGTCAAACGATACTTCCTTTCCATCAGGCACCGCGCCCGGCCGATGACGTGCCGGTTTCTGCGGATTCAGTAAGAGGTTTCAGACTGTGTTGCGATTATGCCGCGCGAGAATCCTGCCATCTGCGGAGTCGCTTGATAACGCTATTCGCAAGAACGTCGGGCTGGAATTTAGCAATGAAATCGTTAGCTCCAACTTTTTCAACCATAGCATTATTAAACACACCACTTAAAGAAGTATGCAGGAGGATATGTAAATGCGACAAGCGCGGATCCTTCCGAACTTCGGTCGTGAATGTATAGCCATCCATTTCCGGCATCTCAATATCCGAGATAACCATGAACAACCGCTCATCCAAAGTAACAGACTGTTGATCATCAGCCCAGGATTTCAGCTGTTGCAGCGCTTCTTTGCCATCTTTAACGAGAACGCACTGTACACCGAGCTGATCGAGCGTACGTTTTATCTGGTTACGTGCAACGGACGAGTCATCAGCCACCAGTATCATTGGAGTCAGTTCTTCGTCCCGATCAGCCGCCTCGTCAACCAGGTTCTGCGAAACATCTTCGTCCCATCCAATCACTTCCGCGAGCACTTTTTCAACGTCGATGATTTCCACCAGGTTCCCATCAACTTCAGTGACAGCAGTAAGATAATTATCGTTACCGACGCCTTTCGGCGGGGGCAATATCTCGCCCCAGTTCATGTTCACGATGCGATCCACACCACCTACCAGAAAGCCTTGCACATATTGGTTGTATTCGGTTACGACAACAAAATTGTCACGGGGATTATCGACGCCCGTGGAACCGATAGCTTTGCCGAGGTCCATGATAGTGACGGTGCGGCCACGCAAATTTGCGACACCGCTAACCACGCGGTGTGAATCAGGTATCTGGGTCAACGGCGGACATTGAATGACTTCCTGAACTTTGAATACATTAATCCCGAACAATTGATCGGTGTCGAGTCGAAACAGCAGCAGTTCCAGGCGATTATGACCCGCCAACTGGGTACGCATATCAACACTCGCCAGTACACCGCTCATCGCTATAACTCCCTTGTATAGGTTGGCAATTTGCCGTCCGGAGTATCGGCGATCAATGCCGAAGCTTAACGCGCTGGAACCTGTCTCCATTGTCTGGCACAGCAATTGCTGATTTGTCTGAAGACAACAAATGCAGGAGCGGCTCCACCATGCGACGATCAACAACATTCATATTATTCAACCTGTTGGCTGTACTGCTCGCATTGCCAGTCAGCGGCTTTGCCGGCAATGGTGAACCGCAGTGGCAAGATCATGCCGCGATCCGCAACGCCGCGCAGAAATTTCTGGAAGAATTCGCTGACGACCATCACGAGGGTCGAAGCGAAGTGCGCCTTGGCCAACTCGATTCAAGACTGAAATTGAAAGCATGCATCAGCGCACTGGAAGCGGCTATGCCGCGCGGCGGGCGCGAGATCGGCAACACCACTGTTAGCGTGCGGTGCAATGACCAGCAAAGCTGGGGCATCTTCATTACCGCCCGCATTGATGTCTATAGTGACGTGCTGGTAACACGGCATCCGCTGACGCGTGGTGACCTTGTTCAAAAGGACGATTTCGAACGCGTGGAACGGAATCTCGCCGATCTTCCATATGGCTATTATAGCGATAGCGCCGCACTGGTGGGCATGCTGACCAGGCGAACCATTGCCGCTGCCACTGTAGTTACGCCGCAGATGCTGCAGGCCCCGAAACTGGTCAAACGGGGTGAACTGGTTACTGTAATAGCGGAAACCGGCGCATTGAGTATACGGACAGCCGGTAAGGCATTAAGCGATGGCAGGTCGGGTGATATGGTCCGGGTGCGGTCTGCAGGTTCGAACAAAGAGGTCAATGGGGTCGTGGTTTCACAGGGCGTCGTAAAAGTGACGCTTTAATGACAGCGCGTCAAAAACACTCTAAAGTTATTGATGTGAAGGGCGATATTGGATCTGTAGCGCCTGTAACTCCACTTTAGAGGACCCGCGAATGGAAATTGAAAGCAGCCGTATTCCACCATCGGCAACAGTATCTGGCAACGAACAGGGTACCCCGGTTGAGAAAACCGGAAAGACCGGCGCAGACGCACCTTATGGCGCTTCTCAACCTGCCGCTGAAACGGCAGATCGTGTGAGCCTGACCAGCGATGCACAGCGCCTGCGCGAGCTGGAGGCCAGTATTGCGAATCAACCGGTCGTGGATCATCAACGCGTGAATGCCGTCAGAGATGCGGTCGAAAATGGAACCTTCACAGTCAATGCGGAACGCATTGCGGAAAAAGTCATGAGCCTGGAGCAGGCCATTACCGGCGCGAGGTAAGAGCGAATGATGTCACCGAATGTAGCGCAGCAATCGATGCAGGACCTGCTGGAGCAGGAGGTTCGGTGTACTGAGCTGCTTCTGAAGACGCTTGCCACTGAACGCACTGCATTAACAGAACGCAATGTTGCCGTTCTGGAAACAACGACAAACGATAAAATCAAGTATTATCAGAAACTTGAATCGCTAGCGGCGCAGCGGACCCGGCTGGTTTCAGAGCTCGGTTTCAAAACCGATCGGGCCGGCGTTGAACTGTGTTTCGAAAGCTTGCCCGGAACAGACCAGATTATTGCCAACTGGCATCGGATTGCGAGCAACATCGAGAAGTGCAGAAACAGCAACCTCGTGAACGGCAGTGTACTTGAAGCCGGTCGCCAGCAGGTCGAGCAAGCTCTCGGCATCCTTCGCGGCCAGGGTGACATTCCCGGCGTCTACACTCCGAACGGCATGGCCTCAGGAAACCTCGGCCACCGAAAGCTTGGTGAAGTCTGAGCTTAGCGCTCAAGCGGTCTCGCCTCAGGTCGATTAGAAAAACCAATCACAGGATTAGGGGCGTCCAGCAAGCCTGACACTTGCGCCGGATCTGATGTTGTTACCAGAGCATTTGATGCAGCACGACTGCGACACTGAAGGCGAGCGTATCCGCGGCCAAAAAAGAATTATCGCACTCCTGCGTCAGCTTCAAGCTGGCCACGCACTTTTAAGCATGACTGTTCCAGGTTGCTCGGCCATCGCCAATACAGCGATCCTCGGCATAAAAGACGACCGCGGCTTTTTTTTACTGGACGAACTCAGCGCCAATGTGACTCACGAGGCTTTCCTTAAAGCAAAAAAGGCTGTTGCAAAAGGCCGGTTAAACGGTACTGAGATGTATTTTAACTGCCAGCTCGTAAAAACCGGTGCAGACGATAATATGGTCTTGTACGCCATTCGCCTCCCCGATGAAATCATACGCAAACAGCGCCGTAACCAATTCAGACTGCGCCTGTCCCCTGCAGTGTGCGTTCCGGTAGAAGTATCTGACCCTGACGGCTGCAGTACCGCTGGCGAACTCCATGACCTGTCGACATCCGGACTGGGCGCTTTGCTCCAAACAAGGCATTGCCCTGAACATGGACAGCGACTTTCCAGAGTTTCTATTGCTCTACCTGGTTCGGCACCTTTCATTACTGAGCTGGAGGTGCGTTTTTCACGCATCGACAAGACACGCCACATGCTGCGCCTTGGCGGGCGTTTTCTCACGCTGACGCAACAACAGGAAAGAAAGCTGGAGCAGTTTCTGGCAGAGCAACAGCGCAAGCGCTGTCGATACGACGGCTTTTGACCCGACGAAAATCAAAAAACACATCTTTATCGGTCGGTGAAGCACGCGTATAATCCCGACCCAACAAGGGGCGGTAGCTCAGCTGGGAGAGCGTCGCGTTCGCAATGCGAAGGTCGGGAGTTCGATCCTCCTCCGCTCCACCAATTTCCCTTCCATCGGCTAAGGAACCTGGTCAGGACGCAAAACATCCAGCTGCCTGAGGCAGTCGAGCGCCGCGGTTTTATAGCATTCTGCCAGCGTTGGATAATTAAACACGCTATCCGCCAGCAGTTCCACAGCAGCACCACAATTCATCGCCATCTGACCAACATGAACCAGTTCGCTGGCTGATTCACCAATAATGTGTACACCCAGTATCATGTGATTTTCGCGCGAGACCAGGAGTTTCAGGAATCCTCTCTCTTCTCCAATGATCTGTCCGCGCGCGGTTTCATGAAATTGCGCGCGGCCCACCACATATAATGCTCCCCTTTCGTTCAACTGCCTTTCAGTTGCTCCGACGTAAGAAAGCTCCGGGATTGTATAAATCGCCATCGGCAAAAGTCCGGCCTGCGGTGCAGCCTGTTTTTGAAAAGCATGATTAATCGCTCTGCGTCCTTGGTCCATAGCGGTGGATGCCAAAGATGGCCAGCCCGCCAGGTCACCGACAATGTAAACATGAGCCTGGAGAGTCTGATGATGCTCATTTATTTTGACCCAGCCCTGATCATCAGCAAAGACGCCAATCGCTTCAAGATTCAAACCAGCATAGTTCGGTTCCCGGCCCTGCGCGTATAACAGGATATCAGCCTCGAGTGTCTCTCCATTGTCGGTTCTTACAACAACGTGCTCATCACGACGAAAAACAGTTTCGACCCGGCTGTTCATAAACAGCTCAACACCAAGATCAAGAAAATGTCGCTCGAGAATCTGCTGAATATCCTGGTCCAGATAAGCGAGCAAGTGTGCATGTGAATCGACGAGTTGTATCTGCACTCCAAGTGGCGCAAACAAGGTCGCGAATTCACAGGCGATGACTCCGCCACCAATCACCAGCATACGGTCTGGCAGGTGCTGCAGCTTCAAAAGTGAAGAAGAATCCAGAATACGTTCTTTATCAAACGGTACCGTCTCTGGGCGACGAGGCCGGGATCCGGTGGCAAGGACAATGACCTCCGCAGTCAAAATCTCGCGCCCGATATCAGGATGTGCGAGGGCTAATGTATGAGGATCAACAAAAGATGCCTCTCCTGGAAGCAGCTTTACTCCTCGTGCCAGCAGCTGATTAAGAAGCAATGTTTCCCGGCTCGCAATGACCCGCCGGGTGCGCTGTACGGCCTCACTGAGGAAGCCACTACCGACGTCACCGCGATACATCACCTCGCGCATGCCCCGCGCTGAAAATCTTGACATCAGATACGCCGCTTCGCGCATTGCCTTACTCGGAATGGTGCCGGTTTGGAGGCTGACACCTCCAATATAGGGCTTGCGCTCGATCAGGCCGACGCGCTTCCCCAGAACCGCCGCCTGTAACGCAGCGCTCTGCCCGCCAGGTCCAGATCCAACCACCAACACGTCATAGTCAAATCGACTGCCCTGATCCGCTATACCTGTCATCGACGTGACATGTCAGTTAGCGACAGTGTTCATCGGGGAGCGTAAAGTAAAACGTCGCCCCTTCATTTACTTTCGACTCCGCCCAGATCTCACCTTCATGACGATGAATAATGCGGTGCACGGTTGCCAACCCTACTCCGGTACCCTCGAATTCCTGTCCGGTATGCAACCTCTGGAATGCACCGAATAACTTGCTCGAATAGGTCATGTCGAAACCGACGCCATTATCCGCCACAAACAATACGCGTTCACCCGCTTCATCCACCTGCACTCCGAACCTGATTTCGCTGACCTGCCTGACCGAAGTAAATTTCCAGGCATTGCCCAGCAGATTTTGCATCATCAGGCGCAGCAGAACGGGATCTCCACATACCGTCACATCACTTTCAATTTCGGCGCTCAATTGCTGTTCGGGCTCTCCTTCCTGAAGTTCTTTCAGGACGGATGCCGCGACCCTGCTGAGATTGACTTGCCTGCACTCCAGCTGATTTCGTCCGACCCGTGACAATTCCAGCAGGTCATCGATAAGAATCCCAAGTCGCTGACTTGCACGACGCACCCGATGCAGGTAATCCTGCCCTACTTCATCTATTTGATCGGAGTACTCGTCAAGCAGTGCCTGGCTGAAGCCGTCAATGCCGCGCAGCGGTGCCCGCAGATCATGCGACACTGAATAGCTGAATGCCTCAAGCTCTCGATTTGCATTTTCCAGGGCGGCAGTACGCTGCTGCACCAGATTTTCTAGATTATCCCGATGCTGGCGTAACTCAGCTTCGATCTTGCGCTGCTGGGTAAGATCACGTAACCCCATGAGGGTCCCTTGCGGTTCGCCCTGTGCGTCACGAATAATCCGCAGTGATATTTCGAGCGGAAGCTGAGCCGGATTACCCGGATGGTCTGCTTCCATAACAACAAGGGCGTCCTTACGCGCGGTTCGCGCTGCGCAAACCGGACACGGAAGTCGCTCACCACCCGGATGCATGATTTCGACAATATTACGTCCCACCACGTCTGCAGGTGATTTTCCGGTCAATTCGTAAAAAGCCTTGTTGGCTCGAACAACCTTATCATCGAGATCGACAAGATAAACCGCCTCGGCAAGGAAATCGATCACCTCATTCCACTGCATCTCGACATTGAGCAGATCCCGTTCGACACGCCGCTGCCGGGTAATATCGATAGCGGTTCCAATGACGAATTCCACCTCCCCATCGGCATTCTGTAGTATCGTGTTATTCCACGCCAACAGTCGCTCTTCGCCGGTCCTGGTGATCCAGGTATTTTCGTAACGGCTGGGAAAACCGCCTGATACCAAGGTCTGAAATGCTTCCAGCACACCTTCCCTCTGATCCACGCGCAACAGGAAGTCCCATACGTATTTTCCCAGCACCTCTCTTTCCGCATACCCGCTTACCGCCTGTGCCGCCTCATTATACCGAATGATCTTACCGGTACGGTCGAGCACGACCACCACTGAGCCTATAGTGTTGAGAACGGCCGCTGAAAAATCCCTCTCCTGTCTCAGCGCCTGCTCGTCACGGGCACGTCCGGAAAGATCACGAACCACGGCAATCACAGAGCTGCCTGCATCGGTTTCCGACCCCTCCAGGCGTCTCAGGCGCACTTCCGCCGGAGCTTCTGTTCCATCGCTCCATCTTACCGTCCAGTCGATATCAACTGGCTCACCCGCCATGGCACGCGCTAATGCCGCATCGGCCATTTCCTGCGTACAACCGCGTCCTGATATCTCCGCAACACTCAAATCCAGCAACTCATCACGCGTACAGCCATAGGCATCCAGCGCATTTCGGTTTACGTCAATCAGCTTACCTGTCGGATCATGGAGGAAGACCATATCCGGTGACGCATCGTAAATTGCCTGCAGTTGGCATACAGCTCTGCTGGATATCCGTTGTTCGGTTACATCCTGCAGTACGATAGCCACGCCAGGTGTCTTGTTCCGACGAGCGTCGATCGGTATCAACTGCACTTTAAGGACTCGTTCATCGACATCCCCTTTAATGCGTATATCTTCATCAATCACATCACGATCCGCGCTATCCAGCACCCCCTGGATACGTTTCTTCAAATCCAGCGGTTTAGTCGTCAACAGCCAATCGTCCTGCCACCGCATACCACAGACTGCCGTCACGGCACCCGTTAACAGCTGGCGTGCTGCATCATTCAAATACGCAATTAGCCCCTCGCGATCGACCGCTATGATTCCGTCAGAAAGGTGATCGCATACACCGGCCCCCCAGCGGAAATCCTCGAGCTGCTGTTCAAGGCGATTTCGGTAAAGCGCCATCGAGACCACTGCACGCAGCTCACCGGAACGCACCGGCTTAACGATGTAGCCAAAGGGTTCGAGACGTCCTGCGCGCTCGAGGAGTTCCACATCGTCGCATTCGGCAACAAAGATTACCGGAATGCTGTGGTCATAACGGATTTTTGCGGCTGTTTCGACAGCCTCGATTTCCCCACCCAGTGCACCATCAATAAGTACCAGATCCGGCTTTACTGCTTCGACCATTTCCAGCGCCTGTCGTCCGCTGTTGGTCACGCCGACGACCTCGTAACGTAAATTCTCCAGGCGCTGGCGTAAATCCTCGGCGACCAGAAGTTCGTCCTCAACCACCAGTAAGCGGGCGACAGGATTGTCCCGGACATCATCCATAAATTGTCTTCCTGGGGGTAAAATTTTCAAATAACAAAAATTAAAACGACTGACTCAGCCTTTACATGTGCGAGACCAGGCGTGCGCTGGGAATCCGCTCACGTAAAGCCTCGGCAATTTCGAAACGGATACCCGCTATCGGACGGATCGATACCCATAGAAGATTCATCGCCAGATTTAATTCGGCAAACACCACTTCATCTTCAAACCTGCTCAATATGTGGTGAATTTCACGCGTTGTCGATTCAATTCTTTGTGCGGACTTCTTGCGCAGGCCAGGAAAAATGACCATGAAATCAGACAGCGCCTTGCCGTTCTCATCAACCATCGGAGCGCGTTTCCTGAGCGGTTCGGAAGCTTCTATGATTGACAGTGTCAGGCGCGGCGCGTTCACAAAAACCAATATAGCTTAATCGAGACACGGCTGTATAGAGCCGAAAAAATCAAAGCGGATCTCCACCAGAAAAGCACCGGTATCAGTGGATGATTCCCGTTCAGCGGGTGGTTAAAAGTGGCTGCCGGTAGCCGGCTTTGCTAGTATGTGCCGGTCAATTTGTCCCGGTAGCTCAGCTGGATAGAGCAAGCGCCTCCTAAGCGCTAGGTCGGAGGTTCGACTCCTCTCCGGGACACCACTTCATGGCAGCAGGTCAGTCGAGCCCGCCGCCGCAGAGCCTAAACTTTACGTCGCACCTCAATCACGTTCGAGAGTTGAGCGATTCTGTCCAGAATGCGGCTCAATTGGGCAATATCCGTCACCTCAGCCTGCAAGTCCATATTGGCAATCATATCTTTTGGATTCGTACGAGTGCTCACACCGAGCATGCTGATCCGGTCGTTGGCGAGGATGGTCGAAACATCACGCAACAGCCCGGGCCGGTCGAATGCGGTAATGCAGATATGAACCGGAAACACCTTGTCCGGTGAATCCCCCCATTCCACATCGATAAGCCGGTCTCGGTCTTCCTCCTTGAGCCGCAATACACTCGAACAGTCTTTGCGATGGATGGTTACACCGCGCCCGCGGGTGATATAGCCAACGATCGCATCATCCGGTACAGGACGGCAACAGCGTGCCGGATTGGTCAGCAGATTACCCACGCCGAGCACCCTGAAGTCGTCTGGGGATCTCTTCCGACCTGAGCGCTTGTTTGGGATCAGTAGCGGTGCCGCTGTTTCCGGCGCCGGTTCCAGAAGATGCATGAGCACGCTCACCACCTGTCCGGTTTGCGTCTCACCACGCCCGAGTGCGGCCATCAAGCTCTCCACGTCCGTGAAATTCAGGCGTACAGCGACTTCATCAAGATGGCTGTTGGACAGCCCGAGGCGGTGCAGTTCGCGCTCGAGCGCGGAACGTCCCGCTGCAATATTGATATCCCGATCCTGGAGCTTTATCCAATGCCTTACCTTGGCTCGCGCACGCGAGGTTTTAAGGTAACCCAGATGTGGATTAATCCAGTCCCGACTGGGCTTGGCCTGGCGTCCGGTCAGCACTTCCACCTGTTCGCCAGTCCGCAGTTCATAAGTGAGCGGCACGATCCGTCCGTTCACCTTGACTCCGCGACAGCGGTGACCCACGTCAGTGTGAATATGGTAGGCAAAATCCAGCGCCGTCGCGCCTGCCGGCATGTCGATAACGCGCCCCTGAGGCGTGAGCACATAAACCCGCTCCTCAACTGACTCTGACTTGAAGCGGTCAACGAACTCGTCTGCAGAAGACTCCTCTTCCTTCCATTCCAGAAGTTGTCGCAACCACACGACTTTGCGCTCGAAACCCGAGTCGAAATGTGCGCCTTCCTTGTACAACCAGTGTGCGGCAATACCGAGTTCGGCGTGATCGTGCATTTCATGGCTACGAATCTGCACTTCCACCGCCTTGCCTTCCGGACCGATAACAGCCGTGTGAAGTGACCGGTAATTGTTCGATTTCGGATTGGCGATGTAATCGTCGAACTCATTGGGTACGTACTGCCAAAGACCGTGAACGATACCCAGCACGGCATAACAGTCACCGGGACTATCCACCAGCACCCGCACCGCCTGTACATCGAATATTTCGTGGAAATCGATGCTCTTGCGCTGCATCTTGCGCCAGATACTGTAGATATGCTTTGGACGTCCGGTGATTTCTGCTTTTATCCCGGCTGCCTGAAAAGCCGCTCCAAGGCGCGACTTGACCAGTTCGATATGACGTTCCCGGTCGATGCGTCGCCCGTCCAGCAGCGATGCGATCCGGTGGTACGAGTCCGGATCGAGATAACGCAGCGCCAGATCTTCCAGCTCCCATTTGACCTGCCAGATACCCAGACGATTGGCCAGCGGTGCGTAAATCTCCAGCGTATCGCGTGCGATCCGTTGCTGGCGCTGCTCGCTGAGATAGCGCAGAGTGCGCATATTATGCAAGCGATCAGCCAGCTTGATCAGCACGACGCGGACATCTTCCGCCATTGCCAGAAGCAGTTTGCGAATACTTTCCGAATCCGACGGCCTCGAGCGATGCTTGCCGTCGTTGTTTTCCCGCATCTCGCCAATGCGCCCCATCTTGGTAACACCATCGACCAGGCGCGCGACATTCTCACCGAATTCTTTGCGCACCCAGTCCAGTGTCACGTCGGTATCTTCAACCACATCATGCAGGATCGCCGCGGCAACTGCTTCATGGTCAAGCTTCAGGTGGTGCACGATCTCTGCGACTGCAAGACAATGCAAAAGGTAGGGCTCGCCCGAGGCGCGCCGCTGCTGCTGGTGTGCGCTCTGCGCACAAGCCATAGCTTTGCCTATAAATACGCGCTCGCTCTCGCTGCGCCCCTGCCCGACCGTATTTAGCCAGTCGGTCAGATCCGGCGCCTCACCATGAGTGGGAGTTGTGGTGTCTGCTCTTGCTACCATAAAGGTTAGTGTAGCCGGAGACTGATTCCGCATCCATCAGCGGTTTTCCCCAAGCAGGGCAAGATCGTTGGCCAACTGTTCCAGAATCGTGCCCAGCGCTGCCTCCATTGCCGCAGCAGTTGCGTGCATATCCGCCCCCGCAACCTGCCGACGCTGCCGGTAACGCTGGCTCCAAATCGTGGTGCGAGAAGCGTTCGCAAGCAGCCTGACCTCGAGTTCGACATCAACATCGGCTCCCTGGCGCGCTGAATCCCATAGTTGTTCAAAGCGTTGCAATCGTACAGCGAGACGATAATCAGCGTCGGCTCTTTCCGTATCATCGATCACGCGATCGGCAAGTCGACTGTCCCTGAAGTGGGCAAGCAGGGCGCGTTGCACCAGCTCCGGCGGCTGATCGATCCAGAACTCATAGTGATAACGCTTCAATTCGAGTGGTTTTTTTGCATCGCTGTACAAGATCGCGCGGCCACTTCTCATTGGATCCGCATTGACGCGGTCAATTATTACGCCGCCGGAAAACACGGGAGCCGGGTAGGTCGCGATGGGGGCGGTGGCCCGTAGCTGGTAGAACCGATCCTCCGGCACCTGGACCGACGCGCTACAGCCCTGGAGCAACAGCAACGCCGGAAGCAGCCAGAAATACAGTTTCACTTTGCCACCACCGGATCGCGCGGCACCGCGCCACCGATGAGGCGGCCGGGATTTTCGCGTATCTGCCGGCTGAACTCATTCATGTTGCGGCTGGTGCTATCGAGGTTATGAAGTATTCCGTCACTGTACCGCGATGCTCGCTCAATAACACGGCGCAACTCGGAAATCGTCTCCTGCAGATCCGGCTCCACATCGGAGACCATGCCATCGAGCCTGGCCACCAAATCACTGGTAGCAGTTTTTACCTCGATAAGGCTCGTCGTCAGGCTTCTGAAGTCCGCAGAAGCATGATCGACATTCCCTATTATCCGCTGTGAGGCTTGTGCGGTTTCCGCATTCAGAATGCTCCCCAGGTAGGTTGCGCTGACGTCAACTTTGGCTATCAACTCCTGCACGTTATCCAGAATAACCGGCAGCCGCGTACCCAGTTCACCGTCGAGTTCCCGAGCTGTTTTATTCAATGAGGTCAGGAGCGGGCGGATACCATTTTCGTTCAGATCACCAAAACCAGCCGCCATATCGCCCAGCGCGGCAAACAGGCTCACTGCCTGCTCTCCTTTCAGTAAGTCTCCGGGCTGCAGAAAATCGACCGATATTCCATCGCTGATGTTTATTACGGTGTTTGAAAGCAGGCCTTCTGCATGAATGTGCGCAACGCTGTCGGCCGGAATCTTCCAGCCGCTGTCAAGGCGCAGCTCGATACGGTAGCGAATACCCTGCTCGCTGCGCTGTGGCTCTATCCCCCCGATGTAACCCATAGGGTAGCCTTCGTACGTGACAGTGGTGCCGCTAGACAGCCCAGAGACGTTCCGGTAAAGCGTGTAATACGGCTCGGTCTCTGCAGAACCATTGCCGATGCGGAACAGAATGTACAACAATAGTGCAGCACCTCCGAGCACGAACAGACCGACATAGAAGTAATTGACTGCTTCACGCTTCATGTCGATTCTCTCCCTCGGTCAGGCGTTGCAGGTATTCATCCCTGTCGACGGCTTCCGGTTCTGAAGAGCGCTGCAGCAGATTGCGTACCCGTTGATTGTCAGAGCTGCGGACTTCGTCGATCGTACCGGTCATCAATATCTGTCCATGATCCAGAATGGTGATCCGATCAGCGATAGCAAAAGCGCTCTGTAGTTCGTGAGTCACAACGATTATCGTGACGCCCATCGCATCGCGTATCTGCAGAATGAGCTTATCCAGGTTCGAGGCAACTATCGGATCCAGCCCAGCCGACGGTTCATCGAAGAACAGAACTTTCGGGTCCATGACAATTGCGCGGGCCAGCGCTGTCCGTTTAGTCATGCCGCCGGAAAGCTGCCCCGGCATCAGGTGCGCGAATCCAGCCATATTCACCAGTTCCAGCTTCATCCGGCTCATAATGCGGATCGTCCGTTCGTCCAGGCGGGTGTGTTCGCGCAGCGGCATGCAGACATTGTCGCCAACACTCATGGAATTGAACAACGCACCGCCCTGGAACGAGACGCCGATTTTTGTTCGCAGTTTGTGCCATTCTCTTCCATTCAATTCGGTGATGTCTTTTCCGAACAGGCGGATAGCGCCAGTGTCTGGATGATGTAGTCCGAGCAAACAACGCAGCAAGGTTGATTTTCCTGACCCGCTACCGCCCATAATTACCATGACTTCGCCTTCATTGACCGACAGTGAAACATCCTCAAGAATTTTACGTTCGCCGTAGGAGGTAGAGACATTTTCAATCTCCACAACAGGGCAATTGATGCCTGTGAGCAGGGCAGACATTCAGCGACTCAGAAAGAAGGTGAAGATCATGTCAGCAATGACAATAGCCCCGATGCACAGCACAACGGAACGTGTTGTCGCGCGCCCCAAACCCTCTGCGCCACCGGTAGCCGAAAATCCGTTACTACTTGCAACAAGTGTTATCAGCACGCCAAACACCAGACTCTTGATCAGGCCCTGCACAAGATCACCAGGCACCAGTGCAGCAAACACCCGCTCCAGATAAACCGAGAAGTTGATCTGCAGATCGACAGTAACGAATATACCGCCGCCGACGATGGCCATTGCATTTGCAAGAATTGTAAGGAGTGGCATCATAACCAGCATTGCAATCAAGATTGGAGAAACGAGATAACGCACTGGCTCCACGCCGATAACGCGTAGTGCATCTATCTCCTGAGCCATCTGCATGGTGCCTATGCGCGCTGCAATTGCAGATCCCGATCTTCCAGCCACTACAATTCCTGTGATCAAAACGCCAAACTCACGCGTGACAGACAGAGCAATACCGGCAATCACCTGGACTTCCGCGCCGAAACCGCGCAAGGTTGCGATTCCCTGCATCGCCATCATAGCTCCATTAGCCATCGCCAGAATCGCCAGAACCGGGATCGCCCTGACCCCGATATTCATCATCTCAGCGACCACCGATCGCACGCGAACGCACTGCTGCAGCCAGCAGCCTGCGAATATCCAGAACAGACTTTCTGCAAGCAACACCGAGCTGTAGCCAAATGCTTCCACACCACCGGCAAATTTGCCGCCGATGTTTTCGGCAAGGCGACGGAACTGATTCTGGTGCACGTCAGCTGGCACGATTCACGCAATCCTCCAGTGAGGCATAAATATGGAAAACCTGATCCAGCCTTGCCAGACGCAAAACATTCATTGCAGCGTCGCTGACGCCAATCAATCCGAAATCCAGATCATTGGAGCGCGCGTACTGAAAGCCTTCCACGAGACTTGCCACTCCGGAACTGTCGATATAGTCCACAGCCGACATTTCAACCATCACATGTTTTTCCTTCTTCAAACAGTTCAGGATGACCTTTCGCGCCTCCGGTGAATTGTTCAAATCAACCTCGCCTTTCAGCGAAACAACCGAAAACCCCTGCTTGCTTTCAACTGGAAAGGTCATGTACTACTCCCTCATCTGATAAATTTCTTCATTTCAAACACATTGCCGCCGCCCTCAGGCGACTCCAGGAAACCATACTCATCCATCAGGCAATCGATCAGATGCACGCCCAAACCGCCCGGACGGATATCATCCAGATCACGTGAACGCAGCAACTCGGCATCGACCCTGCCGGCATAATCGCGCAGACGAAATACCAGTGCATCCGGCTCCTGCACGACTTCAATTTCTATTCTTCCATCGGGATTCATCTTGTAGGAATGCTGAATAATATTCATGCAGGCTTCATTGACTGCCAGAACCACGGCGTCCGTGGCGTCGCCATCCAGACCAGCCAGATCCGCCGCATCGCGAATGACACACCGCAGCAGTTTTAGACGGTTAGGCCTGGAAGCAAATGACAGGCAGAGCAGCTGATCAGCGTTTTCCATACGCACCTGTAGCCTCGATAATAAGCAGTGTCAGATCGTCCTCGACAACACCATCTGCAGTGCGGACTGCACCCGCTATGGCGCGGGCCCGTTGAGCGACTGGCAAATGTGAATTTTCCTTCACCAGTCGTACCAGTCCATTCTGTTCCAGACGATGATCACCAACCCGTGCTTCCAGCAACCCGTCGGTGAACAGGTACAAACAACCGCCCAGCAACTCGAATGTATCATTGCTGTACTTGCAGTCCGCAGTAATGCCGAGCGGGGGGCCGTTGGCGGGATACTCGGCGATTACCGCGGCACAGCCCATGTGCACGGCGGGCAAATGCCCGGCGTTTGCCAACGTCACGCGACCACTCACCTGATCGATAACGCCCGCCAGCATAGTAACGAACATGCCCCGAATTGCAGTTTCGGAAATTTCGCGGTTAAGCATTCCGAGCAGTTTCCCAGGATCGTGCACACCTTTTCCAAGACAGCGGAACAGGCTGGCAGCTTTTGCCATCAATAAGGCTGCGTGCATGCCTTTGCCCGACACGTCCGCGAGACAGAAGGCGATGCGCCCCTCGCTGACCGGGAAATAGTCATAGAAATCGCCTGATACCGCCTTTGCCGACAAGTTCAGACCAGCAATTCCGGGTATGCTGTTTTCGCTTCCAGGCAACAGGCTTTTTTGCACCTCGCGAGCAAGCTCGAGTTCGTAACGCAACTCAGCGGCAATGTGATCACGTTCTGCCAACGCCTTCTCGAGACGCCAGTTAAGTTCCTGGTAGCTGAGATTTTCTTCTACCAGACGGAGATTTGCCTCGCGTAGCACGGCATCAAAGCTGATCTGCTCCCCAACCCTCAGACCCATTGCTGTCGCCGCGTCCGCGACAGATTCCGAAACCTGCTGAAGCAGATAGTCAGTCTGCTCACCGCTGGCGTTAAAATTTTCCGCAAGCAGAGTACGCGCATGCTGAATCGCGAAGCGTTTATCGCTACACCGATAGACAGCAGCCATCCAGTCCGCGCAGATGGCGACACGGCACAGAACCTCTGCCTGCGGCTCCACATCCTGTGGCGGGCCGTCGTGATGGTAACCCATAGCCACAGCCAGATCGGCCGGCAGATCCCAACTCCGTGCGAGCGTCAGGCCCACCTCATCATGTGTGGTATGAAACAGTTCGATTTCCAGTTCGCGTCGTTGCTCAGGTGTTGCCGTCGCGAGGGCGCCCCAATGTTCGACC
>JAVVEV010000035.1:0-28394 GCA_032251035.1 Thiogranum sp. | reverse complement strand
GTTATACTTGGCTGTTACGCGGTTCGGCATCCCTGGTGGGGCCGGGCTATTTTCTTAATTTGACAACCCGCTGCCGGTTTTTCCCGGACGAGCGGATTAATGCACGCCGTCGGCGCAGTGCCGCGGAAGGATTTCTCACCCATGTCTGAAAGTCTTATGTCCGAAAGTTTCTCTGAAAGTTTTGCTCAACTCTTTGAAGAAAGTCTTGTTAACAAAGAGATGCGTCCCGGGACTATCGTTACCGGTACGGTTGTTGATATTCAGTCCGATTCCGTGATCGTCAACGCGGGGCTGAAATCGGAAGGCGTCATTCCGATAGAGCAATTTTACAACCATATGGGCGAACTCGAAGTCGCCATTGGCGATACCGTAGAAGTTTCGCTGGACGCCGTTGAAGACGGCTTTGGTGCCACGCGTCTGTCGCGAGAGAAAGCCAAGCGCGCGCAGGTCTGGACACGACTGGAAAAAGCTTCCGAAGAAGGCGAGATCGTCAAGGGTGTTATCAGTGGCAAGGTCAAGGGCGGCTTCACCGTCGACATCGACGAGATCCGGGCCTTCCTGCCTGGCTCGCTGGTCGATGTACGTCCGGTGCGCGATACCACTTATCTCGAAGGCAAGGAACTCGAATTCAAAATCATCAAACTGGATCAGCGTCGCAACAACGTCGTGGTATCGCGGCGTGCGGTGGTTGAATCCGAATACAGCGCTGAACGTGAACAGTTGCTTGATTCGCTGCAGGAAGGTGCTGAAGTCAAGGGCATCGTCAAGAATCTCACCGACTACGGCGTGTTCGTTGACCTGGGCGGCATCGATGGCCTGCTGCACATCACCGATATGGCCTGGAAGCGCGTCAAGCATCCTTCCGAGATCGTGGAAGTCGGACAGGAAATCGACGTCAAGGTGCTGAAGTTCGATCGCGAGCGCAACCGCGTATCACTCGGCCTGAAGCAGCTGGGTCAGGATCCATGGGCGGATCTGGCGCGCCGTTATCCGGAAGGCACGCGCCTGTTCGGAGCGGTAACCAACATCGCCGACTACGGTTGTTTCGTCGAGATCGAAGACGGTGTGGAAGGTCTGGTGCACGTATCCGAAATGGACTGGACCAACAAGAACGTCAACCCGGGCAAGGTAGTGCACGTCGGCCAGGAAGTCGAAGTCGTGGTGCTGGATATCGACGAAGAACGCCGCCGCATTTCGCTTGGCATGAAGCAGTGCCACACCAATCCGTGGGATGAGTTCGCTGCGACCCATAACAAGGGCGACCATGTGAAGGGCACCATCAAGTCGATCACCGACTTCGGCATCTTCATCGGCCTGGAAGGTGGTATCGACGGTCTTATCCATCTGTCGGATATCTCCTGGCATGACGAGGGCGAAGAAGCGGTCCGCGATTACAAGAAAGGCGACGAAATCGAGGCCGTGGTGCTGTCGGTCGATGCCGAGCGGGAAAGAATTTCCTTGGGTGTCAAGCAACTTGAGAAGGATCCTTTCTCCAGTTTCTCAGGAGAACACGCTAAAGGAAGCATCGTAAAGGGCGTTATCACGGAAGTTGATGCCAAGGCGGCGACTGTCGATCTCGGTGACGGGGTGGAAGGAACGCTCAGAGCCTCTGAACTGTCGCGTGATCGCGTGGAAGATGCCCGCACAGTGTTGAGCGTAGGTCAGGAGATCGAAGCGAAATACATCGGTATGGACAGAAAGACCCGCACCATCGCGCTGTCAATCAAGGCCAAGGACACCGATGAAGAGCAGGCAGCTATGAAGGACTACACCCGCGGTACCGGTTCGATGGGCACCAAACTGGGTGATGTGTTGAAGGAACAGATGGAAAATAGTAGTGACTAATCAGTAAGTTGGTCTATACTAATGCTTGGACTGGAAGGGGAGGCCATTCGGCCTTCCCGGTCAAGCGGGGACAACATCATGACAAAGTCTGAATTAATCGAGATACTCGCGGCTAAAAACAGCCATCTTAACCATAAGGATGTTGAGCTGGCGGTCAAAAGCCTGATCGAGCAGATGAGTCAGTCCCTGTCGACCGGTCACCGGATCGAGATCCGCGGATTCGGAAGCTTCTCGCTTCATTACCGTCCGCCGCGCATGGGTCGCAATCCCAAAACCGGCGAAGCGGTTGCATTGGCAGCTAAATACGTTCCCCATTTCAAACCCGGCAAGGAATTGCGTGAACGGGTTGATATCAATAACCAGAGTAATGAATCCGAACCGGAGCAGATGCCCGAAGAGGTTTCGTCGCGTGAAGGCGGCGGTCTGTTCTAGACCGCATTCCTGCGCTCCTGCTTTCCTATCGTTTGACCTGGCTGATCCGGCCGTTTGCCGCACTCCTGTAAACCACTCATAATCGCCTCTCCTGAATTGAATTGTGCGAGGGACCGGAATGGTGCGCCTGGTTGGATTTCTGTTACTGATTGTTCTGATTGTTCTTGGGCTGTCCTTCGCAGTTCTGAACGCGCAACTGGTGTCGCTTAACTATTATCTCGGCTACCAGGAAATTCCGCTGTCGATGATCGTCGTATTGTCGCTGGCGGCGGGTGCCGTCATTGGTGTGCTGGTGAGCATGGGAATGATCCTGCGCCTGAAAGCCCGCGTAGCGCACCTGCGCCGGGAACTGCGGCGCGCGGAACAGGCCGCCGAACAGACGCAGATTCTCCCCGCTAAAAAATAAGGTACAGTCACATCGAGATTCAGGCCTGGTTCTGGTTGCTGTTGCCGCTCGCGGCTGCATCGGGCTGGTGGACGGCGCGCCACAGTCAGAGAAAACAGCAGGTCAGAACCCGGGCCGCACTGAACTCGGCCTATGGACAGGGACTCAATCACCTGCTCAACGAAGAATCCGACAAGGCCACCGAGATACTGATCCAGATGCTGGAAGTCGACCCGGACACAATCGAATTGCACATGGCGCTGGGCAGTCTCTTCCGGCGCCGTGGCGAAGTCGATCGCGCCATTCGGGTGCACCAGAACATTGTTGCGCGTTCCCGGCTCAGCGATGCCCTGCGCGAGCAGGCAACGCTGGAACTGGGGCGCGATTTTCTGCGTGCAGGGTTGCTCGATCGCGCGGAAAAGCTGTTCGTGAAACTGCTCGATGACGGCAAGCACGAACGTGAAACCTGTCAACACCTGGTGGACCTGTATCAACAGCAGAAAGAATGGCGTCGCGCCATCGAGTTCGGGCGGCGCCTGGCGGAATTCGATGCAGATGCATGGCGACCGCGCATTGCACAGTATCATTGTGAGCTGGCGGAGATGGCCGGGGAGGCGGGTGAGACTGACGCTGCAAGTGCGGAAGCGGCGGAGGCGCTGGCGCAGGATCGCAATTGCGTGCGCGCCACCTTGATAACCGCACAGGCCTGTCAGAGCCGCGGCGATTATCAGGGGGCGCTCGCCATCTATGCGGAGGTTGAGCAACAGAATCCGGCTCTGCTCAACGAGGCAATGGAAGCGATGCGCCACTGCTATGCACAGCTCGGCGAGCCCGATCACTGGCGGGGCTATGTGGAACGGCTGGTGAGCAGACATCCACGACTGGTGCTCTCGGACAGCAAAGACAGCCAGGCGCGTTATTGTTGTGAAAAATGCGGCTTCTCCAGCAAGCGGCTGTTCTGGCAATGCCCGGGATGCCGGTGCTGGAACAGCGTGAAGCCGATACAGGCAGACAAGGTGGAATGATGGATACGAACAAACAGGGCAGCCGTGTCATCGTGGCACTGGATTTCTCGTCTGGTGCCGAGGCAAGGGGTTTTGTTGACCGGCTGGAGCCGGGCAGTTGTCGCCTCAAGGTCGGCAAGGAACTGTTCACACGCGAAGGTCCCGAGCTGGTTCGTTACTTTGTCGAGCGGGGACACGATGTATTTCTGGATCTCAAGTTTCACGATATTCCCAATACTGTCGCGCAGGCCTGCCAGGCCGCAGCGGAGTTGGGTGTGTGGATGGTCAATGTACATACTCTCGGCGGCAGTAAGATGATGAGAGCTGCGCGTACTGTGCTCGATGAACTGGAGCAGCGGCCGTTGCTGATCGGCGTCACCGTGCTGACCAGCATGGATTCGCAGGACCTGGAAGAAATCGGTCTGCAGGCAGATCCTGCAGAACAGGTGCTGCGGCTGGCAACACTGGCCAAAGCGTCCGGGCTTGACGGCGTGGTTTGTTCGCCGCGCGAAGCTGCGATGCTGAGGCGGGAGCTGGGACCTGAATTCCAGCTGGTGACTCCGGGCGTCAGGCCCAAAGGTGCCGCGATGGATGATCAGACGCGGGTGCTGACACCCGCCGATGCAATGCGCGCAGGGTCTGACTACCTGGTGATTGGACGACCGATCACGAAAGCCGATGATCCGGTTGCGGTGTTGACGCAAATCAATGGCGAGATAGCGGATGTGGCTGATTGACCTGTCAGCATTCTCCTACATATATTTCAGAAATCACCCCCTTGAGCTTGCTGGCCATAGCGGTATGATGCCGCGAGTTTTGATACTGATATCAAAACAGTAGCCGGGATGCGGCAGGATGCTGCCCGGTCTTTTTCCATTCAAGGAGGATATGATGAAACTGTTACGCAATCTGCTCTTCACCTGCCTTTGTGTTTTGCCGGCATTAGGCATTGCCGCACCGCTCGTCAACATCAACACCGCTGATTCCGAAGTGCTGGTCGATGAACTGGTCGGAATCGGTCCGCAAAAAGCCATGGAGATTGTCCGCTACCGCCAGCAGAACGGACCCTTCGCCCAGATCGAAGATATGGCGCTGGTCAAAGGTATCGGAGTTAAAACTGTCGAACTCAACCGCAACCGTATGACTGTGGAACAGGCTGAATCAGCACAGTAAATACCAGACTCTCCCGCCAGGCGGCTGCAGAGGCGTCGCGGGAGGTCACGCAAGTGGTTATGCCTTTGTCGGGTTTGATGGCGACAGGGAGTGTTCGATACGCATGGATAGCGGCACTGTCAAGCCTTACAGAGGCATATCCAGTTGTAGTGTTAGACAAAAAATAACAGGAAATTTAGTTGGTTGATCGAACAAGTTGATTTGATGTTTTATTGACCGGTTGGCAGCGTTTGGGTATCGTGTGGCGCAGAATCGATTAACAGTTTGAGCCACGATAAACGAGCGTCATGAGTTATTTTCCAGTTATTCTCACCGGGGGTGCCGGCAGCCGGCTGTGGCCTGTCTCGCGCGAGTTTTTTCCAAAGCCGCTTCTCTCGATGGTCGGGAAGTACACGTTGCTGCAGGATACGACGACGCGACTCGATTCCATTCATGCCATTGGCAACCCGGTTTTCGTCTGCAATGAAGAGCATCGCTTCATGGTGGCCGAACAGGTCCGTGCACTGGGCAAGGAACCTGAGGCGATTCTGCTGGAGCCACAGGGTCGCAATACTGCCCCCGCCTTGACTGTTGCCGCACTCTATCTGGCACAAAAAGATCCAGCCGCGTTAATGGTCGTGATGCCGGCTGACCATGTAATTCCCGACAGTGCGCTTTTTTGTGCGGCAGTCGAGCAGGGCGGCAAACTGGCGGAGAAAGGTTACCTGGTGACTTTTGGCGTGGTCGCTCACAAACCGGAAACCGGTTACGGCTATATTCGGCGTGGCGAAGAGATAGAGGGTAGCGGTGTATTCGGGGTCGAGCGTTTCGTGGAAAAACCTGACCAGGCCACTGCGCAACAATATCTGGATGCCGGTGATTACTACTGGAACAGCGGCATCTTTGTCATGCAGGCGGCGCTGTGGCTGGAGCAGATGGAAAAATTCGCGCCGGGCATTCTCGATGCCTGCCAAAGTGCCATGCAGGACAATACGCGCGACAGTGATTTCCTGCGTGTGAACAAGAAAGCCTTCCTTGCCAGTCCATCCGACTCCATCGATTACGCAGTAATGGAAAAAACCGACCGTGCGGTCGTCGTCCCCCTGACGGGTTCCTGGTCGGACGTCGGATGCTGGGATTCCATCTGGCATATCTCGACCAGTGATGGCGATGGCAATGTATCCAAGGGCGACGTGCTCACTCACGACACGACCAACTCCCTGCTTATGGCCGGCAGCCGCTGCGTGGCCGCAGTCGGGCTCGATAACGTGGTCATCGTGGAAACCACTGATGCGGTACTGGTCGTGGATCGCAACCGGAGCCAGGACGTCAAGGCAATCGTCGATCAGCTGAAACAGAAAAATCGCGAAGAACACCGCTTTCACAGCCGCGTCTACCGACCCTGGGGCGATTATGAAGGCGTCGACATGGGCCCGCGCTACCAGGTCAAGCGCCTGACTGTGAAGCCCGGCGCCCAGTTATCGCTGCAAATGCATCACCACCGCGCGGAGCACTGGATCGTCGTATCCGGAACCGCCCGGGTCACACGCGGCGAAGAGGTTTTTATGCTCTGCGAGAACGAGTCCACCTACATCCGCATCGGCGAGAAACACCGGCTGGAAAATCCCGGCACGATTCCCCTCGAGATCATCGAAGTGCAGTCGGGAAGCTATCTGGGTGAGGATGATATTGTGCGGTTTGAGGATGTTTATAATCGGGTGCCGTCCTGAGACGCGACCGATTCTCGATGAACGTGAAAATGTATGTACTGGCTATGTCCATAACCTTATTTCAAACGACATCGGGCCAGCTGTTTTTGAAACCGCTCGCCCTCGGCCGGCATGCGGCTCGATAACATGGACAAGTCAACTGCAGCGGCGCCGATGCCCGTATATATAGCCTCATCGCCGCTTCAAGAGGATGAGGTCAGTCTCTCCGACCTGGCCAGGATCATTGTCCGGCGTAAGTGGGTGGTCATGGGGTGTCTGGTAATCTGCTTACTGGTTGCAGCCCTTTACCTTTATTTCGCTGACCCGGTTTACAAGTCCGCTGCACATCTGTTGCCGCCGCAGCAAGCTGCTATACAAAGATTGATCGTCGCAAGCAATAACTTTGGTATCGAGAAGCAGACGACGGATTCGGTGTACATGCGATTTCTCGAGAATATCAGAGCGACGGGTCTGCGCCGCGAATTTTTCGATGACGCCGGCCTTGTGGATCATTATTTGTCGGGTGTAGACAGTGCGGATGTGAATATCGACGGCCTGTTTATTGAGCGATTCAACCGCAATGTGACGATTGATGTCGACGGAAAAAATCCCGCCTTCGTGACGGTCGGCTTTGCCGATAAGGATGCGGAGTTCTCTGCGGAGGTTGCCAATCAGCTCGTGGACTTTGTTGACAAGCGGACTGTCGCGCAGCTGGTCAATAGCGTCAATACCTCCCTCGCTGCACAAATGGGCATTCTTCAGCGTGATATCGCAATCAAACGGAATATGGCAGAAACACGCAAGCAGGATACGATCACGCAACTGCGGGAAGCGCGTTCTATTGCCGAGGCGCTGGGTATTGTGGACAGCAGTGCAATGCCCATCGTCATCGACAAGCTGCGGAAAGACGTTCCCGTCAACACGGTACAGATTCCGCTATACATGCGCGGGGTCAAGGCGCTCGATATCGAAATCAAGGCGCTGGAATCACGCGAATCTGCAGACCCTTTCATCGAAGGCCTGCGCGAGCATGAAGAAAAGTTAAACAGGTTGAAAGGATTGCTGGTTGACGCTGCTGGCGTGTCGGCAGTCACCCTTGATATGCCCGCCCGCACCCCTTACCGGCGGGATTCGCCGCGTTACGCACTGGTTTTGGCGTTGGCGGTGTCGGCGGGGATTTTGTTGGGGCTGGTGATGGTGTTTGCGGCGGAAGCATTGGTGGGGAAAGGAATGTATGATAGCAGTGGTGAATACGGGCGATGATGATGCGATACAGGGTGATCTTCTTCTTGCCAGGATAAGAGGATTGATAATACTATTCGCGCCGGCTCTAGCCAGCCTTGTTGGCACTGTCTTGGCCATCGCCGGACCAGGATACGAAGTTCCCGAGAGACCACCCCGAAAGGTTTTTCTGAGCCTGATATTATGATGATGTCAGATTTTCGCGCTCCAAGGATCTGTCTTTTTGAGTACCGGAGTGCGGAAATATGAGCCAGTATAGAGACAAACTAAAAGCGTTGATCAATAAATGCGGGGTCGATGTAACAAGAGTTTCAAACAGCCCAAGGTTGACTCTTTGCGGCATGCTTGGCAGACCAGTTCACACCGTTATAGATGTGGGGGCAAACAGCGGGCAGTTTTCAAAATATATAACCGGTTTTTACCCCGATGCGGCCATTTATTGTTTTGAACCGTTACCGGGGCCATTCAGCGAGTTACAGGAGTGGGCAACGACTAGGGCCGGAAAGGTTCATCTGTACAATGTAGCCGTTGGTGACAAACCAGGGATGGTCGAAATAAATTACCATAAGGACCATAGTCCGTCATCCTCGATATTGAAAACAACCTCCCTTGTGGAGACATGTTATCCACAGACCCGCGATCAAGCGCGACTGGTGGTCAGTGTGGAGACGCTAGATGATGCGCTATCAACAAACATTCAGTCGCTGCGAAACCAAATCATGGTCAAGCTCGATGTTCAGGGATACGAAGACAAAGTTATACGCGGAGCCAAACAGATTCTAAGCAAAACCGATCTGGTTGTCGTAGAAGTGTCATTAGACGATTTTTATGTAGGCCAAGCTGATTTTACTGGCATTGTAAACATGTTGCATGAATTGGATTTCAAATACGCCGGAAATCTCAGTCAATCGTATGCCAGTGACGGTCACGTTATGTTTATTGATGCAGTATTCAAGAAGTTTTGATGGCCGGAAGTATTCCTCGCAACGCAACGGTCGCAGTTATCCAGGTGGTTGTGGTTGGTGTTGTGCTCTTTTTTTTGTATCGATTCCTTCTTACGGAAATCGGCGCGGCCAGGCTGGGGATATGGTCGGTCGTGATGGCGACTGTCTCAACGTCAAAGTTTGCGCAACTGGGGTTCTCCGGGAGCACAATAAAATATGTGGCGAAGCATCTTGCGTTAGATGATACCAAGACTGTTTCGCGGAGTATTCAAACAGCCCTTGTCTCGACGGCTGTGGCCGTGGCAGTTATCTGCATACTGGCCTATCCGCTCCTTCGGTGGATGCTGACATTGTTTATGCCCGATGAGGGCATTGAAGATGCTCTGAATTTATTGCCAATTTTGCTGATCAGTCTGTGGCTAAGCTCAATGGCGGGAATATTTCAAGCCAGCCTGGACGGCTGCCAGCGCATTGATGCGCGCGGTTATCTGATGATCTCTTCCTATATTTTCTATTACGGTGTTGCCGTGTGGTTTGTCGGCGACTTCGGGCTCGAGGGATTGGCGTATGCTCAAATTATACACAATGGATTTCTTTTTCTGGCGGGTTGGTATGTTTTAAAACGCATCATGCGATATCTTCCGGTAGTTCCCTTTCGCTGGTATGCGCAACAATTTCGGGAAATGTTTCAGTACGGGGTGAAGTTTCAGTTTGTGTCGCTGATACAAATGCTGTACGAACCGGTGACGAAACTGTTATTAACCAATTTTGGGGGACTTGCACTGGCCGGATACTACGAAATGGCAAACCGAATGATACTTCAGTTAAGATCATTGTTTGTAGCTGGAAATCAGGTTTTAGTTCCGGTGATCGCCGAAGCCCATGAGCGCGACGGCGAAGATGCCAGGAGGATTTATCGGAAATCGTATGCAATTACGTTACTGCTCTCAGCACCGTTTTTCTGTGTCACCATTGCGATGGTGCCGGCCATAAGCATAGCGTGGATTGGACGCTATGAGCCGGCATTTGTGGGTTCGGCGATTATTCTATCAGTTGCATGGTGGATAAATACCATGTCGGCTCCCGCGTATTTTTCCTATTTGGGCCAGGGGAAGCTTCAATGGCCAATGATAGGGTATGCGGTAATAGCACTCATTAATGTTGTATTCGGCTATACCCTCGGTTTGTTTCTGGATGGCACCGGTCCGATCGCGGGATGGTCGATTGCGTTGGTGGTTGGCGGTGTCGTGGTAACGATTGCATTCGCGAAAGAACACTCGGTGCCATTTATGGAGTTGATTCCGCGGGAGTCTATTGCGATGTTGTTGGCCAGTGTGTTTATCGCGGGGGCGAGTTTAGCCATTTACTACGAGACAAGATCCGGCCTTCTGGAAGCAGCTTTTGTTCTTTGTGCATCATTAGCCCTTGCATTCGTGTTCGTTCGATTCCATCCGTTCGGGAAAAACGTAAGCCGGTTTATCCGTCATAAGTTGAAAATAGCGTCAACAACCTAGGAATGTGCGATTAATGAACATAGTTCGACAGACAGTTTGGATAATGTCCTCGCCACTTAGATGGTATGTCAACCATTGTCCATTTCCCAGAGGAAAGGGAATCATTGTCGATTACCTATTGAAACCAATTCTGCCCGGACTGCCAGCAGCATTTCAAGCAACGCTTCCGGGAGGTGGAATCGTGAACTTGCTTTACAGGGAGAAAATCGGTTTCTCGACATTGCTGAAAGGTGTTTTTGAAAGAAATGAGTTGGAATACGTTCAAAGCATTTTGCGCCCTGGTGATCTCGCAATCGATGTCGGCGCCAACATCGGTATCTACACAGTCGCCATGGGCCTCGCGGTGCAGGAGGGAGGACATGTCTGGGCGTTTGAACCGTTGCCGGACAACGTCGTGCGATTGAAACAAAATCTGCTTGCGAATCGCGTGGAGCAAGTGGATGTCTGCGAAATGGCGCTTTCCGATAGTGATCGACCGGTCAACCTCTATCTGGCGGGCGATTCGGCTTATCCTTCGACTGTTGCTGTCCGAGAAGGGTATGCAGATGGGAAGCAGCTGTTAGTTGAATCCGGTCGATTGGACAAGCACTGGCAAGATGCGGGAGAGCCCGTGGTCAGACTCATAAAAATTGACGTTGAAGGCGCCGAGCCCAAGGTTTTAAGAGGAGCTGAACAATGTCTGAGGAAGTGCAGGCCGCTGCTTCTTCTGGAGGCTAACGAAGCCGAGGATTTAGAAGAAATAAAGAGCCTGTTGGAGCCATTAGGATACGAAGGAAGCCAACCCGAAGGTTTTCACGGCTGGAACTGGTTGTTTAGAGTGCCTGCGTGAAAGCGATCGAACGCGCAGTGCGGGACCCGGGTGCGGGTAATATGTATTCAACGTACATGGGCGCATAGGCCGGGTATGCGTGTTCTTATCATCGAGCCACGAATGCAGGGGCACCATGGTATATGGATTGACTGGCTGGCTCGAGGGCTGATGGAAAGAGGTCTGGATGTAACAATCGGGACCGTGCGTGCAAACAGAGGGCACAAGATTGTAACGGATCTAGAGAATGCTAATCCAAAGGGATTATTGACAATAGTGGACCTGCCTCTGGAAGAAGAGAACGGACGATCACAGGGCGTGATACGGCTGGTTAAATCCGAATACAAATACTGGTTATTGTTTAACAGAATGCTCCGTGCGGCCCGGAAACTTTCACCTGTCGACGTGGTATTTGTTCCCTACCTGGACTACTGCGTGCACCTTATTGGATTGGTGGGGTCGCCGTTCGGTCGACTGCCATGGTCCGGCGTAATTATGAGGCCAACATTTCATTACCAGAGGGTGGGAGTCGTCGCCGGGGCGACGCCTCTCGATCGTGTGAAGAAAGCGAGTATATTCAGGCTGCTTTGCAACAGGACATTGCTGCGGTGTTTTTCCATAGACGAACTGCTGGTCAGGTATTTACATCAGGGAACATTCCGTTGCAGGCGCAGCATTGTATATCTGCCCGACCCCGTGGCAACAATTAGCGATATTTCGAAAAAGGAAGCCAAGGCGTACTTTGGTATTCCAATGGACTGCAAGGTTGTGCTGGTATACGGGGCGCTTACGTACCGTAAAGGTATTGATGCATTGCTCGAAGCCGTTGGTTCACCAACATTCGATGATACTGTGCACGTCCTGGTGGTTGGTTGTCAGGATGCGGAAGTCAGGAAGCTCTTGAGCTCTGTGAGGAACAGTCTTTCCTTGAGAATACATCAGCGCAATAGTCACGTCACTCAAGAAGAGGAAATGGCGGCATTCAAAGCTGCGGATTGTGTATGGATGGGATATCGGCAACACTACCAGATGAGCGGCGTTCTGGTCCAGGCAGGCGTGAGCGGCGTTCCGGTCCTGGCCTGTGAAGAAGGACTGATCGGGTATTATACGAAAAAATATGGTAACGGACTGGTGGTTAAGATCGCGGATATCGACTCTGTCATTAATGCCCTGATGCATATTCTGAAAAATCCAGGGGAAATTGCAGCCAATGCGCGGGAAGCAAGAAACGTCTATCGGAAACATGACGTAAAGTCAGCCGTTGAGAGCATTGCGAATGTCGTCAGTGGCGCAGGAACAATTTGATTAGTTAGTTAGGAAGCAACAGAAATGAAAATAATCGTACTAGGCGGAGACGGATTTTGCGGGTGGCCGACTTCCCTTCATCTTTCGAAGATTGGTCACGAAGTAACAATAGTCGATAATTTATCCAGGCGAAATATTGATAACGAGTTGGGTTGTGAATCGCTTACGCCCATACAGGCAATGGATGTACGGTTGTCAGCCTGGAAACAACACACTGGGCGATCGATCGCCTTCATGAATTTTGATATTTCGAAAGACTATCATCAGTTGTTGGGTTTGTTACAAGACGTCAAACCCGATGCGGTTGTGCACTTTGCCGAACAAAGGTCCGCCCCCTACTCAATGAAGACGTCGCGGCACAAGCGGTATACCGTAGACAATAACGTGAATGCCACGAATAATCTATTGGCCGCGATCGTGGAATCGGGGATGAATATTCATCTCGTGCATCTGGGCACCATGGGGGTTTACGGCTACGGCACCGCGGGTATTAAAATCCCCGAGGGGTATTTGAAAATAAAAGTTGATACCGAGGAAGGGGATCAGCTGGAAGACGAGATATTATATCCGGTTCGCCCTGGCAGTGTTTATCATATGACCAAGACGCAGGATCAGCTGATGTTCTCATATTATAATTCAAACGATGGCATCAGAATTACGGATTTGCATCAGGGGATCGTCTGGGGAACGCAAACTGCCGAGACCCGAATTGACGATAGGTTGATCAACAGATTCGACTATGATGGAGATTATGGCACTGTCCTGAACCGGTTTCTCATGCAGGCTGCTATAAAACACCCGCTGACGGTGCATGGAACCGGTGGACAGGCCAGGGCATTTATCCATATTCAGGATACGGTGAGATGCCTTGAGATCGCGATCGCGAAACCGCCAAACCGCGGGGAACGTGTGAAGATATATAACCAAATGACCGAAGTGCATAAAGTCAGGGATTTGGCGCAACTTGTGTCGCGGCTATTCGATGTTCCGGTTGACTATATCGAGAATCCACGTAATGAAGCGGCGGAGAACGAGTTGTGTGTCGATAACCGTCTGTTCATTTCGGAAGGGTTGTCGCCTATCACCCTCGAGGCTGGGTTGATGGAGGAAGTGACGGAGATAGCCAGGAAGTACATGGACAGATGCGATAGAAGCAGAATTCCTTGCACGTCCAAATGGCTTCCAGATGCTGGGACAGGTGGGTCGTCATGAAAACAGTAAGCCTGTACGCGTATGCATCACACGAATCGGCGATTTCGGAACGACGAAACTTGTGTTGATACTCGGCGCAGTCTGAGGAACGGTCCGACCAGGAAGCCAGTAACACAAGGTGTGATGAAAGAAACAGGATTGGATCAATCCGTTTAGTACTCTATGCGGAAGGGTGGAGATGCGGCGGCCCGATCAGCCTGTGCGACGAGGTGTGTCAGTGGTAATGTACGAAAGAGAGTATTCCGAAGTTTCCGTGACGCAATACGTGGCCTGGATTACGCGCAAAAGCCGTGTCGCCTTATTATTTATTTATTTCATCTTTTTGTATACCGCACTTCCACTTTCAATGCCGGGCGGAGCACAGGTGCCTGCGTTTTGGGTGTTGTCTGTAACCTCCCTGTTTGCAGTAATGTTTGGCATTCGGTTATATAAAGCTGATTTGTTGCTTGTGGCGAGCCTGCTTCTACTGGCATTTGTTAGTGTTGCGGCGTCGGTGAATTTTTCGGATGCGCAAGAAAGGCTACCGAGCATTGCGCTGCTATTGGTCGCTTTGGTCAATGGTGTCGTATTCGTGCAACTTATCGATAGAATGAAACGTAACGAGATTGAGGCAGTGTTGCTGTTTTTTATCATCGCAATACTGTGCGGATCGGCACTCGAAGTGCTGGGATTATTGCGTGACGTGAGTGACAGTTTTCGTGTCTGGGCATTCAGCAGCGAATACGTTGTGTTGGATCCAACCGCGGCATATGAACGAGACATGGCGTTGGCAGGATTTATCAGGCCCAATTTGTTTACGACGGAGACATCGAACCTGGCGAAAGGATTTCTTGTGTTTTCTAATGCGTGGCTCCTGCTTGGATACAGCCGATCCAGGCTCGCTGTCGCTGCATTGTGCAATGTCTTCATGCTTGCAGTAACAGGTAGTCTGGTGATCCTCGTGTCGCTTGCGATAGTATGTGTAATGGCATTCCTGTTAGAACGGAATGTGAAATACCGTATTTTTATCGGGGCGGCGTGCGTGGGCGCGACATTGTTATGGCTGGGACTGCATAACAGTAGTGAGCTAATGGTTTCGAGGTTGCACGCAGTCGCGGATGGCTACGGCGGGAATCAGGCGATTACCAGCGTTGTGTTACGTCTCGTGTACCCGTTTATAACGTTACGAGACGTCATCGTGGACCAACCGTATTTTGGGGTTGGTATAGGGGGAACAGAGATGATATCGCAATTTTCTTCGTTGTCACTTGCCCCGGCACTGGCCGTCGGAAACAATGGATTCGCGAATCTGTTCATCTATTTTGGCCTGGTAGGTTTTTTGTGGATGACAGTAAGTGTTCTGAGATATCTAAGATCCAAGGGTGTAAATGATGTCCTGCTGTTCGTTATCATCGTAATTGGCCTGCTCCAGGTGATGGGGGATGCCTGGACAATCAGAGTATGGGCGTATGTGTTTCTGTTCGTGGCAATACTGCGAAAAAGAAATGTGAGATTGGCGGAGCCGATCCAGTAATCATGATGTTTGAACAGCGGGCAGTAAGGGTTTGAAGAGAGAAAACGTAATCAAAATACGTTGGGTGACGTATTGGCCGGTGCCGTACTGGACGGAAAGGTTCAATGTGTTGGCGAAGCGGGAAAACATCGACCTTGAGGTGATATTCCTCTCAAGCGCCAGTGCTTTGCTCCCATCATCTGTCGATAAAACGAACTGGCAGTTTCGATACAAGATCGTAAGAAGCGAACATGCGAAATCCGGATACTATAGGGTAAATCGTCGGTTACCGAAACCAATGACGCTGGTGCGCGGTGATTTCAGCATACTCATTATGCCATACGGCGATCCAGATTGCGTTGCGGCCAGTATCCTCTGCGCTGCACTGCATAAAAAATATTGGATCTTTTCGGCCAACAATTCGTTTGACTGGCGGCCATCATCAACGCTCCGTGAAAAGCTCAAGCATTTTATATTTCAACATTCGTCGGGGGTGCTGGCGACCGGTCCTAGTCAGAAGAGCTATGCACTAGGTTATATGGAGAATCCCGCTATGATTCACATAATCGGGAATCCAGCCCCGGCGCTGAAAGGGCTAGAGGAATTGGGCGGAAACGATGGTCGGAGCGCGGTGCGGTCAAAGCTGGGGTGGGGGGATGAGTTTGTAATTCTGTATGTGGGACGAGTATCGAAAGAAAAAGGCTTGAACACCCTGGTACGCGCGTTGGAAGAACTGGCCACCAAGAATGTCGCGAGTCGAACCGTTATTGTTGGATCGGGCCCTTTGGAAGCTGATCTCAAAAGTGCAGCGAAAACCAGGGGGCTTAACGTGGAATTCATGGGTTTTCGGGAAGGTGTCGACTTGACGGAGGTCTATCTGGCAGCGGATGTGTTCGTGCTTCCAAGCACGAGTGAGCCTTGGGGATTAGTAGTCAATGAGGCAATGGAGGCAGGGTTGCCTGTGGTTGTATCGGATAAAGTGGGTTCGCAGCAGGCGCTGGTACGTGAAGGTCAGAATGGGCTGATTTTCCAGGCGGAAGATGCATCGGCACTGGCGCAGAGTATACTTCGATTGTATAAGCGCAGATCAGAACTTGGTGACATGTCTGAAAAAGCTCGCGAAATTATCAAACTGCACACAATAGAAGTATGGGCGAACAACGTCATAAATGCCGTTGGGCCAATGAACTTAGAGCGGTAGTGATCGGCAAGCAGGAAGCCGGGAACAGCATCTACTAAAGCTGTCTACAGCATCACCGGTGGTTGAGCACGGGAAGCATCAACGTCAAAGCCGCTGGTGGATTATGGTAACGCAGGATGTCATCAAGTCATAGATCTGGAACGGTAATGGAAGGAGTCAGAAGATGATGTGCCGTTCGTGATGTGCCCATTATGTTGAACACTTCATTTAATGAGAATGAACCCGTGGTTTGCCGGGCGCAGGAAGCGTTGCCCTGCTTTTTGCGAACCAGGATGGATGTGCTCGTGCCTGGTAACTGGTTTGTGGAGCGCATCGGAACGTGAGGATCACTGTTGTTACGGTTTGTCGCAACGCCGTGAGCACAATTGAGCACACAATTCGTTCGGTATCTGAGCAAAGCTATCAGGACGTTGAGTATGTTATCGTCGATGGCGGTTCAACAGATGGAACGCAAGACGTAGTGCGAAAATGTGGAGGTAGTATTACCAGGTTCTTATCTGAGTCCGACAACGGAACTTACGATGCGATGAACAAGGGGTTGGCCCTGGCTACTGGTGATGTTGTCGGTTTTCTCAACGCCGATGATGTGTTCGCTGACTCGACTGTGCTGGGGCAGATTGCCGCAGTTTTCCAGGATCAATCTACAGCCGCTTGTTATGCGGACCTGGTCTATGTCAAAAAGGATGACATTGACAGCGTCGTGAGGTACTGGAAGTCGTCGAGCTACGAACACGGTGATTTTGCATCAGGCTGGTGCCCTGCACACCCGACCTTTTACGCTCGCCGGTCGGTTTACGAGCGCTATGGAAACTTCGATCTGGCATATCGCCTCGCTGCGGATGCTGACCTGATGATACGCTTTCTGGAAAAAGCGCAGGTCAGTGTAGTTTACGTGCCGTCGATCTGGGTAAAAATGCGTGTCGGCGGTCAGACTAACCTTAGTTTCGGAAACATCGTGCGCCAGAACCGCGAGATACTGGACTCATTGAGTCGGCACGGTATCCGTGCGTCGCCCAGCAGGTTTATCTTTTCGAAAGTCTGGAGTCGCATCCTTCAACGCTGGTCGCGAACCCATGTCTAGCGACAAAATCCTCGTGACAGGCGCCAATGGCTTCATTGGCCGGATGCTTGTGCGGGAACTGCAGCGACGCGGTTATAACACTTGCTGTGCAGTTCGATCCCATTCAGAGCCGGACGTTGTGGATACAGACCTTATAGAAGTGGGAGAAGTTGACGCTTCCACTGACTGGAGCCGTGCACTGGTTGGCGTGGATATCGTGATCCACCTTGTCGGGCGCGCACATATTCTCGATGACACAGCGGTTGATCCTCGTGCGGCATTTAACGCTGTCAATCGGGATGGAACGCGCCGCCTGGCGGAATCCGCTGCGACGGCGGGTGTCAGACGCATAGTGTACGTCAGTTCCATTGGCGTAAACGGTGATCATACCGACACGCAACAGGCGTTTACGGAAGAAATGGCGGCAGTGCCGCATAACGACTATGCGGCGTCAAAATATGCGGCGGAGCAGGCCCTGGCGGAGATTGCCAATCGAACCGGGCTGGAGACCGTCATACTGCGTCCGCCGCTGGTTTATGGACCGGGCAATCCTGGTAATTTTCTGCGGCTCCTGCAACTGGTTGATAAAGGAGTACCGCTGCCGCTGGGGTCCGTCAGAAATCAGCGCAGCATGATATATGTGGCCAATCTTGTAGATGCATTGATTGCAGCTGCGTTCAGGACAGAAGCGGCGGGGCGGTTGTATCTGGTTAGCGACGACGAGCTTGTTGCAACCCCTCAATTGATATCCGACCTTGCAGGTTTAATGGGCAAACCGACACGAATCTGGCCGCTTCGGGTGGGCGCATTAAGACTGGCGGCTAAATGCACAGGAAAATCGGACGAACTTGAAAAGCTGATCGGCTCTCTTGTCATTGATAGCAGAAAGATCAGGCGTGAACTCGAGTGGGCACCGCCATTCACCCAGCATGCAGGATTGGCGGAAACGGTACATTGGTTTCGCGAGAAGGGTAATTCGTGATGTCGAGTATAAATGCGTCTTTGGTTACGAGCTATCCCGGGAAGCGAGCTATGGACTTCCTGTTTTCAGCGGTTTTACTCATCGCGGCGCTAGCTCCGGGTGTCGTCATTGCATCGCTTATCAAACTCACTTCGCCAGGACCGGTACTCTACTGGTCCAGTCGCGTTGGCCGGAATAACAGACTGTTCAGTATGCCCAAATTTCGCACCATGCTGATCGATACGCCGGCTGTAGCAACACATCTTCTCGCGGAGCCCGAAGCCTACGTCACCTCAATAGGAAGCTTTCTGCGCAAAACCAGTCTCGACGAATTGCCGCAGCTGTGGAGTATCCTGGTGGGGCACATGAGCGTTGTAGGACCGCGGCCGGCTTTGTTTAATCAGGACGATCTAATTCATTTGCGGACAAAAGCGGGAGTTCATACTCTGCTTCCTGGTCTCACGGGTTGGGCGCAAATCAATGGTCGCGACGAGCTGCCGATCCCGGAAAAAGTGAAACTCGACATCGAATATATGCATCGTCAATCTTTCCTGTTCGATCTTCAGATCGTATTTTTGACCTTTATCCGGGTGTTGAAGCGGGAAGATGTGGTGCATTAAGGGGGAGAGTGTCGGTGATCTGCGACACTCTCCTACTGCACCACTGATCTGAGATCGAGATGTTATACTGAAGCACCGTTAGATCTGATGTTTAGGCGCAAAAGCAAGTGATTAAGGTGGTAAAAACAATAACCGGAAATCGATCGTTAGCCATTCTCCACGATCTGGCCATGATCCCGGTCGCCTGGTTCGGCGCTTATTGGCTACGCTTCAACCTCGGCCCAATTCCGCAAGGTCACCTTGATCTCGCGATTACCTATCTCGCAGTGGTGGTCGCTGTCCAGGCGATCGCCTTCCACTACTTTGGTCTCTACCGCGGCGTCTGGCGTTTCGCATCCTTGCCCGATCTCATTCGTATTGCCCGGGCAGTTCTTGTCGGCATGGCCTTTTCCGCCGTCATGATCTTCCTGATCTCACGCATGGAAGGCGTCCCGCGCTCGGTTTTTCCGCTGTATGGCCTTCTGCTGATCAGCTTGCTCGGCGGCTCCCGCATGCTCGTCCGCTGGTCCAAGGACCGAACTCTCTACGTCGGTGACACCAAACGTGTATTGATCATCGGCGCCGGCAAGGCCGGCGAGATGCTGGTGCGCGATCTGCTTCGCTCGCGGGATGAACACTTCGAGCCGGTCGGCTTTGTCGATGACAGCCGGATGCGGCGGGGCCGCGATATCCATGGTATCCGGGTGCTGGGCCCCAGCGAGGAAATTACTGATTTTGTCGAGCGCCTGGATGTCGACCTGATCGTCCTCGCGGTACCGTCGGCGAACCCACAGCAGATGCGCCGACTCGTCGGCCTGTGTGAAAAAACTCAGGTTCCATTCCGCACGGTGCCACCGCTGGACCGCCTGATGTCAGGCGAGGTCACCATAAACCAGCTGCGTGAAGTGTCGATTGACGATTTGCTTGGCAGGGCACCCGTCGCCCTCGACTGGAAATCGATCGAGCGGGAACTGAAGGGGCAAAAGGTGCTGGTCAGCGGCGCCGGTGGCTCGATCGGCTCAGAGCTGTGCCGGCAGATCGCGCGCCTGGGGCCCGAGCACCTGGTGCTACTCGACCATAGCGAATTCAATCTCTATTCGATCGAGATGGAGTTGCTGAAACAGTTTCCCGAACTGATTGTTTCGCGTTGCCTGAACGACGTCACGGATCAGGTGGCGATGGACCGGATTTTCGGGAGCTATAATCCACAGGTGGTATTCCATGCGGCTGCCTACAAGCACGTTCCGATGCTGGAAGACCAGATCCGTGAAGCGGTGCTGAACAACGTCCAGGGCACGCGGATCATGGCTGAATGTGCGGATCGTTTTGGGTGTGAGGCATTCGTGATGATTTCCACCGACAAGGCCGTTAATCCCGCTAATGTCATGGGCACCAGCAAGCGCGCGGCCGAAATTTTCTGCCAGAATCTGGACCAGCGGTCGGAGACGCGCTTTGTCACGGTGCGCTTCGGAAATGTTCTGGGTTCGGCCGGGAGTGTGGTACCGCTGTTTCGCTCGCAGATCGAAGCGGGTGGGCCAGTGACTGTGACGCATCCTGAAATGACAAGGTATTTCATGACGATACCAGAAGCTTCTCAACTTATACTTCAAGCGAGCGCGATGGGGCGTGGCGGTGAAATCTACGTACTGGACATGGGGCAGCCAATTAAAATAACCTACCTCGCGGAGCAGATGATCCGGCTTTCGGGTAAAGTGCCCGGCGAAGATATCGACATCATTTTCACCGGGCTGCGACCCGGCGAGAAGTTATACGAGGAACTGTTCCACGAGCAGGAAGCCCTGGAGAGCACGGTTCACAAGAAAATTCTCCTGGCGCGTTACCGGGAGTTCGACTGGGAACGGCTCACCCGCGTTATGAATCAGTTGAACGACGCCAGCAGCGTGTACGATGAACCGCAGCTGCGAATATTGCTGCACGAACTGGTTCCGGAATGGCAGGGGTACGCGCCTTCCGAAGAATCGGAGCCGCTTGCGGTTCCGGTGAAAGAACCGACAGGCGGATTGGAACAGAAGCCGACATTGCATTAACAGGGGTCAGTATGAGTAGCAAGGAAACAAGAATTACAAAGGCGGTTTTTCCGGTTGCGGGTATGGGTACGCGTTTTCTGCCGGCGACCAAGGCGAATCCGAAGGAAATGTTGCCGATCGTCGACAAGCCGTTGATCCAGTATGCCGCTGAAGAGGCGATGGCAGCGGGTGTCGATGAGCTGATTTTCGTGACCAGCAGCAGCAAGCGCGCCATCGAGGATCACTTTGACAAGAATTACGAAATGGAGGCCGAACTTGCCGCCAAGGGCAAAACCGATCTGCTGAACCTGGTCCGGGATGTGGTGCCGAAGGGTGTGTCCTGTGTGTACGTGCGGCAGGCCGAAGCGCTGGGCCTTGGCCACGCAGTACTATGCGCCAAGTCGATTGTTGGCAATGATCCCTTCGCAGTGATTCTTGCCGACGATCTTATCGACGGTGGCAATGCGTCCTGCATGCAACAGATGGTGGCGGCTTTCAATGAGAAACAGTGCAGTATTCTCGGGGTGGAGAAAATCCCAATCGAATACAGTCACAAGTACGGCATGATTTCTTCAGAAGAAATTGGTGACAGATTGAGTCGTATCAAGAGCATCATCGAGAAACCTGATCCCGCCGAGGCGCCAAGCGATCTGGCCGTGGTTGGACGCTACATCCTGACACCACGAATCTTCGCATTGCTGGAAACGACGCCGCGGGGTGCTGGTGGCGAGATCCAGTTGACCGATGCTATTGATGCGTTGCTGAAAGAGGAAGAGGTGCTGGCTTACCAGTTCAAAGGCAAGCGCTACGACTGCGGCAGCAAACTCGGCTATCTGAAGGCCAGTATCGATTACGCGCTTCAGCACCCGGAGGTGGCCCACGATTTCACAGAATATCTGAAGAAACGTTTTGGTCAGAATGGCGGGCGGATCGAACACAGTATCAAGCGCGCGTAACAGCAGCTGCCGTAAATGACAAAGGGACAGATGTTTTCATCTGTCCCTTTGCTTTTGGCTTGTTTGGCTCCCCGGGACAGGCTCGAACTGCCGACCTAGTGATTAACAGTCACCCGCTCTACCGACTGAGCTACCGGGGAATCGCGCAATACGCGAAGGCGGGATAATACGGAACTCGTCGGGGTCGGTCAACATACCTGCGTTCGGTCAGCCGGCGAGGGCTCTTTTCATACGTCCGAGGGCATCCTGCAGGGTTTCCATGGACGTCGCGAAAGACAGCCGCAGATAGCCCGGTGCACCGAAGGCGGAGCCGGGAACCAGCGCGACTCCGGCTTCCCTGAGGAAAAACTCAGCCAGTTCAACGTCATCGTGCATGTCATCCCGCGCGTCAATGACCCTGCTGAAATCCGGAAACGAGTAGAAGGTCCCATCGGCTTCGGCGCAGCGCACATCCGGTATTTCGTTCAGCGTCCTGACTACGTAGGCGTGCCGTTCCTGGAATGCTTTCAGCATTGGCGCAATGCAGCTCTGGTCGCCGTCGAGCGCTTCCTGGGCGGCTGCCTGGGAAATGGAGGCAGGATTGGAGGTGCTCTGCGATTGCACTTTCTTCATCGCCTTGATCAGGTTCTTCGGACCCCCTGCATAACCGATGCGCCAACCTGTCATGGCGTAAGCCTTGGAAACGCCGTTCAGCACGATGGTGCGCGGGAACAGTTCGGGACAGACATTGACGATGTTCACGAAAGGCAGTTCCGCCCAAAGAATGTGTTCGTACATGTCATCCGTCGCGATCAGAACATGCGGATGTTGCAGCAGCACTGACGCCAGCGCCTGCAGTTCGTCGCGGCTGTAGGCGACGCCGGTCGGATTGGATGGACTGTTGATGACGAACAGTCGCGTCCTGGGGGTGATAGCCGCGGCCAGTTGTTCAGGCGAGATCTTGAAGCGCTGCTCGAATCCGGCCTTGATGATCACCGGTTCGCCGTCCGCCAGCCGCACCATGTCCGGGTAAGAAACCCAGTAGGGAGCAGGGATGATCACTTCGTCACCGGGGTTCAGGAGCGCCTGCACCAGGTTATAGAAGCTCTGTTTGCCTCCACAGGAAACCAGAACTTCATCAGGGCTGTAAGTCAGTCCGTTATCGCGCTGAAACTTGTTTATAATGGCGGTTTTCAGCGACGCCGTGCCGTCCACCGGCGTGTAGCGGGTGGCGCCGTCCCGGATCGCCTGGATAGCCGCCTGCTTGATGTGGTCGGGCGTATCGAAATCCGGTTCACCTGCTCCCAGGCCGATAATGTCATTGCCGGCGGCACGCAATTCGGCCGCGCGCGCGGTGACAGCGAGCGTCGGGGAAGGCTTGACCCGTTGCACGCGATGGGACAGGGTGATGTCATCCACTCCGGAATTCCTTTTGATTGGCTGTTGTTGAGCCGTGATGATACTTAAATGAGGCGTATTACTTAATCCCTGTGACTAAAGAATTTGAACTTATTTGTGATATGCAGCCGGCCGGCGATCAGCCGAAGGCGATTCGTCAACTGATCCAGGGCCTGCAGGACGGCCTGGCGCACCAGACTCTGCTCGGCGTGACCGGTTCGGGCAAGACTTTCACCATCGCCAATGTCATTCAGCAGGTGCAGCGGCCGACCCTGGTGCTGGCGCCAAACAAGACGCTGGCAGCTCAGTTGTATGGCGAGATGAAGGCTTTCTTCCCGCACAATGCTGTGGAATATTTCGTCTCTTACTATGACTATTACCAGCCGGAAGCTTATGTGCCGTCTTCGGACACCTTTATCGACAAGGATGCCTCGATCAACGAACACATCGAGCAAATGCGGCTGTCCGCCACCAAAGGCTTGCTGGAGCGTCGCGACACGATACTGGTGGCGACGGTGTCCGCCATTTATGGTCTGGGCGATCCGCGCGCCTATCTGAGCATGGTGCTGCACCTGTCGCGCGGCGAACGTGTCGATCAACGCGCGATTCTCAGGCGCCTGGCCGAACTGCAGTACACCCGCAACGATGTCGATCTGTCGCGTGCGACCTACCGGGTGCGCGGTGAAGTGATCGATATTCACCCGGCGGAATCCGACCGCGAGGCAGTACGCATCGAGCTGTTCGATGACGAAATCGAGCAGCTTTCATACTTCGACCCGCTGACCGGCGAGATTCTGCGCCGGGTGCCACGCCTGACTGTGTATCCGAAAAGCCATTACGTGACGCCGCGCCAGACTATTCTGGAGGCAGTGGAGTCCATCAAGCTGGAGTTAAAGGAGCGGCTCGAACAATTGCGCAGCGTCGACAAGCTTGTCGAGGCGCAGCGCCTGGAGCAACGCACGCAGTACGATATCGAAATGATGGTCGAACTCGGTTATTGCTCCGGTATCGAAAACTATTCGCGTTACCTGTCGGGACGTCAGACCGGCGAATCGCCGCCGACGCTGCTGGACTATCTGCCGGATGACGCGCTGGTGGTGGTGGATGAGTCACATGTCACTATCCCGCAGCTGGGTGGTATGTACAAAGGTGACCGCTCGCGTAAAGAGACACTGGTCGAATACGGTTTCCGGCTCCCTTCAGCGCTCGATAACCGGCCACTGCGCTTTGATGAATATGAGCAGCGGATCGGCCAGTCGATTTTCGTGTCGGCGACACCGGGGCAGTATGAAAATACCCACGCCGGTGCGGTCGTCGAGCAGGTGGTGCGGCCGACCGGACTTGTCGACCCGGAAATCGAGGTGCGCCCGGCCACTACCCAGGTCGACGACCTGCTGTCGGAGATACGCAAGCGAACTGCGGTCGAGGAACGGGTGCTGGTCACCACCCTCACCAAACGCATGGCCGAAGACCTCACCGAGTACCTTCACGAACATGGCGTGCGTACCCGTTACCTGCACTCGGATATCGAAACCGTGGAACGGGTGGAAATTATCCGCGATCTGCGGCTCGGCAACTTCGACGTGCTGGTCGGTATCAACCTGCTGCGCGAAGGGCTGGATATGCCCGAGGTATCGCTGGTCGCAATCCTCGATGCGGACAAGGAAGGATTCCTGCGTTCCGACCGCTCATTGATCCAGACCATCGGTCGTGCGGCGCGCAATCTTCATGGCAAGGCAATCCTGTATGCGGACCGCATTACCGGTTCGATGGAACGGGCAATCGGTGAAACCGATCGGCGCCGGGCCCGGCAGGAAGCTTATAACCTGGAACATGGCATCACGCCCACCACCATCAACAAGGCTGTCGCCGACATAATGGAAGGGGCCTATGCCGGGCAGATACCGGGGGCCCGGAAGTTCGCCCGGGTCGCCGAGGACATCGCCAAATATGCCAGCCTGTCGCCGGAGATGCTGGCCCAGAAGGTAAAGCAGCTGGAAAAACAGATGAATCAGCATGCTCGCAATCTGGAGTTCGAGGAAGCCGCCAGACTGCGCGACCAGATACGGCACATGCAGGAGAGCAATCTGGGACTGATCGACAACGTCGGTTGACGATCGAGTTTCATGGCCGTGCGCCGGCGGGAGAGCCGCGTCATTGCGATGCCTCGACCCGAAGGGTGAGGTACCCGTAATGAACCCCGGAGGGGTTCTATGGGCGCAGCGAAGCGAGGGTAGTGGCGGCGTTCTCCACCCCGGGCTTCTACAGAAGCACCAGGCTTGACCCCCGCTGACTTTGACCTGAATTAATGCGACAGAACCGAAAACATCAGTATATTAGGCTATGCTTATCTAATGTCCTGGCATTCACGATATCTGGTTTCCGATACGATGAGCGTGCACCGCAACCCGATCACTGGTTATCCCGCGCTGAAATGGCTACTCGTCATGGTGCTGGTATTTGCACCCCTTCAGGGTGCAAGGTCAGCGCTTGAGGACGGTTGTCACTCGGGCCATGCGATGATGGCAGCCGAAGCGTCCGGAAGCGGGCCCCATGCGGCAGCTGACACCGATGCCACCCAGGAACAATGCCTTTGTGACCATTGCGACGATGGCGGTATTTGCAAAGGCGCCTGCGACTGCAATGCCGCTGCTGTCAGCGCTTTTCAGGTCGGCTTTGCGCCCCTGCCGGTTAACACTTCGCGCCCGCCACTTCAAGCTCGGGTGTTAGAGCCATTCTTTAGTCAGTTTGTTTCTCCGCTCCTCCATCCCCCCCAGAACTAGTCTCTACAGGGACCCTGCGCCCGTCTAAAACGTATTCGCTGTTAACGCGCGAGCGGCTGTATTTCAGTGCGCGGTTTCCATCGTCCTGTTTCAGTTGAAGTTGAATTTGATGAGTACGTTTTCCCGGCTACAGGGAGCCTTGTTTGACGCCTGATGCAGTGGAGTTCCGGGCAGGTTTTTGAATATCTCGTTGAGCATTTTGATCGGTAAACACAAGTTACAGGAGATTACTGTTATGGATATTAAAGACGGAAAATTAGTTCTTCAATCTCTCAGCGTCGCGATTGCGACATTGTTATTCGCGGCCTGCGGCGGAGGTGGAAGTGGTGACGACGGAAGTACCTCCGTTGCTGTTAGCGCAGCAACTGTTTCCGGTACGGTTCCGGGTACAACGATAGAGGCGTTCGCCGACAATGGCGGGTATTACGTTACTCACTCCACTGACAACGGCACAACCGAACATCCGTTCAGCCTCGAAGTTCCCGCCGGTATGGGTTTGCGCCTGATCATGACCACTAACGAAGGGACCGCTGACGAAGTCATATCCCCGATCGGTTTTCGTGATAACACCGCCCAGGAACACACGCGTATTGTTCTGGGTGACGGCGATTCCGTAACAATTGGTCATGTGCCATTGGCCCTGAACCGTGCTCAGGCGGCCGGCGATGTCGATGGAGATGGTGACAATGACGATATCGACGCTGATGGTGTCCTCGACTCCCCCTTTATGCTGGATGATGCCCAGAGTCCGCTCGGGCACGCCGATGCTGATAGGGATGGTATGAATGATTTCGACGACCCCGACCACGGAGGGTATCAGTATTCAGGCGGGGACCAGGATCCGCTTGATCATGACAACGACGGCGTACCCAACACCATTGATCCGCACTATATGCCGGCTTCCGGTTTTACGGACAGTGACCGGGACGGTCTTCATGATGAAACGAACGACGTGAACCCCGGCAACATACAGGGAATGAACACGGAATTCATGGATGACCTGAATCGCGATGGTTTTCATGACGGCGATGATGATCGTGACGGCTTCCACGACGATGATCTGGATCGAGACGGGTTCCATGATGATGACCTGGACAGGGACGGATTCCACGACGGTGACATGAACTTTGATGGCTTTCATGACGACGATATGGACCGTGATGGAATGCGCGATGTCCGGTGACGCGTAGGCTGACCCCAAGGGAGCATGGAGCACCGGTGCGGAACGACGTTCGGTCCAGGGCCGTAGCTGATGGCCCGTGCTCTCGGTGTGCCTGCTTCTCGTGCGACGGATGCATTCAACTCAGAGGGTTTTCAAATGAGATTATCAATACTCAACTCCGGTTTGCTGGCGGGTGTTCTGGTTTCGACGCCACTGTTCGCCTCGCCCACTGTTTATATTGCAACAAGCGATACGGACGAAGTGATTGTCATGGATGGTGAAAAGAACGTCATTATTGGAAAGATTACCGGCCTGGAAAAACCGCACGAAGTTGTTGCCACGCCCGACGGCCAGTATCTTGTCGCCGGCAGTCTTCAAGAGGAGCCGATGGATGATACGAACTTTTCTGTCATCGAACGGCGTAGTGGTCAGGTTAAGTTCAAAATACCAATGAGCGGTTGGTCCTACCATCAGGTGGTTACGCCCGACGGTCGTTACGTGCTTTCTACAAAGCCATTCGAAGGACAGGTGCGCGTGGTGGATCTGGACTCAAGGCAAGTGATCAAGTTGATCGCTGCAGGCAGCGCGGCGAATCATTTGTTGTTATCCAATGACGGCCGCTACGTTTACGTCAGCAATGAACGGGATGATTCGATCAGCCAGATCGATGTCAGCACCTGGTCGGTAACGCAGGTCATGCCGGCCGGTCGTGCCCCTGGCCATATGGTGATGTCGCCGGACGGTAAGCTGATTTATGTTACCAGTCACGATACGGACCGTGTGTCCGCTGTTTCGGTATCGCTGGGCGAGGTCGTACATTCATGCCGTGTCGGTAAAGGATTGCATGGGATCGAGATCGGCGATGACGGCAAAACGCTGTTCGTTAGCAGTCGGACGGACGACACGCTGTATGTGCTCGACGCATCCATACAGAAGCGAGCCCAGCGGATGCTGAAACTGTCTCCGGCTCCTTATCATGTGAAGGTCATTAAGGGTACCGGCAAGGTCTATGTCGCCAGCCATCAATCGCCAAAATTATGGGTGATCGACCAAACGACCCTGGAAGTACTTGATGAAATCGACCTCCCGGCGGTGGGGCACCACATGGAAGTTGTTTATTGAAGTATCCGCTGACACTCCCTCGGGGCGTCATTGCGTATATGGTCTCCTCCCTGATTGCAACGCAAAAGTCGACAGGGACAGGGATGCTCGCGTATATCCGGC
>JAVVEV010000034.1:27305-28839 GCA_032251035.1 Thiogranum sp. | reverse complement strand
CCGTCAGGACTTTTTCGCCATCCATATAGACGATGATGACGCCGTTGCGCAGAACCACGCGCAGATTGACCCAGGCCGACTGACTGTAATCCGCCGGACGGTCCCCCAGTGCGTAGCTTTGCGGGCTGGTCGCCAGTTCGGTGAACACACCGTTCACTCTTTTCCGCAGCTTGCGATAGCCGTTACGGGTCTCGAAGCGGTAGTAATTGTCATCGTCCTGGTAGGCGAACAGGACGCCCATGACGCCATATACCCACTCCGTACCGTCATTATCGGAGCGCAGCATCAGGCGCAGATCAGCACCCGTATCCGCGGTAGCCGTATCCAGCAACTGGTACGTTCCATCCTCGACCCCCTCGACGGTGAAGCCGCGGCAGTCGCCGGTCTGCCGCAAGCTCGGCTGGTAATCCGTAGTGTTATAGAACTTGTAATTGGGAGCCCATGCACTGGTTCCCAGTTCGCAATTATTCACCGGCGCCCATCCGACAACATCACCATCGTTGAACAGATCGCTGGCCAGTTCCGTCTGACCCGGGTCCAGAGCTGAATACGCCATAACTTCGGTGAGTGCGGTACTCGCTGTAGCAGTGCTTACCGTAACTTGCACGAAGTCGGTATCGATAGGGGCAAAGACAAACTCCCGCGGCGTGCCGTCATCCGGCAGCGTTTCGCTCACCGAAATGGAACTGCCGTCGCTGAATTCGATGACACCGGTCAGAAAATTCGTGTCGCCTGGAACATCGACCAGCGACACCTTATACAGCGTTTTGGTGCTATCAAAAGTGAACCGGATCGACGCCGGATCTGCCGTGCCGCTCGCCCATCCATTGCCGTCCACCAGACTGCCGTCATTAGCCTGGTACAGCCGCCGGGCAGCAGAAACTGCAGGCGCCAAAGGATCTGCATACAGCGCTTCGTTGAAGCCGGCTACCACGCTGACATCGAATGCCGCCAGGCTGGTGGTGTCGGTCCCGTCGCTCACGCTGATTGTAACCGCCACAGTGGTGCCGAGCTCCGCGGCCGTCGGCGTGCCGGTCAGAGCGCCGGTTGTATAATCAAAGACTGCCCATGTGGGCTTGTTGACGATGCTGAACGTCAGCGCATCGCCGTCTGCATCACTGGCCGTTGGCGTGAAGCTGTAGGTACTGGTCATGCCACCCGTCAGCACTGCGGTCGATACGTCATCCACGGCGCCGACCCGCGTTTGCGGAGTACCACTGATTGTCGGTGCAACGTTAACCGGGGCGACGGCGGTTACCGTCAAGTCGAAAGGCGTCAGACTCGCAGTGCTGTTTACCTCGCCCTGCTGGTCATTCACGCTAATTATGATGCCGGTGGTAGTCGTGACATCCGCATTGGTCGGCGTACCCGATACCACACCGGTAGTCTCATCGATGCTAAGCCAGGCCGGATTATTCGTCATGGTAAAGAGCAGCGTATCGCCATCGATATCCGCGGCCGTCGGCGCGAATGTGTAGAGAGCGCCCTGGGCGACTGTTGTTGGTGGCGTGCCGCTGATAATCGGCGCGTCATT
>JAVVEV010000034.1:0-27205 GCA_032251035.1 Thiogranum sp. | reverse complement strand
ATCAAAGGTTGCCCATGCCGGCTTATTGGTGATGCTGAAGGTCAGGGTATCACCGTCGGCGTCCGACGCCGTCGGCGCGAATGTGTAGAGAGCGCCCTGGGCGACTGTTGTTGGTGGCGTGCCGCTGATAATCGGCGCGTCATTGCTATTGGTTACTGTCAAATCGAAAGGCGCGAGACTTGCCGTGCTGTTCGGCGCGCCCTGCTGGTCATCCACTGTAATCACGATGCCGCTGGTTGTCCCGACATTCGCGTTGGTCGGCGTACCGGTCAGAGCGCCGGTTGCGGCATCAAAGGTTGCCCATGCCGGCTTATTGGTGATGCTGAAGGTCAGGGTATCACCGTCGGCGTCCGACGCCGTCGGCGTGAAACTGTAGGCAGCATTCTCTGCGACAGTCGTGGCAGGCGCACCACTGATAACTGGAGCAGCGTTGTCACTGGCCAGATTGAAGTCGAGCGCAGTTGCGCCCAGGGCTGTCGCCACAGTCGGAGAAACTGTTGCTGTGATGCCGGGTTTGTTCGCCAGAAACTGGGCGATTGCGGCTAACAGGTCGTCCGGACCATAGGCCGCAGATCCGTTGCCCCACACGCCATCAGCTTCGATGTCGGCGGTGATTTCAGTCAGAATCTCGAACATACTGCGCGTGGCATCATTGAAGTCCAGCTGTGACAGACCTGCAGAGATCAGCGAGTAATTGATCTCCTGCGGGCTTGCATCGGCAAGATCCGCTGGCGCCGGCGGCAGCGTATAGAGCACGTTGCCGACCTCGAACATGTTTGCGATCTTCTGCTGCGCATTATTGATTGCTACCCCAAGCGTCTCTCCATTCGCGATATGGTTGCGCACCATACCCGCAGCCATACTAGTCAATGCAGTGATATTGACGGTGATACCGCCGCTGGAGGGCATCCGGATGTAGGCTTCCAGCGTCTCGCCGGCATTCAGGTTGATCATGTTACTGGACGCTTCGTCCATATAGCTGCCGCCGGTCAGCACCAGCAGCACTGCGTTCGCACTCGCTGGGTCCAGGGTGATGCTGTAAGCGCCGTTGGCGTCAGTGGTCCCCGCTCCAAGTGCTGCGCCTCGGCCGCCATCTGCTTCCGCGACATGGGCGGTCACTGTAGCGTTCGCAACCGGGCCTTTGATGGCATTGCCGCTGATTTCGACTGACGCAGGGTCATCAGAATTACCGCCGCCCCCTCCACACGCGCTAACCAGCGCAGCTACGAGGAAACACTGCAGCAGCAGGAATGATCGGGAGGGTTTACTGGAATTTCTGACGTTACACATGCGGAATTCTCTTTATGTTGGATTATTGCTTTTAACAAATCGGTTTTGTCCGGCGCCAGTCTACAGGGCGAAATACTCACGCTTCATTGCGCTTTATCAATCAGCCCAGTCCGGGAAACTTTATTGACCGGTTTACAGCACGAACCGTACCAACCCCCCGCTGGATACAGGAGACACGGTCGCCGATACCTTCTCGGCGTTATATTTTATACTTTATAAACAGTTGCTTGAAAGCAATTTAATAATTCAATGGTCTTCAAGCGCAATCTGATTTTGCATGCGATAATGTGTCCGACCGCACATTTGTAAAGCATCTCGACGTAGGAACGGGCCTGGAAATCCGCCGACGCCTTCTGTTATGCGGTATTGCGGTGCGGTCAGACTTTCTTTCCGGCGGTTAATACCATGCACGATCAATACATTAGCGCCACGGATCATGCGGTGACCGCAATCTGTCGCGTTTTAACAACACAGAGGAGAGCCTGACTGGGACGATATCTTGTGTAAATTTTTCCGATTTTTTCAGATCGGACCTGAGACGTAACGCCAACCCTTCGCCTCAGTTGCACTAGCATACAGCATATCCGTGCAATATTTTTAATTATTTTACAGATTGTTATAAGACATCACCGCAGCTCGGCATTTTCGATCCAGCGGCTTTCGGGAGGTGAAGCAATCCGCCGCATTTCCGCTGAAATGTGAAATTTTCCAACAACCGCCAGATTGTGCACGATCGGGACTGTGGCGGCACAGCGACACATTGCGGTTACACCCGCCAGTATTCCCGGAAGCCGCGGATCTGCTCATCGCTATAAAAAAACCGGGCGTAGCGGGATTCATACATGCGCTCGGCATAAGATTCCGGAAAGCGGATTGAAGCTTTGAACTCCCGGTACAGAGGCGCGTAAACCTTCTGTTCCGACCGATTTGCCTGGATTAACTCGAAACCGTCGATGCCCATGAACTCCCTGAATGCCGCGCCGGCGCATCGGTCGAGATCCTCCAGGCGGATCAGCAGCAGCTCAGCCTTTTCGCCATGAAAGATGTTATAACCCTGCTCCGGGTCGAACGCATCGGCGAAGACATCGATACCGAAAACCGTTTTGACCTCGTCATCAAAATAATTGAGCGGCCGGTCGTGTGGCAGCCGCGCAAAAAACAACTCGATCAGCGGATCGAGATGCGTCACATCAACCTCGAGATCAAAGTCGTAGTACGAAGACTGCACACGATACTGCCCGGCACTGGTGCCGGGCTTCACTTCGAGATTTTCAAAAAAAGTGGAGATGTTGCGCGCTATCGGCTCTCTTATAAGGGTCACGATTTTCCAGTGGCGATTACTTTTACGGATCTCCTCGTAGAGAAACTCATAAAGCCAGGGCCGGCGCAGGCTGCTGTATCTGGCTGTCCGGAAATATTTACGGCGCTGGTCTTCGATTTCGCGCACCCGTTGCGGATTGAGAAAGTGCACGTGGTAGATCGGCCGCCTGGCATCCATCGCCCGCAGAGAAGCATGTACGGTACTCGACCCGACCTTCCCCATCTGATAGTCGATGATCGGCTGCCCCTCGAATGCGCGCAGGCTGGTCCGCTGTCGATACTTCCAGAGCGCCTTGGCCGTATAGTAATTTTTTTCTGCCAGGTCTTTGAGCAGTGTCTTCACGAGCGGCATCGTCTCTCCATCGCTATATGCTATGATTTTGTGGCATTATAGCAGCCAATCATCCCTCCCCAGGCGAACGGAATTTAGTAGCTCGTATGGCAGCCCTGTATTCGTACATCCCGGTAGGAGACAAACATTTCTGCAGCGACGGTAATCTTGTTGCGCTGGGATGGATTCTGGCTCTGAACAACCGGCGTCTGCATCTGGATACACTCGGCGTTCAGTTTCACCAGATCCCGCGCATCCTGAAGACCCTGTTTCGACAACGGGGCAAGGTGAATGAGGCAACTGCAGGAAGGCTTGCGCTTCCGACCTTTGGTCACCTGTGCCTGCGCGTACATCGCGGTTACAAGCTGTTCGATTTATCCTCCCGCACGGCCACAAAAATCTTTGACAATGATATGGATGCCGCAGCACGAGCGGTCGAAATAAATGCGGTGCGTGAAGCGGCGAAACTGGATTTTGCTCCGGATCTGCTCGCTGTCGACAGTGACAACCGCTGGTACAGGGAGGCCTACATGCCCGGCCGGCGAGGCTCCAAAACCGTGCAGTCCGATCCGGCACGCGTGTTCCGGGAAACCATTGCCGATCACCTCTGCCAGATGACAGCTATCCGGCCAATCGAGACCATCAGCGCCGGTGAATACCTGGGCAAACTTCTCGACACCCTGACTGAAGATCTTGCCGATTTTCGCTGCGATGAACTCCGCAACGAGGTTCACGATTTCGTAGCAGAGATCGCTGCTCAGCTGCAAAAAACACCAGACCTACCGATTCATCGGATTTTTTCACATGGCGATTTTTCCTTCGTTAACTTTATATATAACGAAAACCGCGTAATTGTGATCGACTGGGAGAGCCTGCAGACCCGGAGCCTGCTCAGCGATTTTTATAACTATTTTCTGACCGAACTGTATTATCAGCGCAGTCGCACGAATCTGGTCGCCGAGATCAACGACGCACTGGTGCTTCTGAGCCGCAAGCTTGCGCCTGAAGCACCTTTACTAGCCGACGATGTGATCACCCACAAAGCCATCTATCGCTGGTTTTATTACCTCGAACGAATGCATATGCTCCTCAGCAGAGACATGTCCGACAACCAGTTGAACGTCATACGACGCTCCATGGGAATTTTCAATGAACACGAATCAACAATACGACAGATCGCACCGTGATTTCATTCAGCATCCGTTTCTCCTGCTGCTTGCAGGACTTGTCCTGTCGTTTTATGTAACTTCAGGTTTCGCGCATCATCCACATGACGTGATCGATGAAATTGCTGTATCGCCCTTCTTCAACGAAGATCGCACCGCTTTTTTTTCATCATCCGACCACTTGTTCCGCTCGCGCGACGGTGGACAGAGCTGGAAAGAGCGCAGCAATGGCCTGGATAACGTTTATTCCGTCTCGTCTATCGACATTGCTGCTGGAACGGATCGTTCTCTGACAGTTTACGTCGCCACGCGCGGCGACGGCGTTTACCGGTCGACAGACGACGGCACCTCGTGGACACATGTCACGCCGACTCCGGAAACCACCGACATCCTCAGCCTGTCCGCCAGGTCCGATGACAAGGTGCTGGTCATCAACGCAAAGGGCGAAATGCATATCAGCAATGATGCAGGGGCGTCATGGCATGCGGCTGGACTGCCTGAGGGCAGCGTGATTACCAGCCTGTCGCCGCCGAGTCAGTCTCACAGCAATGTCGTGCTGGCAGGCGACAAGGCGGGTCGGGTGCTGTTATCGAAGGACCAGGGACGGAGCTGGGAAATTTCCGGGCAGCTCGAGCCGGATGACAAAGTCACCGCGGTAGTGCTGGACCCCAGGGGCACCATCAGTTCAAGTTACTTTGTCGCCACAGCGAACAGAGGAGTACTGGCGACCCGCGACAATGGCGCTTCATTCCAGCCGTTAAACGAAGGATTGCCCGACGAACCTGTTATATCACTGGCGCTGTCGCCGAATTTTGCAGAAGATCGGACGCTCTATGCAACCACCTGGCACCAGGCACTATTTGTATCCACTGACGCAGGTGGCACCTGGAGCAAACATGGAGACGGCCTGACGACCAGCGAACAGGCAGACAGCGCTAAATACAGTTCTCCACACTTCCGGCAGGTAAAAGTCGCCACTGATAATCCCTCCATCCTCTTTGTCGCCGGTTTCGACGGGCTCTTCACGTCAGCCAATGGCGGACATGAATGGCGTGAACTCCAGACACTTCCGCCCCGGCTTATCAAGGGTCTCGGTGTATCTCCGGCGCGCGATGGCCAGTTGAGTCTGGGGGTAATCACTTATGGTGGAGGTGCATATATAACTCACGACAAAGGCGCGAACTGGAGCATCGCCAACAACGGACTCAAGAATCCCCGCCTGGGAGACATAGCGTTTTCGCCGGCATTTCACATCGACAGCACCCTGTTCACGGATTCCAACGGTTATCTGCTGCGTTCGACGAATCGCGGCGCCAGCTGGGAAGGCATACGAATGGATCTCGCCAGCGTGCGCCGCTACATTACCAGCAGACTGATCCGCCGCGGCGCACCCGATGACCTGTTGCGGCGCTTCGAAAAAGAGACCGACAGACGTGTCCAGTATCCGACGGTCATTGCGCTGTCACCAGACTTTCCCAATGACGGGGTGCTGTTCTTCGGGACACGCTGGCATGGCGTTTATCGTTCCGATGATGCCGGTGAAAACTATTACAACGTCCGCGAATACACCGAAGGTGCTGTCACAATGCTGGCGCTCTCTCCAGCGTTCCCGCGTGATGAAACACTTTTCATGTTCGTTCGGGGCCATGGACTGTACAAATCCACAAATGGCGGAGAAGACTGGCGCCAGATCGATGTCGGAAATTCTATCGGCAGCAAAGATTCCGGATCGCTCAATGAAAAACTGGCCAGGAAGTATCTGGTAGTTTCTTTTTCGCCTGATTATGAGTCGGACAGGACGCTGTTTGGCGGCAACCCGCGTGGCCTGTTCAAATCGACTGACAATGGCGAAACCTGGGTTCAGGTTGATACTGACAAGCTTCCGGCCGGGAGCAATGTACTGACAGTTGCGCTATCTCCCGATTACGGGAAAGACCGCACTCTGCTGGTGAGCGTCAAGGGCCATGGCCTTTATCGTTCATCCGATGGCGGCGAGACATTCAGCGAAATCGGTCATGCATTGAGGGAAGACAATGCCTTGATCGAGTTACTGGCATATTCCAGTGAGCTTGCCGAGGATGGGATGGTTTATGCTGCGTCCGATGAAGAGCTGTATGTGTCCACCGATCGCGGTGACAACTGGACACAGATTCCGCGCCCGGTCCGCTATGAAGATATGCGGCCGGAACTGCGGTACACGGGCGAATGGACGTCAGTTGAAGGCGATGACTACAGCGCCTCAACGGTGCAATATGCCGTGAAACCGGGAGCCCGGGCGAGTCTGGATTTTAATGGCTGCGGTATTCGCTGGATTTCCACGCGCTCGCCGCAGGGCGGCAAGGCGAAAGTATTCATTAATGGATCGCTGGCGAGCAGCGTTGATCTGCACTCGCCTACCCGCGAACCCATGACGGATGTATTCTCAGAGACCGGACTGCCCTGCGGTTCACACTCGATTGCAGTGGAAGTCGATGCGGATGCCGGCGCGCCGGCACAAGCGCAGGTAGTGCTGGATGCCTTCGACGTGCTGCCGGCCAACTAGCTGGCGGCGGTTTCGGCGGGCGCGGAGGCAGGCAGGTAGCGGGTTTCCCACTGCAACATGGGCCTGATTACGCCTTCCATGCGTCCGACCCAGTCGCCGCGCACCGAGTCCCCTTCGAAAGCATCGATTACCGTGAATGCAACAACTTCGCGTTCGTCGAAGTGGCGCATCTTTCGGTCCAGGGTGCGCATGGTGGCGCGGACATAGTACGAACCTTCGGTCAGCAGGTTGCCGGGAATCCACGCAGTGCTGATGAAGCGTCCCAGCGGGCGCTCGCGATTCCGCCATTCCGCATCCTGATCGATGCTCGAGAAGATAATGATGCCATGCTCGTCGAACAGGGTGTAATACGGCATCAGCTGGTGGCCGCCCTGGAGCACTTCAAATTCCATTTCCAGCCCCACCGGTTTACGAATATCAACGCCTTCCTTGATCTCACCTTGTTCCGACTTCACCCGCACGCTGCGCAACCGGACTGCGTCACTGCCCGGGGCCTGCTGCGGATCTTTCCATTCACGTATCGCGGAGGTTCCCCGACCGGCGTGCAGATAAGCGCTTACGACTTCATCGACCGGTCCATCCCGTAACAGCTTGCCGCCATCGAGCATGATCACACGCGGACACAGGCGCGTAACGGCGGGCATGTTGTGGGAGACAAATAACACGGTGCGTCCCTCCTGCCCGACATCCTGCATTTTGTTGAGACACTTCTTCTGGAACTCGGCATCACCGACCGCCAGCACCTCGTCGATAATCAGAATCTCCGGCTCCAGGTGCGCCGCCACTGCGAATGCCAGTCTGACGCGCATACCGCTCGAGTAGCGTTTCACCGGCGTATCCAGAAATTTCTCGACGCCCGAGAAATCGATTATCTCGTCGAACTTCCGATCGATTTCACGCTTGCGCATACCAAGGATGGTGCCATTCAGATAGACATTCTCGCGACCGGTCAGCTCCGGATGAAAGCCGGTACCGACCTCCAGCAGACTGCTGACCCGGCCATAAATTTCCACCCGTCCACGGGTCGGCGGCGTAATGCGCGCCAGGACCTTGAGCAGGGTCGATTTGCCGGCACCGTTGGTACCGATAATACCAACCACCTCCCCCGGCTCGATCTCGAACGATACCCCGTTCAGCGCCCAGAGAACGTCCTCAGTCACGCGCGTATCGTCTTTATCCCTGGCGAGCACGTCATCGAAACGGTAGAGCGAGCGGTACTTCCGATAGTTCTTCAGCGGGCTTTTGAGAAAGCCGGCAATGGCGCCGCCGAGATGTTCATTGGTCTGTTCCTTGACACCCAAACGGTACAGCTTGGCAACGTCATCAACCTTGATAGCCAGATTACTCACAACATACTCCAATGGACCCGTTATATGACATCGACAAAGACGCGTTCCATTTTGCGGAAATAATAGGCGCCACTCAGAAACAGCACCAGCGCCACCAGCGCGCCGGGGAAAATATACTCCCAGGGCATCGGCAAACCGAGCAAACAGGCGCGATAGCCCTCGATCACAGCCACAATAGGATTCAGCGAATACAGCAACCGGTACTGTTCGGGAATCGACGACGCGGTGTACAGAATGGGCGCGGAATAGATCAACATGCGGATCACGAATGGCATGGCAAATTTCACATCGCGGAATCGGATCGCCAGGGCGGAAAGCCACAGGCCGGCGCCCGCCGGTACCGCCATCATCAGCAGCACCAGCAACGGCAGGTACAGGAGATTCCAGGTCGGCGCGATCTGATAAAAAATCAGCACCCCGATCAGCAGCACCAGCGAGATACTGAAGTCCACCAGCTTGGCAAGAATCGGCGTGAGGGGAAAGATGATGCGCGGGAAATAGACCTTGCCCAGCATCGTCTGCCCAGTCACCAGACTCTGGCTGGAGGTGCTCATCGACTCCGACATGTAGGTCCAGGGAATGATGGCAACGGTGGAGAACAGCACGTAGGGAATGCCGTCAGTATCGAGGTTGGCGACCTTGCCAAAAATGATGCTGAAGATAATGATCTGGATAAGGGGATTCAGTATCGCCCAGGCGAAACCCATGACCGTCTGGGCATACAACACCTTGATGTCGCGCCAGACCAGAAAACCGAACAGGTCCCGATAGGCCAGCAGTTCCCTGAAATCGATCGGCACCCAGCCACTTGGCGCAGTGATGACAGTGCGAGCGGTATGCCGGTCAGGAGTCGAGCTCATGACTGGCGCTTCAGACGGCAGCCCATGGAGCCGGCGCCCACCACTATATCAACAATAATCAAAACAGTTTCCTCTTCACTATTCCAGCGCGTTTCTCAGCCCGCAAAATCAGGCCAGTTCATATCCTTGTCAGACATTACTTCCGCCGGGCGCGGCCACTCGATGTTGAATGCCGGATCATTCCAGCGTAGCCCACGCTCGGCTTCGGGCGCATAGGCCTGCGATACAAAATAGATCGCCTCGGTGTTGTCTTCCAGCGTAATGTACCCATGGGCAAAATTCGCCGGAACATACAACATCCGGTAATTGTTCTCCGTCAGCTCCACGCCGATCCAGCGTTTGTAGGTAGGCGATTCCGGGCGCAGGTCGACAATCACGTCGTACAGTGCACCGCGGGTGCAACGCACCAGCTTGGTTTCTTCGTAGGGCACGATCTGGTAGTGCATGCCCCTGAGGGTCCCCGCCTTGCTGTTGAACGAGTCATTTGCCTGGACTATCTTTGCTTCCAGACCATGATCCCGAAATTCCTTTTCGCACCACGCACGGGCAAAAAACCCGCGGTTGTCTTCCATTTTATTGAGCTCGATAATGTAGGCACCGTCGAGTTCGGTGTTATGAAACTTCACTGAAGCAAACTCCTGCGTTGGATTTTTTATTGCTTTTCCCGCATTGCTGTGGCTGCGGGAGCCGGAAGTTTATCATGGAATCATTGAGTCGCACCTACCAGACCTTCCAGGGTGCCCGCTCGCCTTTCCAGAGGTCCTCAAGAACGTTCTTGTCATGCAGCGTATCCATCGGCTGCCAGAAGCCTGAGTGTTTATACGCCGCCAGTTCGCCCTTTGCGGCCAGCCTCTCCAGCGGTTCTTTTTCCCAGGAGGTGGCATCGCCATCGATGTAATCGAGGACCGCCGGCTCCAGGACGAAAAAGCCGCTGTTGACCCAGGCGCCGTCGCCTTCGGGTTTCTCCTTGAACGAAGGCACCTTGAGCTGGTCCTTACCGAGTCTGAATGCACCAAAACGGCCCGGCGGCTGCACGGCCGTCAATGTCGCAAGTGTATCCTGGCTGTTGTGGAAGGCGATGAGATCGTCGACATTGACATTGCTGACGCCGTCTCCATAGGTGAAACAGAAGGTTTCATCACCGATATACTGTCGCACCCGTTTCAGCCTGCCCCCCGTCATGGTCCCGTCGCCAGTCTCCACCAGGGTGACGCGCCAGGGTTCTGCCCCGTTGTCATGAATTTCAGTGCGATTGTTTTTCAGATCGAATGTCAGGTCCGAACAGTTAAGATGATAGTTGGCAAAGTACTGCTTGATAATGTGCGCTTTGTAGCCACAGCACACGATGAAATCATTGATGCCATACGCCGAATAGATCTTCATGATATGCCAAAGGATGGGCTTGCCCCCGATTTCCACCATCGGCTTGGGCTTCACGCTGCTTTCTTCGCTGATGCGCGTGCCGTACCCACCCGCAAGTATTACTGCTTTCATAGACTCTCCTTAATGGAAGCTCTGCTTATTTAAATATCTGGAATCTGTCGTTGCGAGGATGCATTCGCCCCGCCCTTCTCGCAATGACAGTTTAAATCTAGCGATTATAGCGCCGCGAAATCCCTTTCTCATCGGCACAGGACACCTGACTGGAAGACACCAGTTTACAGGTCATGGAGTGCTCAGAAACCTGCCAGTCATCGTCACTCCCATCAATCAGCCTGACCAGAGTGCGATAGGACACATTGAAGTTTCCGGCTGCAGAGAAATCGTTGAGCGTTGCCTCAACCTTGTAAAGCGCCTCTCCATATTTGGTACCGACATTCTGCGGCACGCTCCAGCACTCGATGGCGCTTTCCAGACTTTGGCAAAGCGTAATATCCGAAGGTAATAAGGTGGCAGGATTGTTATTACTGTTCCAGCGTCCTTTGAGCAAAGCCGCTTTAAGCTGAACGGCTCCAATCGACCCTCGACCGGAATCCTGCTGCGCCGGTACTGTTCGCGCGGCGATCTTGGGCTCGGAAGGCCTGACCGGTTGCACCTTGGGCTCCGAAGGCGCAGGGGCACCCGCGGTAACGGGCGGCTCAGCCGCTCTGGCATCCGGCCTGGGCGCTGGTGGTGCAGGTGCCGCCGGACCGGCGCTCGGCTTCACCGCGGATGCAGCCGCTACGGGGCTGGTTGCGGTTTTGGGAACCGAGGGCGTCACAGGCGCTGTCACATTCGGTTGCGTTTCCTCGAGTCGCGCCAGCTGGCGATCGAAACGCTGTCGTGCCGCCTCTTCAAGGCGGGACTTTTGCGCCGAGATCGTCGCGGGCGATGCCGGAGCTTCACTGACTGAGTCTTCCGTTTCCGGCTTCTCCGGAGAGGCTGATATCGAAGATGTTTCAGCTGGTACTTCCGGCGCTGCGGAAGGACTTTCCGGCGCAGCGGGTTCCGCAGGCAACGCTGCCAGCTCATCCTGCGGCGTCACTTCACTGGACGACGGCTCTGCATTCTCAGGCTCGACTGCTGACGCCGGCGAACGGGCAATCGCTCCGCGCGTCAGCGGCGCGTCGGGTGGCTCGGCAAGGTCCGATGTCGGAATGTCGCCGGTTTCGGTTTCGGGTAATTCAGGTTGCGCATCATTACCGATCACGGCATCTGGAGCGGATGGCAACGGCAAAGCGAAATCCCCGGCGCCGTCTTCTTCCTGAACGCTGACATCGTCTGTGACAGAGAGACTGCTACGCTGGTTGTTGAGCCAGCGGTCAGAGAAAAAAATTTCTGAGGTTGCCGCGAAAACGGCTGTCGCAACCACCGCATACAGTACAAACCGGCGCCAGCGACGGCCCGGCGGCCGGGCTTTTTTGCCGGCAATTCGATCAGATACATCAGCCTTCAGGCGCGACGCACTATCGCCACTGCTGACTCGTTCTGGCCGGCGCACCGGCTGCTCCGAATGAGTACCTGCGGCGGCACCGCCGGTCCCGTTATCCAGCTTATCCAGGACCCGTCCCATAGCCTCACGCAACGGCGGTGCCGAGCCTGCTGCGGGCTTGTCTTCAAGCCAGGCGGACTTGCGCCCCATCGGGCGAACCTGCTCTGCAGAGGCGCGGGCACGTCGGCCACCGCTGACCTGCCGAGCCACCTGCACTTCAGCGTCAAGCGCAGCAGCTTGCGGCTGTTCCCGCGGGAGGGCCAGGTGCGCTGCACCCAACGCTTCGGCCTCTGCCAGCTGCTGCTGACTGAGCGGCTGCAATTCCTGCGCAATCAGGCCCTCGCGATGAAGATCCTCGATAATGCCGCGCGCATCCTCGCCGTTCAAATGATGTTTGCCTTCCATGCTCCCGTGCAGGAACAGACGACTGCATATGAGATTGATACGTCGCGCGACGCCACCGCTGTAATGATGAATCAGACGCAATGCCTCGGCGCTGATGGCGGGATCGCCCAGCCAGCGCACTCGCGTCAGGCGGTGTTCGATATAAGTGACTGTGTCTTCGAGACTCAGGGGTTCGAGATGGGCTGCAGCGATAATGCGTTGACTCAGGTGTTCCATGGCAGGCGCATGCACCAGATCACGCAACTGCTCCTGACCGACAAGGAAAATCTGTAACAACAGGCGTTCGCGCATCTGCAGGTTAGCCAGCAGCCGCAACTCTTCCAGGGCACCGGGCGACAGGCCCTGCGCTTCGTCCACGATCAGCACACAGCGCTGTCCCTTGCGGGTCTGGTCGGCGAAAAACTGCTCGAGACCAAGCAACAACGTAGCCTTGCTGGCATCCGCATAACGCAGACCGAATGCAGCGGCCACCATATGCAACAGATCGCGTCCCTCCAGCTGAGTGCAGTTGAGCGTTGTGATCAGGATCTGATTGCGGTCGACGCCCGACAGAACTTCGCCGATCAGGGTGGTTTTGCCGGTACCGGGTCCGCCGGTGATGACAATAAAACCTTCACCGCGAAACAGTGCGTACTCGAGATACGCCTTCGCCTCGGCATAACTGTCGTGTCCGTACGAGAAGCGATGATCGGGACTCAGGCGGAACGGATCAGCCGTCAGCTTATAGTAAGAATCATACATCGACTTTGATCATTCCCTGGTTGGCAGCTCCCGTACATTTCTTTACCGTACCGCGGGTTGATATATTATAGTAAAATTAACGAGTAATCTTCACAAACCCGAGCGCGCACAGCGCCTGGAGTCCACCTGAAGGTGAAGCTGCCGATGCGCGAAGCCGCCGTTATCGCTACAATTAATTGACCCGAAAGCGCTTGTGCCGGTCCCGGGAGGACTGATCCAATGAGAAAAACCGCGATTTCCCTGCTGCTATGTTCCCTGACAGTCAATCCGGCCGCCTATGCGCAGGAGGCGATCGAAATCGAGATCGACAGCGCCCCGGTAGAGGTTGAGATCCCGCAACCGCAGGGCGCCGACGAACCGGCACCTCAAACCGCACAGGCTCCGGAACAGAAACCGGAACAAGAGGCATCGCAAACCGGAGGGATGGGAAAACTGGCGATTGCCGCCGGTGTGCTGGTGGCCGGAGCACTGGCAGCACTCGCAGGTGGTGGCGGCAGTAGCTCATCCGGCCACTGATTGCGGCAGCGTCAGTGCGACAGAGAATTGTTTTCCGGTGGACGCACCAGGTTAAGCACGAATGCCAGGACCACACCGCCAATCAGCCCCAGTAGCATACCGAAAGTCAGCATGAGCGGGACTACCGGCTTGAAGGGCTGTTCCGGCGCAACCGCCGGGTCGATGATACGGAATGCAAACTCCTCGTTCACATTGGCGAAAATGATTTCCTTCAACTTCGATTCGACGACACGATGCAGAACCTGCTGCAGTTCGACAGCACTGGTCTGCTTGAGCTGCTCCTGCAGGTAATGAATCGCTTTCTGAGATTCCTCGGTCGAACGCTGACGTAGCAACTCGTTGGTCTTCTGTATGAGCAGGTTCGCCCAGAGTGCCGCCTGCTGCGGATCTTTCCAGGCTATCGACAGCACCACCATGCCGGATTTCCGATCCTCGTAAACCCGCCGGATTTTTTCATCGAACAGGGTACAGGCTTCGTATATCGTCGGCGCATCATTGCCCGCAGCGGTTTCCACAGCGCCTGCTTCACCGTCCACCCAGCGATCGGGAAACAGCACCGGCAGGAGTTTCTGGTCTTTGATGAACTGCTCGGTAAGCAGGCGCGATTGCAGCACCGCCATCGCTTCGTTCTTGCGATCTCCCCGCGTCAGATTTGCCCCGGCCAGACCGGCGATCCCGCTCAATTCCGCTAGCGGGCCGAGCAATTCATGCCGGTCATCCTTGCCCGTCACCGGCGCCACCACCACTTCCGCGCGGTACAGGGGCGTCATCAGCCATGCCGCCAGGGCAGGTAAAGCGAGGCCCAGCAGCGTGGCAGCGAAAATAATGTTTTTGTGGCGACGTAGTACCCGCCACAGTTCCAGCAGGCTGATTTCATCATCCAGCGGCACCGGCACCGGACCGGATAATGGCGTGATTTTTCCATCTTTCACGGCCGGTTGCAGCCGCTGCGCTCTGCCGGCTGCCTTCCGCTCTTCAGATTGCATGGTCATTACTCCTGGGCGCCGGAAGCCGCGGTCTAGAAAACACCGACGGCCTTGGCGCTCGCCGCCGCAATAGCCAGCTGATAAATAATCTGACTGACTTCCGCCCACCTGCTGATCGGACGCACGCGTTCGACATCGAGCGGCACTACGATCGTATCACCCGGGCGAATCCGGCCATCGTCGCCATTCTGGAACCAGTTGCCTGACAGCTTCTGCCCAGGCAGCACACTGCCATCGGCGCGCACCACATAGATGCGCTTGCGATCGGCCTTTTGAGTGCTGCCGCCACTCATGTTTACATAGCCTTTGCTGTCGAGACCTTTTTTGTACAGATGCGAAGTGGGATAAAACACTTCGCCGGTCACTGTAACCTCCTGGGTGAGCGGCGGGATGTACAACTTGTCGCCGCTCATCAGATTGACGTCATAATCACTGCGCCGCCCACCTCTGGTACCCGCGAGCAGCTTCGGCAGATCGATCACCAGCCGGCCGGTCGGCTCCATAGTTCGCAACTGGTCCGCAAGCCCCTGCGTGATATCCAGCGCCTGACTGGGTCCGGCGTCCTCCTGGGCCAGTTTCAGCGCCAGCGATGCCAGATCCATCTCCAGCCTGCGGCTCAGCTCGTCCAGCCGCTCCCGCTCGCGCTTCCGCAGTTCGTCCCGGACAAAAAGCGCGCCTTCGGGAAACGCCATGTCAGTCAAGCCGCCGGCGCGTTCCAGTACGTGGCTCAGCTGTTCGCCACGGGCAATCGGATAGACACCGGGGAACCGCACTTCGCCGCGAATTTCCACGCTGTCTGCCGCTGCCCAGGCCGGCAATCGCTTGATCTGCAGGTTGTCGTGGGTCTGCAGTACCAGATCAGCAGCGGCCTGCCCCTGGCGTATCGCCGCCAGATCGATGGCGATATGATCGACTTCACGATAACTGCCGTCGATCACTGCATAGCGCGTCAGTTCCGCACCCAGTGCATAGGCTGCTTCCGCCAGTCCGCCGCCGGCCCTGATCAGATCACTGATGCGCATGCCTGACTCCAGCGGATAATCGCCCGGTTGCCGCACCAGGCCATTAACCTTGACCACCTGGGCCGGTGCCTGGAAACTCGCTGTCTCCTGCAGCGCCTCGATCAGAGGCTGAATCAGCAACTCCCGATCTTCACTGTAGCCGAAGATGATCAGTTCATCACGAGGCTGCAGATCGATGTTTTCCGCCGAAGCAGGATTCTGCAGGGCCTTCCCGAGACGCACCGACAGCAGTTCGAGGCGGCGTTCCGGCAGGCGTTCGCGCTTGATCAATGCATAGTCCAGATCCGGCCTTGGCAGCACCGCATCATTGATCGACGGGACCAGATCGCTGACGCGCATCCCGGGGCGCCACTGGTAACCGCCCGGGCGAGGAACATGACCGGACAGCAGAACGATATCTTCCATCTTTTCCAGGACAGATGGCACCTGCAATACATCACCGGCTTTGACTGCCGCCTGCCGGCCAGTCCTGCTGTCGAGATCCACATCGATGAGCGTGCGCTCTCCGCGTTTGGTGATCCGTTCGATCTGCGCCGCCTGCGGATAGGCAGTCGGCAACAATCCACCCGCCAGCGCCAGCACCTCGTCAGCCGACTTTTCCCTGCGCAGTTCATAGATTGCGGGACGCCGCACTTCGCCCCCGGCACCTACTGTGATGCCAACGGGCGGTATGAAAATCACATCGCCCGGTTGCAGGCGCACGTCGCCACTGGTATCGCCGCGCAGTAACAGGTCATAGAGATCAAGGTGTGTCACTACTTCGCCACGCCGCTTCAGCTGAATATTGCGCAACGAACCGATCGGCTTGACGCCACCACTGACGAACAGCGCATTGGTCATGGTGGACAGGGCACTGACGGTGTACGAACCCGGACGAGTGGCATCGCCCAGAATGAAGACGCGTATGGAGCGTAACTGTCCCATGGAAATGGTAGCGCGCGCGCCGATCAACTGTTCCTCGACACGCGCCTGGAGCGCCGCTTTCATTTCCTCGAAGGTCAGGCCGGCGACTGAAATCGGGCCGATATTGGGGAACTGCAATTCGCCCTCGCGGGTGACGACGAGGTTGTATTCGGCTGGCTCTTTACCGAACAGCTGGATCTGTACCGCATCTCCCGGGCCAATAATGTAATCCGCACTGACAGGGATATCGGTTGCCGGCGCAAAGGTGGTCGGGACGCCGGAGAAAAGATCGTAACCAAACGGCTTCAGCGGCGTAAATTTCGGTTCGGCTGCTTGCTTCGCGGGGCGTTCGACCTTCGCATCTCCATCTTTCGGGCGCCCTCCCCGGTCCGGGAGCGGAGCCACCAGCACCGGTTCCAAGAGCGGCTGTTCCTTGCGCGTCTGGCGCTGTTCTTTTTCAAGCGCCCTGGACAGCGCTGCACGTTGCGCCGGATCGAGTTGCTCGAGGCGCCGCAACTTTTCTGCCGTGGGAGTCTGCGCCTGCGCTAGACCGGTGACGAGCGCCAGCAGGCATACGAGAAACCAATGCCCTGTTGCCAGTAGTCGAAATGGTCTTTTTGCTGATGTCATGCCCGCCATACGCTGCAGCCAGGTCTCTCGTATTATTTTGATTCAGTCATTGTCGCTTACCTTACCCGGCCGACGCCAGCCTTGCACCCTGTTAAAGGCCATTTTCTCACTGGCCAAAGCGGCTCATGAAATCGGTTGCGCTGACATCCAGATGCAGCGCGCGCTCAACATCGGTGTACAGGTCTCCCGGTGAAACCACCATCTGGCCGACGTCGCGGGTCCATGGCGACAGAGACATGCTCGCCCGCGCGCGGGTATCGCGGGTCAGCATCGAACTGAGTGGAATCGAGGCGAAGACGCCTTTGTCGTAGTAGGGATCGCCGGGGCTGCCGGGCGGCGTGATGTCATCGCCATCGGTGCGCGTGTACCAGAGGCCGATACTAATGCCGGAGCGGAAGCGGCGTTTGATTTCGAAACGCACGCCCTTGTCTCCGGCCAGGAAGCGCCCGGCTCGCGCCGTCGCTGTCACGTCCCAGGCCGGGATGCGATAGTGCAGGCTGCCGAGTGCTGTGACGGTATCGTAATCGCGGAAACCGAAAGCGCCTTCGGTATCGCGCTGACGCAGCGCATCGACCGCCACATCGGCCGCCCATTGGCCGCGCGCCGGCAGATACAGCAGCTGTCCCCCGGCGCCCGCGAACATTTCTTCATATAATCCCGCCGACAGGCGTCCATAGGTTCGGCGTGCCGGGTGCAGGTACTGATTGATCAGCAGCCTGGACAGTTTCAGACGCTGGCCCTGCTGACGGTACAGCGCGATATCGGAACGCACATGCGGCAGCGTGCTGTTGGAGGGCCGGGTCACATTACTGATGTCTTCATCCAGCGTCAGGCGCGCGGTGGATTCGAAAAACCGTCCAGGCCCGATTTTCCGGGTATAGCCGGCGGTAGCAAAGATGTCGTAGCGCGCGGCACCATTCGGATCATTGAGAAACAGGCCGAGGTTGAATGGCACCAGCTGGAAACCGCCGAGCAGACCGGATTCGCTGCGAAAGCTGAAGAAGTGTCCTTCCTCGGTACGCCGCACCCGGCTCGCTGTCGGCAATTCCTGCGCGCTGGCAAACTCTGCCGCATCCTGTGGCAGACGCGCCATTTCCCGGGGATCCGCATAGCGAATTTCGAGGTAATGATTCAGCTGTCCGCGCGACAGCATGCCTTCGAAGTAACGCCGTAGTTTGCGGGCATCGGTAAAATGATATTCGAGCGTCGGCTGAGCATTGACTGTGCAGGTGATACGCAGCGCCTGCATCTGCTCAGGACCCAGTGCCAGCATGATGCGCGCGGCGCGGCCGATGGTTCGGCCGATGTGCGTGATGCGGACATTGGTCAAGCTGGCACTGAGCGTGTGACCGTCGAAGCCGAGCCTCACATCCCGGTAATCGCTCTCGTGCAGAGTCCGCGCCAGCCGTGCTGCATAGCCGGTATCGGCCTGCCACTGATCGATAGCCGCCCCGGTAGTCTGGTGCGGCCAGGGATCGGGTTCATGCACGTTTGTAACGAACTCCTCTTTCATCAGCGGTATCGACACATAGCCATTGATACCGACATCATCATCCTGGGTCGCCAGCTGGATACCGAACCAGCCTTTCCGATACTCGACGCCGTAGCTCCAGCCGCCCTCGCGCTGATCGGCGCCCGATTCCGCAGCCCCGAAATCGTTGGCGTAATCATTGGCGTCATATTCAATCACGAAAGCCAGATTGCTGTTCCAGTCCGGCCGATAGCGCATTCCACCGAACACGCCATCGATCCGGTCTCTTCCGTAACCGAGACTGTAATCGGTGTTGCCCAAACGCTTTCCGGCAACGAGATATTGGGAGGAAAACAGCTCAGTGCCGAACAGGTCCTGCGCGCCGACGGCGAGCGCCGGCCACCAGCGCGCTTCTTTCAGCAGCAGCACTTTGGAGTCGGCCGCCTTGTCCTTGTAATCGCCGAAACCCTTGCCAAGGCCCGACGGCAGATCACGTATGGTCGTATAGCGCAGCGACAGTTCCATGCGCGGCAGCACCGTCACATTGGTCCACAGCGGCAGGTAGGGTTCAAAGTAGCTGATGCCGAATTGCAGCGTGCCATCGGCTTCGAGGCGCGCATCGGGCATATTGATCAGACCGGTCTGACCGAACATATTGGGTTCGGCCGCAGCTGAACCACCGATCGCGAGGCCCAGCACCAACACCGACCTGCGGCAGAACATGACGGACGCTCTGCTAGGCAAGCAGGGCTTCGATCTGCTCGAAGGTGTACTCAGAAGCCGGCATGCAGGACCCCGCTGTTGCCACCGCTGGCATGCGCGCCGCAGCCAGACTCCTTTTCAATCACGATTTCGGCGTCGGGATACCGGCGTTTCGCCTCCAGGGCGAGATTTATACCGACGACGACGCCAATGACGAGAAAATCGCAGGTTATCATTTGTCTTGTTTCTTCGTGGGTTACGGATCCGCTGACAGGCGGCGGAGCGCGGATAGTATGCGCACCCCGACTGGCTTTGTCGATAAGTCGCGGCGGGCCCGAATGCCGTTGATCCGGACGCAAAATTGGCTCAAATATTTTCTTTTATTTCAAATAATTATATTGATTGACAGTCGCTGAAATAGAGCAGATGCTCGAATTTGCTGGAAACTGTATTACTATTAAAATCAAGAAAAAGAAATGCAGGTTGAGCTGCGTCGGAAATTATAATTTGGACATAAGGAGCTTTATATTATGGATATAGAACACCAGAAATCTCGAAGAGATTTTATTAAAAAAGTCGCCTATATAGCGCCGGTGGTACTGACTCTGGCAGCGGCCCCATCATTTGCCAGAAATGGTTCGCCGGTGGTTAACGGCAATAACGGCATCGGTCAGGAAAAACGCGGCATTGTCGATGGACCACCGCCAGGTCTGGCAGACAAGCCCAACCAGGATTTCAATGACAACGGAACGTTTGCGCCTCTGGGCCAAAGCGGTGCAAAAGCCGGGGGACGTCCCCAGTAATCTGTACCTGAAGCAGTTCCAGAAAACACCAAGGCCGCACTGTCAGCAGTGTGGCCTTTTTGCTGAGTACCCAGAATAATGTTCCCATGACGAAACTGAGCCCTCTCCCCCTGCAGTTCCGGATTCTTGGCCAACAGGTCGCGGTGCAATGCACCGACCAGCGCCTGAGCGACCTGGTGCACGCCAACTATGCGGCATTCAGCGAAGCGGCTGATTCACCCGCCATCGAATACACCGTGAAACGACTTGCAGCGGGTGGTTTTTCGATAGCACGTGATGGTGAAGTGCTGCACAGCGAAACCGACGACGATGCGACCGAGTACCTGGTGGTTTATCTGCTGGAAAAGCTGATTACCCTCGAACTGCAGAAGTTGAGAACCGATCTCTATTTCGTGCATTCATCGGCGCTTGAACGCCGCGGCCGTGTCACGATGATCGTCGCCGACTCCGGTACCGGAAAGTCCACGACTGCCTGGGCGCTGCTTCAGCATGGCTTTCGCTACCTCAGCGATGAGATGGCGCCAGTCGATCCGGTGCGCCTCGAGATCCATCCTTACCCGCACGCGGTCTGCCTGAAAGCCTTGCCGCCGGGCCCTTACCCTTTACCGGACCAGACCGTGCAAACGGAACGAACCCTTCACGTTCCGGTCGCCAGCCTGCCCTCGTTGCCGATCAGGGAACCCAAACCACTGCAGGCACTTTTATTCCTGCAGCGCAACAAACCCCGGTCGGTTCCCACGTACACTGAGCTTTCGCCGGCCGAAGCCGGTGCGCGCCTGTATGCAAACACGCTGAACGCCCTGGCTCATCAGGGCCACGGACTGCAGACCGCGATCAGAATAGCGAGCGCAGTGCCCGCCTACATTCTCCATGCAGGCGAATTGCAGGCGACCTGTGAACTGATTGCAGAGATCGATGACAACCTGCACCGTATCAGTTGCAGTCAATCACCCGAACCTGGCTCAGTTGTTCAATGGTAGTTCCGACATCGCCGGCCGCCGCCTCTGTATCGAGGGCGAAGTATGCCGCGAAATCCCTGATGATGGATTCAACGGAATTTTCCCCGTTACACTGCGCCAGTATCCAGGCGGCTGATGCATTCAACTGGTGTATCTGGCCGGAGTCGAGATCCAGGACCAGCGATTCATCGCCTACCTGTTGAACGGTGAGTTCAGGTCTGATTTTCGGTCGCATGGGCTCCCCTGAAAAATGCAGCTACTGATGAAACTAATAAATAACGCCTAGGCTAGACTGAAAAGGAATCTACGCGGACATCATACATGTTGCACTCACCTGAGATCGAATTGCTGTTGCTGTGCGCACGGCCGCGGCTCGATGAAATCGCGTCCGGCCAACTTCGGTCTCTGTTGCAGCAGGATCTCGACTGGGAGTGGATTTTTCCAACAGCCAGCTATCATCGCACCATTCCACTGCTCGCATACCACTTGCACCAGCAGGCTGCGGATCTATTACCAGCCGAACTTCAGGAACGTCTGCAGGGACTCCATCGCGACAGTACCCGGCACACCCTCGCGCTGGCCGCGGAACTGCTGCGCCTGGTCAAGGATTTCGCGCAGGCCGATATCGACGTTCTAAGCTTCAAGGGACCGGTCTCCGCCATCCTTGTCCACGGAGACATGGCGATGCGCGCCTGCGGCGATATCGATCTGCTGGTTAAGCCCCAGGATCACAAACCGGCCGAGCAACTCCTGCAAAAGCAGGGATACACCATCGAACAACGCTTTGAAAATGCCATGCAGTCCACCCTCTGGCATGCGCAGCGTGGCGTGGATATCGATCTGCACTGGGGCATACCGCCCGACACGCTGAAGCTGCATTCCGAGTACCTGTGGGAGAATCTCGAGCCCATCAACCTGCTTGGACAACCGGTACCGACCTTATCGCCGGTCGATACCCTGCTGGTTACCGCGATCAATGCCGTCAAGGAATACTGGCGGTCATCACTCCATCACCTCAGCGACATCGCCACCCTCACAAGCACCTGGACCAGTGAAGACTGGTTAGCCGCCTTTCGACGCGCTCGACAGATCGGCTGCCAACGCATGCTGGTCGCCGCTCTGTTGCTTGTACACCGCATGCTGAATGCGCCGTTGCCATCGGCTGGACCACTGCATCTGTTCAACCACAGGAGCATCATTAAAGCGGTGGACGAACTGCAGGATCACTTTTTTTCTGAGACCGGCGAACAACGGCTTGAAGTCATGATGCGGCCAGTCCACCACCGGGGCATGCAGTTCTATTACCTGACGCTAACCGATTCGCCCCTGCAGCGCAGCCGCGACTGGCTGAACTGGGTCTTCACAGCCAATCAGGCCGATCAGGACTTTCTTCGGTTGCCGGAATCGCTGGGATTTCTGTATGTGTTCCTGAGGCCGTTGCGCCTGTTGTTAAAGAGGTTTTGAAAAAAGGTGTTGATACCTATAGACCTATCCCTTCATAGCGCTGGATACTGCGCTTATCCAGCATACGGCGACCGTCCACAACTAGCGGGGGATTGGGTATTTTTTTCAGTAAGTCAGGTAATTTTCCAAACTCAGGCCATCGGGTGAGCACCAACACTGCCTCTACGCCCGCAAGGACCTCCTCAAGTGACTGGCAATACTGGATTGGCTCACCCTCGAACAATTTTTGCGCCTCATCAGTTGCTACCGGATCGAACGCTTTAATTCGAGCAGCGCCCTGGAGGAGTTCTTGAAGGATGGGGATTGCAGGAGATTCCCGCATATCGTCCGTACCAGGTTTAAAAGCCAGTCCTAATACAGCTATTTTCAGCCCCTCTATTTGGGGAAAATGCTTGTAGAGCCGCATCAGAACCTGTTTATATTGCATGTCATTAACGTCAATGACCGATTCCAGTAAACGCATAGGCTGCCCTTTCTGGGCGCCATACGCATTTAACGCTTTTACATCTTTCGGAAAGCAACTTCCGCCAAAACCGCAACCCGCCTCGATATATGTTGTAAAAGCAGGGAAGATCCGCTCTCCGTCTGGAAGAACAGGCGTCAAACGCTTATCCAGATGAACGCCACGCATCACCTCCACCACATCGACATCGCCTATCGCCGCACAAAAATTTCCAATTTCATTGGCGAAAGAAATCATAGTGGCCAGAAGAGAATTGGCCGTATATTTGATCAGTTCTGCGGTTTTGCAGTTGGTTTCCAGTTTATCTACGCCAGGAAAAACTGCATATAGCTCCTGTAATGACGCCAGACTTTTTTTATCGATACCACCCAGCACGATCCGGTCCGGCTCCATAAAATCCGGGATAGCTTCTCCCTCCTTGAGAAACTCGGGGTTCATACCCACGCCGAAATCGGTTCCCGCTTTCTTGCCGGAAGCTTCCTCCAGAATCGGCAATACAACTTCATCTGTAGTACCAGGTACGACTGTGCTCTTCACCACCACCAGGTGATAATCATCTTTTTCTTTCAACACCTCGCCAATCTGACGCGCAACCGTTTTGATATAGCTTAAATCAATATTTTCCCCATCAAAGGGCGTTCCCACCGCAATAATGGAAACCTGCGAATCAAGCACAGCGCGACGCAGATCCGATGTTGCCCGCAGACGGGTACCGGTATTACGCTGCAGCAGCTCATCCAATCCCTCTTCATAAATCGGAGAAATACCCTGGTTAATTTTATCGACTTTACGCTCATCAATATCGACACACGTCACCTGATGGCCTTTCTCCGCCAGACACACGCCTGAAACGAGACCAACGTAGCCCGTACCCACCACCGACACTTTCATTATTCGTCCTTCGCCTCTCGATTTTCCTGATACCAGAGCAATGAGCGCCTCAATCCCTCATCGATAGAAATGCTCGGCTCATAGCCTAAATGAGCGCGCGCTTTGTCAATGACGGGACAGCGGCGGTTAGGATTGTCAACCAGGTAATCCTTTTCCGCGCTTTGCTGGTGCACGACTTTTCCGGTGTAGCCGAAGAGCTCCCGAGCCATTTCGGTTACTCGCTCAGCCAGGTTTCCGATGGAGATTTCCGGTGCTTCGACGCCGATATTGTAAGCTTCTCCAACATGGCCTTTCACGAGGATTTTGTAGTAGCCAATGATTGCATCGGCAATGTAGCAGAACGTCCGGGAGGGGGAGCCGTCAGAAAACATAATAATATCCCGATTGCTCAAAACATCCCGCGCAAAATCGGGCAGCACACGTCGATCCGAAATCTTCAGGCCGGGACCATAATTATTAAATGGGCGGGCGGTCTTGATGGGGAGACCGTATTGCTGGGCAAAATTTACGGCTAAAGTTTCACCATAACGCTTCGACTCGTCATAGCACGCGCGGGGACCGGTGCAGGAAACGTTGCCCCGATATGTCTCCGGCGTTGGAATATTCTCCGGCGTCGGATCGCCATATATCTCACTGGTCGAATAAAAGAGAAAGCCGGCTATCGGATCGGGCGCCTTTTGCTGCCGCAGACAATACTCCAACAGATAGCGCATCCCGTTAACATTGGCATCCATTGTCTCAATAGGATTTTTACGATAAAACGTCGGAGAAGCGATAGAGGCCGCATGAATAATATACTGAAAATCCCCCATGTCTTCCGGCAAAGGTTGCGTAATATCGTGTTTGTACAGGGTCAGATGTGGATCTGACTTCAAGTCGACCAGCCACTCCGGAAGACCGCGGCTATAGTTGTCGAAAACGGTAACTTGAACAGGTGCGGCGTCAGGATGCTGCCGGTTCCAGTAAAGAACAGACTGAACCAGGTAATATCCTAAAAAACCCGCCCCTCCTGTGATCAGGAGTTGCTTTCCCGCAAGGGCCGTAAATTCTTCCTGAAGATGATTACAAATATGATTCAGATCGATCTCAATCACATCCTGAGCTGTCTCAGGTCGCACTAAGCCAGGTGCCTGGGCCATAAAACTTACTCCTGATACCAGAAAATAATAGGAAATAAAAATAATTCAGAGAGGGCATTTAATGAACGCCCGTTGCACCAGTACATGAACCTGTGAGCGCTGAACTATAGTCCCGACGCTGACACTGGTACTTGACGCCCGCTGAAATAAGCATCTTGTTCTGCCCGCAGTTGGTGGGCAAGCCGACCCTGAGGCAACTCTACATCATCGTAAGTCAGCACCTGATCCTGAGGGATATCCCGCTTGAGGCGACAACCCTCTGCCAAGCCCATAGGCAACAAGTTTTCCTGGGCTGCAATATCCGCGTTTTCACACTGCCCATAGGTAAGATATCCACCCAGCCCGTCAATGGTTTCGCCTGTCTTCAACCTGGTTTTGGCAGTAGCAACCACATCAACGACCGGCCCACCCTGGGGAGCAATGACCACGTCATTGAAAAGAGCCACCCGGGCTGCAGACAGTGGCACCTCGAGCACGGTGAGATGGTAAGGGATGAAGAAGCTGTAAAGCGGACCCTTCCCCAACTTACCGTAGTTAAGGTAATGGGCCTGGATAGAATCAGCGCCTGTTGCATACACGAAAACGCCAGGGCTCGGGCTGGGTCCCACAACATAATCCACGATCCCGCCCAATGCCGTAAGCTGCTCGACATCGTAGCGATCGGTCATCTCGTCAATGTGGCCGTCGTAGTGATATCCCAACATGCCTCGTTGAGCCACTTTCATCCCGGTCGCGTTAGCTACGATGGCTTGCTCAAAGGAAATCTTGGTGCCGTCAGCAAAGCTGGTGACCATGTGCGGAGTTTGGCCCCACTCCTGGGCAAACCCTTCCTGCGTCGTGGGGTTCCGATAACGGTCCTGCAGTCCTTTGATATTACCGCAAAGGACGGGAGTCAGGCCAATGCTCTGCACAAAGCGATAAAGATTAATCTGGACTCCCGGCTGATCCCCGTCGCAACCGGTCAGTATCACTCCCGCCCGGTCTGCATAAACCTTGAGGATAGGTCCCACTGTCGCATCGAGCTCGGCATTCATCGAGACCATGTGCTTTTTATGCTTGATAGCCTGCAGCGTTACCTGAGCCCCAAACTCCACATGACCCGTCGCTTCAATCAGAACATCGATACCTTCGGCCTGACACAACAAGTCCGGGTCGTCGGTTACGGAATACATACCCTGGGCAATTGCAGCATCCAGCGCAGAAACTGTGGTCACTTGTTTGGCTTCCAGGCCGGCCTTTCCATAGGCATCCAAAGCTGAGGTGACGGTGCGGTTCGCAATAGCAACCAGCTCCATCCCGGGAACATAATTGGCAATTTGATTTGCAATCCCCCGGGCCATAAAACCGGCGCCAATCATGCCCACCCGAACAGGTTGGTTTGACTCCTGGCGTGCTCTAAGTGCGGTATCAACTATAATCATGTGATGCCTCTGAATAACGGGATGATTTTAATGATAATGCATGCCCCGGAATAATGCAGCGGGCCTTGAGCGATCAGTTCATACCCGAACTGAAACGGTATTGCCCGGGATCGAAACGAGTTCGTGTTTATTATGGTGCCCGCGGCCGCGGTCGTACTCTTTTATTTATCAATTAGTTATATAGCTGTGGCGTAGGTTTGGCGTAGGCGTAAAAGTGGCGTAATTGATAAACGAGCTGACTGCCAGCTGGGTTGATTTTCAGGGAACTATATCACTGGTCGGGCTTGCGGTCTCCCGCAAGAAATTTGTGTCCCAGCTGGCGAGTCGTCATCTACCATACAGCACAGCTCAGAACACCGACGAGGCGATGAGGCGTCTTCACGATTTCAGACATGAGACCAACTCTCGAACATACAAGTTATTGAGTTTGAGCCAAGCCTGAACTTCGACTTTCACCCTAGTCGAGATATTCCACGGCATCCTCAAGGACATCTACAAGGAGTCCGAAGGGGACAACCACCGCACCGCTCGCGGCAAGCGCATGACCGTGCGCACCGTCAAGGCACCGGGGTTCGGCCCCAAGGGGATCGCCCGCTACGTGCTGCCGTTCACGGCCTTCCTCAAGCTCAAGGACATCGGCGACAAGGTGTTGCCGCCCTACCGCGAGCACTTCCAGGAGGTGGTGTTGGCTTAGGTGCCTGGCGGGGTTTCTTCCTGTGTCCAATGACATAACTTACTGCCCGTTACGTCACGCAATCAGCTCCTTCATGCTCAACCGGATACGCCCTTGTTTGTCCACCTCCAGCACCCTTACATCGACCACGTCGCCCTCCTGCAAGTGATCGCTGACCTTCTCCACCCGCTCATGGGCAATCTGCGAGATATGCACCAGTCCGTCCTTGCCGGGCAGGATGGTGACG
>JAVVEV010000033.1:0-30637 GCA_032251035.1 Thiogranum sp. | reverse complement strand
CGCCCGGTGTCAGTCCTGGTACTTGGTTTGCTGGCGCTGCCGCTGGGACGTTTTCGCGCCGGTGTGGGGCGGCATTATCCGATGTGGCTGGGGGTGCTGATGTTCGCACTGTATTTTAATTTGCTGGGTACCGGTCAACTGTGGCTGGAGCAGGAGAAAGTGCCGGCCTGGATCGGATTATGGTGGGTGCATGCGCTGATGCTTGCACTCTGCATTGGCGCTGCCGCGCAGGCGCACCGGTTGCCAGTACGCCGGGCCAGCGCATGATCCGCCTCGACTGGTACGTGGGTAAAACACTGTTCGCTGCCACTTTGCTGGCCTGGTCGGTAATGATCGTTCTCGATACCCTGTTCAGTTTTCTGGGCGAGCTGGGCGATGTCGGTCGTGGCGCGTATACGCTCGGTGATGCAGTGATCTATACGCTGTTATCCCTGCCCACTGGCGCCTGGCAGATTTTTCCCATGGCGGTGTTGATCGGTAGCCTGATTGGCCTCGGCAGTCTCGCGTCGCAACGAGAGCTGACGGCATTCCGGCTGGCGGGTTGTTCTCCGATACGGCTGCTGCGGGCGGCTCTGCAAGCCGGTCTGCTGATGCTGATCGCCGCGGCACTGATTGGTGAATTACTCGCCCCTCCTGCCGCGCAGCTGGCCGCGGGACTGCGCGCTTCGGCATTGCACGGCAACCTGCGCATGCAGAGTGACGGGGGGTTCTGGGTGCGCGAAGGCGACCGGATGATCCGGGTCGGCAACAGTGCAGCGGACGGTGATCTTGCGGATATCATGATATTCGAACTCGGCTCGACGCCCGGATTGCGTACCGCAACTGCAATCGCGGCGGCTCGTTACCAGAGCGGCGAATGGCTACTGCAGGACGTGCGCGAGACGGTGTTTGCGCAGCAGAGGATTGAGATCAGCCGCAGTACTGAACGCCGCATCGAGCGCCTGATACCCCCGACGCTCGCGCAGTTGCTGAGCCGTGATGTGCAGACCCTGACACTGATTGATTTGAGGCGCTATGCACAGTACCTGCGTCGCAACGGGTCCGATGCCGGTCCGGCGTGGCTCAATTATTGGCAGCGGGTAAGCGCGCCGCTGGCGGTCATCGCCATGCTGGTGCTTTCGGTGAGTCTGGTGCTCGGTCCGCTGGGGCGCCAAAGCGTCGGCAAACGGGTGCTGAGCGGCGTACTGATCGGGCTGACCTTCAAGCTGTTCAATGACATCAGCGCGTACGCGGGGCTGGTCCTGGGTATCCCTCCCTGGATCAATGCGCTCTCGGCGTCACTGCTGGTGTCGGTGATCGGTTTGCTGTTGCTGCGTCGCTTCAGCTGATTCAGCGCTGGTCCGGGTTGCGATCCAGTTGCTCGATACAGGTTTCGGAGTAGCGGTCGTGCCAGGTGAGTTTCTGTTTGTCCACCAGCATCCACAGATAGCCGATGCCGAACAAAGCCGCCGATGGCACCGCCACCAGGAATCGCAACAGCACCTGCCACCAGCTGATCGGGCCGGGACGCAGATTTCGCAACTGCAATCGCCAGCTGCGCATGCCTAACGTCTGACCGCCGTGCATCCAGAACCACCCATAAAAGAAGAAGCTGACAAACAGCAGATAGCTTGTCAGCAGGGGATTATTTGCACGGATCGCTGCACCGCCGGTCAGCGGCAGCAGCAGCGCGGTCGCGACGAACCACAGCGCCAGCAGCAGTAGTGAATCATATAAAAGCGCGGCGAGTCTGCGCAGCAGGTTGGCGGGTCGTGACGGACGGATGGGATCGGACATTTTCATGGAATCAACTATAGAGCCGCGTGAATGTACCTGTAACCCCGGTTACGGCGCAACGGTGACAAGCCTGCGTAGCTATGCTATGAAAACAACCGGGGTTCCGCGGGAACGGAATGGCAATACCAGACAAGAAGATTCGCGAAGCGAAATCGGGAGGAAGTGAATGACTTTGTACGCCGATCTGGCCCTGATGCCGGGGGTGATCGCGGCGGGCGAATATGCCTACCGCGGAGATCGTTATAATTTCAAAGGCGATCTCAGCGACGAAATGGCACGCATGGCATCTATTATGTGCCGCGCAACGACCCTGGGCACGCATATGCAGGCGGAGATTCTATGTGCAAACACCGACAACTGTCCCTTCGATCCGGCGCGTGGCTGGGCGGTGCGCGGTCCGCACTTCAGCGTCTGTGTAGTCGCCAATGTATTCTGTTTCGTGCGCAATGAGGCAGGCGTGTTCAATAAAGTTATGAGGCACATGCAGGCTCGGCTGGCTGATGTCGTGGAAATGGTTTGATGCAGTGGGGAATTGAAAAATGAGCAGTATCGAAAGCCTTATGAGTCTGGATGGCGCCGACGCAGCGTTTGAATTTTCCGATACCGGAGAACTGACGGATCATCGGATCTCCGATGGTTCGAATCTGTCGGCGGATAGCCTCGACCTGCTGGCGCACATGTTTGTCGCCAATATCGCAATTGCCACCATGCAGGCACGCGGCTGGGAAAAAGCAACTGGCCAGGGCGGCTTTTATCCGGTCCAGGGATTTACTCTGATCGGGCTCGAATGGTCGGCAGTCGGTAACGGACACCGGGGGGTGGTGTTGCGTAACGATGCGGCTGATTTCGAAGCGGCCTACGCAGTTCTGGAGAGCTACGCCAGCCATGATTAAAAAGATGCTGGCACTCGATGGGGTTTCCGTAGTCTGTCATTTTCGTGATGATGGTGCGCTGGTGGAAGGCTATGGCATGCTCGGCGATGACATGCTGCTGCGTCTGGCGCGGTTTGCTCATGACTACAAGCGTATGGTGCAAGGCAACACGGACCAGTTCTCGATGTTTACGCAGCTGCCCGGCTGGGCGCCCCCCGGTGGCTGGATGGTGCGCGGCATGGGCGGTACGGTCTGCAGCGTCGGTAATCTGGTGTGCTTCGTCGACAATGCAACAGCCTCTTTGAATGAAGTCATGCGCGAGCTTGCGGAAGTTTCGCACTATTGAAGCATGGGAGTGCCCTCATGTACCGTCTGTCACTGCGCCCGGTTGCGGGAATGCTGCTGCTCATGATGTGGTTCGGCGCACAGGCGGCGGATTTACAACCGGGCGACGCGGCGCCGGATTTCCAGTTGCTGGATCAGAACAGTCAGCTGCAGCGGTTATCCGACTATGCAGGCCGCTGGCTGGTGCTGTATTTCTATCCCAAAGACGATACCCCGGGCTGTACCACCGAGGCCTGCGCGTTCCGCGATGACATCCTGACGCTCAGGCAACTGGGAGCTGCGGTGCTTGGCGTCAGCACCGACGCGGTGTCGAGTCATCGCGAATTCGCGGACAGGTATCATCTATCCTTTCCGTTGCTTTCTGACAGTACCGGTGAGGTGGCGGGCCGCTATGGCGCGCTGCGGAATCTCGGGTTGTTTAAATTTGCCAAACGCCAGACCTTTATCATCGATCCGGACGGAAAAGTGGCGAGGATCTACCGTAAAGTGAATCCCGCGGGTCATAGTGATGAGGTGATTGCCGCGCTGCGCGAGCTGTCCGGGCCCGGCCCGTAGTCGGGCTGAATCCGGTGTGCCTGCTGTATGGCGCTCCCTAGGGGAATCGAACCCCTGTTACCGGCGTGAGAGGCCGACGTCCTGACCGCTAGACGAAGGGAGCATTACTGAACGCTGAATGGATTTCAGTGCGGTGGTATTATACGCTTCAGTTATTTAGGAACAAGCGAATTAGAGTGACTAATCAAGGCGATATCGAAAGCGGTAACGTCCAGACCATTATTCTTCCCCGGGCTGAGCATGGACTTTCGCGGGCCAGCATCAGTTCCAGCGCTCTCAAGGTGTTGTATCGGCTCAATGAAGCTGGATTTCAAAGCTTCCTGGTAGGGGGTGGTGTACGCGACCTGTTGCTGGGCCGTGAACCCAAGGATTTTGACGTGGCCACGGATGCACATCCGGAGCAGATCCGGCAGCTGTTCAACAGCTGCCGGCTGATTGGGCGCCGTTTTCGTCTGGCGCACGTGCGTTCCGGTCGTGATGTTATAGAGGTCGCAACTTTCCGTGCCGCGAATGAATTGCCTAACGGACTCGAGACGGTGCAGGTCGAGCATAATGACGAAGGGCGTATCCTCCGTGACAACGTGTACGGAACCCTGGAAGAGGATGCCTGGCGCCGCGACTTTTCAGTCAATGCCCTGTACTACGATATCAGCGATTTTTCGGTCGTCGACCATGTTGGCGGACTGGCCGACCTGAAGTCCGGCATGCTGCGGCTGATTGGCGATCCGGAGCAGCGCTATCGCGAGGATCCGGTGCGCATGCTGCGCGCAGTGCGCTTTGCCGCCAAGCTGGGATTTCGCATCCATACCGACAGCGAAGAACCGCTCTGGGAGCTGGGCCACCTGCTGGATGACATTCCAGCGGCGCGGCTTTTTGAAGAAGTGCTGAAACTGTTTCTCGGCGGTGCGGCGCTGGCGACGTTCGAACTGCTGCGCCGCTACGACTTGTTCCAGTTCCTGTTTCCATTGACTGATGATGCCCTCGAACTGGAAGAACAGGGCTTTCCCATCACCTTCGTTGCCCGGGCTCTGGAAAACACCGATACACGGCTGGCGGAAAACAAGCCGGTCACTCCGGCGTTTCTGTACGCGGCACTGTTATGGGAGCCGATGCGCCTGCAGATGCAAAAGCTGATTGCTGAAGGCATGGGCGAACTGGAGGCCGCGCAGGTCGCCGGCAATCGGGTGACCGCCGAACAGATACAATATACATCCCTGCCCAAGCGCTTCAGTTTCCCGATGCGTGAAATCTGGATGCTGCAGTCGCGTCTGGAACGGCGGCGCGGCAAGGCGCCGTATCGCCTGCTGGAACATCCACGCTTTCGCGCCGCCTATGACTTCCTGCTGTTGCGCGCCGAGGTTGGCGAAGCGGATCGTGAACTGGCCGACTGGTGGACATCTTTTCAGGATCTGAATAGCGCCGAACACCCGCCAGCGGTCGACCCGGTGGCACCAAAACCGCGTCGTAAGCGCCGACCGCGCAAGCGCAAACCCGCCGGTCAGCCCGATGCCGGAAGTTAGCGCGTACATCGGTCTGGGCAGCAATCTTGATAATCCACAGGCACAGATCAGCAGAGCCCTCGAAGCGCTCGCGCAGCTGCCGGGCAGCCGCATGGACGTCTGTTCTTCTCTCTACCGCAGCGCACCCATGGGCCCGCAGGACCAGGCGGATTACCTGAATGCGGCGGTGCGACTGATGACCACGCTGGCGCCGGAAGCGCTGCTGGACGCGCTGCAGGCAATCGAGCAGGCGCAGGGCCGGGTGCGGGTGCAGCACTGGGGGCCGCGCAGTCTGGATCTGGATATTTTATTGTACGGTGCCGCCGTGATCGACACTGAACGGTTGCAGGTCCCGCATCCGGGTATCCCGGAGCGCAACTTCGTGCTGTATCCGCTGGCGGAAATCGACAGCCAGTTGAGCATTCCCGGTCTCGGCAAGCTGCAGGTGCTGCTGGCGCAATGTCCGGCCACCGGAATCGAACGTGTGCATGCGGCGCCGTCTGCCGTGTCGCCATAACAGGGACGCAGTATGGAAAATCCCGGTTTTATCGTAGTAGAAGGCCCGATAGGGGTTGGCAAAACCAGCCTGGCGCGGCGTCTTGGGGAAACCTTTGGCAGTGAACTGCTGCTCGAGGGCGCGGCTGATAATCCGTTTCTGGAACGCTTTTATCGCAATCCGCGCGCAGCCGCTCTGCAGACCCAGTTGTTTTTCCTGTTGCAGCGAACCCAGCAACTGCAGGAACTGCGTCAGGGTGATATGTTCGAGCCGGTGCGGGTGGCCGATTTTCTCATGGACAAGGACCAGCTGTTCGCCCGCCTGACGCTGGACCGCGAGGAATACAAGCTGTACGAACAGGTTTACTCGCATCTCACCGTCGATGTTCCGAAACCGGATCTGGTGATTTATCTGCAGGCCCCGGTGGATGTATTGATCAAACGCATCGGCAAGCGCGGGATTGCCTGGGAACGCAATATGGGCGCGGGCTATCTGGAGTCCCTGTGCGACGCCTATACACGTTTTTTTCACTACTATGATGAAGCGCCGCTGCTGATCGTGAACGCCGCAGAATTCAATCCGCTCGAAAACGATTCAGACTATCAGTCCCTGCTGGAACGTATGGCAGTGGCTACCAGCGGTCGTCATTACTTTAATCCATTGCCGGAAGCGCTGTCACCGGCAGCGCCGGGAGCGAAACATGGCTGACCCTGAAGCTATAACCAGTCTATCGCTGCTGCGATTGAAGGAACGTGGCGAAAAGATTGCCTGCGCGACCGCTTACGATGCGAGTTTTACCCGCTTGCTCGAAGATGCGGGCGCCGAGATTGTGCTGGTCGGTGATTCATTGGGCATGGTGGTCCAGGGGCACGATTCGACTTTGCCTGTGACTATGGAGCAGATGATCTATCACGCGTCCTGTGTCGGACGTGCGGGACATCGCGCATTGCGTGTCGTCGATATGCCGTTCATGAGCTACAGCAGTACCTCTCAGGCGCTGGATAATGCCGCGCGCCTGATGCGCGACGGCGCGGCGCACATGGTGAAACTGGAAGGCGGACATGAACTGGAAGCTACGGTGCGGGCGTTGACCGAGCGGGGTATCCCTGTGTGTGCGCACCTCGGTTTGCTACCGCAGTCTGTTAATCAACTGGGTGGCTATCGGGTGCAGGCGCGCGAGGCACAGGCTGCGCAAGCATTGCTGGATGATGCACGCCTGCTGGAACAGGCGGGTGCATCGTTGCTGGTGCTGGAGTGCATCCCGGCCGAACTGGCCCGGCAGGTAACCGGGAGCCTGCATATCCCCACCATCGGCATAGGTGCCGGCCCGCATTGCGACGGGCAGGTGCTGGTGCTGTACGATCTGCTCGGGATTACGCCCGGCAAACGCCCGAAGTTCTCACATAACTTTCTTGCCGATGCCCCGGACATTCCCGGTGCGTTGAAGGCTTTTGTCGCGGCGGTGAAGAGCGGAAGCTTTCCGGCCCCGGAACACAGCTTCTCCTGATATACCCGCTGCGGAATTCACTTTGCATACTGTTACTTCCATTTCCGGGTTGCGCGCTCTCAGCCAGGCATGGCGATCGGCCGGACAACGCGTCGCCTTCGTACCGACCATGGGCAACCTGCATGCCGGACATCTGCAACTGGTGAAACGCGCCCGCGCGCTGGCAGAACGGGTAGTGGTGAGCGTGTTCGTCAATCCGACCCAGTTCGGCCCGGGCGAGGATTTCGAGAGTTATCCGCGCACGCCGGAAAAGGATGTGCAGCAACTGATGGAACAGAATGTCGATCTGTTGTTCCTGCCTTCCGTTGACATCATCTATCCGCATGGTGTCGAGCGTGCGGTGCGGATCGAGATTCCGGAAGTCAGTGAAGGCCTGTGCAGTGATTTCCGTCCCGGCCATTTCGCCGGTGTCGCAACCGTGGTGTTGCGGCTGTTCAACCTGGTGCAGCCGCATGTCGCCCTGTTCGGTGAAAAGGATTATCAACAGCTGGCAGTGATCCGGCGCATGGTGCGGGACCTGTATCTCCCGGTGGAGATCGAGGGTGTCCCGACCGTGCGCGAGCCAGATGGTCTGGCTATGAGTTCGCGTAATCAATATCTGACTGATGAACAGCGTCGCCAGGCGCCGTTGCTGTATGCAACGCTCAGTGAAATAGCCGAGCAGGTGCGCCTGCGGGCGCGTCCTTTTCCGGAGCTGGAAGCACAGGGTATGCGACAACTGGAGCAGGCCGGCTTCATTCCCGATTATGTCAGCATCCGGCATGCCGACACGCTGCAGGCTGTAGCGCCGGGCGAGCGGCAGTGCGTGGTGCTGGCGGCAGCGCGACTCGGCAAGGCGCGCCTCATCGATAATGTTCGGGTGCGGCTATAAAGCCGGAGAGGTAATAGTCAGGGCCGGAGAGGGTGGTATCGGCGCATGTTCGCGTTCGTCGATCCAGACGAGAATGTCATAGTAGCTGCGGATGTTTTCCACGTAACGCACGGGTTCGCGACCGCGCGCATAGCCGTAGCGGGTCTGCTTGTACCATTCTTTCTGTTGCAGCAGTGGCAGGTATTTTTTTACTTCCGCCCACTTGTCTGGATTGGCGCCATCACCCTGCGCAAGAATCCGGGCATCTTCCAGGTGTCCGAAACCGACATTGTAGGATGCCAGGGCCATCCAGCTGCGGTCCGGCTCGGGGATGCGTTCGGGAATCTTTCTCTTCACCGAGGCAAAATAACGCGCGCCGCCGGTAATGCTGGCGCGCGCATCGTGACGGTCATCATTCATGCCGAGCTGGTCCATGGTATTGCGGGTCAGCATCATCAGACCGCGCACTCCGGTTGGTGATACCGCTTGCGGGTCCCAGTGCGATTCCTGATAACCGATGGCAGCCAGCAGGCGCCAGTCTTCGCCGGTTTCGACACTGGCTTCCTGGAACCAGTCCTGGTATTGCGGCAGGCGCTGTTCGATGTGTCTCATGTAGCGTCGCGTGCCGACATAATCAAAGTCGGTCACATAACCGTAGTAATGTTCCAGTATCCGGTCGAGCGTGCCCGAGTTGTGCAGCATTGCGAAATATTCTTCTGCCTTCTCTATGAGGCTGCGGTCTTCACCCGGCGGGAATGCCCAGGCCAGGGATTCAGCGGGGCTGATATCGAAAGCAACTCTCAGCTCCGGATAAAAGCGACGGCTGATAGCAACCTCGTTCGAATCGGCGATGGTGTAGTCGACCACCTGTTCCCAGACCAGGTTGAGGAGCTGTTCGCTGTCAAGATTGCCGCTTTCCTCGAACATCAGTTCCGGATATTCATCCTGCAGATATGCGAGACGCTCGGCATGGCTGCTTTTAGCCACCACTTCCACGATGCCATGCAGCTCATCCAGGTTTTTCGGCGATGGCGAACCCTGGCGGTATACCAGCTGCGGCGTAATGCTCTGGTAGGGCGGCCCGAAGTGAATCCGCGCCTTTCTCTGTTCTGTAACGGTGAGACCGGCAGCGGCGAAATCAGCGGCTCCGAGCTCTATCAGTGCCAGCACGTCGGAGAGGGAGTCAGGCACATGAATTTCCAGTTCAACGCCCAGAAATTCCGCAAACCCGGTCGCCAGTTCGTATTCCAGACCGGTGGGGCCGAACGGGCCCTGATAATAAGTGGTGGCGCCGTAACGGGTCAGAACCTCCAGGGTGCCGCGTTCCTGGACGCGTTGCAGATGGGTGCTGGGGATCAGATCGCACCCCAGCAACAGCAGGACGACCAGTGGAAGAAGTGCGCGCATGGAGAAAATCTGTAGCCTCAGCTTCTATCTGCCAACGGTATGCTTAGCGGCCCCGCGCGGGAAGGTTTAGCCTTTCCAGTGGCGCATGGGTTACAATATCGCCAGCTTTCGGGAGCACGTCAGAATGGTGGAATCGCCATTGATTTGCAAGCAGAAAGCGCTACCTGGAGAGGTACCGAAGCGGTCACACCGGCACCGACTCGAAATCGGTTGGGGGCGTTAGCCCCACAAGGGTTCGAATCCCTTCCTCTCCGCCAATTATTTTCCGTGCCCATCGCTTCTATTCTTCGAAGTGGCAATACGCAATTGATGCGCTTTCAAACGCTCGTAGTAGCCAGGAGCCAGCGTAAACTACCTATTCCCATCAGGCGGTCAGTTCAGCAGTATGTCATCGAGATCATGGAGGATCTTTATGTGAACAAACCGAATTCGGTGCGGGACCGAGCGGCCGTATGAGTTTTGAGGCAGTCGGCGATTTGTGGTGGAAAAACGCGATCGTCTACTGCGTCGACACCCAGTTCTTCCTCGATACGCGCGGCGATGGCGTCGGCGATCTCGATGGCCTGACGCAACGCATCGACTATCTCGCCGGCCTCGGTGATCTCGTGGAACCGGTCAGAACCGCGCACGAACGCGGTATCCGGGTGATCGCCGATCTGGTCATCAACCACACCTCCATAGATCATCCCTGGTTTCAGACCGCGCGCAACGACCGCGACTCCATCTATCACGGCTGTGCGCCGGCGCGGCGACTGCATGCTGCTGGCCGAGGCCAATGAACCGCTCGACACCATCGCCGCTTTTTTCGGCGAACATGGCACAGAGATGCACATGCTGTTCAGCTTCATCACCAACCAGGCGCTGTACCTGTCGTTCGTGCGCGGCAGCGCCGGTCCGGTGACGGATGCTCTGCGGGCGCTGCCGCCGATCCCGCCCGAGGCGCAATGGGCGAATTTTATCAAGAACCACGACGAGGCTTCGCTCGACAAGCTCAGCGATGAAGAGCGCGAGGAAGTGTTCGCCGCGTTCGCCCCCAAAACCTCGATGCGCCTTTTCGACCGCGGTATCCGTCGCCGTTTTCCGAACATGGTCGACGGCGACCGGCGACGCCTGGATTACGCCTACAGCCTGCTGTTCAGCCTGCCCGGCACACCGGTGCTGTTCTATGGCGAGGAAATCGGACTCGGTGACAACCTGCAGATGGCAGAGCGCGAGGCGGTGCGCCCGCCGATGCACTGGTCCGGTGAACCCGGTGCCGGATTCAGCACTGCGCCGGAATCGAAGTTGCCGCGCAAGCTGGTGCGCGACGGCCCCTTCGGTTATCCCTCGCTGAACGTCGAACAGCAGACCGACGACCGCGGTTCGCTGCTGAACTGGATGGAGCGCGCCATTCGGGTGCGCAAGACCTGGCCGCAGTTCGGCTGGGGCGACTGGCAGGTGCTGGAGACCGGCAACGCGTCGGTGCTGGCGCACATCGCCACCTGGGACGGCGCCAGTGTGCTGGCCGTACACAACTTCGCGGATCGGCCGGAGCGGCTGACGGTGCGGCTACCGGAGGACGCAGTGGAGGGCCGATGGCGCTGGTTCCGGATCGAAGCCGGCAACTCACTCTCAATGAAGAGGAATCGACCAGTGTCTGCGTCACCACTGATGCAGCGACCGGAGCCGCCTGGGCTATTATCTCCTCATGTATTATCCAATTGGCGGAAATCCCGGTATGGTTCGCCAGGACGGGGAGAAATAAAAACAATGAATCAGCAGGATATTGTAGACCATGCTGCAGTCCGGTAACGACCAGGAACGGCTGGATGTAGAAAAGCCGCGTTGGCACAAGGCGCTGGATAATCTCCGACAGTTCGCTTCGCTACAGGCGCGGCTCGAGGGTGAACTGTCGGATGCTCACCGTGAGCTGGCGCAGGTGCGGGAGGATTACCTGCATCTCGGCGCGCGCTGCAGCGCGCTGGCCAGCGAACGCGATGCGCTGCGTCGGCGGGTGGTTGAGGCGGAGCAGTATTTCGAGACGCCGGTCGTCGCGCGGCAGTCGCTTGCCGGGGATGAACTTCAGGACATCAGCGCACTGCGCGAACTGCTGAGTTCACGGGAGCAGGAACTGCAGGAGGCGCAAAGCCGGCACATTGAGCTGGAAGCTGAATTTCAGCAGCGCGATCAAATCATCGAAGCCCTGCAAGCCCAGCTGACGGCAAGCCAGGCGCGGGAAGCCGGACTTGCCTCCGAGCTCGAACAGGCACAGCAGCGCCCGAATGCAATGCAGCAGAACGATTCGCCCGATGCTGAATCCTATCGGGTATTGATGGATCAGCTCGATGCGCTGCGGACCAGCGCAGCGGACGCGGCAGATCAGCAGCGCAAGCAGGTCGATGATCTCCGCCGGCGTCTGGTCGAGTCGCGGGCTTTTCATGCGGAGTTGAGCGATTCATGTCGGGAGCGCGACGAAGAGCTGGAAACGCTCCGGGATGAATCTGTCGAGCTGCGCGCCCGACTCACTGAGCTGGAAGGCCGCCAACGGGACAGCGAAACCCTCCTCGCCGAGCGCAATCAGTCGCTGGACGCGCTGAATGAGCGGCTGACACAGTTGCGTGCGCACGAAGCCGGCCTCGAGGCGCAGAATACCGAGTTGAAACGGTCTCATGGCGCCCTCGAGCGCGCGCAGGCGGCGGCTGCCGACGAACACCGGCAACAGCTCGATGCCCTGCAGCGTCATATCGATACGCTGCAGGCCGAGCAGCATGCCACGCTGGAACAGGTGCACTCACGCGAGCGGTCGCTGGCAGCGGCGCAGGTCGAGGCGGAAAGCAACAGAGCGCTGATTGCGGCCCTGGAAAGAAGGCTTGAGGAGGCCGCTCGCGGACGCGAGATATTTCATGATCGGCTGCTGGAACTGGAACACGAACACCAGCAACTGCTGGCGAATGAATCGGAGCTGACCGAATCACTCAAGAAGACGCGCAACCAGTTGCACCAGGCAGAGCATGACCGCGAGACACTTGCAGCCGGCCGTCGACGCGAGCGCCGGATACTCTGGGTGACCCTGGCTGTTGTGCTGGTGCTGCTGTCACTGTTGCTGCTCAACGGTCTCGATGCCTTGCGCGAGGCTCCGGTGCAGTCCAGCGGTGTCGTCGCACCAGTGGAAACCGGCAGCGTGTCGCTCCCGGAAAGCGCCTGTCCGGAATGGGGCGTTACAGCCAGTGATTGTCCGCACCTCGATGCCGGTGCGCTCGACGAAAGCGTCGTGCGTCTGGAGAGCGGAGTCAGGTACAGGGCAGTAAAGGAGGGTACCGGGCCGGTGCCGCAGTTGGGCGACGAGGTGACCATGAGCTATGTCGGCAGGTTGCTGGACGGAACGGAATTCGATAACTCTGCTTCGTACGGGGGGCCGGTAACAGTGCGGCTCGACGAGCTGATTCCGGGACTGCAGGAAGCGCTGCAGCGGATGGCGGAGGGCGCCCGATGGCTCATTTATATCCCTGCGCAACCGGGCTATCCGGTGCCCGGCGTGTCGGTTGCACAGGCGGTGGTATTCGATATCGAACTGCTGGCGACAGGAATGCAGGCTGAAACATCCGGCTAACGACGTTATGGCAGGCGGTCACCGTACAGCTCCCCGTCGTCTCATCGGCATCGACGTGCTGCGCGGCGTGGCGATTCTGCTCATGGTGATATTCCACTTCTTTTTCGATCTGAGCTATTTCGGGCTTGCCGATTTCGATTTTTATCATGATCCTTTCTGGCTGCACGCGCGCACCTTCATACTCAGTCTGTTCCTCGGTCTGGTTGGCGCAAGCCTGGTACTGGCGACCCAACGCGGCCTGAATGCGCGACGCTTTTTGCGCCGTCTCGGTTTGCTGGTGGCAAGTGCTGCGCTGGTGAGCCTGGCGACCTGGTGGCTGTTCGAAGAGCGCTTTGTGTTCTTTGGCGTGCTGCATTTCATTGCGCTTGCCAGTGTTCTTGGCCTGGGCTTCGTGCGCTTTCCGTGGCTGGCGCTGCTTGTCGGTGTGGTGTTGATTCTGTTTGCCAGCCGTTACCAGTTCAGCTGGTTCGATGCGCCCGGCTGGCGATGGATCGGACTGATGACGCATAAGCCGGCGACTGAGGACTATGTGCCGCTGCTGCCCTGGTTCGGTGTGGTTTTGCTGGGGATCTTTGCCGGTCACCAGTTCCACAGGCCGCGGCTCAGGCGGGCGCTCGAATCGCCGGACCCGGCGCGCCGCAGCGTGCGTTACCTGAGCCTGGCGGGGCGCCACAGTTTGCCTGTGTATCTCGTCCACCAGCCACTGTTGCTGGGACTCCTGTCAGTGTGGACGGCACTGCTGCGCTAGGTCGATTCCGGCATCTACTCCATGGTCGGCATAACAAACCCGGTATCGGAACCTGCATCGGTCGGCCAGCGCGAAGTGACCGTTTTCATGCGGGTGTAGAAACGCACGCCTTCGGGCCCGTGCATGTGATGCGCCCCGAACAACGAACGCTTCCAGCCACCGAAGCTGTGCCAGGCCATGGGGACAGGAATCGGCACATTGATGCCAACCATGCCCGCCTGGATCGCATCGGTGAACTGGCGGGCTGTGTTGCCGTCGCGGGTGAAAATCGCTGTGCCGTTGCCGAATTCATGTTCATTGATGAAGCGCACCGCGGTGTCGAAATCGTCAACCCGCACGACAACCAGCACCGGGCCAAAAATCTCCTCCCGATAGATCCGCATACCCGGTGTCACCTGGTCGAACAGGCAACCGCCAAGGTAGAAACCTTTTTCGTGCCCGGTGACGCTGAGTTCGCGGCCGTCCACGACCAGTTCAGCACCTTCCTCTACACCGAGTTCAATGTACTGGCGCACCTTGTCGCGATGTTCCCGCGTGACCAGTGGTCCCATTTCTGTCGCATCATCGGTACCTGGCCCGACTTTCAGGGCCTGCACGCGTGGCTTCAGTGCTGCTACCAGCGGATTGGCAACATCGCCGACAGCCAGTGCCACGGAAATCGCCATGCAGCGTTCACCGGCGGAGCCATAGGCGGCGCCCATGAGTGCATTCACCGCATGGTCGAGATCCGCATCGGGCATGATCACCATATGATTCTTGGCGCCGCCCAGTGCCTGCACGCGTTTGCCGTGCGCGCTTGCGGTACGGTAGATGGTTTCGGCGACCGGCGTGGAGCCAACGAAACTGACTGCCTGGACACGTGCATCCGTCAGCAGCATCTCCACGGCTTCATGATCACCATTGACCACATTGAACACCCCGTCCGGGAGTCCCGCGTCAGTGAACAGTTCGGCGATGCGCAGCGGACAGGAGGGATCTTTTTCGGAGGGCTTGAGTATGAAGGTATTGCCGCAGGCTATTGCTACCGGGAACATCCACATAGGGACCATGGCGGGGAAGTTGAATGGTGTAATACCGGCACAGACACCCAATGGCTGCTGCATGGACCAGCTGTCGATACCGGTGCCGACGTTCTGTGAATATTCGCCTTTGAGCAGGTGCGGAACGCCGCACATGAACTCCACCACTTCGATGCCACGCGCCAGCTCGCCGCGCGCATCGGTCGGAATCTTGCCGTGTTCGCGGGTGATAAGTGCCGCCAGTTCATCGGCGTGCTGTTCCAGCAGTTCGCGGAACCGGAACAGGATACGCGCGCGGCGCAATGGCGTGGTGGCCGCCCAGCCGGCGAAGGCCCGTTGTGCCGCATCGATGGCAGCACGCATCTGTTCGCCGGAGGCCAGGGCAACCTCGCCAGTCTTTTGGCCGGTCGCCGGATTGTAGACGGGAGCACAGCGTTCGCTGGCGTCCGCCGTCACGCGGCCATCGATATAATGATCAATGCGCATCAGCACCTCAGGCTGCGCTGTCGGGGCTGTCCTGCAGCGCCTCGAGCGGATCGGTGTGGGTGTATCCCAGCGCACTGGCGACAGCGTTGTGAGTAACCTGGTGGGCGTGGATGTTCAGGCCATTGCGCAGGTGCGAATTGTCGATCAGTGCCTGCGCCACGCCCTTGTTTGCCAGTTCCAGTGCATAGGGCAGGGTGGCGTTGGTCAGGGCGTAGGTCGAGGTGCGCGCGACGCCCCCGGGCATGTTGGCCACGCAGTAATGCACCACCTCATCGATGATGAAGGTTGGTTCCTGGTGAGTGGTTGGCCTGCTGGTTTCAAAGCAGCCGCCCTGGTCGATAGCGACATCGACGATCACGGCGCCGCGTTTCATGCCTTTGAGCATGGCGCGCGTCACCAGCTTTGGTGCGGCGGCACCGGGGATCAGTACTGCGCCGATGACCAGGTCGGCACCGTAGACATATTCCTCGATGGTGTCCCGGGTCGAGAAAACTGTGCGCAGCAAGGGCCCATGGCGTTCGTCCAGTTCCTTGAGGCGATTCAGGTTGCGGTCGAGAATAGTGACGTGCGCGCCAAGACCCATCGCCATGCGCGCGGCGTTGATCCCGACCACACCGCCGCCGAGTACGGTGACATGTCCGGGTGCCACGCCCGGTACACCGCTGAGCAATACTCCGCTGCCGCCCCTGGATTTCTCCAGTGCGTGGGCGCCGGCCTGGATCGCCATGCGGCCGGCCACTTCGCTCATGGGCGCCAGCAGTGGCAGTCCGCCATGCGCATCAGTGACAGTTTCATAAGCAATCGCTGTGCAACCGGATTCGACCAGCGACCGGGTCTGCGCAGGGTCCGGCGCCAGGTGCAGATAGGCGTACAACAACTGGCCGGGGCGCAGCATGCTGCGTTCCTCGGGTTGTGGTTCCTTGACCTTGATGATCATCCCGGCGCTGGCGTAGATTTCTTCCGCGCTGTCGACGACAGTGGCGCCCGCCACCTGGTACTGCTCATCATCCATGCCGATGGCATGCCCGGCATTGCGCTGCACCATGACCTGGTGCCCGTGCTCAGTCAGTTCACGCGCACCGCCGGGGGTGAGGCCAACACGGTATTCATGATTCTTGAGCTCTTTCGGGACTCCGATCAGCATGCAGTATCTCCGGGAGTGGTAATGGCGGGTGACTCTAGTTCTGTTTCAGGACATCGGCAAGTGTGCTGAACAGCTCGTCGATTTGTGATTTCTCGATGATCAACGGGGGTGACAATGCAATGGTGTCGCCGGAGGCGCGGACCAGTATGCCTTTCTCGAAACAGTCCAGGAATACCTGGTAGGCGCGCTCGCCCGGTTGATCGGGCAGGGATTCGAGTTCGATACCGGCGATCAGCCCCTGGTTGCGGATATCTTTTACCCAGGGCAGTCCGCGCAGGTTATGGGCGGCGTCTTCCCAGTAGCTGGCGAGTTCCGCGGCGCGTGTAAACAGGCCTTCCTGCTCATAGATATCCAGCGCTGCAAGCCCGGCCGCGCAAGCCACCGGATGGCCGGAATAGGTGTAGCCGTGGAACAGCTCGATGGCGCTTTCCGGCCCGTCCATGAATGCGTCGTAAATGCCCTTGCGCACGAAAACGGCGCCCATCGGGATGGCGCCGTTGCTGAGACCTTTGGCAGCGGTGATCATATCCGGGACAACGTCGAAGTGTTGCGCGCCGAACGGTTTGCCCAGGCGCCCGAATCCGGTAATAACTTCGTCAAAAACAAGCAGGATGCCATGCCGGTCGCAGATATCGCGCAGCCGCTTCAGGTATCCGTGTGGTGGAATGATCACTCCCGCGGAACCGGAAACCGGTTCGACGATGACGGCGGCGATATTCGAAGCGTCATGCAGGGCGACGATGTTTTCCAGCTCATCAGCAAGCTCTGCGCCCCGGGCCGGCTGCCCGCGAGTGAAGGCATTGTCTTCGAGGTTCAGCGTGTGTGGCAGGTGATCGACGCCATTCAGTAATGCACCGAAGTACTTGCGGTTGTGGAGCATGCCACCTACCGAAATGCCACCAAAGCCGACGCCGTGATAGCCTTTTTCGCGGCCGATCAGGCGTTGGCGCGTGCCTTCGCCGCGTACCCGATGCCAGGCAATAGCGATTTTCAGGGCCGTATCTACCGCTTCCGACCCCGAGTTGGTGAAAAAAACGTGGTCCAGGTCGCCGGGCGTGTGTTGAACCAGACGGGTCGCCAGTTCGAACGCGGCTGGATGCCCCATCTGGAACGGCGGTGCGAAGTCCATAGTGGCGATCTGCTGGTGAACCGCCTCGGTAATCTGTTCCCGACTGTGGCCGAGATTTACGCACCAGAGGCCGGCAACGCCATCGAGAATCCGGCGTCCCTCGATGTCCTGGTAGTGCATGCCTGCGGCGCTGGTCAGCAGTCGTGGCGCGGCCTTGAAACGGCGATTGGCGGTAAATGGCATCCAGTGTGCCTGGAGGTCCGGCCGCTGATCGTGGAAATCGGCGCTGGTGTGTCGCTTGTTACTCATGGGGTGGAACTCTCGAAGGATGCGGCAGGTCGATGGTAAAATGATAGCATGGGCACTGGCGGTGTAGCATTAACCGTGCCGGGCGCAGCATGTCGATTCTGCACGAGATTTATCCGGCGCATTCCGACACCAATTCACCGCCTACTATTAAGGAACTTCCAAAGGTACAGACAAAGCCCATGACTGACGCAGCGACCTTTCACGACTGGCAGCAACGAGCCAGACAGCTCGATTTTCGTAACCAGGCATTCATCGGCGGGAAATTCGTAGCTGCGGCCTCCGGTAAAACCTTTGACTGCATCAATCCGGCCGATGGAACGATTCTCACCGCGGTGGCCGAGTGCGGCGAGGAGGATATAAACCGCGCTGTCACCGCGGCGCGCACGGCCTTCGATTGTGGCGAGTGGCGAGATATGGCACCGCGCGCGCGCAAGCTGGTGATGCTGCGTTTCGCGGATCTGATCGACGCGCACAGTGATGAAATCGCATTGCTCGAATCGCTGGATGTGGGTAAACCCATCCGCGACTCCACGGTCATCGATGCGCCCGGTGCCGCACGCTGCATTCGCTGGTACGCAGAAGCGATCGACAAGATCTATGACGAAATCGCGCCGACGCCCGGGGGCACTCTGGGCATGATCACCCGTGAACCTGTTGGTGTGGTGGCCTGTATCGTGCCGTGGAATTTCCCGATCCTGATGGCGGCCTGGAAAATTGGCCCAGCGCTGGCAGCGGGTAACAGCGTGATCCTGAAGCCTTCCGAAAAGTCGCCTTTGAGCGCGTTGAGGGTTGCGGAGCTCGCCGCTGCCGCCGGCATCCCCGACGGCGTGTTCAATGTGGTGCCTGGTTTCGGTGCGGTGGCCGGCAAGGCGCTGGCGCGCCATCTGGATGTCGATTGCCTGGCTTTCACCGGCTCGACGCTGACCGGCAGACAGATTATGAAAGATGCTGCGGAAACGAATCTGAAACGGGTGTGGATGGAACTCGGCGGGAAAACGCCGAACATCGTGTTCGCTGATTGTCCGGATATGGATGCGGCTGCGCAGGCGGCGGCATTCGGCATTTTCTTCAATCAGGGAGAAATGTGCACGGCCGGTTCAAGGTTGCTGATCGAAGCCTCGATCCAGGAGGCGTTTCTGGGCCGCGTCATGCACCTCGCGGACGCCATGTTTCCCGGCGCGCCGCTGGATCCCGTCACCCGAATGGGTGCAATTGTCGATACCGCGCAACTCGACCGGGTAATGGGCTATATCGCAGCCGGCCAGACGGAAGGCGCGCGCCTGCGTCTCGGCGGTGAGCGTGTGCTCACCGACAGCGGTGGCTACTTCATTGCGCCGACCGTTTTTGACCAGGTCGACAACAGTATGAAGATTGCGCAGGAGGAGATTTTCGGGCCGGTGCTTTCAGTCATGACTTTCACGACTCCCGAGGAGGCGCTGCAGATCGCCAATGCGTCTCCGTATGGATTGGCGGCAGCTGCCTGGACCGGCAATCTGCGCAAGGCGCATCAGCTGGCGCGCGGTCTGCGAGCTGGTTCGGTATGGATCAACTGCTTTGATGAGGGCGACATGACAGTTCCATTTGGCGGTTATAAACAGTCCGGCAATGGCCGAGACAAGTCATTGCACGCCATTGACAAGTACGTCGAGGTGAAAAGCACCTGGATGAATTTTTCGCTGTGACAGTCTGATGCAGACAATGCCGGATGCGCAGCAATTAAGGGAGAGTCGATGACGATGGGGCGGACAGTGATAGTAGCGGCGACGCAAATGGCCTGTGACTGGAATCTTGAAGCCAATGTGAATCGTGCCGAAGGTCTGGTTCGCGATGCGGCACAACAGGGTGCGCAGATCATCCTGTTGCAGGAGTTGTTCGAGACGCCTTATTTCTGCAAGGACCAGAAGCCCGAGCATTTCGATCTGGCGCGGCCGGCGGACAATCATCCGCTGCTGGATCGCATGAGTCGACTGGCCGCGGAGCTGGAGGTGGTGCTGCCGATCAGCTTTTTCGAGCGTGCCGGTAATGCCTGCTTCAATTCACTGGTGGTGATGGACGCCGATGGCAGTCGGTTCCCGGTTTACCGCAAGGCACACATCCCCGATGGACCCGGCTATCAGGAAAAGTTCTACTTCTCTCCAGGCGATACCGGCTTTCAGATCTGCGATACCCGGTATGCACGCATCGGTGTGGCGGTCTGCTGGGACCAATGGTTTCCGGAAGCCGCACGTGCCATGGCACTGCAGGGCGCCGAGATGCTCATGTATCCAACGGCCATCGGTTCGGAGCCGAAAGAGCCGCAACTCGATTCCAGAGATCACTGGCAACGCACCATGCAGGGCCATGCCGCGGCCAACCTGATGCCGGTGGTTGCGTCCAATCGTGTCGGCGTGGAGGAAGGCGAGAGCTGCACACTGACGTTCTACGGTTCTTCTTTCATTACCGATGCAACTGGCGGAATCGTCGCACAGGCGGATCGGGAAGGGGAAAAGGTGCTGGTGGCGAGTTTTGATCTCGACGCCCTGGCACAGGCGCGCCGTGCCTGGGGCCTGTTTCGCGATCGCCGACCGGATCTGTACGCGGTGCTCGGCAGCTTCGACGGAGTCGTCAGGAAATAGCGGGTGCTACAGGCCTAGAGCAGATCGCGCAATCGGTACCAGGTCATGGCCAGCATCAGCGCCGGCGTCCTGAACAGCGGTCCGCCAGGAAAGCTCAGATGCGGGATGCGCGTGAAGACGTCGAATTTTTCCGCTGTGCCGGCGATTGCGTCCGCCATCAGTTTTCCGGCCATGCCGGTCAATGCAATCCCATGTCCAGAGAAGCCCTGGGCAAAATACACATTGTCGCGCAAACGTCCGAAGTGCGGCGCCCGATTGGCGGTGATGGAAACAAAACCGCCCCAGCTGTAGTCGATTTTTACCTCACCCAGTTGCGGAAATATTTTCAGCATGCGTGGCCGCATGGCGCGAGAGAGATTCAGTGGTGCGACGGTTGAATAACTGACGCGACCGCCGAACAGCAGCCGGTGATCAGCAGAGAGACGGAAGTAGTCGAGCACGAAGTTCATGTCGGCCACTGCCATGTCGTTTGCGATCAAGGCACGGGCGCGCTGCTCACCCAGTGGTTCAGTGGCGATAATATAGGTGCCGACCGGCATGGTTTTTTTGCGCAGTGAGTTTTCCACGCCACCAAGATAGGCATTTCCGCAGAACACCAGGTACTTGCAGCGGACCCGGCCGCTGGCGGTGGTGACTGTCGGGCGGGCGTCGTATTCAATGCGTTCCGCGGCGGAGTTTTCATAAATGACGGCGCCGGCTGATTCTGCGGCGGCGGCCAGACCCAGGGTGTAGTTCAGCGGATGCAGGTGTGCTGAATTGGGATCCAGTAGTCCGCCTGCATAGGCATCTGTTTGCAGCAGCGTACCGAGTGCCTCGCGATCCAGCAGCTGCAGGCCGGTGTAGCCGTAATCTTTCTCCAGTTCTTGTTGCCAGCTTTCAAGCGTGCGCTGGTGACGCGGCTTGACTGCTGCGTGCAGATGACCGGATTTCAGATCGCACTGGATATCGAAACGGTCTATCAGGGATCTGGAATAGTTCAGCGCCTCGACGGATACATCCCATAGCAGTCGGGCGTCCTGCGGGCCCACCAGGTTCTCGAGTTTCTGCATGTCGCAGGCATAACCGAAAATCATCTGCCCGCCGCTGCGTCCGGAAGCGCCCCAGCCCACGCGATTCGCTTCCAGAACCGCAACACTGTAGCCCTTTTCGACCAGGTTCAATGCAGTGGAACAGCCGGTAAGCCCGGCACCGATCACGCACACATCGACATCGATAGCAGCATTTAATGCCTGCCGGTCGGGAGCCGGATTGGCAGTGGCGGCATAGTAGGAAGCCGGATGAAGTTGACCGCTCATGGAACTAGACGAGGCGCAGGTACCACTGATGCTCAAGAGGCGATACCTGTCGCTCGAAAAGACGATGCTCCTCGGTCTTGCAGGCGAGATAAACTTTGCAGAATTCGGGGGTCAGGTACTGGCTGAGAACTTTGCTCCTGGCGAAGATATTCAGTGCCACCGACCATTCGTCTGGCAGCGATGGCAGGTCGAGTTCGTAGGCATTTCCAGTGACCGGCGGACCCGGGTCCAGGCGACCGGTAATGCCGTGGTGGATGCCGGCAAGCAAGGCAGCGATCAGCAGGTAAGGATTGGCATCAGCGCCGGAAATCCGGTGCTCCAGGCGCTGGGCTTCGGCTGAACCGGTAGGAATGCGTATCGCAACAGTACGATTGTTCCAGCCCCAGGTGCGCGACATCGGGACGAAAGAACTGTGCTGAAAGCGGCGGAACGAGTTGGTATTGGGCGCACAGATAGCCATGCTTTCTTCCATGGTGGTGAACAGGCCGCCGATGGCGTGGCGCAGTACCTCGCTGCCGAGTTCATCGTTACCGGTGAAAACATTGACCCCGTGTTCGTCCAGCATGCTGATATGAATGTGCGTGCCGCTGCCGGTTGCCTCGCTGTAGGGTTTGGCCATGAAAGTCGCTTCCATGTCGTGACGCCGGGCAATCGCCTTGATGATGCGTTTCAGAAGTATCGCATGATGGCAGGCCAGCAAGGCGTCCGGAACGTAATGCAGATTCACTTCATACTGACCCGGCGCATATTCCGCAACGAAGGCTTCTGCCGGGATATTCTGCAGCGCAGCGGCGTCGGAAATCTCTTCGAACATTTCACGATAGTCGTCGAGTTCATTCATGCCATAGACCTGAGTGGTGTGCTCGCGCTCACCGGTGACCGGCGACAGCGGCGGCTGTGGTGCGCCCTGCGGCGTGCGCTGCTGATCGATCAGATAAAACTCCAGCTCGACAGCTACCTGAGGCCGCAGCTTCAGAGTCTCGAACTTCTGCAACACCTTCGCCAGTACGTGCTGCGGGTCGGCAAAAAACGGCTTCCCGTCCAGTTCCACCATGGTCATCAGCAACTGCGCCATCGGGCGCTTCTGCCATGGAATGGTGCACAGGGTGCCGGCGACCGGCCAGCACAACTGATCAGTGTCGCCGATAGAAAAACCCAGACCCGTGGCTTCCACCGTCTCGCCGGTGATGTCGGCACCGAAAAGGGAGCCGGGCAGACAGATCCCGTCGGTGTATACCTTTAACAGGGCATCCCGCTCGATGCGCTTGCCGCGTAATACGCCGTTGAGGTCAGGGATGAGCAATTCAACGGTGCTGACGTGCGGGTGCTCTTCGAGAAACTGCTCGGCTTCGGCCAGGTTGGCGCGTACAGACATGGATGCGGACCAATTGTTTGATATTCGTATAGTGGAGCTTAAAGCCGTGGCTGGTGTCAAGCGAGCGTCATGGAATGCGGCGCGCGCCTTTCATGTTGGTATGTTCAGTCTTTCAGCCTGTTGAAAGGAGCCTGTTGCGGCTGTAAAAACCGGTGCCGATTGCTTGCTTGTGAGCTGTGCGGCGCGCATGCTATCGTTTAAGAAAATGAACGCTTCCAGAGCAATACCCATCATCGGGATCATCGCCGATCGCAAGATGCTCGGTGACCAGGCCTTCCATGCGGTCGGTGAGAAATACATTACGGCGGTAATGGATGGCGCCGGTGGCGAAGCGCTGCTAATTCCCAGTCTGGCTGATCGCATCGATCAGGCGCGGCTGATTGCCCGGATCGATGGTTTGCTTTTGCCGGGCAGTCATTCGAATGTCGAGCCCTGCCGCTACGGTGGGCCTGACAGTGAGGCTGGAACCCTGCATGACGCGCAACGTGATGCCATCGCATTGCTGCTGATCCGTGCGGCGGTTGCGGCAGCAGTCCCGGTGCTGGGTATTTGCCGGGGCTTTCAGGAGATGAATGTCGCCTTCGGCGGCAGTCTGCATCAGCAGGTTCACCGGGTTTCAGGTATGCACGATCATCGTGAAATAGAACAGGTGCCGGAGGCGAAACGCTATGGACCTGCGCATACTGTGGATTTCGCGCCTGACGGTCAGCTTGCAGTGATTGCAGCGAGCTCTCGCGCAGAGGTCAATTCATTACACTCCCAGGGTATAGACCGGCTCGGTCAGGGATTGACTGTCGAGGCGCGCGCGCCGGACGGTCTGGTGGAAGCGTTCAGGGTGACGGATGCGAAGCGTTTTGCGCTGGCGGTACAGTGGCATCCGGAATGGCACCTGCATGAAAATTCATTGTCTATAGCATTGTTCCGGGCGTTTGGTGAAGCTTGCCGGCAACGTCTCAACGAGCGCAGGTAAAAATGACTGTAATTGAAGAATGGATGAAGAGTCGCGGTGTTACCGAAGTGGAATGCCTGGTGCCTGACATGGCCGGGACGCCGCGCGGGAAGATCATGCCGGCGCACCGTTTCGGGCGCGATGAAGGCGTGCGTTTGCCTGAATCGCTGTTCCTGCAGACCGTCACCGGTGAATACCCGAACGATACCAGCACCATTCACCCGGCCGAAATCGACATGCAGCTGGTGCCGGATGTCGATACGATCCGACTGGTTCCCTGGGCCACCGACGTTACCGCGCAGGTAATTCACGATTGCGAACATCACAATGGAAGACCGGTGAAAATATCACCGCGTTACGTGCTGCGCAGGGTGCTGAAGCTTTATGAAGACAAGGGCTGGAAACCCATTGTCGCGCCCGAGCTGGAATTTTTTCTGGTAGCGAAAAATGTGGATCCCGATTATCCGTTGGTGCCGCCAGTTGGCCGTTCGGGCCGTCAGGAAACGGTGCGGCAGTCGTACAGTATCGATGCGGTAAACGAGTTCGACCCACTGTTCGATGACATCTATGATTACTGCGAAATACAGGAAATCGAGATCGATACGTTGATCCACGAATCCGGCGCAGCGCAGATGGAAATCAATTTTATGCACGGCGATGCGATGAGCCGGGCTGATCAGGCTTTTCTGTTCAAGCGAACGGTGCGTGAGACAGCCCTGCGTCACGATATGTATGCCACTTTTATGGCTAAACCCATGAGTGGTGAACCCGGCAGCGCGATGCACATCCACCAGAGTGTGCAGAACATCGAAACTGGAAAAAATATTTTCAGCAATGCCGCCGGCAGGGCCAGCGATCTGTTCCTGTCGCATATTGCCGGACTGCAGAAGTATGTGCCGGGTGCGATGGTTTTCTTTGCGCCGAATGTAAATTCATATCGGCGTATTGCGCGGCATGATTCGGCGCCGATTAACCTGAAATGGGGTTATGACAATCGTACGGTGGGATTCCGCGCCCCTATCGCTGCGCCCCAGGCGCGCCGAATCGAAAACCGCGTGTCTGGTTCCGACACCAATCCTTACCTGGCATTGGCGGCTTCTCTGGCGTGCGGGTATCTTGGCATGATTGAAGGCCTGAAGCCGGAAAAGCCCTTCAAGGGGAATGCCTATGATCTGGATTACGCGCTGCCGCGTAATCTGGATCAGTCGATGGACCTGTTGTCTGAATGTGAACCCCTTATCGAGGTGCTTGGCGAAGAGTTTATCGAGGCTTATCGTGCCATCAAGGAGCGCGAATACGAGACATTCTTCGAGGTTATCAGCTCCTGGGAGCGCGAATTCCTGTTATTGAATGTTTAGCGTACGACCGTACGATACCCCGGCATTTCCTGCCTCCAATTTTTCAAGAGTCACACCATGAAACATCTCGCCGAGACCATCCGCCTCCAGGAGTCCGACCGTAGTCATCATCTGCATCCTTTTACTGATTACAAGCAGCTGGCGCAGAAGGGCACGCGCGTCATTACTCGAGCCGAAGGTATCTACCTGTGGGACTCTGATGGTCTCCGATTGCTCGACGGCATGGCCGGATTGTGGTGCGTGAACGTCGGTTACGGGCGCAAGGAGCTGGCCGAGGCAGCCTATCAGCAAATGCTGGAGCTGCCTTACTACAATACCTTTTTTCAGACCTCCACACCGCCTGCCACAGATCTGGCGAAACTGCTTGCGGAGGTAACGCCGGCATATCTCAACCGGGTATTTTTTACCAGTTCAGGTTCTGAGGCTAACGACACAGTACTACGCATGGTGCGTCGCTACTGGGACCTGAAGGGGCAGCCGTCCAAAAAAACCCTGATCAGCCGTATCAATGCCTACCACGGCAGTACCGTCGCGGGCGCCAGCCTCGGTGGTATGCAGCCCATGCATGGGCAGGGTGATTTGCCCGTGCCTGGGATCGTGCATATTGAACAACCGTACTGGTATGCCGATGGTGGTGAACTGTCGCCCGATGAATTCGGTGTGCGCGTGGCCCGGCGTCTGGAAGAAAAAATCAATCAGCTGGGCGTGGACCAGGTGGCGGCTTTTATCGCCGAACCCATTCAGGGTGCCGGCGGAGTCATTATCCCGCCGGACAGCTATTGGCCCGAAATCAGGCGCATCTGCAGTGAATACGACATCTTGCTGGTGATTGACGAAGTTATTTGCGGTTTTGGACGAACCGGCGAATGGTTCGGCTCCGATTACTACGGATTGCAGCCTGACCTGATGCCGATCGCCAAGGGACTGTCATCCGGTTATCTGCCCATCGGCGGTGTGATGGTAAGTGACCGGGTGGCTGAGACGCTGATCGAAGAGGGTGGTGAGTTTTTTCACGGCTTTACTTATTCCGGCCATCCCGCGTCCTGTGCGGTGGCCGCGGCGAACATCCGCATCATCCGGGACGAAAAACTGATTGAAAATGTTGCTCAGAATACGGCGCCTTATTTGCAGCAGCGCTGGCAGGAATTGACGGACCATCCGCTGGTAGGCGAGGCGCGTGGAGTGGGTTTTCTGGCGGCTCTGGAGCTTGTCCATGATAAAAGTTCGCGCAGCTTTTTCGAGGAACGTGGCAAGGCCGGTGGCCTGTGCCGGGACTTCTGCTTTGAAAACGGACTGGTCATGCGCGCGGTTAGGGATACCATGATTATATCGCCACCGCTGATCATGACGCGGGAACAGATTGACGAACTTATGGAGCTTGCTGTGAAGTGTCTGGATCTCACCGCCAGGGAACTGGGAGTTGCCTGAGCAGGGATCGTCAGAGCCGATTTGTTACTGCATTCAGGATTCCGTCTGCAATGCTGTGCTCACGGCGCGGTCCATCAACGGCGCCGTATCGATTATTCTGGCCAGCCTGGCGTTCAACATGGTAACCAGTTCGTCCGTTGTATAGTTACCGGCTTTCAGGCCCTGCCGGTCAGTAAACAGAAAGGTGCCGGTTATCGGGCTTATCCAGCTCAGTTTCACCCGACTTGTTTGACCATGGCTGCCGATAAACTCGAGCCAGATTCCGGGTTTCATTGCTTTTACCTGCTGCAGGTAATAAGCCTCGCCGGGTTCCATTAATGTTCGTGCGTTCGGGGCTTTCCGGGGCGCCGGATTTATCGGCTTTGAAGCCGGTGTTCTTGTCGAATCTGCCGGTTTCGCTGGTGCGACGGCGACTGTTTTCTCAGTCTCTGATAGCGCAGTGCGTGCATGTGCCTGCATGAGCCTGGCAATAAAATTATCACGTTCAGTTACAGGAATGGCCAGACGTTCCATGCCGCTGCGCAGGTTCCTGACCAAAGCCGGCTGTATTGCCGCCAACCGCTTCCGGTCCTGTGAAGTCTGTTTGGGTTTGATGCTCCAGATCAGTTCGTCCATGGTGGTAACAGCCTGTTTCCATGCCTCGCTGTCCTTGCCATTACGGGCGCAGCATATAAATAGCAGGTTCTTCCAGTGGGTGATGACGAACTCGCGAACGAAATCAATATTTCCATCATCATTGATGCGCGGCTTTATTTCGTCCAGGGTTATGTCTTTGGCTATTTCGAGCCGTTCCTGGCCTTCCATTATTTTTGCGGTACGCGCAGCCCGCGCCTGCGCCTGCGCTTCTTCCTGTTGCAGAAAGGCATCGAATTCGCTCAGAAGGGTGCCAAACAGATCTACGTTATCCCCAAACTGTTCGAGAATCGATTTCACAGTCGATTCTATCTTCTGGTAAAGTGGATCCTGTTTTCCCTGTTGCTCGTCCCATCCGAGGGCGGTTACGGCCAGGCGATTGAGTAACCGCCGTGCAGGATGTGATTTACGTGAAAGGAAGTCCGCGTCCAGAAGTGCGACTTTTAAGACAGGTATCTGCAGATTCCCGATCAATGTGCGCATCGGCTCGGGAATGTTTCTGTCATTCAGAATATAGTCAAAAATCATCGCGACCACACCGATAGTCGTCGCACCGTTCTCACCCAGATTACGAGCAAGACTGGACGTTCTCATGTCGTGCAGGATATTGCCACAGCCAGGCGTTATCTGCCCCTGCGAGGAGAATGATGCGTTATCTGCTCGATGACTACCGTGCTGCATCAGTGTCAGGATATTGATCGCGGGGTTTGCGTGCCGGAAGTCATAGTAACCTGGAAGGATGCCGGGTGCGGTCGGCAATGAAGACAGGTCATGACGCGAATACTCGCTATGAGGAAATTTGCTTTTGGGTTCCGTTGCCGAGTTGCCTGCGGCGGGAGTCTCCAGAGTTTCATCATTGCTTTCGGCAACAGGAACTTTGATCTGTGGCAGCACGCCCAGGTCGACCAGACGCTCATTGATCTGTGTGTATATATCTTCCAGATGTGCCGCGACGTACTGGTCAAATAATTTGTAGCTGATTATGCGAATATCCAGGCCGGACTCGATGTGTCTGACGGCCGCTTTGAATGCTTCACAAATCAGTTCGGGTCCTAACGGATTGATCCAGCGCTCCAGATCCGGATCACTCATCAGGAAGCCAATGCGGGTGTCCAGTGGGACCAGCTGAGCACTGCATGAGTTTCGTATCTTATGCACCAGGTTGGCGATTGCAATATTTTCTTCAAGGTCAGATTTGTCCGCGGAATCCAGCTTGTCTATATCATTTTCCCAATTCAGGCTGATATTGCCGATCATCGAACTTTCGCGCGGTACACCATTAATGAAGTTCGCATTCAACAGCGTGATGAAATCTTCCTCAATATTTTTCCTCGCAACGCGGAGTTCCCGCATGGCATCGAAATAGTGCGTCTGCACGGCATCACACTCGGACTTTTCTGCGCGGTCGAAAAGCGTGTCGTCGACTTTGCCCATCATTATCGATATATGTCCCTGCAGGCTTTCCGTGGCGATACGATATGCTTCGCGCATGGCCTGAGCACTGGCGCCCTTCCCAACGGCGCGTCGGTGCTCGTAGTCTTCAAGACTGACGATGTTTTCTTGTGCTGTCTCGGCCATAATTGCGCCCTGCTGCGAGGTTCCTGGTGTGAGTGTAACGACTGAGGTTTATGAGACCACAACCGGATTGCTGATTGTGTGATGTGCTCTGCAAAAAGCCTGCGATAGGATTCTCCAGTTTGATTTTGTGTCGTCGCTAAATCGGGTAATCCAATGTGAGCGGTGATGGCATGATTCTGAATACAAGTTACGCCCCCCAGCAACGCCAGGAATCCATCGTTGATTTTCTCGATGACGTAGAAGGTCTGCTATCGGCTCCAGACATTTGTATGCAACTTTTTGAAACCATTCATTCGCCGGCTTCGGGGGCCAAAGACATTGCTGCGCTGATCGCTGTCGATCCCAATTTAACGGTCCGTCTTCTGCGCGTCGCCAACAGCGCCTTCTATAGTTTTAGCCGCAAAATTGAAACCATCAGTCGCGCGGTCACAATCATAGGTAATGCCGAGTTATATCAGTTGGTGCTGTCTATATCGGCGGTAAAATCTTTCAGTAATATTCCTAATGATCTCATCAAAATGGAGACGTTCTGGCGCCACAGCGTTTATACGGCATTGCTCGCCCGTGCGCTTGCGACACGTGTCCACATCCTGCATCCGGAGCGCCTGTTCGTGGCCGGCCTGGTACACGATATTGGCAGTCTTGTTCTCTATCACCAGCGCCCGGAAACGATGCGCGACCTGTTGCTTATCGCTGACGGCAATGAGGAACTGTTGTACCAGGCCGAACTCGATCAGTTCGGTTTCAGCCATGCCGGTGTTGCTGCCCACCTCATGGATCAGTGGCAATTTCCCGAATCATTGAGGGAGGCCGTAAGGTGGCACCATGATCCGGCGCAGGCGGAATATGGACGCACGGAGGCGCATATTCTTTCTGTCGCCAATCATTTGGTAAACGAGTCCGAGCAGGGAAATTTCATGGGTTCGAACCGGGCGGAATTGCAGATCTCTCAGTCGCTGCTCGACGAGTTGGGGGTGCAGGAGAATGAGCTGTTCTTCGCATTTGAGGAGGCTGCGGAGCAATTTCCTTCCACGATGCTGGCGCTGTTGTAGGAAAAAGCATTAATAACAGATAGATATATCAAATCCCCACTCCCGGCTCGCTCTGATGACGGCTTTGGCCGCATGCTTTGAAAATCCGGTAATTTATTGATCGTTCGCCAGAAAATGGCTCTAGACCGGCTCGCCTGTGCCGTTACCGTGATTGCAATTCGCTCAACCCGCGTGTTTCAGGATGTTCAATCGTCAGCTTATGGAAGAGACTGTTTTCACAGACGCAGTTCGGCCCTCTGATTTGCCGGCGCCCCCTAAAGACGCCATTCGCATCGTCCGTGCCTGCTCCATTGCCGCGATTGACAGTCGCGACCTGGCAGGCCTGGTTGCAAATGACCCGGTGTTGACGGCGGAACTCCTGCGGGTGACGAATTCCGCCTATTTCGGCTTCGTAAGTCAGGTCAGATCCGTAGCGCGTGCGGTGACCGTACTCGGTAATCGTGCCTTGCGGAACCTCGTGCTGTGCATAGCCATGCGCGATGCTCTGCGCAAGGACGCAATTCCAGGCTTCGACATCGACGCATACTGGGAGGATGCGCTGCGACGGGCGGTCAGCGCTCGCAGCCTCGCGGGACTCGCTGGACTTGATGCTGACGAGTGTTTCACCGTTGGCTTGCTGCAGGACTTCGGATTGCTGGTGTTGCTGCATCTGATGCCGGAACAGGTCGAACATTGGGGCGCCC
>JAVVEV010000032.1:0-32783 GCA_032251035.1 Thiogranum sp. | reverse complement strand
GTCGCTGAAGCCGGCGATGCCGTCTTCACCCCAACGGTAGGCGCGGCTACGCGCCTGATCGTGACTGAATGAGTCCCAGGCTTCGCCGTGCGCACTGTAGTCTTCGCGCACTGTGCCCCACTGGCGTTCGCTCAGATAGGGTCCCCAGCGGCGCCAGGGTTCCGTACCGTTAGTTTGTTCCAGTACGCGTTGTTTCTCTGCGCCGGACCTGGTGTTCGTCTCCTCGCGCTTGTCGCCGGTAGTCCTGGTGCGTTTTGTCGAACGTGCCATGCCTGTTTCCTTTTCGGTACTGGTTTGTCTGTTTCAAGCCGGGTCGTGCTGACGCCGGTACAACTCCCACCACACGCGTAACACTTCCGATACACTCCACGCCTGCGCAAAACAGCCGCCTGGCGTGAACGGCGGATCTGCATCGAAAACTTCACTGATACTGCCGACGCAGGCAGCGGACAGGTGCAGGCCGAACGGTTCCAGGAATGAACCTGCCATGACGGCATCCTGGTAGACGCGGTAATGCGCGTCCACAAACGGACCGATCAGCCAGGCCCACACGGTTCCCTGGTGATAGGCGCTATCGCGCTGCAGTGGACCGCCCTGGTAATGCTCAACGTAGCCGGGCTCACCAGGGGCCAGGCTGCGCAATCCGTGCGACGTCAACAGCTCGCGGGCACAAAGATCGACGATCGACTTTTGCTGCGCCGGTTCCAACGGACTGTGCGGCAATGAAACAGCGAACAGCTGATTGGGCCGCAATCGATTGTCATAGTTCCGTCCGTCGGGACCTGCCTCCCCCTCGGGACCATCAATGACGTCGTAGAGACAGCCGCGTGCCATGTTCCAGAAACGTTGAAACCCGGTTTTTACCTGCGCCGCCGTGGCTTTGTATTCAAGAGACTGGGCATCTTCTCCCTGGCGGATGGCCAGGGTAGCCATAATCTGCAATGCGTTGTACCAAAGGGCATTGACCTCGACCGCCTTGCCGACGCGTGCCGTGACTACCCGGTCGCCGATCCTGGCATCCATCCAGGTCAGCTGCACGTTTGCTTCGCCGGCAGTCAGTAAGCCGTCTTCTGTATCGATGTGAATCCCGTAGCGCGTGCCGCGTATGTGCCAGTCGATGATGTCACTGAGCAGGGGGTAGAGCTCCGCCGCGAGCGCGAAGTCACCGCTGCTGCGGGTGTATTGATCGACAGCCTGGAAATACCAGAGCGTCGCGTCAACAGTGTTGTACTCGGGTGTTTCCGTGCTGTCGGGAAAGCGATTTGGCAGCATGCCTTCACTGATGTGCGCGGCAAAGGTGCGGAGGATACTGGCGGCTACCCCGAATCGCTGTGTCGCGAGTGTCAGGCCAGGTAACGCGATCATAGTGTCGCGGCCCCAGTCGCTGAACCAGGGATACCCGGCGATAATCGTTTTACCGGCCGGCGCGCCGCCCTGATACCGGTCGACAATAAACTGATCGGCAGCCAGTGTCAGTGGCCGAACCCAGTCTGGCGCATCAACGGGGATGTTTTCAAGTAGAACGGTTTTCTGTTCCTGAACTTGCGCCTGTACCCTGCCAATTGCTTGTGGTGTGTCAGGTTCGGCGGAAAATACGATGGTCGCTTTTTCACCTTGCCTGAGGTGCAGGGTAAAGCGCCCGGGTCGGAACAGGTCCTCTCTGTCATCCAGGCCGCGTGCGTTTTCAGTTCGATGCCTGAAATTCCAGTGCCACGCCGGGTCGTGCTCGAAGGTCGCGCCGACACAGGTAACCCGGTAGCTGCGTGCGCCGGGAAAGGCATCAATTTCAACGCCATCCCGGATTGCCCGCACCCCGACATCCCACCCGCCACGGCTATGACTGTGATAGTCCCGGTAGGTGCACAGCGGCGTCCATTCGAATTCGAGTGCAGCGCTGGCGCGCAAAACGGTGAAATCGACATAAGTGGTATTTTTCAAGGGCGCCATCAAAACGCGTTTTTCAACCAGGGCATCGGCGACTGCATAGCACCAGACGGGCACACCGTCATCGAGATGGAAAGACTCAAGCTGCAGATAGCCATGTGGATCCACGGTGCCGTCAGCATATTCATGCGTGAAGAAAGGGTACTGACTCGATCCGTAGTGCACCGTTACATCAAGGTCGGCGACCAGCAGAGTGCGGTTTACCGGAGGCGCGAGCGCGGCCAGAAGCAGTCCGTGGTAGCGACGGGTGCTGGTTCCGCCGACCGTACCGCAAGCGAATCCGCCGATACCGTTCGTTACCAGCCACTCGCGTGTCATGGACTGCTCAAAGGTATCCCAGTTGTCCCTTCCCAGGCTCAACCGATTCAACGGAGTTTTCATGTTATATGCATCGTTTTATGGGGGACCATGCGGATTCCTGAAGCTATGTTTTGCGCCGGATGAGGAGTGTTAATCACGGGCGAATGTAGGCATAGCCCTGCTTTTGCTTCTCCATGATTTCGATTACGCCGGCAGGAACATAGCCGATATCCGGCAGCATGTCGGCTTCCGTGAGGCCGGTGGCGCTCATGGTGTTCTGGCAGGCGACGATATCGATACCGTCGCTCAAGGCATCGTCGACACGCCCGCCCACTACCGAGTCCATTTCCAGCATGCCGATACCGGGACCGTAAACCACGATCTCGACGTCCACCTTGTCCGCGCCGCCGAGGGCAGCCTGCACGTTTCTGGCATTATTCAGCGACAAATTCCACTTCGAGGGATCTTTGTCACTGACCTGGATGACGACTTTTTCTTTTTGCGCATCGATCGCAGGTCCGCCATCAGTTGATCTGAAATCGTCGGTTGCTGCAGTTGAATTGGACGCAAAGCCGAGTAGCAATGAGGCGGTCAGAAGCGTAATGGACAAAGCACCGGTTTTGGCAAGCATGTTTTATCTCCGTCTGTCGAAAATATGATCGTTGGCGTCTGACGCCATCAATGGCTGTTATGTGACGGCTGGTCTGATCCGGTGTATTTAACACGGTTTTGGATCAGCCGGCTCCTGGATTGACTGTTTAGTCGAATAGAAACAGCCTTCCTTACAAGAGGCGGTTCAGTCATGTTGATGAGGCTGTATGTCGCACAGGCTGATTGAATCCGGATTCCGTATCGGGATTGACGCCGCAAACAGCACGCTTGTAAGACAAGTCTCTGCAAATCCGGGTCAGGATCGCGAATCAGTGGCAGGGTCCAGGACACGTTCCCGTATGCCGCCGCGACGCCAGGCGTGATAGCGTTCCAGCCAGGCGAGTACCCTGGCGGGTGCATGAGCCCGTTTCCAGTTACCGGCAACGTATTTGTTGGCCTCGGCCAGTGTCGGATAGATATGGATGGTTCCCAGGATCTTGTTGAGTCCGAGGCCATGACGCATGGCGGTCACGAACTCGGCGATCAGGTCGCCGGCGTGTTCGCCGGCGATGGTGACGCCAAGAATACGGTCTTTGCCGGGCACCGTGAGCACCTTCACCAGGCCGTGAGCTTCTTCGTCGGCTATTGCGCGATCGAGGTCGTCAATCGGATAGGTAGTGACCTCATAGGGGATATCCTTTTGCCTGGCTTCCTGTTCATTTAATCCGACCCGCGCGATCTCGGGGTCGGTGAATGTCGCCCGGGGAATCACCGAGTAGTCGACACGAAATTTTCTGAATGTGCCGAACAGGCTGTTGACCGCCGCGTACCAGGCCTGGTGCGCAGCGGTGTGGGTGAACTGCCAGGGACCGGTGACATCACCGACGGCATAGATATTCGGGTAACTGGTTTGCAGGTACTCGTTGACTTCGATGGTGCCGTTCTCTCGCAGCGGAACAGATAGCGCCTCAAGCCCGAAGCCGCGGCTGTTGGCCTGTCTCCCCACGGCGAGCAGCAATTCGTCGAATTCGATCTCGACATTCCCGCCCTGGTGTTCCGCAACCAGTATTTTGCGCCCGTTGTCCAGGCGGAATGCTTTCGCGGTGTGACCGAGGCGCAATTCGATACCTTCACTTTCAAAGCGTTCCATCACCATGCGGGAGAACTCCGCGTCCTCGTTCGCCAACAGTCGGGACGCCCGCTCCAGCTGGATCACGTGACTGCCGAAACGGGCGAAACACTGGGCCAGTTCGCAACCGATCGGTCCGCCGCCAAGTACCAGCAGCCGGCCCGGCAGCTCACGCAGATCCCAGATGTTGTCAGAGGTCAGGTAATCGATGGTTTCGATGCCCGGAATGGGCGGAACGGCCGGGCGTCCGCCGGTCGCGACGATGATGTTGCGTGTGGTCAGGCTGCGACCGTCGACTTCGACAGTGTAAGGTGAGGTTATCGTCGCTTCACCTTGAATACAGTCTACGCCAAGAGCGGTGTAGCGCTCTATGGAATCGTGTGGTTCGACTTTGCGGATGACCCGCTGTACGCGTTCCATAATGTGGGCGAAATCGTAATCGACGTTCGCCGAATTGAAGCCGAATTCCCGGGCGCGGCGCACATGGGACAGAAACCTCGCGGAGCGGATCAGCGCCTTGGACGGGACACAACCGGTGTTCAGGCAGTCGCCGCCCATTCGGTGTTTCTCGATCAGGCTTACCCTGGCCTTGACGGCGGCGCCAATGTAGGCGCTCACCAGGCCGCCGGAGCCGGCGCCGATAACCACCAGGTCGCGGTCGAAGTGCCTGGGCCTGGAGTAACCGCGCAGCACGCGCCGGGCATTGACTGTTTCCACCACCTTGCGGGCCAGCAGCGGGAACAGACCGAGCAGCGTGAATGAGACGATCAGGCCGGGCGACAGGATGCCGGACGCAGACTCCAGCTGCGCAAGCTGCGTGCCGGCGTTCACATAGACTAGTGTGCCGGCCAGCATTCCCAGCTGGCTGACCCAGTAAAAGGTCCAGGTTCGGATCGTCGTCAGCCCCATCACCAGGTTGATGACGAAGAACGGAAAAACAGGGACCAGGCGCAGTGTGAACAGGTAAAAGGCGCCGTCCTTTTCGATGCCTGCGTTGACCGTTTTCAGCCTGTTGCCGAAACGCCGCTGGACCAGGTCTCGCAGCAGCCAGCGCGAGATCAAAAATGCCAGTGTCGCGCCTGATGCGGAAGCGAAGGACACGATCAAGGTACCCCATGCCAGACCAAAGATCGCTCCCGCAGCCAGTGTCATCAGGGCGGCTCCGGGCAACGACAGGCCGGTGACGGCGACATAGATGACGAAGAATCCCAGTGCTGTTGCCAAGGGGTGCGCCTGCCGGTAGCTTTCGATAGCCGTCTGCCGGGATTTGAAATAGTCCAGGGTCAGGTACTGCCCCAGGTCGAAACTGAAGAACGCGCCGATGGCGATCACCAGGAGCATCAGCAGGATGATTCGGGTCTTTGTCATAGCTTATATATCCAGTGTCGGGCGCCGCGGACAGCCATCATTGCGAGCGTAGCGCGGTAATCTTCTTCAAAGCCAGCAACCGCTTTGGAGATTGTTTCGTCAATTTGAGTAGTGACATATCCTGTCAGATATCACAATGATCCGTTGCTTCTGCAAGGGGGCGCCATTGGTGGCCATTGCGCGCCAGCAGCGCATCGGCCTCCGGCGGGCCATCAGCGCCGGCGGCGTAACCGGGAAGGTTCTTGACATCAGACTTCGCCCAGGCGTCCTCGATCGGCGTAATCAAACGCCACTGCGCTTGCACGCCGTCGTGCCGGGTAAACAGTGTCGCATCACCCCGCAAGGCGTCCAGCAACAGGGTCGCGTAAGCGGACGGCGGATTTTTTCCGAATGCCGTGCGGTAGCAAAAGTTCATATGCACCGGGCCGGCCTTCTTGTCCGCGCCGGGTTGTTTGGCGCTGAAGGCGACGTTGATGCCTTCGTTGGGCTGGATGCGCAGTGCGATGACATTCGGTTCAAGATCGGCGGTGCGCTGAAACAGTGTCAGCGGTGGGTGACGAAAATGTACCGCGATTTCTGTGAGCTGACGCGACAGGCGTTTTCCGGTGCGCAGGTAAAACGGTACGCCGGCCCAGCGCCAGTTATCGATTCTGAACTCGATCGCGGCATAGGTTTCCGTCGTTGAAACAGGGCTGACACCCGACTCATCCCGGTAACCGGGTTCCTTTTCACCGTCGATCCTGCCCTCCAGGTACTGTGCGCGCACAGTTTGCTTTGATACCTGTTCCGGCGTCATTGGCCGTATTGATCGCCACACCTCGATCTTCTTGTCGCGAACCGCGTCGGCGTCAAACGCCACAGGTGGTTCCATGGCCGTAAGTGCGAGCAGCTGGAGCATGTGGTTAGCCACCATGTCGCGCAGTGCGCCGGCGTGATCGTAATAGCCGGCGCGGTGGCCTACGCCCAGTGGTTCTGCCGCGGTGATTTCGACGTAGTCAATGTGGCTGCGGTTCCACAGCGGTTCGAACAAGGCGTTGCCAAAACGGAAGAACAGGATGTTCTGCACCGTCTCCTTGCCCAGGTAATGATCAATACGAAACACCTGCTGCTCCTCGAACACCTCCGCCAGCGCCTCATTCAGCGCCTGCGCCGATGCCAGATCGCGACCAAAAGGTTTCTCCAGGATGATGCGCGTCCAGCCGTGCGCTTCGCGATTCAGTCCCGCCTGCACCAGGCCGTCGATGATGGTGGTTACCGCGCCAGGCGGCGTAGCGAAATAGAACAGCCGGTTGGCGCTGGCGGGTTCCGGGATCTGGTCAAGGTAAGCGGCGAGGCGGCTATAGGTGGAGGGGGAATCGAAATCGCCGGACAGGTAATCCATTCGCGGCGAGAAGGCGCGCCATTCGTCTTCATCGAAGTCGCGAATCTCCGTCGATTCGATGACACCGCGTCGCATGTCCTGCTGGAAAATCTGCGCATCAATGGATTCGCGGGATACACCAAGTATCCGGAAGCCGCCCGCCATGCAGCCTTCGCAGGCCAGGTGAAACAACGCCGGAATCAGCTTGCGCCGCGTAAGATCGCCGGCCGCACCGAATATGACAATAACGCAGGGATCTGCAGCAGGGAGTACGCCCGCCGCAGTCTCCGCTCCAGTATTCTGCGGCGTCTGCTCCATTATGGCGTCACCGCTTTGCTTCCGGGTTCGGTATGGCCACCGAATTGCTCGCGCATGGCGGACAGCACCTTCTCGCCGAAGGTATGCTCCTGTCGCGAACGGAAGCGTGCGTAAAGCGAGGCGGAAAGCACGTCCGCCGGTACGCTCTCTTCAATCGCGGCCTGCACGGTCCAGCGCCCTTCGCCGGAATCCTGGACATAACCGGTATAGTTGGACAGATCCGGATTTTCGGCCAGTGCACCGGCAGTCAGATCCAGCAGCCAGGACGACACCACACTGCCGCGCCGCCACAGTTCGGCGATATCGCCGAGGTCGAGCCGGTAGCGATGATCGGCGGGCAGCGTATCGGAATTGGCGTTGCGGAGAATGTCGAAGCCCTCCGCGTAGGCTTGCATGAGGCCGTATTCGATGCCGTTATGGATCATCTTGACGAAGTGCCCGGCTCCGACCGGACCACAGTGGAGGTAGCCTTGCTCGGCGGATCCGCCGCCGGTGCGCCCCGCAACCGGTGCGATATCGCCCTGGCCGGGAGCGAGCGTGCGAAATACGGCTTCCAGATCACGCACCGGGCCCGGATCGCCGCCGATCATCATGCAGTAGCCTCGCTCCAGGCCCCATACGCCACCGCTGGTGCCTACGTCGAGGTAGTGTATGCCTTGTTTGCTCAGGCCGTGTGCACGGCGCACGTCATCCTTGTAGTAGCTGTTGCCGCCGTCGATAATGATATCGTCCACCTCGAAATGACTGGCGATCTGCCCAATCGCCTCCTCGGTGGGCTCGCCGGCCGGCACCATAACCCAGGCTACGCGTGGTCGGGTTTGTAGCCGAACAAACTCTGCGATGGTGAAGGCGCCTGTCGCACCTTCTTCTTCCAGTCGCCTGACCTGCGCCTGATTTACGTCGTAGACGACACACTCGTGCCCGTCACGCATCAGCCGGCGCGCGATGTTTGCGCCCATTTTCCCTAAACCGACGATACCAATCTGCATAAAGTAATTCCTTTTGTGTCAGGTGTAAGTTTGGTAGTACGCCGGAAAAGAGCAACTCGATGATTGCCCTTGTACTGGAATACTGTCCTGTTGGTCGGATTCGAGCGGAACCTGTTACAAAACTAATCGTCGGGATATTGTAAGGAAACCGGAGGCGACGCGACTAATCATGCGCAGGGCACAGCACGGCTATAACTCATTTTTAAACACAGGAATTTTGTCCACTATGCTTGGATTCATTGAAAATCTTGGCAGCTACACACTTTATAATCTCCGTCAGACAGGACGCATGGGCGTATTCTTCGCGAATTGCCTGGCGAGTATTGCCATGCCGCCGTTTCAGATCCTTGCTGTGGTAAAACAAATCCATTTCATCGGCGCCCGCTCGGTCACTGTGGTACTGGTTACGGGGTTGTTCACCGGCATGGTGCTTGGGTTGCAGGGCTATCACACTCTCAGCCGGTTTCACTCGGAAGAATTATTGGGTTCGGCAGTCGCGCTGAGCCTTATCCGGGAATTGGGACCGGTGTTGACAGCGCTTATGGTCATTGGCCGTGCGGGCTCTGCTATCTGTGCTGAAATCGGCATTATGCGCAACTCGGAACAGATCGACGCACTCAAGTGTATGGCGATCGACCCTTACAAGTACCTTATGGCACCGAAGGTGGTCGCCGCCCTGGTGTCCGTACCACTGCTCACCGCACTGTTCGATGTAGTTGGTATCTTTGGCGGCTATCTGGTTGGTGTCATATTGCTGGGGGTGAGCAAAGGCGCCTATTTTCAGGGGATGTACGACAGCGTGGCCTGGGCAGACATATGGATGGGCCTCGTCAAGTCTGTCGTGTTCGGGCTGCTCATGGTCGGAATCGCCGCCGCGAAAGGTTACTACCTGCATCTGGAGCGTAATGGAGCCTTTGGCGCAGAAGGCGTAAGTCGGGTAACCACCGATGCCGTAGTGGCTTCAGCGGTAGCTGTGCTGGTCTGGGATTATCTGATCAGCGCAGTGATGATGTGATTGCCACAGAAAGGAGTGCATAGTGACTTATACGCAGGATAACGTAGCCATTGAGATGATCGGAGTCGAAAAGAATTTCTGTGGCCAGAAAGTGCTCAATGGCATACAACTCTCGATTACCGAGGGAAAGACTACCGTCATCACCGGCGCCAGCGGGCAGGGCAAGAGTGTGATACTTAAGCACATGCTGGGCCTCATTCATCCCGATCGCGGAAACGTGCGCGTGTTTGGACAGGACATCAACCTTATTGGCAAGAAACAGCGTCAAAACCTGCGCGGGAGTTTCGGCGTTCTGTTCCAGAGCGTGGCCTTGTTTGATTCCATGACTGTTTATGACAATGTTGCGCTGCCGCTGAGAGAGCGCAGCCGCTTAGGCGAAGCCGCGATTCGTGCTAACGTCGAAGAGAAGCTTGCTCTTATGGATTTGCACGACGTCAATCATAAGTACCCGACGCAACTTAGCGGTGGCATGAAAAAGCGTGTCGGCCTGGCTCGGGCGCTGATGCTTGACCCGCGTGTTGTTTTCTTTGACGAGCCGACGACGGGATTGGATGTGCACAGAAGCAATGAGATCTACCGCTTGTTTCATCATACCCAAAAGGAACTCGGATATACCGCGGTCATCGTAAGCCACGATGTGCCGAGAATATTTAAACTGGCCGATTACGTCGCGCTTCTGGCTGACGGGAAAATCCAGGGTTGCCTGTCGCCGAACGAGTTTCAGCGCGCTGAAAATCCGCACATCAAGGCATTCGTGGAAACAACCATGGGCCCAATTTACATGAGTGAACAAGAGGAGCATTCCGTTCATGCATCGATTTAACGTGGAACTCATTGTTGGTCTTTTTATGGTGACCGGATTTCTCGGTTTCGCCTATCTTTCTGTCAGGCTCGGTGACGTAGGAATCTTTCCCAGCGATAGCTATACGCTCACCGCGCGTTTTACCTCCATATCGGGCCTTAAGGAAGGCGCGTCGGTGGAATTCGCCGGTGTCCGTGTGGGTAAAGTTGCAGGTATCAGCCTCGACGGAACTGACTACGAAGCCATAGTCACGCTGGCTATCGACCCGGGTATTGTGATCCAGGACGACAGTATCGCATCCATTCGCACCGCCGGTCTGATAGGCGATAAATACGTAAAGATGCAACCTGGTGGCGCGGAGCGAATTCTCCAGGAGGGTGATGAAATCGTCGAAACTGAGTCGGCGGTGGATCTTGAAGAACTGATCAGCAAATACATATTTCAGAGCGAATAGCGAGCGGTATCAGCGACGGCAAACGTGGTCCTGATCTTATACAGGAATTTATTATGCATATACTTGCCAGAAACAGTAATACAGTCAGTGGGGCGTCTTCTCTTCGGCCGTACCGCTGGATGCGGTTGGCTGCGGTACTGCTGCTTTTAACGGGTCTTGCGCGTACTGGATACGCTGCTGATGGTCCGTTGAACCAGTTGCGAACTACCATTGACGCAGTTCTTGAAGTCGTACGAGTCCAGGATTTGGAGCTGGCCATAAAGCATGAAAATATAAGCTCTATTATAGCGGGACGATTTGATTTCCCGAGGATGGCGCAAAGTACATTGGCCACTAACTGGAAGAAAGCGACACCAGAGGAAAAAAAGCGCTTTATTGAGCTTTATACACGTCTGCTGCACTCAACTTATATGGCCCATATCGAGGGCTATACCGATGAATCGGTGGAATATCGCAACGAGAGCATAAAAAAGCGACGGGCTATTGTACAAACTGTCATTATCAGTAACGGGATAGAGACGCCGGTTGATTACAAATTACACGAGAAGACGACCGATGGTACCTGGTGGGTGTATGACGTTGTAATCGAAGGTGTGAGTCTTGTGTCCACTTACCGTGCCGAATACCAGAGCATTGTGCACAGCAGCGGTATCCCGGGCTTGCTGGAACAGCTCGAAAACAAACTGCAGGTCGAAGCTCCGGTGTCGACGACATGAATGGATCGCCCGAAGAGTTACTGCGGTGTATAAAAGAGGCGCAAAGCCTGTTTCATTATTTTGAGGAAAACGAATACAACGATATCCCCGATTATTTTTCACTGCGCAACCTTGGCGCGGGGGAAACGATCTGGAACGAGGGCGGTTCGTGCAACTACATGATCTTTATTGTGTCAGGACACCTGGAAATCAAGAAAGAGACTGAATTCAAGGGCCGGCAGATTACCCTGGGTATCTATGGAACCGGGTCCATAGCCGGCGAACTGTGCATGCTCGATCAACAGCCCAGAGCGGTAACAGCGACCGCGATCGAGGATGTGTCCCTTATCGTGCTGTCAAAATCGGACTTTGAGCAGCTGCTGGAAGATCACCCATTATTGGGCATCAAGTTGCTTAAAGGCATGCTGTCGTCGACTTCTATGCGACTCCGGAAATCCTTCGATCGGCTGGTGTCGATATTTTGATTCTGAAGGATTCGCTGCGGCGACGGGGCAATTCATCAGGTTTCGGTGTGATTACTTTTTTTTGCCTGCCTCAGCCTCCCCAGAATGCGGTGGTTGGCTTCCTCTGACATTCTTTCCTGGTCGGGGCTCGAGTCTTCTCCCTGATCCAGTTCAATACGATGCGATGCTGAGCGTATCAGCTCCATCTGCTGAGTCATGCGCCGACAGGCCTCGCACATCATGAGATGTGTTTTCAACCCGAAGCGCTCTCGCAATGTAAGCGTCCTGTCAAGCGACTCGGACACCAGGAAAGAAACATCTTTACACGACCGCATTTACATTTTCCTCAGTATTCACGCCAGCTTGTCGCGCGTCCAGTCGGACTCGCAGGGTCGCGCGCGTGTCATATAGGCATTGCATCAGGTTAGTCGTGGTATTTGCCTGTTGATTACAAAAATTTGTTTCCGAGCAGGTCCGATACTCGTTCGCAATCAGGCTGTAATGCAAACGCGCTGAACCCGACATAGAGAACAAGGTGACTTACTGACGAGTTAGGGAGCATGGAATGAAAAGGTTGTTACTGCTGTTGGTTCTTATGCTCATGGTCAATGCCAATTCCGTGGCATTGGGCGAAGTCAGAAACGGATTCGATCTGTCCGGGGCGTTGATTCCCGAAGATGAGATCCTGTCCGGGGGGCCCCCGCGCGAGGGTATCCCTGCCATTGATAGACCGAAATTCATGAATGCGGTGATGGCGCGCTCAATCGCTCCGTCAGACCGCGTGCTAGGTATCGTCCACAGTGGTGTGGCAAAGGCCTACCCGGTGTCGATCATGAACTGGCATGAAATCGTTAATGATACTTTTGGCGATGAAGCAATCGTGGTGACCTACTGTCCGCTGTGCGGCACCGGCATCGCCTATTTCGCCAGGGCCGGCGATCAGGTCCTGAAATTTGGAGTGTCGGGACTGCTCTATAACAGTGATATGCTCCTGTATGACCGTCAGACCGAGTCGTTGTGGTCGCAGATCCGCAAGCAGGCGATCAGCGGTCCCATGAAGGGCGAACGCCTGCAGGTCGTGCCAATGATGCACACTTCATGGCAGGACTGGCGCCAGCGCCATCCCGCGAGCCTGGTGCTGTCGACCGATACCGGTTACTCCCGCGATTACACCCGTAGCCCCTACGCCGGCTATGAGCAGTCCGGTAGTCTGTATTTTCCGGTGCGGGCGCAGGACCAGCGCTATCATCCCAAGGAATGGGTTCTTGGCGTCGAAATCAATGGCGAGTTCAAGGCTTATCCTTTCGTTGAGCTGGAAAAAACCAGCAATCCGATTCGGGACACGCTGGGCGGGCAGGACATAACTGTCGAGTATGACAAGCGGCACCGTACAGCGGTTGCCAGGGATGCCAGCGGCGATGTCTTGCCTGCCATCAGAGCCTATTGGTTCGCATGGTATGCATTTCATCCAGAAACCGGAGTTTATGAAAATTAGCATCGTTATGCGGGTCGTCTGCTGCTTCCGGTTTGCACACGAAGGTGCTGACCGGTGAGCGGAATTGCACTTGATTCCGCATTGATTGCGGTTCCGGTGCTGATGCTGGCCTGGGCCAATGGCGCGAACGATGTCTGCAAGGGCGTCGCTACACTGCTGGGCAGCGGTGCCGCAAGCGGACGTCATGCCCTGTTATGGGGAGCGTTCTGGACAGTGGCCGGGGGGCTGACCGCCGTGTTCTGGGGCGCTGCGCTAGTGAGTACCTTCAGCAACGGTTTTCTGTCATCGGGATTTCCGGTTACCACCACCTTTATCGTCAGCGCGTTGGGTGGTGCGGTTGCCTGGGTTCTGCTGGCCACTCGCCTGGGCTGGCCGGTGTCGACCACGCACGCCCTGCTGGGCGGTATCGTTGGTGCGGCACTCGTCGTCGCGGGACCGGGCGGCCTGCGCGGCGCGGCCATCGCGAACAAAGCGCTGTTTCCCCTTTTGTTAAGCCCTTTGATAGCAATCGTGCTCTGTTGGTGCCTTTTATGGTTGGGGCGCCTGGTCGCGCGCCGGGTGCCAGCGTGGCATCCCGGTTGTTGCGAGCACGAGGCGTGGCGGCGGAATCCTTTTGTGTGTCAGCAGCCTGGAAAGCCAGGAACCGCCACGGCTCAGCGGGTGTGGACGGCATTGCATTGGCTCAGCGCAGGGGGCACCAGTTTCGCGCGCGGATTGAACGATGTGCCGAAGATCGCAGCATTTCTGCTGCTGGCACTGGCGAGCGGGGTATCCGGCCAGACCAACCCGCAGAATGCCGCTTTCGTTATCGCGATGGTGACAGTCGTCATGGGCGTGGGCGGCGTGTGGGGTGGCCGCCGGGTACTGGGCGTGCTCGCGCACCGTGTTACCGCGCTGGATCCCGGCCGGAGTCTGGTCGCGAATATGGGTACCTCGATACTGGTGATGCTGGCCTCGCCACTGGGCTTGCCCGTGTCCACAACCCATGTGAGCACCGGCTCACTGCTCGGTATCCGCTGGGCGGACCGTGCCGGACCCACCGAGGGTGATGCGTTGCGGTCCATCCTGTTCGCCTGGCTGGTTACCTTGCCGGTCGCAGGCGGCGTCGCCGCGTTGACGACCTTGTCGATAGCATTGTTTTGAGAAGCGGGAGAATATCGCTATGCATGCCACTTTACCCCTGTTGCGAACCACGGATTTCCCCGCCTTGCGGCGCGCACGTCTGCAAACCCTGCAGGTCAACCTCGGTTACCGCTGCAACCAGCAGTGTCTGCACTGCCACGTCAACGCCGGTCCGCGGCGCACAGAGACAATGAATCTTGAAACCGTGGAACAGGTGCTGGCGTTCGCGCGTCGCGGAGCGATCAGCGCGCTGGATCTGACCGGCGGCGCGCCGGAGCTCAATCCACACTTCCGCCACCTTGTGCAGACAGCGCGCAGTCTGGACATCGAAGTGATCGATCGCTGCAATCTCACCATTCTTGAAGAAGAAGGTCACGAGGATCTGGCGGAGTTTCTCGCCGCGCAGCAGGTGGAAATCGTGGCCTCGTTGCCCTGCTACCTGGAGGAGAATGTTGAAAACCAGCGCGGCAAGGGCGTGTTTGACAAGAGCATTCGCGCGCTGAAGCGTCTCAATGCGCTGGGTTACGGCGATGCGGAGACGGGGCTGTCGCTGAATCTCGTGTACAACCCGCAGGGAGCGGTATTACCCCCGCCCCAGGCGGGTCTGGAACGTGACTACCGGCGCGAACTTGGTGATCGTTATGGCATAGGGTTCAACCGACTGCTTGTGCTGGCGAATATGCCGATCCAGCGTTTTGGCAGTACGCTGATTTCCAAAGGTACCTTTAACGCCTATATGCAGCAGTTACGTGCCGCTTATCAGGATGCGAATCTGGAGGATGTAATGTGCCGCGGGTTGATCAGTGTCGACTGGCAGGGTTATGTCTATGATTGTGATTTCAACCAGATGCTGGGACTGCCGCTGGGCGGTCGGCCGACTCATCTGAGCGAACTGATGCAACGCAATATCGAGGGCATGCCGATCGCCATCGCGGATCACTGCTACGGCTGTACCGCCGGACAGGGCAGCAGCTGCGGCGGCGCCCTCGACACCGTGTCTGGAGTTCGCGCATGAACGTGCCGGAGAGCGTAGCGCGACGTTACTCGCAGGCGGCGCAGCAGCGCGAACAGGCGTTGTGTTGTCCGGTGGATTATGACGCCACGCTGTTGGCGATGTTACCGGCGGAGATTATAGAGAAGGACTACGGGTGCGGGGATCCGTCCCGCTACGTGAGGGAGGGCGATGTCGTGCTCGATCTCGGTTCCGGTGCAGGCAAAATCTGCTATATGGCAGCGCAGCTCGTTGGCGGGCAGGGTCGTGTCATCGGCGTGGATATCAACGATGATATGCTGGCGCTGGCGCGCAAATACCAGGGCGAGATGGAACACCGCCTTGGAGGCGACCGCGTACACTTCGTCAAGGGTTATATCCATGATCTGAGACTCGATGTCGAAGTGCTGGAACGGCATCTGCTGGCCCGCCCGGTTGAACAACTGAACGAACTGGAAGCGCTGACAGCGTGGAAAGCCAGGCAACGCGCCGAACATCCTCTGATCGCCGACGGATCCGTGGATGTCGTGATTTCCAATTGTGTGCTGAACCTTGTCGATGATCGGTATAAATCTCAGCTCGTGCGCGAAATCTATCGTGTGCTGCGCCCGGGCGGGCGTGTCGCAATTTCCGATATCATCAGTGACGAGCCGGTGCCTGATCATCTGAAGACCGATCCGGAACTGTGGAGCGGATGTATTTCAGGATCGTTCCAGGAACAGGAGTTCGTGAAGTGTTTCACTGCGGCCGGATTCCAGGCAGTCACCCTGGATACATGGAGCTCCGCGGCCTGGCAAGTGGTTGAAGGCATCGAGTTTCGTTCTGCAACGCTAACCGCTGTAAAGGGTACTGGCGCTCCCTGCCTGGACTATGGCCATGCGGTGATCTATCGCGGGCCTTTCACCGAGGTCAGGGATGACGAGGGTCACGTGTTTCCCCGCGGCGAGCGCATGGCGGTCTGCGAGCGAACCTATAAGCTGCTGACCGGAGGCACATATCGCGATCATTTTATCGGTATCGCGCCGGCATCGATGGCTGAAGGAATACCATGGTGCGCGGCACCCGGAACGCGTCGCCCGCCCACTGAAAGCAAAGGCGGACGGCACGCGGCGGACAATGGAAAGTCAGGCTCGTGCTGTTAAGGCGGATGTCCGGCTGTGGTTGATGGTCGGCGATTCCGGCTGCTTGTGCGCCTGGCGTGCATGCGGGACATCGTGTACAGCTCATCGCGTATTGCGCTGATCGTGGGCACCGTTCTGAACCTGATCAACCAGGGAGAGTACTTGTTCGACGGGAAAGGATTGATGTGGGGTCACCTCCTGCTCAACTATGCGGTGCCCTATTGTGTGGCGACGTATAGCGCCGTGCTTACCCGGCTGCGGGACTGTAGCCCACAATCGAATCGGGCCTGACGGCAAACGTCTTTCGATAAATTCCTGTCGTCCAATCGACCACGGCGCGGTCGCTGCTCATTCCCTGAAAGTGCCGGATGACAATGGCAGGCGTCTGCCGAAGCGGCCGGATCGCGAGTAGCTACGGCCTGGCGGGACAACCTGTAACGACAATGTTGTAAGCACTGTACAGCGGGGACGACTAAGAATATGTGATCGCATGCTTTTGTGATTCTATCCAGGCAGAGCGAGGGCAATTTGGTCGATGTTCCCGGATCGCAACAAATGATCACGTGCAGGTGTGCTAACAACGTGTAGCGCTTGAAAACCTTATGACAGGAGAGAATCATGGACGCAATGAACACGATGGAACAGGCAATGTCCGCCTCCAATCCGCTGAAGGCAATGCAAGATTACGGCCAGGCGGTATGGCTGGATTACATTGAGCGTAACCTCCTGACCAGCGGCGACCTCAACCGGATGGTTATGGAAGACGGGCTACGCGGTGTTACTTCGAATCCGGCGATCTTCGAGAAAGCGATCAGTGGCAGCCAGGAATACGCGGCGGATATCGAAGGGATACGCGATCAAAACGTAGACGCAAAAACCGCCTATGAGCAACTTGCGATACGGGACGTGCAGCAGGCAGCGGACATTCTTCGTCCGGTGTACGAAAGCACCACAAAACGCGACGGGTACGTGAGTCTTGAAGTCTCTCCGCACCTTGCCCGGGATAGTGCCGGAACGCTTACCGAGGCGCGTCGTCTGTGGCGATCTGTCGCCCGGGACAATCTGATGATAAAGGTTCCCGGAACCGTGGAGGGTATTGCGGTGATCGGGCAACTGATTCGCGAAGGGATTAACGTAAACGTCACTTTGTTGTTTTCACAATCGGTTTATGAACAGGCGGCCGACGCCTACATGACGGGCCTGGAGCAGCGCGCCGTAGCAGGCGATTCACTCGAAGGCGTGGCCAGTGTAGCTAGCTTCTTTATCAGCCGTACGGACGCCGCGGTCGAGGAAATTATCGAAGAGCAGTTGAAGAGTGGACCGCCGGGTCCTCGGCGGCAAGCGCTGAGCGGATTGCGCGGCAAAGTTGCAATTGCGAACGCAAAGCTTGCCTATCAACGCTACCAGGCGTTTGTCTCGAGCCGGCGTTGGCGACGGCTCGCCGATATGGGTGCTCAGACGCAACGATTGTTATGGGCGAGCACCGGCACGAAAAATCCGGACTATCGCGATGTGCTATACATTGAAGAGCTGATCGGTCGCGACACCGTCAATACAATGCCACCCGCGACGTTCGACGCATTTCGTCATCATGGCCGGTTGCGCACCAGTCTTACTGAAGATGTGGCGTCGGCTCACGCTACCTTACAGACGCTCTCCGAAGCGGGCATCGCATTGCAGGATATCAGTGCAAAACTGCTTACCACAGGTCTGGAGCAATTTTCCGAAGCCTTCGATAAGCTGTTAAGTGCCGTTGACGTCAACAGGCAAACCTAGCCTGAATTAAATGACAAAAAAATGTTTCGCATGTGGGAATAACCTTTGGCTCGTTTAATATTCAAAACAACAGCAAACCGTTTCGTCTGGCTTGAAACGGCAGGATGGTGGCTGGAAGCGAGAATGCTTGCCTTGTTCTGGTGGTGGGTTAAAGGCACAAGTGCCGAACGGGCCTCACAGAGAGGTTACTGCTTGTTGCGTTGGCTGGGACCGCGCCTTCGAAAGAATCAGCATATTATGGGTAATCTGCAGATCGCATTTCCGGACATGGTTCCAAGTGAGCGTTTGGCACTGGGAAGAGAAGTGTGGGGGAATCTTGGAGCCGTGATTGCTGAGTATCCGTTTCTGCGCGAACTGAATCGGGGCGGTCCGAAATCGCGAATTGAGATCTCACTGAGTGAAGCCAGCAGGCCTGTTGTAAAGAACAGGCAGCCTGCAGTTTATGTAACAGCGCATTTAGCTAATTGGGAAATCGCAGCGCTTGCCATTTCGGGTCTGAACATCCCGCTTACCACCATATACAGTCAGCAAAGTAATCCCCTGATCGATCGCCAGCTGCAATCGTTCAGGGAGATCGCCGACGTCAAGTTTGTCCCTAAAAAGAATGCAGTACGCGAGTTGCCACGGGAAATACGCAAGGGGCGTTCTGTGGGAATTCTGCCGGACCAGAGAAGTGATGGGGGTAAGCTCGTTCCTTATTTTGGAGTTGATGCGCCGACGGTTATCAGTCCGGCCTGGTTGGCAATGAGGATGAGCTGTCCGCTGGTGCCTGTCGAAGTCGAACGAACCGGGCAGGCTCGTTTCCGGGCGACCTTTCATGATCCCATTGAGGTTCCCGCGGGTATCGAGGACGCGAGGAAACGGGTATTGGAAACAACCAGACGGATCAATGCCTGCTTTGAGAGCTGGATCCGCAAGAATCCGGAACACTGGCACTGTACCAAAAGGCGGTGGCCTGCCGAGGTTTATCAAGACGTCGGGCCATGATGTTCATTGCAGGCGACATGCGTGAACGCCGGCGGACCGGCAGCTCCGCGGCGCGTTCCCATACCCCCAGAGTCTGACCGCGCACAGTGCTCCAGGGGCCCCAGTCTGCGCGTGGGCGGGGCATCGGCGTGCAGACCGGCAGTCGCCGGTGTTCCTGCCGCAACCGCTTGTTCTAATGCCCGTCGTTCTACTTGTTCTTCACTTCGCCTGCCTGTTTCATCGCACGAACGGCCGCGTCTGTCGTAAGCACGTCGTTGGCAATGAAACGGAAGTTGATGAGCGCAGCCTGATATCCGTCACCCTCAGGGATTTGCGCGGCGGCGGTTGCATCCTTTACCACGGCAACTTCAAACCCCTGCTCCAGCAGTTCGCGCAGGTGCGACTCCACGCACAGGTTCGCTGACATGCCGGCCAGGATCACCCTGTCGATTCCGTGTTTGCGCAGCTGCAGAACCAGATCATTCGCCTGCGGCCCGTATACCTTGTGTGGACTCGTGATAATAGTCTGCCCGTCTTCAATGTAGCGTTTGTATCGCGGCAACCAGTCCGCACCCGAGCCTTCGAAACCCTTGAGAGATAACGGGCTCTCGCGCTGGAACATATTGATGTTGTGCATGAGCTTTTCCAGTGGACCGCCGAATTTCCACTCCTGATCGTAGGGGTAGTAATAGTGAGGTGAAATCACCACGCGGATGCCCGTTTTTTTCGCAGCCTCGAACAGACGCTCCAGGTTTTCAATGGTGCCGTTCTGCTGCACGCTCTCTTTGACCACGCCCCATGCTGCACCGTCTTTGGCGAGAAAATCGTTCTGCGGATCAGTGATGACCAAGGCGGTGCGGGTCGGCACAATGGTCATTTTCGTTTCCGGCAGGGCCCACGCAGTGGCGCTCAGAAACAGCACCAGAATCAGTGATATTACGCGCATCGCACACCTCCTTTATCTGATTGGCCATGTCAACAAAAAATGCTCCCGATCGGCGGACGGGCGCCATTGAGATATTTCAATGCCGGCAGGACCGCCTTGCCTAGAAGTTTAGTCGACCAGTCAACTTACCGTCCGGCGGCACTGAAAAACAGTCGCAGAATCAGCCGTAGGCATTTGCAGCACAGATCAGGGGGGTATGGGTCGGTAATACTTCTGATTCCGAAAACGACCAAGAGTCAGGTAAGGCACGGTGGTCCAGAACGTGGCGTGCGGGGCAGATACGGGGGCCGCCGGTCGTAAAGCGGAAGGCAGGAGGCCGAACATGCTGGCCAGATATCTTGTAGTTATCCTGAGCTTGTATTCGGGGATTCCCGATCTTGCTGCAGGGGTTCTCACCGACCTTCGGGTGACCGAAAAGCACGGCGTTTATGAGGTAACGATGACGATGATTACCGATGCGCCGGCCGAGCATGTTCACGCTGTTCTGACTGACTACGCGAGGATATATCGACTGAACGCCGCCATTACAGAAAGTGCAGTTCTGCAGTCTCCCGAAGCAGGCGTGGTTCGCGTGAAAACGGTTATGACCGGGTGCGTGGCTTTTTTCTGCCGGGACATTGCGCGGGTGGAGGATGTCCGTGAACTGGCTTCGGGCGATCTGCAGGCGGTGATTGTCCCGGAGCTCAGCGATCTTCGCTCAGGAGCGGCGCAATGGAACATCCAGCGGGTGGGACAACGCACCCGGATCACCTATGAAGGGTGTATGGAGCCCGATTTCTTTATCCCTCCCCTGATTGGCAGCTGGTTCGTCAAGCACAGTATACGAGATGAATTGAAAACCAGCTTTTCGAGGATCGAATGCATTGCGAAGATCCAGGCGCAGAGGGAGGCGCAGAGGGAGGCGGATCCCGATCTGCAAATGTCGAGACTGCAGATTGCGTCCATCTGCGATGGCGAATGTGATTCCGGGATGACAGGGTGTAAGCCATGACACTGAATGCTCGACTCGCAACCTTGCCGATAGCCGCGATCCTGGCGGGATGCGTATTATGAGGGGATGGTTCTCATCATTGCAGTGCGACCGCGCGATTCTGCCAGCAACGAAAATAAGGCCGTTTTTGGTCGTTCGATTGAGAAATTTCAATGCCAGCCGGTTCCCTGTCCGTCATCGTTTTGGATGACCAGTCAACTCACGTTGCAGGAGGTTTACTATGACGCGTGCCAATACAGTGTCGTACATCGAGCACGAAAAACATCCCCAGTGGATGCCGGCGGTGTGGGCGGGACTTATCGCCGGGATTGTGTTCGTCATGGCAGAGATGTTGCTGATCGTACTGGCGGGCACCGGAAGTGCCTGGGGGCCGCCGCGCATGATGGCGGCCATCCTGATGGGCGAGAACGTGCTACCGCCGCCGGCAACCTTTGACCTCGGCATCGTGATGGTGGGTATGATGATCCACTTCGTTCTCTCCATCATCTATGCATTCGTTCTGGGTTTTCTGATTCTGCGGATGGACCTCAAGGGCGCGTTGGCGCTCGGTGCGGTGTTCGGACTGGCGCTGTATCTGATCAACTTCTACGTTTTTACAGCCGCCTTTCCGTGGTTTGCCATGGCGCGCGGCTGGATCACCATCGTGGCTCATCTGATCTTTGGCCTGGTGCTGGCATGGAGCTACAAGGCGTTGGTGCACCAGCGTGCCGGGCAACACGTCAGGGCGCGATGAGAGCCCAAAAAGGAACTGTGCGGCCGTGGTTTGCGCCGCGAACGCCACAACCGCAAGAGAAGGCTAGTCATGGGAATGCTGGACGGCAAGGTTGCCATCGTCACTGGCTCGGATTCGGGCATCGGCCAGGCGACTGCAAAAGCGTTTGCATGCGAAGGGGCCGACGTAATGATTTGCTATCTGAGCGACCGGCGGGGCGCTGAAACAACACAGCATGAGGTCGAAAAGAGCGGCCACCGCGCCGCGGTGGTGCAGGTCGACCTGCGCGACCCGGCGCAGGTGGCGCACCTGTTCGAGGAGACAGAGAGCACGCTCGGGACGCCCTACATCCTCGTGAATAACGTTGGCATCGATTCCACCGGAAAACAGGTGGCGGACATGCCGCCGGAGGAATGGGACAACGAGATCCGCACGAATCTCTATGGACCATTTTACTGCAGCCAGCAATTCATCCGGAACCGGCGCAAGGCTGGCGGCAAGGGCAAGCTGATCAACATCTCCTCGGTGCACGAGGATATTCCGCGTGTCGGGTCAGCTGGCTACGCACGGTACTCATGCACAACGTGGTGGAAAACATGAGGCGTGCCATCGATGGCGCGCGGGCGCACGGCATGCCAGTCCTGTTCGGTCCCATGGCCTACACTGAGGAGGATTACGCAGATGAGGCTTTGCACCGGCGCAGCGGCATCAACCGTATCATGTTCGAGCGCAAGATGTTTCTGGCCGGAAGCTGGGGCGCGAACTTCCATCCTGACCTGCGGCCCGATGAGGACGAGATCGTGCTGCTGCCCCACAAGGGGACGGATGTTTTCGAGACCGACCTCCCGGAGCACCTCCAGCGTCTGGGGATCACCCACCTGGTGATCATCGGCATGGCCGCTAACCTGTGCTGTGAGAGCACGGGTCGCCACGCCGCCGAGGCCGGCTACGACGTGACCTTCCTGTGGGACGCCGTAGGCTCCGAGAGCGTGCCCAGCTACGAGGCCGCCGTAAAACTCAACTACCCGCTGATCGGGAACGCCGTCATGAACGTCGATGAGTTCCTTGCCGGCATGGAAGCCGCTGCCGAAGGCGGACCCGCTGCGGAAGCGGGGGACACGGTACGCGGTTCGGACCACCTGGAGATCGGTATCGCGGATCAGGATCTTGGACGGCACACAGCCGACGTTGACGCAGGTGCCGCCGATCGCACCACGCTCGATCAAGGTCACCCGTGCGCCGCGTTCGATCGCTTTCAGCGCGCATGCCATCGCGGCGCCGCCGCTGCCGATGACGACGACGTGGGTAGCGGACCTCATCTTGTCGGATGTGCTGGAGCGGTCATTCATGGCGGCATACCGTAGCCGTGATTTCGCACGCGCCATCCACACTGCGGCGATGGGCGGGTGAGACCAGATCCCAGATGGACACCGCCACCATTAGTCCTATGCCAATGTACTTGCCGGGCTGGAGCACGCCTGCCATGCGCGCAAGGGTGACGTTTCCTGTCCGTTGATCGATGCCCTGCAACAGGGATGAGGGCTAGATTGTGACGAGTGTCCAGCCCTCGGTAAGGCGCTGAATGAGATGATCCGCTGCCGCCTCGCCGGTATAAACTCCATCAACGACCGAAACATCCTGCCCGGATTTGCGCAGACGCTCCAGTCCCCTGGCGCAGGCGATAAAACGAACGTTCGGGTAGTGGCTGATCAACCGCTTGATATCGTCGATGTGCTGTGAGGCGGCGGTACGCACAAGATCAATACCCCCGGCGTTGGTAACCACTTCCACCTCAATTCCCCGGGCGCTGTATTCACTAAGAAGCTTCTCGGTTTTCTTCAGCAGTTGCGCAAAGCGCGCTTCGCTGGATTCCCCGATGTGCAGTATGACGTGCCGTGACTCGGGAGCGATGTCTTCCAGTGTTGCCTGTGCATTGTGCTCTTCGTGCAGGCCGTGGCCGACCCAGCCGGCAACGAACACGGTTGCCGACAATGCTACCGACGCAGCCAGTCGAATGGTTCTGCCGGTCCATGTAAAGTGATTTATCCTCGGAAGGGTGCGCGTGGGAGCCATCTCGTTTTCAAACGAGAACTGCACCCATTCCTTGGTGCGCTGCAGGTCGCAGGCGCGCGCGCGCCACTGTTCGTCCGATTCAAGCTGCGACAGCACCGTCTGCTTTTCATCGGAACTCAGCTCACGGTCTACATAGGCATGCAGCATGCGGTCGTTGGACTGCTTCGAATGACTCACTTCACTCTCCGAAGAAACCTTGTATTGTCGGGCGCTGACGAGCGAATCCTGGTCAACATCTTCTGCAACGTTTGTCGGGCCGCATATAGCCGGCTCATGACGGTCCCGATCGGGATGTCCAGGGTATCGGCAACTTCAGCATAGGAAAAACCGCCCAAATCAACGAGTGTCAGTGTCTGACGCTGTCCGACAGGCAATTTGAGTATTGCCCTTCTCACGCATTCGACAATCTCCTGTTCGCTGCAAGCCGCTTCCACGTCATGGTCACTGGCGAGATCGGCGTCGTCGATATCCATATCTGGACGCATCTGTCTGAGATGCTTCTTCCAGCAATTGCTCAAAACGCTATGCATCCAGGCCTTCATACAGCCGGGATTCCGCACCTGTGCATGGTGCTGCAGCGAAATCGCCATAGTCTCCTGCACCAGGTCATCAGCCAGCGCGGCATCGCCACACCAGGCCAGCGCCACCCGGTACAGGCGATCGCGATTGTCTGCGATTGTTTTTATCAGATCGCGATTGATCAGCAGGCGGCGAATCAGCTCCATACTGCACTAGATCCCGTTGAGAGTGACTTTATTCGTTTTTATTTATTTCGAATAAAGCGCGGCGCCAGGGTCTCTTTGAATAAGGCGGCCCGGTTCGATCGGCCGTCTGCTGGATATTGCAGTCATAATCATTTGAGGAGGAAATATGAAGAAAGTCGCGGAAAACATAATTGCTGCCGGGGTTGCCTGTGGCATCACCCTCGCCGGCGGCATCGCCCAGGCCCACGACGGCGGCAACGACGCCGGCACGCCGGTCTGCCTCGAGGCCAACTACATGGTGGCCGACGCCCAGAATGCACCCTTTGCTAGCGTCAACGGTCCGGGCCGGGTCATTGAGCGTAATATCATCACCGGCGAGCGCGGCATTACGGTAAACAATCCCTTTACTGCCGCTAACGTGGGCACCCCTATCTGCCCGCCCGAAATGGAATGTCCCGGTCCCTGGAAACCGACCGGCAACTTCTCCGGTGGCCTGGATGGCCACGCCTTCATTACCAGTGCGGGTCAACAGGCACTGACCGAGTTCCATCGCGACGGCACACCGATCCGCACCCTGTCCTACCGGCCAATCACCGGCAATCCGACCGGACCGGCCGGACGTGGCACGGTGCCGCGGCCGCTGGGCACCCAGATCCTGCCCAACGGTAACCTGGTGCAGGCAATCTGCGATGCCAACTTCTTCAATGCCCAGAACTCGGATCCGGACCCGGATTCACCCACCGGTCTCGCGGCCGATACGTTCTTCCCGCCGGTATTCTCGACCCCGGAGCGCGCTGCCAACAGTCGTCTGCTGGTGATCGATCAGGAAACGATGCAGGTCATTGACGAGTATACCCAACCAGCCAGGGGCGATCTGGGCCACGACCTGTGGGGCTGCATGGCCGGCATCCTGGTGACCTCGGATGGCATGTACGTCAGCACGTTCCATGGTGGTGCCGTGCTGGTCATCGATTGGAAAGACGGCGTATCGGGTAGCAGTGGTGGTGTTGGGTCCAATGATCCGGGCAATTTTACGTTAGACCGGAAAGCGAACCGCGCCAAGGTGACGCAAGTTATCGACTTCGTTGGCGGACCGGTGGACAATCCCCACCGCCGCGACACTCACCGCGCCATCTCCATGGATGAGTCGGGCAACCTCTACGCTACCAATCGTCGGCGTTCCCAGGAATGTCTGCGTGGCGAGATCGGTCCGGGTGGCTGCAATCCCGGCGTGTTCCGCCAGCGCATCAGTATCGACTGGGTCACCGCGCCGAACGACGACGCCAATTTCGCGGAAGATGCCACCATCGCGCTGGATCCGGGCATCAACGTGATCGCGGGCAACCGTGTCAGCCGCATGTCGGCACGTGGCTGCGATTTCGTGCAGGCCGAGGCGGTTGCCAACGGCATGGATCCGAACTCGCGCGAAGTGGCTGAGCTGTGCGGCGTGGAGACTCTCTATGTCGCCGCCTCGGCGGTCAACCCGGGCTGTGAGAACACGGGTCCCAATGCGGCCAACCAGTGCTTCACGCCGGGCGGCTATGTGCTGGAATACCGCATCGATCCGGACCATGTGGACGGCGGCAACGGCAAGCCCTGCACGGGTGATCCGAACGACGGCTTCGGGGCGGGCGAGGGTAACGAGGGTTGCGCCCTGCCGATCGCAACCTTCGGCGGTGCGGTCAACGGAGAAGACAACCTGGATCCGCGCATGTTGATGCCGATCCAGCGCGCTTTCATCCAGTAGGTCAGTGTGCATCAGCAAGTGATGTAGAGTAGTACCGCAACGGCGGGTGAACGATCACCCGCCGTTTTCCCTGCAAGCTTGCAGAACGATGGATGAGGAAATTGTATGAACAGACCGGTAACGGGTTTGCTGATACTTGCGCTTGGCGGCTGCGGACAGGATCCGCCTGGCAACGTCGGCGAACACAACAACGAAGACATCAAAACACAAACCAGCACCGTGGAAGCGGATGCCGCGCCCAGCGGGCGCATCCTGCGCGCCGGGATTTTCAGCAAGGTCAGCGGCGGCAACGTCATCGACAGCGCCGATACCTCCACCGGCAAGGCCTTATCGCAGCTGGTCATGACCTTTATCCGGGAGGCCGAGCGGATTCCGATCAAGAAGGGCACCATCCTCGGCTATCAGTACCGGCTGTCGAATCTGCCGGATATGCGTAGCGTGCAACTGCGCCGGGTGCTCAGGCACCCGCCTTTCACGCTTCCCGACGGTACCGTCAGCACCGGCTCGGAGTTCACGATCAACAAGCGCGTCGAGCGCAACGAGGTGTTTGCCTACGACGTCTACGCTCTGAACGAAACCTACGAAATGGTGGAGGGGGAGTGGATATTTCAGATCTACTACCGGGACCGGCTCCTGATCGATCGGAAATTCACCACTTATTACGTTAACGATGAGGCTGGGAAGCTCTTCTAGCGACGCCATGATGATGCGGTTCGTCAGCACCAGCTCGCCAGACAGGCTGAACGGCGATAGCAGATCCCGATACCTCCACTAACGGGTTTGGGGGGTATGCTAGTTGTTGCCGAAAAGTTTCTGGGCCATGATCAACTCGGGACAAATCCCGACGGCCGCCGCGAACATGAAAAACGCTGGCACTGCATAGGTGAACCAGTGCACTTTGTCAAAACCTGTCAACCAGATGCCAACCAGAATCAGGACAGCGGCATTGAAAAAAAAGAATCGCATGGCTTTGCTTGCTCGGGTCATTGCAGGGCTCTCCGGTCAGTGATACTGGATTGTGAAGGCAGCGTTGAGAAAGCCTTCTTCTCAATGGACGGAAGTGTAGAAGTCCGAACACATGACAACAATACGCATTACTGATAAATAAGTGTTCTGATATCTGGAACAAACGGGGGAAGGAGATGGACGATCTCAGAAGGATGGTGATTTTCTCTCACGTGGTGGAGGCAAAGAGTTTTTCCGCCGCGGCACGGCGGCTCGGGATCGCGAAATCTGCAGTCAGTCGCCACATCTCGCTGCTTGAAAAAAGTGTCGGGGTGCGACTGTTGAACCGCACGACACGCAGGCTGAATGTGACCGAGATTGGCGAAACCTACTATCAGAGCTGCGCACGTATCGTCGCTGAGGCGGAAGACGCAACTCGCCGGATCAGTCGCTTGCAGGACCAACTCTCGGGCACCCTGCGGGTAACCAGCCCGATTATTTTCGGCAATCGGTATATCGCCCCTTTGTTGGCGGACTTCATGCGGTTGCATCCCTCGCTCAACATTGAATTGCTGCTCGAAGATCAATTGGTGGATATGGTGGAGTCAGGAATTGATGTGGGGATCCGGGTAGGGTGGTTGAAGGATTCCGGGCTTGTAGCGCGAAAGATCGGGGATTCGCCGCGTCTGTTGTGTGCCTCGCCCGACTATATCGAACGTAGAGGTAAACCGGAAAAACCGGAGCAGCTTTCGGAGCATGACTCGATCATCTTTACCTTGTTGCCCACACCGTACCGCTGGTGCTTTGTTAAAAACCGGAAGGAGAAGCGCATTCAGGTGAAAGGGCAGGTGAAAACCAACAACGCCGACGCCGTGCGTTCTTTTCTGGTAAATGGTGCCGGGATGGCTATCCTGTCCGACTTTCTGGTGGCTGACGATATAAAGGCCGGTCGGCTGGTGCAGCTGCTTCCGGACTACGACTGTGGCAGCGCCGGGATTTATGCTGTCTTTATGGATCGCCGTTATCAGCAGCTCAAAGTCCGGCTATTCATTGATTTCGTGAACCAGGAGCTGGGAACCCGGCTCTAGCTTGCGGCGCTCCGTATCAGAGCGTTTACCCGTCGGGTGCTACTGTTGGGACGCCATTTTGGCTCGTAAGTATCGGAAACAAAGAGTTAAAGCTCTTCACAAGGATTCTGCCGAGCTACGTCGACACGCAATCCGCTGATTTGCAGATAAAAAACCACAGGGATTCGCGTACCCCGTCCGACGCCACACTTTCCCGGTGTGAGCTATTCGCATGTACAGCGCGTGGCGCACGCTGGCGCAGAAAGAAGGCTGCCACGCGTAGACGATCCTCATTTCCGAAGTGGGATTCGGATGCCTGCACCTTTCCAATACTTCCTTCGTCTCGGACCAGGGATATCGCGGTCGTTTCTAACTCAGCAAAAGCTCCCAGGATGGGATATTTACGCTTGCTCCCATAATGGGAGCATGCTAGGGTGTCTCGATGAGGGTGATCGCAAAATCCAAGCTGAGACAATTTTGGGAAAGTAGCCCGAGATACAGCGATGCGAAAAAGCAGATGACGGAATGGTACAACTTCTGTGCGAAAGCGGAATGGAGTACGCCACACACGTTGAAGGCGGATTTACGCAATGCGAGCATCTTAAAAAACAACCGCGTGGTTTTTAATCTATGTGGCAACAAGTACAGAATCGTCGTGCATATGGACTATATTCGGCATGGAATGCTGATTCGGTTTGTCGGGACACACAAGGAATATGACGAAATTGTGGATATCGAGAATATTTGAGGTTTGAAATGAAACTGAAGCCGATCAGAAACGACCGTGAGTTGAGCCGCGCGTTGAAGCGGATCGATGAGCTATGGGGCGCAAAACCCAATACGGAAAAAGGCGATGAGCTGGATGTCTTGATGCTGCTCGTTGAGAAGTATGAAGATGAGCACTATGCGATTCCGGCGTCGGATCCCGTTGAGGCGATCAAGTTTTTGATGGAGCAAAAAAGCCTGTCTCGCAAAGATCTCGAGCCATACATCGGCACGAGTGGACGCGTCTCCGAGGTGCTGAGTAAAAAGCGGAGCCTGACACTGGGCATGATCAAGAAGCTGCACAAGGGCCTGAACATTCCATACGACTCTCTTATCGGATAAGGGAAGCCGCAAAGACATGTCGAGCTACAAATGGGTCTTCCCGGCAAGATTCAAAGCTGGCGCCTATGGCTGGAAGCCCGGCTCTCGCGCCGGGCTTTTTACGTTCTAAAGACATTGCTTCTGTTTGTTCCTTGCTACCGCTATCACGATGCGACTCTGGTGAGAGCCAGGAAGCCGCGCACCTCGGCTGGACGTAGGCACGCGACTCGGCATATTGGAAGAAGTCAAAGTCGGTCGGGAAAAGCTGTTTGTGTATTCCAGATTTCTGCAGTTGCTGACGGCGGCCCGCATTTAAAAAATATATGATCGGGAAATTTGTCGGGAATATCTCTTATAGCGTATATATTGACATTATCTGTTATAGCGTATATATAGTTTTTATACGGCTTCCCGTATAAACAGGACAGGGTGATGGCAAGGGTAATACGCAGCAATAAGGACCTCGGCGCGGCAATTCGTCTGGCCCGCAAGAATCAGGATTTGCGGCAAGTGGACGTGGCCCAAAAAGCGTCTGTCCGGCAGGCTCTGGTCTCGGACCTTGAGAACGGCGCGACAACGGCGAGGATCGATACGGTTATCCGGGTGCTGGCGGCGCTGGATCTGGACCTGTCTATCGTCCCCCGTCGTAAAACCGGCTTCACTCCCACGGAGTATTGAAGTGGGCCGTAAACGCCAGAGACGGGTGCTTGAGGTCTATATCGGCACAAGCAAAATTGGCCGTTATGCCAGGGAACCCGATGGGGCAACCTCGTTTCGCTATGACCGGAGCTGGTTGTCATCCGAGCGGGCGTTTCCGATTTCTGTGTCCATGCCGCTGTCAGACCGTATCTGGTCAGGGGAAAGTGCGACCATTTATTTTGATGGGCTGTTGCCTGACGACCAGACCGTCAGGGAAAAGATCGCGGCGCGTGAGCATGCCGAAAGTGCCGGTGTTTTCAATCTCCTGGCCGTCATCGGACGGGACTGCGTGGGGGCGCTGCGTTTTCTTCCCGAAGGCGTTGATCCCGGTGATCCGAAAAAAATGCAATACCGGCCTGTCAGCGACGACGAAATCGCCACCCGGCTTGCTTCTTTGGCCACCACTCCTCTCGGCGTCCATATCGATGACGAGGATTTTCGTATCTCTATTGCAGGGGTGCAGGAAAAGACGGCGTTTCTTCGAGTGGATAATGAATGGCAGCTCCCGCTCGGACCGACGCCGACCTCCCATATTTTCAAGCCGGCGATGAAAGAGGGCCCGAACGGCGCCGATTTCTCCGATACTCCATGGAATGAATGGCTCTGCCTGACGCTGTGTCGCGCCCTGGGTCTGGAGACGGCCAACACTGAAGTACTGTTGTTTGGTGGCAAGCCGGTCATTGTCGTGGAGCGTTTCGATCGCGTCTGGCAGGAGGGTGTGCTGTACCGGCTGCCGCAGGAGGATCTCTGTCAGGCGTTGGGTGTTCCGCCCATCCGGAAATACCAGAGCGATGGCGGCCCCGGCATCCTGGAGGTCCTTGAATGTCTGAACGGTGCCGCCGCCCCGCACGAAGACCGGCTGATGTTTATGAAGGCACAGATCGTATTCTGGTTGCTCGCGGCCATCGACGGCCATGCCAAGAATTTCTCCCTCTTTCTCACCCCGGGCGGCTATCGACTGACCCCACTCTATGACGTGATGTCTGCATCGCCGTACCCGCAATTCCCGGTTCAGAAGATCAAGCTGGCAATGGCGACAGGGGACAAGCGATATTACCGCCTCAGCCAGATCCAGCCCCGGCATTTCTATCAGACCGCTCAAAAAGCCGGGGTGCGCGAAGAGGACATAGATAGTATCTTTTCAGACCTGGCGGCGCGGATCGGGGGCGCGATCACCGAGGTGGCAGATCTGGCTGCCGATGCGGGTATGCCGGAATCAACATCCAGCCCGATACTAGCCGGCGTGAGCAAGCGAGCGAAAATAATCGACGCTGGTAAATGAAGTGAGGAGACCGGGTCCTTGAGTGGGCCGGCTTGTTTATCCTCACCCGCCGTCCAGGCGAACACTCATCCTTGAAAACACCGGCAGGCGAGGCCTTTGCCTAATGCATCCAGAGCAAGGCAGACCATCGCCTGTTGCTTGAGGTGACAAGTGAAGGGCACTGGCAGCCGTGGCTGGTATGCATGCTGCTCGCGGTGAACGAGGTCATCGGCAGCATTCAGTCCGCGTTCCAGTTTGGGTCGCAGCCTCTGTGAGGCCTGCGGTCGTTCGTGACTAAACCGCAGGCTGGTGAGATTTGGAGGCAGGCGGCCTGAAGGACGAGCGGCCGCTAGCTGGCTTTTTGGATCTTTTCTTCAAGTGCGTTTGCTAACCAGGCATTCAGACTCATATCTTCTCGGGCAGCTAAAATGGCGGCTTTGCGATGAATATCCGGTTTCACACGAACGACGAATTTTCCAGAGAAGGGCTTGTCTGGATCCAGACCCCGCTCCGCGCAGTCAGCCAGGTAATCATTGACTGCTTCGATGAAGGCGGCTTTCAATTCATCGACGGATTCGCCGTGAAACGAAATTACATCGCGCACATTGACTACGCGACCATGGAACACCTGGTCATCATCATCAAAACTAATAATGGCTTCAAAGTCTTTGTACTTCATGGCTCCACTCCTGCGGCTTCCAGGAATTCTTTTAAATCCCTGATCTGATACCGCCTGGCTTCGTTGCCGGGATGCGGTCGATGAAAGTTACCGCGTACCCCATTCAATTCAAAACGGACACGTGATCCGTTACCTTCGCGAACATCACCATCCAGCGCCTCAACCAGGTTCTCCACTGCCGTGCATTTGATATCTGCTCTGGTCGGCGTCTCCCAAATGGCATCCAGTGTCTTTTGGTGTCTTTTGTTCACGGCCAAATGATACTAAAGTATAGTATCAGTATCAAGCTATGATATCACAATCATCAACCGCTGATGGAGAGGATGAAGGGGACCCAGGAAATGGCGATGATCGCCATTACCAGCAGGTTGATCCGGACGACAATACGGCCGGCCCCCCGGGCTTCCTCGCCGGCCTCGGCGGACGTCGCCCCCGTCATTACCGCGTCCATGATCAGCACCGCGAAGATCATGGGTGCAAACACCGGTCCGAGCACGATCGCCACCAGGCCCCAGCCCTGGTAGTCGACGCCGTCGGCCAGCGGCGTGAAAATCGCCGACAGCAGACCAAGCAACACCAGCACGACGCGCAGGGCACCGAGATCGGCAATCAGGTTGCGGGCATAACCGCTCATGGACATACTCACTTTCAGTTCTGAATCGGACGCATGAGGCTGCGGCAAATGGCAGGAAAATTCAACTCTGCCTGAACCGCGGATTGGGGTCAGAGTAAAAACTTTCGGGGGCGGAAGTTTTTACTCTGACCCCAATGGTGCTCCCTCGGTGCTTTGGCAGTTGGCGGGGCAGACTGAGTAACTATCCGACATCCAGCACTTCCTCCAGCGCGAGTCCGGTCATGCCGTGGATGGTTCGCCACAAGTAATAAAAGATTGCCAGCATCATCAGCATCGAAGGAATGGCGATTACCGGATAGCTGAGCAAGGTCAGTCTTCCGAGTTCCTCGTTGAAAGCGG
>JAVVEV010000031.1:0-35482 GCA_032251035.1 Thiogranum sp. | reverse complement strand
TCTGTGCCTGAAAAAGCAAATCCGCGCTAATCGCTGTCGGGACAGTTTTTCCATATTTGAATCACCAGCGATCCGTTCTCGTAGCGCGCCACCTGGATGGGCTCCTTGCGCACCAGCAGGCCTGACTGGGAGCGGAACACGATATAGCGATAATCGGGATCGATGGTTTCATACACAGAGCTGCCGAACATCGTGTCGAGCGGCATCCAGCTGCCAGACTCCCGCCCCGCATATCGGGCCAGATCGATCAGCGGCCGGTCGGCGATATCGTGGGCAGAGTGCTGCCGCCGGTTTTCGTCGGCAACGGAACGGTAGCGCCCGCTCAGCCGCTCCAGACGGTACATGGCATCCATGCCAAGCAGGTTGGCCCAGGGCTTCCATTTTAGAAACCGCGCATCCAGACGCCACTCGTCGCCGGTCAGGCGATAGCTGCGGGTTGCGCAGAAATCGCCGCTGCGCAGTTCCGCCTGCCAGACCTGCGGTTCGATGGCGGAGAAGCGCAACACGGCAACCGGGGCTTCATCCGTGAGACGTTGAAAGGTGAACAGGTTCCAGGCCAGCAGCGCCAGCACCAGCAGGCCAAGCGCCAGCGCCGACAGCGGCAGTGTCCACAGCAGCTTGCGCATGCAAATCAGGCGGAGGCGGCCAACGCCTGCGCAGCCTGCTCCACCACAGCGGCCAGCGCCTGCGCCTGCTCGCGCACCAGATCCGCATCTTCGCCTTCCACCATTACCCGGATCAGCGGTTCAGTTCCGGAGGCGCGTAACAAAACGCGGCCCTTGCCGTTCAGGCACCGTTTCGCCACGCTCACCGCCGCCTGGATATCCGCGTTGGCATCGACATCGATGCGCGCCGCTACCGGCACGTTGAGCATCAACTGCGGGAATTTCTTCATACCCTTCTTCAGGAGGTGCAAGGGGGTCTTGCTCTGCACGATCACAGCCAGCACCTGTAACGCCGACACAATGCCATCGCCGGTCGTGGTGCAGTCCAGACAGATAATATGACCTGATGATTCCCCGCCCAGCAGCCCCTGGTGCTGCTGCAACTGTTCCAGCACATAACGATCGCCGACGCGCGCCCGCACAAAACCGATACCGCGCTGCATGAGCGCCTGCTCCATTCCCAGATTGCTCATCAGGGTACCCACCACCGGTCCGCTCAGCTTGCCATTCTCGTGGCGTGCCGCGGCGATGATAAACAACAACTCGTCGCCGTCGACGATTTCGCCTTTCTGGTCGATCATGATCAGCCGGTCACCGTCGCCGTCGAGCGCGATGCCGACATCCGCGCCATGCTTCAGTACTTCTTCACGCAGGCGCTCCGGGCAGGTCGAGCCGCAGCCGGAGTTAATGTTGAGACCATCAGGATTGACGCCAATGCTGATGACCTCCGCGCCAAGTTCGATCAGCACATTAGGCGCCACGTAATAGGTCGCACCGTTGGCGCAGTCGACCACGATTTTCATTCCACGCAGGCTGAAGCGCGCCGGAATCGTACTCTTGCAGAACTCGATATACCGGCCACGCGCATCCTCGACACGCTCCGCCTTGCCGAGTTTTTCCGAGGATACAGTGACCAGCGGTTTTTCGAGTTCCGCTTCGATAGCCGCTTCGATTTCATCGTCGAGCTTGGCGCCCTCGGCGGAAAAGAATTTGATGCCGTTGTCATGATGCGCATTGTGCGAAGCACTGATGACGATGCCCGCACAGGCGTGCAGGGTGCGCGTAAGATAAGCGATCCCCGGCGTGGGCATAGGGCCCAGCAGACGGATGTCGACGCCCGCCGCTGACAATCCCGCTTCCAGCGCAGATTCGAACATGTACCCTGAAATACGGGTGTCCTTGCCAATCACCACACGAGTGCGCGCGCCATTGGCCAGTACCCGGCCGGTCGCCCAGCCCAGCTTGAGCATGAATTCCGCATTGATCGGGTGCTCACCAACGCGCCCACGAATACCGTCTGTGCCGAAATACTTTCTTGTCATCATGTCTCTCCAACCGTTCCCCCATCATTGCGACGATGCCTTGACCCGAAGGGTAAGGTACCCGTAATGAACCCCGAAGGGGTTCTATGGGCGCAGTGACGAAGCAATCTCCTGCTCACACCACCGCAATACCAGATTGCCGCACCGCGATCAGCATCTGCAGTGCCTGCCAGGTCGCGGCAACATCGTGCGCCCGTACCAGACTGGCCCCACGTTCCACTGCCAGTACCGCCAATGCAATACTCGCGGGCAGACGGTCCCCGACTTCCAGTCCGAGCAGCTTGCCGATCATCGATTTACGCGACAGTCCCACGAGCAGCGGCAAACCTGCTTCCGCCAGTTCTTCCAGTCGTGCCAGCAGCTGAAGGTTATGCTGGACGCTTTTCCCGAAGCCGAAACCGGGATCGAGAATGATTCGAGTCCGGTCTATACCGGCTGCATCGCAGGCCGCAATACGCGCCTGCAGGTAGTGCTTCACGTCGTCCACCACGTCATGATATGCCGGCTGTTCCTGCATGGTACGCGGGTCGCCCTGCATGTGCATCAAACACACCGGGACGCCACAGGCGGCCGCCGCTTCCAGCGCACCAGGTGCGCGTAAAGCATTGACGTCGTTGATCAATCCCGCTCCGGCCGCAACGGCCGCGCGCATCACCTCCGGCTTTTGCGTATCGATCGAGATCGGCACCCGCAGGTGCAGCCGCAAGGCTTCGATCACCGGCAGCACGCGCCGCAGTTCTTCCTCGACCGCCACCGGCGCCGCACCCGGGCGCGTCGATTCGCCGCCCACGTCGATAATCGCGGCGCCATCGTCCTGCATCTGCAAAGCCCATTGCACGGCTTTTTCGGGCACAAAAAAATCACCCCCGTCCGAAAAGGAGTCGGGGGTGATGTTGAGTACGCCCATGACCTGCGGGCGCGACAGGTCCAGGCCTTTACCGTTGCAATCGAGCAAGGGTTAGTGCTGTCCGGCTGGCCCACCGATCGGTTCGCCGCCTTCCTTGCCAGGCTTTTCGTCGGGGCGTGCTTCCGGCTGGGGACCGCCCGCCGGAGGCTGTGCGTCATCCCAGTCCTGGGGCGGACGCGGCGTCCTGCCGTTCATGATGTCATCGATCTGATGGCTATCGATGGTTTCGTACTTGATCAGCGCCTCGGCCATGATCTTCAGCTGCGGCAGACATTCGGTGAGGATAGCCTCTGCGCGCTTGTAGTTGCGATCGACAATGGCGCGGATTTCAGCATCGATTGTGTGCGCGGTTTCATCCGACACATTCTTGTGCTGGGTTACGGAATGGCCAAGGAATACTTCACCCTCGTCTTCACTGTAGGTCAGCGGTCCAAGCCGCTCGGACAGACCCCAACGCGTAACCATGTTGCGTGCCAGTTCAGTGACGCGCTGGATATCGTTGGATGCGCCGGTGGTAACCATGTCCGCTCCGAAAATCAGCTCTTCGGCGATGCGGCCACCGAACAGACTGGAAATCTGGCTTTCCAGTCGCTGACGGCTGTAGCTGTAGCGGTCTTCTTCAGGCAGGAACATGGTCACGCCCAGCGCACGACCACGCGGAATGATCGACACTTTATAAACCGGATCGTGAGACGGCACCCGCAATCCGACGATGGCATGTCCGGCTTCGTGATAGGCGGTCAGCTTTTTCTCGTCCTCGTTCATCACCATGGATTTGCGTTCCGCACCCATCATGATCTTGTCTTTGGCTTTCTCCAGGTCACTCTGATCAACCAGGCGCTTGCCGCCGCGCGCTGCAAACAAAGCGGCTTCGTTCACCAGGTTGGCCAGGTCGGCACCCGAGAATCCGGGCGTGCCGCGCGCGATGATGCTCGGCGTGACGCTTTCCGACATCGGCACCTTGCGCAAATGCACCTTCAGAATCTGTTCGCGACCGCGCACGTCCGGGAGCGGCACCACGACCTGGCGATCGAAACGACCGGGGCGTAACAGCGCCGGATCGAGCACGTCAGGGCGGTTGGTGGCGGCAATCACGATCACGCCTTCATTACCTTCGAAGCCATCCATTTCCACCAGTAGCTGATTGAGCGTTTGTTCGCGCTCATCGTGGCCGCCACCGAGACCGGCGCCGCGGTGACGTCCCACTGCGTCGATTTCGTCGATGAAGATAATGCACGGCGCCTGTTTCTTGGCCTGTTCGAACATGTCACGTACGCGCGAAGCGCCGACACCGACGAACATTTCCACGAAATCGGAACCCGAGATAGTGAAGAACGGAACCTTGGCTTCGCCGGCAATCGCCTTGGCGAGCAGCGTTTTACCAGTACCGGGCGAACCAACCATCAATACGCCCTGGGGAATCTTGCCGCCCAGTTTCTGGAATTTACCCGGATCGCGCAGGAATTCGACCAGTTCAGCCACTTCATCCTTGGCTTCCTCGACACCGGCGACATCACCAAAAGTGACCTTCACCTGATCTTCGCCAAGCATGCGTGCGCGGCTCTTGCCGAAGGACATGGCGCCACGACCACCGCCACCGCCCTGCATCTGGCGCATGAAGAAAATCCATACGCCGATCAGCAACAGCATCGGGAACCAGGAAATGAAGATCTGCATCAGCACCGAATCCTGCTCCGGAGCCTGAGCTTTAACCTGCACACCATTAGCCAGCAGATCGTTGATCATCTGCGGATCGTTGGGCGTATAGGATGAGAAGGTCTCGCCGCTGGTGGTCTGTCCCTTGACGGTCCGGCCATCGATGACAACGCTCTGCACGCGTCCGGCTTTCACGTCAGCGATGAATTCGGAATACGGCACACTCTCGGCACGTGGCGCGGGCGGTCCGAAATTATTGAACACGGACATCAGGACCACCGCGATGATGACCCAGAGAAGGATGTTTTTTGCCATGTCGTTCAAGTCGAGTACCTCAGTTGCAGACGGGATCTATCGGGTGCAGGAAATTGCGAAAGGTGTTGTCCAGCAAGGCATTTCGACCCGGTAAGCGGTTAGCTGAAACATACTATACTTTCCGTCCTCTGGCCAGCACGTACACTTCGCGGCTACGTGGTCTGGATGCTTTCGGTTTGCGCACCAGCACTTTGTCATAACGGCCGCGCAAATCTTTCACCAGCGCGTCGAATCCTTCACCGTGGAAGGCCTTGGCCAGGAAGTCACCGCCCGGCCGCAGCGTGCGTTCGGCAAAATCCACTGCCAATTCCACCAGATACATGGCGCGCGGCTGGTCGACTGCATCCACTCCGCTAATATTGGGGGCAATATCCGACATTACAAGGTCGACCTCCTGTCCAGCAAGAACCTGCAATAACCGCTCCAGCACCGCATCATCCTGAAAATCCCCTTCCACGAATTCGACGCCTTCCAGCGGTTCCATCGGTAGCAGGTCCATCGCCAGGATGCGCCCCTTGCGACCGACATGCTCCAGTGCATACTGGCTCCAGCCGCCCGGCGCTGCGCCCAGATCGACGATTACGCTGCCGGGCCGGATCAGGTGGTCACGCTGCTGGATTTCCTCCAGTTTAAATACCGCGCGCGAGCGATAGCCCTGGCGCTGTGCCTGTTTGACAAACTCATCGTCGAAATGTTCTCTCAGCCAGCGTTGACTGCTTTTACTGCGTGCCATGGGGGGGTCCGGTATACTACTGCGCCTGATCTATTGTAATGAGTATTCGTCGGTCATGTCCCTAACGGAACAGCAAAAGAAAAGATTACGCGGTAAAGGTCACAACTTGAAGCCGGTCATCCTTGTAGGTACTGGGGGATTATCGACACCCGTGCTCGAGGAATTCGCACGCTCGCTGGCTCATCATGAGTTAATGAAAGTCAAAGTCAGCCTCGGCGATCGCGAACAGCGGGATGCCGCCCTGCAGCAATTGTGCGAATACGCTGATGCCGAACTGGTCCAGCGGGTTGGCACTGTCGGGTTGTTTTTCAGAAAAAAACCGAAGAACTCCGGGTTCGATGCCCTCTAGCGCTATGCGCAGATTCAGCCTCGCCCTGTTGCTGGCGATTTTTTCGGCCGGCAGTCTGGCAACAACGAACACCAGCAGCGAAGACGACCCGTTCGCCGCTTTCGACGATGCACCGCTGACGGAAGCGGTCGGCTTCCCCGCCTGGTTCAAGCTGAGTTTTCTTGATCTCGCCGATGATATAGAGGAAGCCGGCACGGCCGGGAAACGCGGCCTGATTGTGTACTTCGGGCAGAAATATTGCGCCTACTGCAAGAAGCTGCTGGAAGGCAATTTCGGCCTGCTCGACATTCTCGCCTACACCGAAGAACATTTTGACGTTATCGGCATCGACATTCACGGCCAGCGCAGCATGACCGGACTCGACGGCAAAGAATGGACCGAACGCAGTTTCGCCGCCGAGCAGAGCATCGACTTCACACCGACACTGGTGTTCTATGACAATGAGCAGCGCGAGGCACTGCGTCTGCCCGGTTACTATCCGCCCTACCAGTTGCGCGCTGCACTTGAATATGTCGCCGACGGTCATTACCGCAAGGAAGACTTCCGCACTTATCTGGAACGTGCGGATGTGTCGCTGGTGTTCGAAGCCGGCGGGATGAACTACGAACCGTTCTTTTCGCCACCACCGCATGCACTGGACCGCAGCCGCTGGCCGGCTGAAAAACCGCTGGTGGTGTTCTTCGAACAGGGCGATTGCCATGCCTGTGATGTACTGCACACCGGTCCATTGACCGAACCGGATGTACGCGCGAGCATCGAGCGAATGGACGTCGCACAACTCGGGATGTGGGAAGACACGCCGGTCATCACGCCCGCAGGAGAACGCACCACCGCGCGCGCCTGGGCGGATCGCCTCGGACTTTTCTACTCTCCGACGCTGATTTTTTTTGACGAAGCAGGTGATGAAATACTGCGCCTGGATTCAGTCGTACAGTTTTACCGCCTGCGCAAAGTGCTGGATTATGTCCAGAGCGGCGCCTATCGCGATTATCCCAATTTTCAGCAGTGGCGCAGCGCTACGGGCAATTAATCTTTGAGCGGGTTTTGATGGCTGCCTGAGAGGTCGGGGGTCGCACGAAAAAGCGTTGTCCCCGCGAAAGCTTTTCAGAATAATAGCCGCTCCCGATCTCCGGACACTGTCATGAGCGAATTTCGTCTGCGCACCCTTGAACTGATCGACGCCGGCCGTCAGCTGTACCAGATGGGTCTGGTGCCGGCGACCAGCGGCAATCTGTCGGCACGCATGTCTGACGGCACGCTGGCGGTCACGGTCACGGGCCGCCACAAGGGCAAGCTTTGTGAAGATGACATCATGCGGGTGACCGCCACCGGCCAGTCTCTGGATGACCGGCGCCCGTCTGCCGAATGCCTGCTGCACGTGCAGATCTACACGCGCATTCCCGATGCACGGGTGGTATTGCATCCGCACTCGATCAACGCCACCCTGCTGTCACGGCTGCGCGACGGGGCGCTGGTCCTCCAGGACTATGAACTGCTGAAGGCATTCCCGGGTATCGACACCCATCACTGCGAAATTCGCGTGCCGATTTTCAACAACTGCCAGGACATCGCTCACCTTGCTGCCGAAGTCGACGCCGGGCTGTCTGGCCAGGAGCCGGGTTACCTGATTCGCGGGCATGGCTTCTACACCTGGGGCAACACTGTTGAAGATGCCTTGCGGCACGTGGAAGCCTTCGAGTTTTTGTTCGAATGTGAAATGCGATTAACAGGAATAAAGCAATGAGCTCACTGACTGTATATCACGAAGATGGAAGCATGGCAGGACCGACCATCACCGACTATGACAGCATCACCCGCAAGCTGGCCGAGGTCGGCGTGCAATTCGAGCGCTGGCGCGCCACTCAGGCCCTGCCGGACGATGCAAGCCAGGAACAGGTGCTGGACGCCTACCGGGATTCTATCGAAGCGCTGAATCGCAGCTTTGGATTCAAATCGGTGGATGTCGTTTCGCTACGCCCCGACCATCCGCAGAAAAGCGAATTCCGGCAAAAGTTTTTTGCCGAACATACCCACGCCGATTTCGAGATCCGTTTCTTTGTCGATGGCCAGGGGCTTTTTTACCTGCACATCGGTGATCAGGTGTTGCTGGTCACCTGCACGCGCGGCGACCTGATCAGCGTGCCCGCCAACATCACGCACTGGTTCGACATGGGCGAACATCCCGATTTCAGGTGCATCCGCTTTTTCACCACCCCGGACGGCTGGCTCGGCGAATTCACCGCCAGCGACATACATACGCGGTTCCCCGATTTCGACAGTCACGCTGCTGCCTGCGAATGATCAGCGCAATCGTTACTGACATAGAAGGGACCACCTCTTCCCTGTCTTTCGTCAAGGACGTGTTGTTTCCCTACGCCCGGGACCACATGGCGGAGTTTGTGACGGCGAATGCGGACGATCCACGCATTGCCGCGCTGATCGATGATGTCCGTGAACAAGCTGGTGAAGCGCTTTCGCAGGATGCCGCCATCGCCCGCCTTATCGAGTGGATCGATCAGGACAAAAAAATTACTCCGTTGAAGGCACTGCAGGGTCTGTTATGGGAACAGGGCTACCGCAACGGCGACTTCAGTGGTCACGTTTACCCGGACGCCGAACAACAGTTGCACGCCTGGCACGCCCGCGGCATTCAGCTTTACGTTTATTCATCCGGATCGGTGCATGCGCAAAAGCTGCTGTTTGGTCATACCGAATATGGGGATCTGAACGAACTGTTCGCCGGCTATTTTGACACCCGCATCGGCGCCAAGGCCGATCCGGAATCCTACCGGCGCATCGCCGCCGAACTCCAACTGGAACCCGATGTCATTCTGTTCCTGTCCGATATAGAAGCGGAACTCGACGCGGCCCGCAGTGCCGGCATGCATACTGTGTGGCTGGTACGCGAAGGAGAAGTCGCCGACGCCGCCGGACACCGGCAGGTGCAGGATTTTTCCGCTATCGAAATCTGATTGCATCTCCGGGAGATTGCCGCGGCGCTGCGGTATGCGAATCTAACCGGCATCCTGCCGATGCGCCGCCTGGTGTGTCCGGTAAATGCCTGCCGCATCGCGTATCACATGAAATGCGGTGCGAAGGAATAATGTTGCAATGGCGAGTCCGACCAGGATATCCGGCCACTGCGACTGGCTCAACCAGACGCCTGCCGCAGCGCCCAGCACCGCGACATTGGCGATGATGTCATTACGCGAACACAGCCACACCGAACGCATGTTGATGTCCTCGGCGCGGTGCCTCCATAGCAGGGCGAGACACACACCATTGGCCGCGAGCGCAAGCAGGCCGACCAGACCAATGATCTGGAAGTGTGGCAGTTCGGGATTGAGAATCTTGTATATCGCCTGCCCCAGTACGAACAGACCGAACAGCGCCATAATGCCGCCCTTCACCAGCGCCGAGCCGGCTTTCCAGGCATCATTGCGTGCCACTACGTACAGACTGAAACCATAGACCAGCGCATCGCCGAGCATGTCCAGCGAATCGGCGACCAGTGCCGTCGAAGCGGCCAGCAGACCGGCGGTGATCTCCACGCTGAACATCACCAGATTGATGACCAGCACCAGTATCAGCGTGTGTCGCTGGCGGCCCCGCAGCTTGTCTATTTCGCAGGCCGTGTTCGAGCAGCAATCAGACATGATCTGGATATCCGTTCAGGTATTTGACTGTGTTGATATGATAGCCCGATGGACGGTGCGTCGTCAGGCCGGAATCAGGCGTTGCGCGTTACTTCCGGTGGCGCCGCGACCAGTGCCAGCCCGAGCAGGGAGGTCAGCATATACAGCGTCGCCGCCAGACCGTGCAGACGCGCGAACAGGCTGCTGTCCGTGGCACCGCTGGCGCGCAGATCGGCAATCAGCGGCGCAAGCACAAACTGGCCAATGACGACCAGCGCCAGCATCGCCAGCAATACCAGCATGCGCCAGTTGATGAGACGGTCGCGGAACTGAAAGCGATTGGCGATCAGCAGTCCGACTCCACACACCAGACCGATCCAGGCGATCAGCTCAAACAGGCTGCCGGCAAGAGTGCCGGCCAGCGCCCGATCGTCCAGGCTGGCGAACAGGGTCGGTGCTACTATGAAGCCGATCGTCCACAGGCCACCGACCCATAGCGTCAGCAGAATACGTTCGCCAATCATGACCGCCTGGAGGTTTATATGTAACGGACTTCGACGATCTCGAAGCTCTTTTCACCGCCCGGTGCAATGACCGTCGCGATGTCGCCTTCTTCCTTCCCGATCAGGGCGCGCGCAATCGGCGAACCCACCGAAATCAGTCCGGATTTAATATCGGCCTCATCCTCGCCAACGATCTGGTAGGTAACCTCGGCGCCGCTTTCTTCCTCGGCAAGCAGCACAGTGGCGCCAAACACCACCTTACCGGTTGGCTCAAGCTCGGATACGTCGATGATCTGAGCGTGTGACAGCTTGCCCTCGATTTCCTTGATGCGGCCTTCCGCAAAACTCTGCTGCTCGCGCGCCGCGTGATACTCGGCGTTTTCTTTCAGATCGCCGTGCGCACGCGCTTCCGCAATGGCCGCAATGATGCGCGGTCGATCCACCATCTTTAACTGCTGCAATTCAGCCCGCAGTTTTTCCGCTCCTCGTTTGGTCAATGGAAACGGTTTATTCATGCGACGTGCTCCTGATGTAAGTCCTGCAAGCGTTCCACTGCCGGCGAATCAAGATTTTTTAGCGCCAGGCCGGTAGCATAAGCATGCGCTATTGTTGTGCTGTAGGCGACCTTATGTTGCAGCGCAGCACCCCGGATCGTGTAGGAATCGGAGATCGCCTGCTTGCCTTCCGTGGTATTCACGATCAGGGCGATCTTGTCGTTCTTGATCATATCCACGATGTGCGGCCGCCCTTCGGTGACTTTATTAACTACTTCGCAGGTGATACCCGCTTCGCTTATCGCTGCCGCGGTACCGCGGGTAGCGACAATGAGAAAACCCTGCCCCGCCAGTTCCGACGCGACGCGTACGGCATCCTGCTTGTCGCCATTGCGGACGCTGATGAATACTCTGCCTGAACGCGGCAGATTCTCCCCCGCTCCCAGCTGCGCCTTGGCGAAGGCTTCACCGAAACTGCGGCCAACGCCCATGACTTCACCGGTGGATTTCATCTCCGGTCCGAGCAAGGGATCGACGCCAGGGAACTTGACGAACGGGAATACCGCTTCCTTGACCGAGAAGTAAGGCGGCAGACGCTCCCCGCCCACCGCCTGTTGTGCCAGTGACTGACCGGCCATGCAGCGTGCGGCAATCCTCGCCAACGGCAGCCCGGTCGCCTTGGACACGAACGGCACGGTGCGCGACGCGCGCGGATTCACTTCAAGAACGTATATCTTGTCGCCCTGGATGGCGAACTGGGCGTTCATCAGGCCCACCACATTGAGCGCCTTGCCCATGGCACGCATCTGTTCGCGCAGCCGATCCTGGATTTCTTTACTGAGACTGTAGGCCGGCAGCGAGCACGCTGAATCACCGGAGTGCACACCCGCCTGCTCGATATGCTGCATGATGCCACCGATCAGCACCTCTTCGCCGTCGCAAATCGCATCGACATCCACCTCGATAGCATCATTGAGGAAACGGTCCAGCAGCACCGGCGATTCGTTCGACACGCTCACCGCCGCGCCCATATACGCGCGCAGATCGTCTTCGTTGTGCACGATTTCCATGGCCCGCCCGCCCAGCACATAGGAGGGCCGGACCACCAGCGGATAGCCCACTTCTTCCGCCAGCGCCAGTGCCGCGTCGACGCTGCGCGCAGTGCGGTTCGGCGGCTGCAACAGACCCAGTTCCTGAATCATTTTCTGGAAGCGCTCGCGATCTTCGGCGAGATCGATGGAGTCCGGTGACGTGCCGATGATCGGCGCACCGGCTTTCTCCAGCGCCCGCGCCAGCTTCAGTGGCGTTTGGCCTCCGTACTGCACGATGACACCCTTCGGCTGTTCCTTGTGAATAATTTCCAGTACATCTTCGAGCGTCAGCGGCTCGAAGTACAGGCGATCGGATGTGTCGAAATCGGTCGAAACGGTTTCCGGATTGCAGTTGACCATGATGGTCTCGTAGCCGTCCTCGCGCATCGCCAGTGCCGCGTGCACACAGCAGTAGTCGAATTCGATTCCCTGTCCAATACGGTTCGGCCCGCCGCCGAGCACCATGATCTTGTCCCGCGCGGTCGGTTCAGCCTCGCATTCCTCCTCGTAGGTGGAATACAGGTAGGCGGTGCTGGTAGCGAATTCTGCGGCGCAGGTATCGACGCGCTTGTACACCGGACGCACCTTGAACTCGTGGCGCAGCTTGCGGAAGCCATTTTCATCGATCTGCAGCAGCGTCGCCAGTCGCCGATCCGAGAACCCCTTGCGCTTCAGTTGCAACACCCGCTCACGATCGAGACCGCTGACCCCCTGCTCCCGCACCTCTGCTTCCAGCGCAATGAGTTCTTCGACCTGCACCAGGAACCAGGGATCGATCTTGCACAGATCATGAACCTCTTCCACGCTCAGTCCGGCACGAAACGCATCGCCGACATACAGCATCCGCTCGGCACCCGGATCGCGCAGTTCGCGGCGGATTATATCCATGCTGTCATCAGCATCGGGTTTGACGATTTCGTCGAAGCCATCGATGCCGGTCTCCATGCCGCGCAGCGCTTTTTGCATGGACTCCTGGAAGGTTCGTCCGATCGCCATCACTTCGCCCACCGACTTCATCTGGGTGGTCAGGCGGTTCTGCGCCTTGGGGAATTTCTCGAAGGTAAAACGCGGAATCTTGGTTACCACGTAATCGATACTGGGCTCGAAAGACGCCGGCGTTGCGCCCCCGGTAATTTCGTTCTGCAATTCGTCGAGCGTGTAGCCCACCGCCAGCTTGGCCGCGACCTTGGCGATCGGAAACCCGGTGGCTTTCGATGCCAGCGCCGAGGAACGCGACACGCGCGGGTTCATTTCGATGATGATCATGTGGCCGTTGGCCGGATTGATGGCGAACTGCACGTTCGAACCACCTGTATCCACGCCGATCTCGCGCAGCACCGCCAGTGAGGCGTTACGCATGATCTGGTATTCCTTGTCCGTGAGTGTCTGCGCCGGCGCTACCGTGATTGAATCGCCGGTATGCACACCCATGGGATCGAAGTTCTCGATCGAACAGATGATGATGCAGTTATCCTTATGGTCGCGCACCACTTCCATTTCGTATTCTTTCCAGCCGAGAATCGATTCTTCTATCAGCAACTCGTTGGTGGGTGAAAGCTCCAGCCCGCGTTCGCAGATCTCGACGAACTCTTCCTTGTTATAGGCGATACCGCCACCGCTGCCGCCCATCGTGAAAGACGGCCGTATGACAGTCGGAAAACCGATTCGCGCCTGCACCTGCAGAGCCTCTTCCATGCTGTGTGCAACCGTCGCATCGGGCATATCCAGACCGATCTTCTGCATCGCAGTGCGGAACTTGTCGCGATCCTCGGCCTTGTCGATCGCCTCGCGTCGCGCGCCGATCATTTCCACACCGTATTTCTCCAGCACGCCTTCGCGCGCCAGATCGAGCGCGCAGTTCAACGCGGTCTGGCCACCCATGGTGGGCAGCAATGCATCCGGGCGCTCTTTCTCGATGATGCGCTCCACTGTCTGCCAGCGGATCGGCTCGATGTACGTGGCGTCTGCCATCAGCGGATCGGTCATGATGGTGGCCGGATTGGAATTGACCAGGATGACCCGGAAGCCCTCCTCGGTCAGCGCCTTGCATGCCTGGGCGCCGGAGTAGTCGAATTCACACGCCTGTCCGATCACGATCGGACCGGCGCCAATGATCAGGATACTCTTGATATCTGTGCGTTTAGGCATCTGGAAACTGCGACCTTGTTAAAAATAGAGCAGGCACCGCGGGGGCGGTGTCAGTTACGCTCTGTGGCGGATTTTTTCGTCTCGCCCTTTGAGGCTTCGATGAGCGTGATGAAGTAATCGAAGAGCGGCGACACATCGTGCGGTCCGGGACTTCCCTCGGGATGCCCCTGAAAACTGAAAGCCGGCTTGTCGTTGCGGTGTATACCCTGCAGCGAACCGTCGAAAAGTGAACGGTGAGTAGCGCGAAGCGTATCTGGCATATTCGCCTCGTCCACCGCGAAGCCATGGTTCTGGCTGGTGATCATGACTTCGCCGGAAGCAAGATCCTGCACCGGATGATTGGCGCCGTGGTGACCGAACTTCATCTTAACTGTGCGCGCGCCACTGGCCAGCGCCAGCAACTGGTGTCCGAGGCAGATGCCGAATACAGGCATGCCGCTGTCGACGACTTCGCGAATCGCGCTGATGGCATAGTCACAGGGCTCGGGATCGCCGGGTCCGTTGGACAGGAATACACCGTCCGGCGCGTGCTTCAGCACCTCGGACGCCGGTGTTTGCGCAGGGACAACCGTCAGGCGGCATCCGCGTTCTGCCAGCATCCGCAGGATGTTGCGTTTGATCCCGTAATCATAGGCGACCACGTGAAAGGGCCGGGCGCCGGGCGCTGCGGGTTCTGGCAGACCGTTTGCAAGCGACCAGCCACCCTGGGTCCACTCGTAGCTGCTGCTGGTGCTGACTTCCCGTGCCAGATCCATGCCCTTGAGCCCGGGAAAGGCGCGCGCCGCTTCCAACGCCGCTTCTTCATCGATGTTATCGCCGGCCATCAGGCAGCCATTCTGGGCGCCCTTCTCGCGCAGAATGCGCGTCAGGCGACGGGTGTCGATATCTGCAATACCAACAGTGTCATGCGTTTTCAGGTAATCATCGAGACTGCCCTGACCGCGCCAGCTGCTGTAGGTGGCCGGCAGGTCGCGAATGATCAGACCCGCGCACTGGATTTTATCCGATTCCTCGTCTTCGATATTGACGCCGGTATTACCGATGTGCGGATAGGTCAACGTCACCAGCTGCCGTGCATATGAGGGGTCAGTGAGGATTTCCTGATAGCCGGTCATTGCGGTGTTGAACACCACTTCGCCGACACTCAGGCCGGGCGCACCGATTGAACGGCCCCTGAAAAGGCTGCCGTCTTCGAGGGCCAGTATGGCCAATGTACTCAAGTGAACCTCCGCCGCTGGAGCGTTGCTGTGATTTGCCGGATACTCAGACGCTGCAGGCCAACCAACCGACCTGCAAACATCGGGGATTATACGTTATGAAGCCTCTTATGCCAAGGCGCCAACTTGGAAAAGTCCCAGCTTTTAATGACTTGGGCGTTGCTGCCGGGCGGATTCGGCGCGGTCGGAATAGACGCCACGGGCGCGCATAAGTTCCTTGGGCCAGCGGCGCTTGGTGCACAACCAGTCCTGCGGGCGCGCCGCTATCCAGCTCCCCACCTGCTCGTTGAGCTCGCGACTGACGCGCAGGATTGCCTGATCACGATCCTCATCCGCACCGATGATTGCGCGCAGCGGCGGATGGAAAGTGATCCGGAAACGGGTGCCCGGCAAGCGCTCGATCTGGATCGGCAGGATGTCACACCCGGTACGCAGCGACAGCCATGCCGGCAGAGTCGTGGTGCTTGCATCCGTGCCACAAAATGGCACCAGCTGCCCTCCATCCACCCGCACGTCGATCATCAGCCCCACCGCGCGACCTGCCTTCAGCAGGCCCAGCAATTTGCGCGCGCCGTTGGTCTTGTCGACATAGCCACAGCCCAGGAAACGCCGCCGCCGCTGCACCAGTTTTTCCAGCCAGGGATTCGGCTGCGGATTATAGATAACATCCATCTTCCCGCTGACGCGGTTTCCGGCGTAACCGATCAGCTCCCAGTTGGCGAGGTGTGCGCTGACAAACACACAGGGCCGCGGGCGCTCGAAAAAATCCGGCTCTCCGGTGTTGTTGATCAGTTCGATGCGCTCACGATTGCGCGCCGGATCGGTCAACCGGTCCAGCAACGCAAACTCGGTGAATACAGCGCCGATGTTGCCCCAGACCGCTTTGCCGAGGCCTTCGATTTCCGCGTCACTGCGCTCCGGGCACAACATTTCAAGATTGGCCAGCACATGGCGATGCTTGCTGGTGCGCGGACCGAACCAGGCCATCAGCCGCCAGCCTGCGGCGGTCACCTGCTCGGGCGGCAGCCATCCGACCAGCAGCCATAACAATCGCAGAGCGGCCGCCTGCGACCACCAGGCAAACTTCTGCATCCATGCCACTCGCTCGGCGGGCACATTATCTGAATGGGACATAAAAAGATCCTGAACCGCAGCGGCGCATGCGCAGGGTCAGTAGGCTCCCCGTTGTTGCATCGTATCTTTAGGCCAGCGCCGCTTGGTGCACAGCCACTGCCGGGGATTGTCCCGGATCAGCTCGCAGATCGCAGCATTCATGTCTTCGGTCATGCGCCGGATCGCCTGCTCCGGGGTCAGGCCGGGTGCGGCGGCAGGAAGCGCCGGGAAAATCGTCACCCGGAACTGATTATCGCCGCTGCGTTTGACCTGTATCGGCACAATCGGGCACCCGGTCTTCTGTGCCAGCCAGGCAGGTGCTGTGGTGGTCGTGGCATTGGCGCCGCACAATGGAAACAACTCCCCGCCATCCACCCGCACATCCACATGCAGGCCAATGGAGCGACCGTTCTTCAGCGCTTTCAGCATCGGGCGGGCGGCGTTCTGTTTGGTGATAAAACCGCACTCCAGCGCCTGCAGCCGGGCCTGCATCATCCGGTCGAGAAATGGATTACTGAGTGGACTGTAAACCACATCCACCGGATAACCTGCCTGGCGGATGCCGGCGACCGAGAGATACCAGTTGCCGAGGTGAGCGGCAACAAATATGCACGGCCGGCTGGCCGCGAGAAAATCGGCATCACTATTGAGACAAACGACCTCGATCGGGGATGGCTGTGCTTTGCTCCCGACGATGTCGCGCAGGTGCGCAACATCCGCCAGCACCGCGCCCAGATTCGACCACACATCACGACCGGTTTGCTGGATCTGCCCCTCGCTCTGCCCGGGGCATACCATGCGCAGGTTGGCGAGCACGTGCTGGTGCTTGGCGAGATGCGGTCCTGTCCCGCCGATCGAACGCCGGCCCAGGGCCACGGCGCGGCGCCAGGGCAGCACCGACAGCAGCGACCAGAGCAAGGCGGCCAGTGCTGCTTCGAGCCACAAACCCAGTGTCGTAACAAAACGGAAGCGTTCCTTGCCGGTCCAGAACAGTTTAGCCATGCGGTATCGTTGGATTGTGCAGCAATGCGGAATTGGTGGCGCAATGGTACTAGGTCTGCTCCGCTGCTGCGACATACTCCGCAATGATCCGGACGATGCACTGCGACAGAACCGGCAGCAACTCCACCACGCGCTGTTCGACAAGCGCCGGCGCTGCCTGCACATCGATGCCGATCCCCAGCACTGTCAGTGCAGCAGGTCCTGAACCCAGCGCCTGGATGAGTGCCAGCGCTTCGCCGACACCGATCCCGTGCACGGAGGCAAGATCCGAACGCGTCTGCAGTTGCTCCGGCGTCAGTCTCAGCACCGGCGTTGCCGCGCCGGCCAGGGCATCCACAATGATGCCGCACTGGCTGCCGGCCAGCGCCTGGTAGAGGTGCACCGGTGCCCGACATTGCCGCAGTGACAGCATGCCGGCCGGGTATTGTGCCGCCAGACCCTGCCGCTCCAGCGCTTCAATGGCTATCCAGCCGGCGCTGTCGGCGGCCTGCGGCGAACCAACGCCAATGATCCGGACCGCGGTCATGTCGGTGAGCGTTTGATGTTGAGCCTGAGGAAATGCGTTGCGCAGGAGATGCACGGATCGTAATTGCGGATCACGGTTTCGGCGTGCAGACGCAGTGCCGGTTCGTCGCGGTCCAGTCCGAACGCCTGCAGGGCGTTGCGCAGATCCTGCTCGATGCGCGCCTGGTTCTGACTGGTGGGCGGCACGATGCGGGCACTGCGGATGCGGCCGTCGTCTCCGGTTTCATAGCGGTGCCACAGAATACCGCGCGGCGCTTCTGTGCAACCGACACCGGCGCCGGCGCGCGGACGTATTTCGACATAAGGCACATCAACCGCCGGCGCCGCCGCGAGTATGCGCGTCGCCTCCTGCACCGCGAACAGCACCTCGACAGCACGCGCCACGATGCTGTGGAACATGTTACGGCTGGGAAAGCACACGCCACTGGCCTCGATCACTTCCTGAACGCCGCGCGGCAGCCGTGCGGCGTTCAGGTTCAGGCGCGCCAGTGGGCCCACCAGATAAGGCCGGCCGTGCAACCCGCCGTGCAGCGCGGTGGAATACGGCACCTGGAATTCACTGAAATGTTGCGGGTATTCGTCAATCGCGATGTTCAGGCCTTCACTGGAAATCAGCCGGTCTCCGTACATGCCGTATCCGGCCCGGTCATGCAGCGCCACTGAGCAGAAATCCTGTTCATCGTCCGGCAACGGCAGTCCCGCGGTCCACAGCACCAGCGCCCGCGCCTCGTCATGGGCGTCGCGCAGACGCTGCAATAGCGGCGCATATTTTTCCGCTGTCGGCAGACTGTGGAAACCGCCGATCCGGGCACCGACAGGGTGTACGGAACGCGCGCCCAGCAGTTCCATGATGTCATTACCGAGAGTCTGCAGACGCAGGCCGCGACGCACTTCGTCAGGGTATTTCCCGGCCATCTCCGTCACGCTGTTGAAGCCGAGAAAATCCGGCGCCGCCAGCAGGTGGATGTGCAGGGCGTGACTCTGCAGCCATTCGCCGCAGTAAAACAGGCGCCGCCACTCGTGAACGGCAGCCGGCACCTTAACCGCGAAGGCATTTTCAAGCGCCTGTGCCGCGCTCATCTGGTAGGCGACCGGACAGATACCGCAGATGCGCGCCACCAGGTCCGGCACTTCCTGATAGTCGCGGCCTTCGAGAAACTTTTCGAACAGGCGTGGCGGTTCAAAGATGCGCAGCCGCAGCTCGGTAATTTCCTGGTCATGTATAGCGATGTCCAGCGCGCCCTCGCCTTCCACGCGCGTCAATACCGGAACCTGGATACGGACTTCCCGTTTACGCTCAGTCATAGCCCGGTCCCTGCGGCGGTGCGAATTCTTCCAGGTGACTGTGAATTGCGCGGAAGCGATTCACGACCTGCTCCGGCAACAGTCCCAGGCCAGCAAAACGCTTGCCGAGCGAAGCCGTATTCAGCGCCTCGGCCGGCCCGTAGCACCCGTAGCAATCGCGACCAAAGCGTGGGCACAAGGATCCGCAGCCGCTGCGCGTCACCGGGCCCAGGCACGGAACTCCCTGCACCACGAGCACACACACATTCTGCTGACGTTTGCATTCCATACACACCTTGTCGCGATCGGTTTCCGGCAGCACACCGAACAACAGTGCCCGAACCGCCGCCAGCACCTGTCGGCTGTTGACCGGACAGCCCCAGAGTTCCAGATCCACTTTGACGTGCTCGCGGATTGCTGTGACCTTGTCGAGGCTGTCCAGGTATCCGGGTTCCGGATAGATCGCCGCGTGCCAGGCACCGGAGTCGGCAAGATTGCGTAACGCCTGCACGCCACCCGACGTCGCGCAGGCACCGATGGTGATCAGGAAGTCCGCCTGTTCGCGCACCCTGCGGATGCGTTCGGTTTCTGCCTGTGTAGAGATACTGCCTTCCACAAAGGCGATTGCGACAGGTGTCCGTTCATCGAACGGACCGGCTTCCGCGAAATGCACGATCTCCACCAGCCGGTCCAGCTCCAGCAATTCTTCGCCGAGGTTCAGAAACGCCAGCTGACAACCGTCGCAGGAACTGAATTTGTGCACTGCCACGCGTGGTTTCATTTCATATACCCCGCACACCGAACAGGTGCTGAATAGCCGAGTAAGGAAATACCGGTCCATCGCGACAGACGAATTTCTCGCCGTACAGACAGTGTCCGCACTGCCCGACTGCGCACTGCATGTTGCGCTCCAGGCTGAACCAGATCCGGTCCGGCCCGGCGCCGCGTTCCAGCAGTTGCTGGCCGGCGGCAGTCATCATCGGTTCGGGTCCGCACATCATGGTGATGCCATTGACGAAATCCAGTTCCAGTTTTTCGAACAGCCCGGTCACCCGGCCGCGATAACCGCGCCAGTCCGGACCCGCCACGTCGGCCGCCAGCAGCACCTGGGTATCGGGCTCCGCATCCCACTGCTCATAGCGCCCGCGCCAGATGAAATCGTCGCTGTGCTTTACGCCCTGCAGGATCGCCACCCGTCCGTGCTGCTGGCGCTGATGCAGCACGTGATTGATCACCGGCACCACCGGTGCACAGCCGAGGCCACCGGTTACGATCAGCACATCCCGGTTGCGCGCCGCCTCCAGCGGCCAGCCGCGCCCGAACGGGCCGCGCAAACCGATCCGGTCGCCGGGTTGCAGGCGCGCAAAGCCACGGGTAACGCGGCCGACGGTGCGAAAGGTATGTTGCAACAGATCCGGCTGATCCGGATCGCCGACAATGGAAATCGGAATCTCGCCAACCCCGTATAGATACAGCATATTGAACTGCCCCGGCATGAACCGGTAAGCGTCGTGCTGGTCCCCGTCCACCAGTTTCAGGGAAAGGGTGAAAATGGTCGGCGATTCGTCGACCCGCGCGATCACTTCGGCTTCCATGGGTATGCCGCGCTCAGTCATGAACCGGTTCCTGCATCAGGACATGTACTTCCTCGGTAATGTCGATACCGACCGGACACCACAGGATACAGCGTCCACAACCGACGCAACCGCTGCGGCCGAACTGGCGATGCCAGCTGCCCAGCTTGTGGGTCAGCCATTGACGATAACGCTGGCGCGTTTCCGCCCTGACCAGCAGGCCGTGGATATAACTGTGTCCTTCAGTGAAACAGGAATCCCATTCCCGCTGATGCACACTGCTACCGCCATCGAGCGGCGTCTCATCCCGTTCGCGGCTGCAAAAGCAGGTCGGACACACCTGCGTGCAATTGCCGCATGCCAGACAGCGGTTGGCGACTTCGGACCAGCGCGGGTGATCGCGGTGCGCAAACAAGGTGTCGAACAGGTCGCCGGGCGGCAGGGTGCGGGTCTGGACGGCGGCAGCCCGTTCCACCGCCGCACGAGCCACTTCGCAGCGCGCCTCGGGGGCCGGCTCCAGGGCCAGCGCGGCGCTGAGTTTCCGGCCTTCCGGACTGCCGGGCGTAACCAGAAAGCCATCTTCAAGTTCATCCAGCAACAGGTCATAACCGTCGCTCGCGCCGGGACCATCGCCGGTGGAGGCACAAAAGCAGGTGGTCGCAGGCTCGGTACAATTCACTGCTACCAGCAACAGTCGCTCGCGGCGCCGGGCATAATGGGGATCGCGGTATTCACCTTCGAGAAAATGCTGGTCATGTATACGCAGGGCCGCCAGATCACAGGCTCGCATTCCAATTACCGCGACTGCCTGCGGTGTCTCGTCACAGTGCGCGAAATTCAATTGGCCCTGCGCGTCACGCTGCACCTGCCACAGGGTTTCCGTCGGCTTGAACAACAGTGGTTTGAGGGCCTGCGGACCATTGGCCCAGGCGAACTGGCGTGGCGAGTCCTGCTGAATGACACGCATGCTGCCGGGGCCTGATTCGACCGTCACACCGGCGGGCAGATCACTGGCTGCGTCGATATCGCGATATACGACTGCACCCCCTGTCAGCTGCGGACCGATCACTCGATAGCCGGAACTTCGTAGCAAGGCCAGCAGATCGTCAAGCCGCTGCCGTGGCAAAAATCCTGGTCGCTCCATCGCCGATGTCCCGCAAGTCTCTGCCACCACGCTACCAGTCGACGGCAGCGGCGCCACTGATCAAGGTCAAACGAAACCCGGCCAAGACCGGGCTTCGAAATTATATCCGCCCTGTTACTGAGCGGTGATGTCGATCTTGTGGCGCTTCGATCCCTGAACCTTGGGCAAGGTTAATTCCAGCACCCCGTCAGTGTATTTTGCTTTGGCCTTGCTGCCGTCGACGTGGGCCGGCAAACTGATGCTGCGGGAAAACTCGCCACGACTGGTTTCACGATAGTAGTAGTCGCCTTCCTCGCGTTTTTCTTCCTGTTGCGTACTACCGCGGATGGTTACCAGGTCATCGGTCATGGTCACGTCGATATCATCCTTCTTCACGCCAGGCACTTCAGCACGCACGAGAATCTCGTTGTCACGATCGATGACATCCACTTTGGGAATACCCGCCTGCATCTCCGGCCATCCACCGGTATAGGTACCAAGCATGTTCTCGAACAATGACTGCATGTCTTCGAAAAGATCCATGTCGCGGCGTCTGCGCATACCCTGCGGACGCCTTTTCGCGCCCGGGATCGGCAGTTTCCTGACTTTTTCAGCGATATCCATTTTGCACCTCTCGACTTTATTTAACGGGTCATCCGTATCCTTTAAATCTAGTACAGATGCCGGGCTGTGCATGGGCACGGGGGAGAGATTTTCTGCAGGGACATTTCCGTCATTGCGCGCAAAGCACGGCAATCTTCGGATTCTTTAATTGAGACCGAGCACGTCCTGCATGTCATAGAGTCCGCTGGAACGCGTCTCCAGCCAGCCGGCGGCGCGCATCGCACCGGTGGCGAAAGTCATGCGGCTGGAGGCCTTGTGGGTGATTTCGACACGCTCGCCTTCGCCGGCAAACATCACCGTATGATCACCTACGATATCGCCGGCGCGGATCGTCTCGAAACCGATGGTGTGGCGCGCGCGCGGTCCGGTCTGACCTTCGCGACCGTATACTGCGCAGTCTTTCAGGTCCCGGCCGAGTGCCGCGGCAACCACTTCGCCCATCCGCAGAGCGGTGCCGGATGGCGCATCCACCTTGTGCCGGTGATGCGCCTCGATGACTTCGATATCCACATCATCGCCCAACACCCGTGCAGCCATGTCCAGCAGCTTCAGACACAGGTTCACGCCGACACTCATGTTGGGTGCGAATACCACTGCAATGTCGCGTGCGGCGATGTCGATCTGCTGCTTCTGTTCAGCGTTGAAACCGGTGGTGCCTATGACCATTTTCTTGCCGTGACGGCGACAGATTTCCAGATGCGCAAGCGCGGCCTCCGGTGCCGTGAAGTCGATCAGGACATCAAAGGCGTCGACTACGGCTGTCAGATCGTCGCCGATCGCCACGCCCAGCTCGCCCACCCCGGCCATGGTGCCGGCATCGCTGCCGAGCAGATCGTGGCCGCTGCGTTCAGTCGCTGCGCCCAGCTCGAGTCCCGCCGCGCGGGTGCTGGCGTCGATCAGAATGCGGCCCATGCGCCCGGCCGCTCCCGGAATGGCGATTCGCATCATGGCTAGAACTTCATGCCTTCAAAGAAATTCTTGACGCCATCCATCCATGAATGGTGCTGGGGACTGTGCTTGCCATTGCCGCGCAGGTTTTCATCCAGTTCACGCAGCAGTTCTTTCTGTTTGCTGTTGAGCTTGACCGGCGTTTCCACCACCACCCGGCACAGCAGATCGCCGACCGGTCCGCCACGCACCGGCTTGACGCCTTTGCCGCGCATGCGGAACAGCTTGCCGGTCTGGGTCTCCGGCGGAACCTTGAGCATCACGCGACCGTCCAGCGTCGGCACTTCCAGCTCGCCACCCAGTGCGGCAGTTCCGAAACTGATCGGTACTTCGCAGTGCAGGTTGGCATCCTCGCGCTTGAATATCGGGTGCTCCTTGACCATGATCTGCACGTACAGATCGCCGGACGGCCCGCCGTTCTCACCCGCCTCGCCCTCGTTGGCCAGCCGAATGCGGTCCCCGGTGTCGACACCTGCCGGCACCTTCACGGACAGGGTCTTTTGCTCCCTGACCTTGCCCTGACCGTTACAGTCGCCGCAGGGATCGGTAATGATGGTTCCGCTGCCGTTGCAGCGCGGACAGGTCTGCTGCACCGAAAAGAAACCCTGCTGCATACGCACCTGGCCATGCCCGCCACAGGTCGTACAGGTGGTTGGCGAAGAGCCTTTCTTCGCACCGCTGCCACCGCAGGTTTTACAGCTAGTGAAGGTCGGCACGCGAATTTTGACGGTAGTGCCGCGCACTGCGTCTTCAAGTGACAGCTCGAGGTTGTAGCGCAGGTCGGCGCCGCGGTAGACGCGCTGGCGCCCGCCACCGGCACCGCCGCCGAAAATATCGCCGAACACATCGCCGAAAATATCGCTGAAACTGGCAGCACCGCCAAACCCGGCCGCGCCTGCCCGGCCGCCCATACCTCCCTCGATACCGGCATGGCCGAACTGGTCGTAAGCGGCGCGCTTCTGCGGGTTGCTCAGAACCTCATAGGCTTCCTTGGCAATCTTGAATTTGTCTTCCGACTCGGCATTGTCCGGATTACGGTCCGGGTGGTGTTTCTGCGCCGCACGCCGGTACGACTTCTTGATCTCGGCATCGCTGGCGTTTTTGGGCACGCCCAGAACTTCGTAATAGTCTTGTTTCGACATATTTCCTATCAATCTTGTTTAAAAAATCTCTAAAACCGGAACGGCAAAAATCCGGAGCCAACTTGCGCCGACTCCGGATTGTAACGCCTGTGCGGACCCGAGCGGCGCTTATTTGTCTTCTTTAACCTCTTCGAACTCCGCGTCGACCACATCTTCACCCGCAGATCCAGCCTCGCCACCGGCCGGCTCACCAGCCGCCGCTTCCGCCGCTTCGGCACCGCCCTTCTCTGCGTACAGTTTTTCGGCAATCTTGCCGGACAGCTCGGCCAGCTTCTCGGTTTTCGCCTCGATAGCCGCCTTGTCATCGCTCTTCATGGTTTCCCGCAGCTCTTCGATCGCCGCGTCGATGGCCTGCTTTTCATCAGCCCCGACTTTGTCCTCACCCAGTTCCTTCAGGGATTTCTCGGTTGCGTGAATCATGTTGTCCGCGCGATTGCGGGCATCGGCAAGCTCGTGGAACTTGCGGTCCTCGTCGGCGTGCGCCTCGGCATCCGACACCATCCGCTCGACTTCCTCGTCGGACAGACCGCTGGAGGCCTTGATGACGATGTTCTGCTCTTTGCCCGTGCCCTTGTCTTTGGCGGACACATTCAGAATACCGTTGGCATCGATGTCGAATATGACCTCGATCTGCGGTACGCCGCGCGGCGCCGGGGGAATGTCGGCCAGATCAAAACGTCCCAGCGATTTGTTGGCGCTGGCAACTTCACGTTCGCCCTGCAATACATGCACGGTAACCGCGTTCTGATTGTCGTCGGCAGTGGAAAATACCTGCTGCGCCTTGGTTGGAATCGTGGTGTTCTTTTCGATCAGTTTGGTCATCACGCCGCCCAGGGTTTCGATACCCAGCGACAGCGGTGTCACGTCCAGCAACAGCACGTCCTTGACTTCACCACCCAGCACACCACCCTGAATGGCGGCGCCGACTGCCACGGCCTCGTCCGGATTCACATCCCGGCGCGGTTCCTTGCCGAAGAAATTCTGCACCGCTTCCTGAACCTTGGGCATGCGCGTCTGGCCGCCAACCAGAATCACATCATCGATATCCTTGACCGACACACCGGCATCCTTCAGCGCCATTTTGCACGGCCCGATGGTGCGGGTGATCAGATCTTCGACCAGCGATTCCAGTTTGGCGCGGGTGAGTTTGATGTTCAGGTGCTTCGGACCGCTGGCATCGGCCGTGATATACGGCAGATTCACATCGGTCTGCTGACTGGAAGACAGCTCGATCTTGGCCTTTTCTGCAGCCTCCTTGAGGCGCTGCATCGCCAGCGGATCGCCGCGCAGGTCAATGCCCTGGTCTTTCTTGAAAGTGTCGGCCAGATAATCGATCAGGCGCTTGTCGAAATCTTCACCGCCGAGGAAGGTGTCACCGTTGGTCGACAGCACTTCGAACTGGTGCTCGCCGTCGATGTCGGCAATTTCGATAATGGAAATATCGAAGGTGCCACCGCCCAGGTCGTACACCGCGATTTTTACATCGCCGCGTTTCTTGTCCATTCCGTAGGCCAACGCCGCCGCAGTCGGCTCGTTGATAATACGCTTGACGTTGAGTCCGGCGATCTTGCCGGCGTCCTTGGTGGCCTGGCGCTGCGAATCGTTGAAGTATGCCGGTACCGTGATGACTGCTTCGGTAACCTCTTCGCCAAGATAGTCCTCAGCGGTCTTCTTCATTTTCTGCAACACGCGCGCGGAAACTTCCGGCGCTGCCATTTTCTTGCCGCGGGCTTCGACCCAGGCGTCGCCGTTGTCGGCCCTGATAATCTTGTATGACACCAGTTCCATGTCCTTGCGCACTTCGGCATCTTCAAAGCGACGACCGATCAGGCGCTTCACGGCATACAGGGTATTGGCGGGGTTGGTCACTGCCTGGCGTTTGGCGGCCTGGCCAACCAGGACCTCGTCGCCCTCGGTGAACGCAACGATCGACGGCGTGGTGCGGTCACCTTCGCTGTTCTCAATGACCCGCGGCTTGCCACCTTCCATCACTGCTACGCAGGAGTTGGTGGTGCCGAGGTCGATTCCGATTATCTTACCCATCTGCTAAATCTCCCTGGTTCTGATTCTGTTCATTGAATTCGATTGCCTTCTAAGTGGGGCGCGGCTCGCGATTTTTCAAGCCTGTTCGTCGAGCTGGTTGCCCTGCGGTTGCGCAGCGGCTTTTGACACCATCACCATCGCCGGGCGAATTAACCGGTCATTCAGCAGGTAGCCCTTCTGCACCACTGCCACCACCGTGTTTGCCGGTACATCTGCACGTTCCTGGATGGACATGGCTTCATGATATTCTGGATTAAAAGTGTCATTCAATGGATTGATTTCCTTTACATTGAATTTCTCAAGCACTGAACTCAGCATTTTTAATGTAAGGTCGCCGCCTTCTTTCAGGCGGGCAACATCGGCATTTTCCTCGGCGGCTGCCGCGAGACCCATTTCCAGGCTGTCCTTCACCGGGAGCAGATCTGCGGCAAATTTCTCCAGCGCGAATTTGTGAGCATTGGCCAGATCCCGCTCGTTGCGCTTGCGCAGGTTGTCGATTTCAGCCTGCAGGCGCAGGCACTGATTCCAGTTGTCATCAGCCTTGCTGCGCGCATCTTCCAGCAGGGCCTGCAATTCGCCCGCGTCGTTACCCGCGATGCTCTCGTCGCCGATTCCCTCGACAGCGGCATTGCTTTCCGACTCCGGCTGCTGCGGCGCCGTATTTTCTTCATTACTCATTAGCTACCTCTGTACGCATCCGCGCATTCGCGGACTGGTTCATGCTGATAGGATTGAAACGGCCATATGGGGGTCAATCTCTGGAATTCAAGGCGGCGCTCAGAATGCGCGCGGTGGCATCGACGATCGGGATAACCCGCTCGTAGGCCATGCGCGTCGGACCGATGACACCCAGCACTCCGAGTACCTTGCCCTGCACTGTGTAGGGCGCAGTTACGACACTGCATTCATCCAGCATCTGGTAACCCGACTCTTCCCCGATAAAGATCTGCACGCCCTCATTTTCCACACACTGATCGAGCAGGTGGAGGATCTGGCTTTTCTCATTAAATGCTTCAAAAAGGTGCCGTAATGTACTGACATTACAGAGTTCCTGAAACTCCATTAAGTTCGTTTGTCCAGCCAGAACATAATCGCTGCCCTGCTCCGCCTCGCCCAGAACCTGGTCAGCCATATTCAGAGCGGTCGCCATCATGCGGTTCAGATTTTCGCGCGTTTCGCGCAGTTCGGAGACCAACATGGCGCGCACCGCGCTCAGCTCTTTGCCGCCGAATTGCTCATTCAGGAAATTGGAATATTGCTGCAACTCGGAAGCTGAGTACTCACGCTCGGTGTGCAGTATGGAGTTGCGAACTTCCTTGTCGCTGATCACCAGGATCGCCAGCACCTTCTTGTCGGACAGGGGCAGGAACTCCACCCGCTGCAAGGCTTCATGCTCGCGCCGAGGCAGGGTCACGATGCCGGCCAGTCGGGTTGCGTCAGAAAGCAGATTCGATGCCTTCTGAAGCAGGTTCTGACTGTCCTTCTTGATATTCAGGGTTTCTCTGAGACGCTCTACGACAGAATCATCCAGGCGTTGCACGGACAGCAGCGTGTCGACGAACATCCGGTAGCCGAGCACCGTCGGTATGCGTCCGGAAGAGGTATGCGGCGACCTCACCAGCCCCAGGTCTTCGAGATCCGCCATCGCATTGCGGATGGTAGCCGGGCTCAATGTCAGGCCGGCATCGCGCGCCAGGGTGCGCGAACCCACCGGCTGGCCATCGCGGATATAGCGCTCGGTCAGGGCTTTCAGCAGAAACTGGGCACGTTCAGTCAGTTCAGGCACGGCTCACTCAGGCTGGTTTGGGTAGTAACCGCGAACTTTAGCACTCCCGGAGCCCGAGTGCTAACCTCCTGTCGCGCTGCGGCTCAAAACATTCCACAAAAGAGCCAGTTGGCGCAACGCCCGGGAACCGCTAGCATGGCGCACATGAGCAACCCCCTGTTCCGCACCATTGGCCTGATCGCCAAACATAACGACGTCGCTGTCGCTGCCACTCTGACACGCCTGCGCGATGACCTGCAGGGACGCGACATCCGCATGCTGCTGGATGAAAGCGCCGCCAGTTATTTTCCGCAGCGGGCCGACCCGGTTGCGTCGCGGGAGATGCTGGCCCGCGAGTGCGATCTGGTTATCGTGGTGGGTGGTGATGGCACCATGCTCAACGCCGCGCGCAGCATGGCCGGCGCCGAGGTGCCGGTGCTGGGCGTGAACCTCGGTCGCCTCGGTTTTCTCGCCGATGTGTCACCGCTGGAAATGCGTGAACGCCTGGACGAAATCCTGGCCGGCCACTATGCCGGAGAACACCGCTCACTGTTGCACGCGGAGGTGTGGCGGCAGGACGAGATGATCGCCGAGAACGACGCTCTGAATGATGTTGTCATTCACAAGTGGGACATCGCGCGCATGGTCGAACTCGAAGTCTGCATCGACGGGCGTTTTTTATACGCCCTGCGCGCGGACGGACTGATCGTGTCCACCCCCACCGGCTCGACCGCCTACGCATTGTCCGGAGGCGGACCGATCATCGATCCGGCGCTGGCGGCCGTGGTGCTGGTGCCGATCTGCCCGCACACCCTGAGTAACCGGCCGATCGTGGTCAGCGATCAGGTGGTGGTCGAAATCCTGGTGCACGGCAGCGAAGACAACAAGGCGCAGATTACCTGGGATGGTCAGGTCAATCTGGCGCTGGCTACCGGCGACCGTATACGGATCAGGCGCAAGACCCAGGACCTGCGGCTGCTGCATCCGCTGCATCACGATCATTTCGAAGTCATGCGCAAGAAGCTGCGCTGGGCGGAACAGCCTTGACATACACTGGCATCCGCAACCGATCCACGCCCGCAACCCGGTAGAAGCCACCATGCTGCTGTCACTCCATATCCGCGACTTTGCCATTATCGATGACCTGGAAGTCGAACTGCGCCTGGGAATGACGGCGTTGACCGGTGAGACCGGCGCCGGCAAATCGATTCTGCTGGACGCACTGGGCCTGTTGCTGGGCGACCGGGCCGACGCGGCCAGCGTGCGGCATGGCGCCGAGCGCGCAGAGATCAGCGCTAGCTTCGATGTCAGCGGCATTACCGCGGCAGCCGACTGGCTGGCCGAACAGGCCATGACACTCGACGGGGAGTGTCAGCTGCGCCGGGTAGTCGCCGGCGAAGGCCGTTCGCGCGCCTATATCAATGGATCGGCGGTACCGGTGCAATCGCTGCGTGAACTTGGCGAGCACCTGGTCGACATTCACGGCCAGCACGAGCACCAGTCACTGATGAAGCGCGACCTGCAGCGCGAACTGCTCGACAACCACGGCGGACACCAGCCGCTGCTGGCGCAGCTCGCCAGTCTGCACGGCGACTGGAAACAAACCCGGAAGGCTATCGAAGCGATCATTGGCAGCGATCAGGACAAGACATCCCGGCTGGAATTCCTGCGCTTCCAGCTGCAGGAACTCGATGCACTGGCGCCGCTTGCCGGTGAAGTCGAGCAACTGCACGAGGAACACGCGCGGCTTGCCAATGCCGGCGAACTGCTGTCTACCTGCGGCACTCATCTGGAACGGCTTTATGACGACGATCGTTCGGCGCAGGCGTTGCTCAGCCAGGCGCTGGCCGATCTGGAACCGCTTACCGCGATCGACGCCAGCCTCAAGGAGGCCGGTGAGCTGATCAATTCCGCGCTCATCCAGCTCGAAGAAGGCGTCGATCAGTTACGCAGCTATCAGGACCGGCTGGAACTGGATCCGCAGCGGCTGCAGTGGGTCGAGGAGCGACTGGATACTTTGCACCAGATGGCGCGCAAGCACCGCATCGAAGCAGAAACGCTGCACACTTTTCATACCGGACTGATCGATGAACTGGAACAACTGGAACAGGCCGATCAGCAGCTGCAGAAGCTGGAGCAGCAGTTACAGGCGCTGGAAGCCGGTTACGCAGAAGTTGCGCGCAAGCTGCATACCCAACGCGTAAAAACTGCCGCACAACTTTCGCAGCGCGTGACTGAAGCGATGCAGACGCTGGGCATGCAGGGCGGCCAGTTCGAAGTGGGTGTGCGTGACAATCCCTCTGCCGCACTCTCAGCGCAGGGTCAGGACAGTATCGAATTTCTGGTCAGCGCCAATCCCGGTCAGCCGCTGCGGCCACTGGCGAAAGTCGCTTCAGGCGGCGAACTGTCACGCATGAGTCTTGCCATCCAGGTCATCGCCGCAGCAGATACGCACATCCCGACATTGATCTTCGATGAAGTCGACAGCGGTGTCGGTGGCGCAGTGGCCGAGACCGTGGGGCGGCAACTGCAGGCGCTGGGCGCACACCACCAGGTGCTGTGCGTCACGCATCTGCCGCAGGTGGCATCACACGCCCATCAGCATCTGCAGGTGGCCAAGATGACAGACGCGCAAAGCACTCGCACGCAGATTCGCGCGCTGACGGATGCAGATCGGGTGGAAGAAATTGCACGCATGCTGGGCGGCAGGAAAATCACCGATTCGACGTTACAGCACGCGCAGGAAATGCTGACGACTGCTGCGCGGCCTCAGGATGAGCGGCCTGCCTCCAGCCGCGGGAGAACCGCCAGATCCTCGAATCAAAAACAGAAGAAGCGCGTCACCTCTTGAGTTCAGGGCAATTTTTGTCTGTACATTCACCATAAATAATCAGCGAATGGTCGCGAATCCGGAAACCGGCTTTGCTGGCAACCTGCTCCTGGCACTTCTCGATCGTCTCATCGACAAACTCGCTCACCTTGCCGCACTGCACGCAGACGATGTGGTCATGGTGATGTCCTTCATTGAGTTCGAATACCGAGTGCCCGCCCTCGAAATGATGCCGCTCCACCAGACCGGCTGCCTCGAACTGCGTCAGCACCCGGTAGACGGTCGCCAGGCCAATGTCTTCCTGCCCTTCCAGCAGCATCTTGTAGACATCTTCCGCACTCATGTGGCGCGTTTCATTGGTTTCGAGGATTTCAAGGATTTTCATCCTTGGCAGAGTCACTTTCAGCCCTGCTTTGCGTAGATCGTTTGATTCCACTCGATTAAGTCCCTGTCGGTCATACCTGCCAGCCATGTTCAAAACCGGCTGCATCAGTTATGATGCCGCCCGTCCACAGGGCGACTGATTTTCAATGTTAATGCAAAAGCTTCTCATCCCAATTACCGTCATTGCAAGTCTTTTGCTCGGCGCCTGCTCCAGCGATCCGGTGGTCAATCGGCTGCCCTGGGTCTATCGCATCGAAATCCAGCAGGGCAATGTCGTAAGCCAGGAGGAAGCCAACCAGTTGCGCATTGGCATGACCCGGCGCCAGGTGCAGTTCATCCTCGGTTCACCGATGGTCACCGATCCCTTCCACCCCGACCGCTGGGACTATTACTTTTCCTACACACCAGGCACGCGCGGTGAAGGTGAGCCGGGACAGGAACTGCTGACGCTGTTTTTCCGTGAAGATGAACTGGTCAGAATGGCCGGTAGCGTGCGGCCGGGAGCCTCGCCCGATAATCCGGATGCAGTACGCCAGCAACGCACCGTCACGGTGCCGCCACAGGAACGCGGTGACGTCGGTATTCTCACGCGCCTGTGGCGCTGGATCGGATTAGGGAACGGCTAAGTTTCGGAGGCTGCGTCACCGCCGCCTTTCTTCATGACCTTGCCGGCCGCCGCACGTTGTTTGCGCACTTCCTTGGGATCAGCGATCAAAGGCCGGTAGATTTCCACCCGGTCGCCTGCCAGCAGTGCCTCAGTGGGCTTCTTGAGCTTGCCGAAAATCCCCATCTTCGCCTTCGCCAAATCGATCTCGGGAAATTTTTCCAGAATCGTCGACTGCTCGACAGCCTGCTGCACAGTGGTACCGACCGGCACTTCCAGCTTAAGTATCAGCTGCCTGTCGGGCCGCGCATAGGCCACCTCGACCGGTATGAATTCAACGTCCGCCATAAACGTCTTTCGCACGTTGCATGAACGCATCCACGAGTGAATTGGCAATCTGGCTGAATACCGGCCCCACCACCATGCCCAGCATGCGACTCGAAAACTCGAACTCGAGATCCAGCGAAATCTTGCAGCCCTCATCGCCAAGGCGATCGAAACGCCAGTAGCCGTCCAGCCGCTTGAACGGTCCGTTCACCAGGCGGATCTCGATCATCTTGTCCTTCTGGTTGAGGTTGCGGGTGGTGAACGATTTCTCTACGCCACCCTTCGACAACTCCAGTGTGGCGCGCACTTCATCTTCGTTACGCGACAGCACCTCGGCCTGCTTGCACCAGGGAAGGAACTGCGGGTAAGCCTCGATATCATCCACCAGGGCAAACATTTGTGCGGGCGTATACGGCACCAGCGCCGACTTGCTTATGATTGTCACAACTACTCAGCCAGTCCCAGCAAAGCGCTGAAATTTACGAGTTTGGTTACATTGAGAAACACGATGATCACTGCCACCGGCGTCACATAGCGAACCAGAAAGTACCACAGCCGGAATCCCGCGCTGTCGCCCATATCCAGTTCCTGGACACTGTCATCGCGGTGCATTACCCAGACGCTGAACACCGCAATCAGCAGACCGCCGAGCGGCAGCATGATATTCGCCGTCAGGTAGTCGAGCAGATCGAACAGGGTGGCGGTCCTGAATATATCGATGAACGCCAGTGGGTGAAAATCCGACCACAGGTTGAACGAAAACACCGTCAACAGGCCCACTGTCCAGGTAATCATACCGGCGACGACTGATGCGTGCACCCGCGTCATCCCGTGGTTTTCCACCAGCCAGGCCACCGCCGGTTCAATCAGCGAGATCGCCGAGGTCCAGGCGGCGAATACCAGCAGCACAAAAAACAGGGTGCCGAATACCGCGCCGCCGGACATGTGTCCAAACGCGATTGGCAGGGTCTGGAAAATCAGTCCGGCGCCCGCCCCCGGGTCCATACCGTTGGCAAACACGATCGGAAAAATCGCCATGCCGGCCAGCAACGCCACCAGCGTGTCGAGGAACGCGATCGTGATACTGGTTCTGGCGATGGAGGTTCGCTCCGGCAGATAGGAGCCGTAGACCATGATCGCACCCATGCCGAGACTGAGCGTGAAAAACGCATGACCCAGGGCAATCAGAAAACCGTTGGCGGAAAGCTTGCTGAAGTCGGGCGTGAACAGAAAGTCCAGCCCCTGATCGAAAGCCCCGCTGGCCAACGCATAACCGTTCAGCATGATCAGCAGCACGAACAGCGCCGGCACCAGGTAACGCACCGCCTTCTCCAGGCCGCTGCGCACGCCGCGTGCGACAACCGTCATGGTCATCACCATGAACAGTGTGTGCCAGGCGATCAGCCGCTCAGGATCGGTGATCAGCTGATTAAATATGCTGGCCACGCCCTCAGCGGTCGCACCGACGAACATGGCGCCCGCCGATCGCCACACATAGGCAAGTGCCCAGCCGGCGATGACACTGTAATAGGACAGGATCAGGAATCCCGCAGCCACTCCGGCCCAGCCCAGCCAGCGCCAGTGTGGACTGGCGCCCGCCTCTCTCGCCAGATGCCGCATGGTATTGATTGGACTGCGGCGGCCGCGGCGACCGAGCATGACTTCCGCCATCATGATCGGAACACCGATGATGCCGATGCAGCACAGGTACACGATCACGAACGCGCCACCGCCGTTCTCGCCCGCGATATAAGGGAACTTCCAGATATTGCCGAGCCCCACCGCAGAGCCGGTCGCCGCCAGCACAAAGGCCAGCCGGCCCGACCAGACGCCGTGAATCGATTCCCGTTTCCCCCCCATACCATCCCGCCTTGCTCTGTGGTTATGCGCAATTGTCCGTAAAACGGCTAACAGTCTCAAGCATAAGAATTTTCGCCACAGCGCCACGGGTGAGCAGGTATAATGGCGGCATGGCCAAAGCAGCAATCAAAAAAAGCCCGGGCAGCACCATCGCGCTCAACAAGCGGGCGCGCCACGAGTATGTACTGGAAGACAAACAGGAAGCCGGACTGGTGCTGGAAGGCTGGGAAGTCAAAAGCCTGCGCGCGGGTAAAGTACAGCTGGTGGACGCCTACGTGATGCTGAAAAACAATGAGGCATTCCTGTTCGGCGCCCTGATCACACCGCTGCAGACCGCCTCCACCCACATTCAGCCGGATTCCCGGCGCACCCGCAAACTGCTGCTGCACCGCGAGGAACTCGACAAACTGATCGGCGCCGTGGAGCGCAAGGGCTATGCACTGATCCCTACCGCGATGTACTGGAAAAAAGGCCGCGCCAAGCTCGAAATCGCGCTCGCCAAGGGCAAGAAGGAACACGACAAGCGGGCGTCCGTCAAAGATCGTGACTGGCAACGCGACAAGCAACGGCTGATGCGCAGTCGCTGATAAAGCCCTTGAAATAGCCGTTTCGATCCCCAAACTAGTCTACTAAGGAGCAACCGCCAGCCGCATACATAGGCGGGAACTCCGGCTTGGTGTATATTGTCCAACTTGAAGAATCCGGGGGCGACCTGGCTTCGACGTGGGTTGCGAAACCCGAGGTGCATGCCGAGGAACAGATTACCTCGTAAATCCAGCTGTAACACTTATAGTTGCCAACGACGACAACTACGCTTTAGCCGCTTAAAAACCGGTGTAAAGCCTTCGGCCCGGCGTGTGTCTGTACGCCCGGATCACCGGAGTCATCCCATACAGAATCGCGTTGAAGTGCGTCCGGCGCCGATACGTTAAAACCTAACCGGAATCGCTGACTGTGTTCCCTGCCCGTCGGATAGCAGCCAGCTAAATTAAAAGACGCGGATAAGCATGTAGAGCCAAAGGCAGAGGACTTGCGGACGCGGGTTCGATTCCCGCCGCCTCCACCAAATCGATGACTTAGCGAAAACCAGCTAAGACCACGCCAGACCAGTTCAAGGCCCTGTTTTACAGGGCCTTTTTTCTTAATCGGGGAAGTTGGCGGGTGGTCTGAGTATGTCTGAGTTATAACCGAATCTGGTGTTTGAGCAGTTGAAAAGAAGCGGCGTATCTGGTTGATTTGTTGTTGCGAGACAAACAAACAACCTGAGGAGATACGCCACTGTGAGTAAGAATAACGTTG
>JAVVEV010000030.1:0-37153 GCA_032251035.1 Thiogranum sp. | reverse complement strand
GTGCTGGTGCTGAGCCGGCAGGGCCTGCCCACGCTCGATCGCCGCCGCTATGCGCCGGCGGATGGCCTGCGCCGCGGGGCGTACCTGTTGTCCGATGCGGCGGATGGCAAGCCCGAGCTGATCCTGATCGCCAGCGGCTCCGAGGTCGGGCTGATTGTGGCCGCGGCGGAGCGCCTGCAGGGAGAGGGCGTCGCAGTGCGCCTCGTCTCCATGGCGAGCTGGGAACTGTTCGAGGCCCAATCCCAGGCGTATCGAGACTCGGTGTTGCCGCCCTCCATCCCGGCACGACTCGCGGTCGAGGCCGGGGCGACCCAGGGGTGGCATCGCTACGTGGGTGACCGCGGAGACGTGCTCGGCGTGGATCACTTCGGCGCTTCGGCGCCGGGGCCGGAGATGCTGCACCGATATGGCTTCACGGTGGAGAATGTGTGCCAACGGGCGCGGGCGCTGGTCGAAAGAAAGGATGTCTGAGTCATGAGCTTGTTCATCGCCGAGCTCGCCTTTCCCGGCCGGCAGGTGTGTCGCAACGCGTGACGCAGCATGATGGCTGGCTCGCTGCTGTCCGCCGCTGGCGTGGCCGTGTTGTGGTCGACGGGGCGCGAGCGGCTCATGGCCCGCGACAAAACGAGTGTTGTTTCAGATGATGGAAAAACGCATGGATGATGCAGGAGGTGAGCAATGACGAAACGTTATCAACGCGGAGATGCCGGGGCATCGATGCTTGTCCTGATGCTGGTGATGGTACTCGGCTTCGCCTGGTGGGGCGGCATGCAAGGCAGTGGCCACATGTCCTCCAGTCCTCCTGAGCAGGAGCGTGTGAGGACGGCGCTCGAGCTGCTCGACGAGGCCTACGCGCGCGGCGAGATCACGCGCGAGGAGTACCTGCAGAAGCGCGAAGACCTGATGACTGGCAACCGATGAACCAGGGGGCGATGACGAGTTCGTGATTTCTTATCTGCTGTTTGAGAACCTCGACACGCACCTGGATTCGTTGTGTCGATTCGGCGGCGATCATAGCGTCCTGGCCAAACTGGCATCCCCGCTGCTCCGCAAACGCCGGTGGCGCGAATCGGGAGATGCGTGCCTCGGCATCCGAGCAAGGAGGAGGAATAAGACATGATCACGCAACCGAGGCAACGGGGCTCACGACGGCCGAGGCGCGGGCGCGGCTGGCCGAGTACGGGGAAAACACCATCGCGGAGAAACGTGTCAGTCCCTGGCGCAAGTTTCTCGTCTTTTTCCGGGGCCCCATTCCCTGGATGACCGAGATCGCCGCGATTCTGTCGGCGGCGGACGGACGCTGGGAGGACTTCACGGTCATCGCCGGCCTGCTGCTCATCAACGCCGGCGTCGGCTTATGGGAAGAGTTCAAGGCCGACCACGCGATCGAGGCCTTGAAGCAGCGCCTCGCGCCCGTCGCCCGCGTGTTGCGCGACGGTCGCTGGCAGCACCTCCCCGGCAAAAGAACTGGTGCCGGGGAATGTGGTGTTCCTGCGCCTCGGCGCTAGCTTTAATACAGGGTAATTTGAATGGAGCATCCAGTACTCACCGGTGTCATCGGCCTTCTCGCCGCTTCCGTGGCGCTGTTGGCCCTCTTCGAACGCATAGGGCTGCCGATTTTGCTGGCCTACTTGCTGGTCGGGATCGTTCTCGGCCCCAGCGGCTTTTCCTGGATACCCCATACCGAGGATCTGCATTTCCTTGCCGAGTTCGGGGTGGTGCTGCTGCTGTTCACCATCGGACTGGAGTTTTCCTTGAGCCGGCTATGGACCTTGCGGAAACATGTGTTCGGACTCGGTGGGGCCCAGGTGATGATCACCGCGGCGCTCGGCGCGCTGTTGGCCTGGGCGGCGGGACTCGTCCCGGCTGCGGCCTTCGTGGTGGGCGGGGCACTGGCGCTGTCCTCGACGGCGGTGGTGTCGCGCGAACTCGCTCGCAGGGACGAACTCGAACAGCAGCACGGCCGGCTGGCGGTGGCAGTATTGATTTTTCAGGACCTGGCCGTGGTTCCCTTTCTGATCCTGATTCCGGTGTTGGCTGGCGATCCGGAAACCGGTGTCTGGGCCGCAATCGGCCAGGCCTCGTTGGCCGGAACGATTGTGATCGCGTTGATGATGGTGGCTGGCAGGTGGTTGTTACGGCCGTTGTTCTGGTTTATCGCTGAACGTGGATCAGAGGAGCTGTTCACGCTTACGGCGCTGCTGTTCGCACTTGCGGCGGCATGGGTTACCGAGTTCGCGGGTTTGTCGTTGGCCCTGGGTTCATTTCTCGCCGGCGCGATGCTCAGCGAGACCGAGTACAGGCATCGTCTCCGGGAGGAGATCCGGCCGTTTCGTGACGTACTCCTGGGCTTCTTTTTCGTGGTGATCGGCATGATGCTGGATTTGGCCGCGGTGGGGGCGCTGCTGCCATGGGTGCTGTTGGCATTGACCATGTTGCTGCTGATCAAAACGTTGACCATCACCATTCTGGGACGGTTGTTTAGCGTGCCCCGGGGTGTGGCCTTGCATACGGCATTGCTGCTGTCCCAGGGTGGAGAGTTCGGACTGGTGCTGGTGATGCTGGCGGCTAACCAGGGTGTGCTCGGATCCGCCGTCGAGCAGGTGGTGCTGGGCACAATCATCCTGAGTCTCGCGTTGACGCCATTGCTGGTCGCCTGGGCGGGCCCGCTGTCACGCAAGGTCTGTTTTCGGGAGGCCAAAACTCGCGATTCAGCTGTTCACGATGAGGAGTGATCGTAAGGAGGACATGATGGGACGCGGCAATGAAAAAGTGAAAGACCCAGTGTGCCCATAAAACGCCGCATTCATAACGTCTTCGCCGCGCGCAGCGCCGGAAAGAATACGGGGTAGACACAGGACGTGCGCAGAATGGATGGCACCGCTATCGAAATTGCAGGCGCGGGGCCGGCCGGGCTGGCGGCCGCCATCACCCTGGCCGGCGCTGGACGGTAGGTCATGGTGCACGAGGCACAAGGCGCTGTGGGCTATCGCTTCAAACGCGACCTGCAGGGACTGGAAAACTGGACCACCCGGCAAGATGCCCTGGTGGAGTTGCAGAATCAGGGCCTGACTACCGGATTCAAGAGGTTGCCCTGCCGCGCAGGTAACGGTGTATTCGTTGAAACCACAGGGTGTGCCGGCTCATGTTGCCTTCATCACTGGACAGTGATACGCGTGCGAGCCGTTCCCAGAGTTTCGCCACTCACCCAGTCCAGGTATTCCACTGTTACCTCATAAATGCCGGGTGACCCGGGCTGGAATATGCAGTCGTAACGCTCCGCAGAAGAGGCTTCCAGTGACTGCACCTGAATGGGGTTTGGCAGAGGCCGACCGTCGGACATGTACAGGGTGGCTGTCAGGCCACCGAAGTCGATCCGCTGTGGCAGGTAACCCGCGCAAATATAGCGAACCAGCAAACGCTGGCCGGTGTTCATGGTGACCGCAACACCCGGATCGGTCAACGCGGACTGCGCGCCATCGACTCCCGTAATGACGAAGTAGTCCGGGTTGAGATCATTGAGGCCGGCATCACCGCCGCAGGTGCCTGCGGTCCAGGACAATGCATGCCAGCTGGAGTCGATCTCGTCACATGCCCACACGGCTTCCACGTCATAGGTCGGCCCGCCGGAGTACAGCGTTCCCGGGCCTTCCGGCGGATCGATGATCAGCGCACCGTACATGCCCATTTCTGCGTGCAGTACGGTGTTGGTGTGACAGTGGTAGAAGTAGGTGCCCGCATGCGACGCTTTCCATTGATAGGTATAGGTCCCGTTCACGTCGAACGAATAATGTCCCACGCCATCATTCTCGGTGCTGGGCTCGATACCGTGATGGTGGATGGTGTGAGTGCCGTTCATCATTCCCGCTGTCAGTCGGGTGTGAACGATCTGTCCTTCGGTAACGCGCATTGCTGGGGAAGGAAAGGGCCCTCCACCGCCTCCCATGCCACCGCCGCCGGTGTTGAACCCCCACATGCTGACGGTGCGGCCGTCGTCCATGGTGATTGATCCGTTCATGTGCGCACTGCGATCGAACACCACGTCGGCGGTGGTCAGACCCGGTGTGGCCGGTGCGTCGGGGTAGGTATAACAGGCATTACCGCCGCCACCGCCAGTATGCATCATCTGAATCGGTTTAAATTTAAGTACACTGAACATGCTGCGTCCTCCTCACTATTCAAAGGCGATGGTGGTGGCAATACCGAACTGGTAGAGTCCGCCGCCCGCTGTCTGCGTCATTTCGTCGTGCAGGTGCATCGGATAGTGGCCCGTCGTTACTGCGGGATGTGCATCCGGCGGCGGCTCGAAAGGATAAATGACATCGAGGCTGCCCCTGTTGTTCGGCAACATCAGGGAATCCTTCTTCCAGATGTCGGGCCGGATCTCACCATTCCGCGCCAGCCATTCCACGTGATTGGCATGAAAATGAACGGAGTGGGTCGCCATGCCGGCGTTGAGGATGCGCACCAGGGTTCGATCGCCGATGCTGCCGGTAAGCCGTGTGCCCGGGTGATAACCGGAGTCGATATCCGGGTTGCCATAATCTGCCGAGCCGGGCACGCGCATACTGCGACCATTGATCGTGAAATACCGCGGTGTGAAGGCGGTGTCCGGCGTGAGACCCCGGCGTACCCGGTCATTCCAGGCGGGATCGATTTCGGTCATGACCCAAATCGATTGTTGAACAAACGTCGGGCTGCCTGGATACAACTCGTTGCTGCTGCCGGCCGGCATCACCGCGATGCCGCCATGCAAACCGGCCAGGCGGTTATAAGGGGCGTTAAGCGCATCGTAAAAGAGGTAGGAGCCGGGCGATCCGGCAATAAAACTGACAGTCTGCACCTGCCCTGCGCCGATCACGCCGCTGTCCACCATGCCATCGATGACGAAGCTGTGATCGCTGTTCAGAGTATTGACGATCGTAATCTGCAAGGTATCGCCTTCCTGGGCAATGAGCGGTGCGCCCGGTACTGCGAGGGACGATGAACTGCCGCTGTAGCCTTTGAAGTAGACATTCAACCCGTCCGGCTGGGCTACGTAGCCGTCTGTGATGTAGTAGACCGCCGATACGGTTGCCGCACGTGCGCGGGGCGTCCAGCTCAGCAGCCCGCCCACGCCGGTCAGCGTGCCGGCGGCGCCGACGGCGCCAAACTGCAGAAATGTTCTCCTCTTCATATTTCTTTAACCTCTCAAGTCACTAATTTGATAAATGTCCGTCGTCGAGCTGTCTTGTTACGGTCAGGCGGTGACGCCGAACGTCTCTTTCGCGGGTCGTCGACTCATTTAGCCCGATAAGGGGCGTGCAGGAGCTGCCGCCCGTCATTGGAAGCCGACGGACCTTCAACAGTGTTTTGGTCTTTTTCTGCGGTCAGCAGGAGACGAAGCGTGGAGGTGGTGGCGGAGGCCCGCCCATAAACGGGCAGCAAGTTATTCGTTATCGGGGGACGGGAATGGTTTTCGCGCAGATCAGTTGCAGTCTTGAAACAGCATGCGTGATCGGCCAGCCCAGTCCAGGCGTGCACCGAGGTATTCATTACCAGAAGCAAAGCGATCAGGTTGCCGAGCAAGCGACGCACTGACTGACACCTTAAATGAACCATAGGGAATCTCCTCCCTAGGCACCGTTTGATGATTGGCTGCGGTGCTCAATTTGGTTGCACGTTATGCCCCGAAGGAGCGCGCGTCAACCTCTTTTTGGCGGGTGAGAGCCGGTTTTGAGTCGAGCTTATAAGGATTTTCTGATATGTGGCATGAACAGGGCGTTCGCGATGTACAGGCCCAGGGCGGGCAGCGCGAGGCTCAGCCGATTGCTGCTGCGGTCCGGCTGCTGTTGCAGATCCTGAACGCCCCGATAAAGGTGATACGAATAACCTGGCGCTGCATCGCGAGACCGGCATTCCAATTTTACGAAGGCTTGAACATGCGCACTCGTTGGTTGTCGAGCATAAGTATCGCCGCAATTGCCGCCTCAATTGTGCTGGCCGTACCGGTGAGTGTCTTAATCGAGCGGTGTCAGCGGAGACCAATGCATACGGCCACCTGCTTTAATCCAATTGCGCTTGTTCCCCTTAGTCATTCGTTCACTATTACGAGCGTCAAGATGTGAGCTGAGGCGGTCAGCATCGCGAATAATGCTGTTTAATGGACTATTGGCGAATTCGTGGGGACGAGTGTAGTCATCGATTAGCCGCACCAGAACGCCATGAGCATCCTGATCATGCTGCATCAGGTCAAGTAGTGGTTCGGCCAGGAAATAAGGTAGCAGTCGCTCGTGTTCACGAGGCCGGAATGGCACCTTCCAACGATTCGGATTATGGTCTGACCATACTACCTTCATAGCGTCATGCAACAGTGCCACGGTGATTGCTGCATCGCGTTCGATATCAGTCAGCAAGGGGTAGGTTCTCAGTGTTGCAGCAACGGATTCTGCTACCTCTATGCTATGAACAAACAGCCCGCCAGGGCCGCTATGGTGACACGTCTTACTGGCGGGGATACTCAAAAATCCCATTGCCCAAGGTTCATTGCGGAAAACGATTTCCCAGAAACGGACAAGGGCTGGTGAGTGCAATTGCTGATACAGGCATAAGAGCCTCGGGATGAGGTCTGGAATTGGTGTCCAATCCGATGGTAACAAAACGAGAGGATTGAAGTCGCTTATGGGAGTGCCCGAGATTGAAACCACTTCGATTACCGGTCGCTCTTGGTCAGTGCGGGCTCGTAGGTTTAGAGAGTACGGGGCGCCGGCAGCCAGCCACGGCCGACATGCCTCGCCTGGCAATAGTGCATGTGCAGTCCCAGAGCAGCCCTGCAATTCCAGGCAGCGGCAGGCGCCGAGGCATGGGTTATCATGCCACTTTACCCGTATGACTCGGTACGTTCCTTCGATGGGCTCGTTCGGGGATTCGGATTGGCACAGCTGCTTGAGTACTTCGCTCAATATCATGATGGATTCTCCCGAAACTTCGACGTGTCTAAAAGGCTGCAGTCTTCCACATGCCTTAACCTGGACAACGTCGACACCGTATCTTCCGCTGTAGCGGAGATGTGAACATAACCCGATTTTCTCATCTGGCTTCTCCGAATTGCGTGCGTAGGAGATGTTCCATTGCCGACCCATCTTGGCGAGTCAGATTCGGTACATAGCGCGAATAGACCGTGAATAACATTTTTGTGGTCGTGTGCCCCATCCGACGTGCAATTCACTCCGGACTCTCGCCAGAGGCCAACCACAGTGTCGCGGCCGTATGTCGTGTCTGATATGGGCGCCGGCGACGGAGATCGGCTTTCGCTCGGGAGGGGTACCAGACGCGGCTCGTGATGTTACGGTAATTCAATGGCTGCCCGTCGCGGCCACAGAAAACATACTCAGAGCGGTCGTCGGTTTTCTTGTGCTGAATCCGTAGAGCCTGAGCGACCACCGTGGACATGTCGATGATCCGCTCGGAACCTTCGCATTTAGGTGTGTCGGGATGACCCTGTACCAGGGTTTCCCTGACTTCGATTTCATTGCGCTCGAAATCCACATACTGCCACTTGAGTCCAATAAGCTCGGAGGTGCGCATGCCGGTGAAGAAAGCTACGGTGAAATAAGTGCGGTAACAGGCCGGGACGGTGTCGAGGACCAGTAGAGAAGGGGTCCACCCGGGTCCGGGGTACACGCAGTGGCTTGATGCCACGATATGGTGCGCTAAAGTCGAAACGGTCGGCGGCCTCTTCGAGAATCTGGCGCAAAATGTTAAGGATCTGATTGATCCTGGCAGGAGAAAGTCCTTTGCCTCCGCGGCAATCTTTGGCGAGATGGGTGCGGAGGTTCAGGATGTTGGTTTTCGTGATGTCGCCGACTCTTCTTCCTTTGAATCGTGGGACGAGGTGTTTGCGAAGGATGTCGCTGACCTTTATTTGATTGGAGCGTTTCCAGCCAATTTCACGCTCCGAATACCACTGGTCACTAAAAGCGGTAAACAGCGGTGTTCCTGCTACTGAGATGCTGCTTGTCGCCGATGTGTCGCTATTTTGTAATGCTTCCCTGGCAGCGTCGGTAAGTTCATCTGCTGTCGGTGGAGGGGTAGTCGAGGTCAACGGTTCAAGCAAATCGACGCGTTTGCTATGCGGGAAATAATGGCGATATGAAAACGTGCCGGCGCGGATTTCCCGTTCCATGTTTCTGAGTACCTGTTTAAGGCGCCTGCGGTTGATGAGGCTTTCCGTTAGGGTTGTCTGTTCTCTGCAACGTACACCTTGATACCTGAAATCAAAATATAAGGTGTTGGTCTCTTTTCTTACCCGGATACTACCCATGGCACACCCCGCCGTTTGCCATCGGGATTGCGGTCGCATTTCCAGTGTGACCAAGAATGTCATTGGCAATGTTTTCCCATACGTAGAGAATCCGGCGAGAACCTGGTAGCCGGACATAATGGGTGCCTTCGATGAAATGGCGATCCTTCAGGTATTCACGGATATGGCGCTCTGAGTAATGGAGTCGCTTGGCGAGTTGTGCCCCTGTAATAAAAGTAACGTCCATTTGATTCTCCTTTTAATAATTCGCGTATACTTGTCTGATAATCATATTGTATGACAAATATGTCTGCTTGTCAAGTTGTCTGACAAATGAGATCATGCAAGGTAATTCGTGTATTGAGGGAGGAGAGACAGATGAACGCTGCCAGTCCGGGACAGAAGCAGTTGGCGGTGAGGGTTGATGACGAAACGTTACAGGCGATCGATCAGAAACGGATGGCGCTGGCGGAGAAGGGGAGTGGGGGTATTCCCTCTCGCTCGGACGTGGTCCGTATGGCTCTGGATCAGTATCTGGGTATCAAAGGGACGAAAAAGCGCGCATAAGATAGGTAAGATAGGATGGTGTTGCCTGTGCCCATAATCGTTTCGCGCTGGTTGAGTGGTATTCGACCGGGGCGCTCGCTGGCTTTTGACCATGGACACAAAATGGACACAAAATGGACACGAGGTGGGCACAGTTTGGGCACAAGCCTCTGATGAGCTGAGAATAGACGTAGCCGGACAGGATTGTCTGTAGATATTTCCCGACCCGGACGAGCCAGTTGATTGAGAGGAAACTCTCCTGATCTTAATAGTTTGGCCTGTAGTTGACAGGAATTGGCGACCCTGTAGAATTCGCTGACTTAGAACTTCAGGCGCGTAGCTCAGTTGGTTAGAGCACCACCTTGACATGGTGGGGGTCGTTGGTTCGAGTCCAATCGCGCCTACCAGTTTCACGGGGGGGCAGATCGCCTGATCTGTCCCTTTTTTATATCGAGAGAGTTCAAGTGGCCATTCGTAGCGGCCACCACTGGAGCAACATATGCCTGTAGTTACCCTGCCTGACGGCAGTCAGCGTTCCTTCGATCATCCGGTTTCCATTCGCGACATCGCCTCCGACATCGGTCCCGGCCTGGCCAAAGCCGCATTGGCCGGACGCGTTGATGGTGAGCTGGTGGATACGTCGCACGTCATCGATCACGACGCGGCGCTCAGTATTGTCACCGAGCGCGATGAGGAAGGTCTGGATGTTATCCGCCACTCCACCGCGCACCTTCTGGCGCAGGCAGTCAAGGAACTGTTTCCCGACGCCCAGGTCACCATCGGCCCGGTCATCGAAAATGGTTTTTACTATGACTTTGCCTATCAGCGTGCCTTTACGCCGGAAGATCTGGAAAAGATCGAAAACAAGATGGCCGAACTGGCCAGGCAGGATCTGCACGTCAGCCGCAAACTGATGCCGCGCGACGAGGCGATCGATTTCTTCCGTGACATGGGCGAAGAGTACAAGGCGGAAATCATCGGTTCGATTCCTCAGGGCGAGAATATCTCGCTCTACCAGCAAGGCGACTTTATCGATCTGTGTCGCGGCCCGCATGTTCCGAGTACCGGCAAGCTCAAGGCTTTCAAGCTGATGAAGGTGGCCGGCGCCTACTGGCGCGGCGATTCGAACAACGAAATGCTGCAACGCATTTATGGAACCGCCTGGACAGATAAGAAAGCGCTGAAGGCGTATCTGCATCGTCTGGAAGAAGCAGAGAAGCGCGACCATCGCAAGATCGGCCGCGCCATGAATCTTTTCCATACCCAGGAAGAAGCGCCCGGCATGGTGTTCTGGCATGACGCCGGCTGGCAGGTGTATCTGCAGATACAGGATTACATTCGCGCCAAACTGCGCCGGCACGGTTATCAGGAAGTGCATACGCCGCAGGTGATCGATCGTTCGCTGTGGGAGAAGTCGGGGCACTGGGAAAAATTCCACGACGACATGTTTACCACCGATTCCGAACATCGCACCTATGCGATCAAGCCGATGAACTGTCCGGCGCACATTCTGATCTATAACCAGGGGCTGAAAAGCTATCGCGATCTGCCGCTGCGGCTGGCCGAGTTCGGTTCCTGTCACCGCAACGAACCGTCCGGCACCCTGCATGGCTTGATGCGCCTGCGCGGCTTCGTGCAGGACGATGCGCACATTTTCTGTACCGAAGCACAGATCCTCGATGAGGTGTCGAGTTTCATTGACCTGCTGTTCGAGGTGTACCGCGATTTCGGTTTTGATGACGTCATCATCAAGTTGTCGACGCGGCCGGAGCAGCGGGTCGGTGCGGATGAACTCTGGGACAAGGCCGAGAAGGCCCTCGAAGATGCGCTGAATCACAAGCAACTGAGCTGGGATCTGCAGCCGGGCGAGGGCGCCTTCTACGGCCCCAAGATCGAGTTCTCCCTCAAGGATTGCCTGGATCGGGTCTGGCAGCTGGGCACCATTCAGCTGGACTTCTCGATGCCGGATCGGCTGGGGGCGCACTACGTGGGCGAAGACGGCGCCAAGCATGTGCCGGTGATGCTGCACCGGGCTATACTGGGCTCTCTTGAGCGATTTATCGGTATTTTGATCGAACATTACGCCGGCGCCCTGCCAGTTTGGCTGGCTCCGGTACAGGCGGTGGTGCTGAATATTACCGACCGGCAGGCCCCATATGCCCTCGAAGTTGAAGAAAGCTTGAAAAATCAGGGAGTGAGAATCAAATCGGACTTGAGAAATGAGAAGATCGGCTTTAAAATCCGCGAGCACACGATTCAGCGCATCCCCTATCTGCTCGTGGTAGGGGATCGTGAAGCTGAATCCGCAACCGTGGCCGTGCGCACGCGTAGCGGTAAGGACCTGGGAAGCATGTCCTTGCAAGCCCTGTCACAGGGGCTGACCGCAGAAATCGCGAGCCGCGGCTTAAACGCTTTGGAGGTTTAAACATCGCTCAGGTAAAGAAATCGAAACATCGGGTTAACCAGGACATTGTTGCTGATCAGGTACGTCTGGTCGGCGTTGAAGGCGAACAGCTCGGAGTCGTCCCGTTGGAAGAGGCACTGCGTGTCGCTGAAGAGGGTACAATGGATCTGGTTGAAATATCGCCCCAGGCTGATCCTCCGGTCTGCAAGCTCATGGACTACGGCAAGTTCCGCTTCGATGAACAGAAGAAGCAACAGGCCGCCCGCAAGAAGCAGAAGCAGATTCAGGTCAAGGAAATCAAGTTCCGTCCGGGCACCGATATCGGCGACTACAATGTGAAGTTGCGTAACCTGACCCGATTCCTGACCGAGGGCGACAAGGTTAAAGTTACACTGCGTTTTCGTGGACGTGAAATGGCTCACCAGGAACTGGGCCGCGATCTGCTGAAGCGGGTCGAGACTGACCTCGAGGAACTGGGTTCGGTTGAACAGTTTCCGAAAATGGAAGGCCGGCAAATGGTCATGGTGCTGGCACCGAAGAAGAAGTAGCAGTTTTGCTATGGGTCGTTCCGGGCAATCACCGCGCCTGGGAACGACATCAAGTATCAATAGAAGCGGGAGAGAGAACTATGCCGAAGATGAAAACCAATCGTGGAGCCGCCAAGCGGTTTCGCGCAACAGCGAATGGCATCAAGCGTGGGCAGTCACACCACCGCCATATCCTCACCAAGAAAAGCAGCAAGCGGAAACGTCTGCTGTGCCGCATCGTGCAGGTGAATGAGGCCGATCAGCCTTCGATCCGTCGCATGCTGCCGTACATTTGAACTTGATGAGGAATAACTGATGCCAAGAGTAAAACGTGGGGTGCAGGCTCGCGCCCGTCACAAGAAGGTCCTCGACAAGGCGAAAGGCTATTACGGCGCCCGGGGCACTGTTTATCGCGTAGCCAAACAGGCAGTCATCAAGGCAGGTCAATATGCCTACCGTGACCGCCGCCAGAAAAAGCGCCAGTTCCGCGCCCTCTGGATCGCTCGTATCAATGCAGGTGCTCGTGAAAACGATCTGTCATACAGCCGTTTCATCAGCGGGTTGAGCAAGGCCGGGATCGAGGTCGACCGCAAGGTTCTGGCTGATCTGGCCGTGTTCGACAAGGCTGCATTCAGCGCGCTGGCAGAGAAGGCCAAAGCCAGCCTCGCGGGTTGAACCAGCCGCTGTCAAACAGCGACCTGATATAAACTGACCTGTTAAGGGGAAAGGCCAAAACCTTTCCCCTTTTTATTTTTTATGGTTCCGGGGAGATAGACACAAGTGGAGGCGTTAGCCGCACTCGAACAACAGGCAAAGGCCGCTGTTGAGGCGACCACCGATCTGCAGTCACTCGACCAGGTGCGCGTGCAGTTTCTCGGCAAAAAAGGCGTGCTCACCGAACAGCTGAAACAGCTGGGGGGCCTGCCGGACGATCAGCGGCGCACCGCAGGGCAAGCCATCAATGTGGTCAAGAAGCAGGTTCAGGATGCCATAGAAGCGCGCAAGGGCGAGCTCCAGGCCCGGCTTCTGGAAGCGCAACTGGCTTCCGAACGTATCGATGTGACTTTGCCGGGACGCGGTCAGCATTGCGGCGGACTGCACCCGGTTACCCGTACTTTGCAACGCATCGAGCAGTTGTTCGCGAGCATGGGATTCGTGACCGTTGAAGGTCCGGAAATCGAAGATGATTACCACAACTTCGAGGCGCTGAATATTCCCGCGCACCATCCGGCGCGCGCCATGCACGATACTTTTTACGTCGATGCCCATCGGGTGTTGCGTACCCATACCTCGCCGGTACAGATCCGGGTTATGGAGACTCAGAAGCCCCCGTTCCGGGTGATCGCGCCGGGGCGGGTATACCGCTGTGACTCCGATCTTACTCATACACCGATGTTTCACCAGGTCGAAGGGCTGCTGGTTGACGAGCAGGTCAGCTTCGCCGATCTCAAGGGTCTGCTGGACGAATTCCTTAAACACTTCTTTGAGCGTGAAGATCTTGGTGTGCGTTTCCGGCCGTCGTATTTTCCGTTCACGGAACCCTCCGCCGAAGTGGATATCGAGTGCGTGATCTGTTCCGGAGAAGGCTGTCGGGTCTGCAGCCACAGCGGCTGGCTGGAAGTCCTGGGCTGCGGCATGGTGCATCCCAATGTTTTCGAGCACGTCGGCGTGGACAATGAGCAATACACCGGCCTGGCGTTCGGGATGGGCGTGGAGCGCCTGGCGATGCTCAAGTATGGCGTCGATGACCTGAGGCTGTTCTTCGAAAACGATCTGCGCTTTCTGCAGCAGTTCCGTTAAACATTTGATTTTCGTTTGGGCCTGGAACAGATATGAAATTCAGTGAAGCCTGGTTAAGGGAATGGGTTGCTCCCGAACTCGACACGCAACAACTTGCCGAGCAGTTGACGATGGCAGGGCTGGAAGTGGATTCGGTGACACCGGTTGCAGGTGGGTTCAGCGGCGTGGTGGTGGCGGAAGTGCTGTCAGTCGAGCCGCATCCTGATGCCGACAAGTTGCGTGTCTGCAAGGTATCCACTGGCGCGGATGAGCCCCTGCAGATCGTTTGCGGCGCACCGAATGTGATTGCCGGCATGCGCGCGCCGCTGGCGATGCTCGGCGGGCGCATCGGCGATATGAAAATCAGGCCGGCCAAACTGCGTGGCGTCGAATCGAGTGGCATGTTGTGTTCGGCGCGCGAGCTGGGGCTCAGCGATGAACACCAGGGCCTGATGGATTTGCCGCCGGATGCGCCGATTGGCGTCGACCTGCGGCGTTATCTCGACCTTGACGACACAGCCATCGAAGTCGATCTGACGCCGAACCGTGGCGATTGCCTTGGCATTCTGGGAATGGCACGCGAAGTGGGCGCCCTGACCGGCACAGATGTGAGCGAGCCGGCCATTGCCGCTGTTGATGCAACCGTCGAAACCGAGTTTCCAATTCACGTGACGGTCCCCGAAGCCTGCCCGCGTTACCTCGGCCGGATCATTCGCGGCATCAATCAGAACGTCGCGACACCGCTGTGGATGCAGGAAAAACTACGCCGCAGCGGCATGCGCAGTCTCGGGCCGGTGGTCGATGTGACGAACTATGTGCTGCTGGAGCTGGGGCAGCCCATGCACGCATTCGATCTGGCGCAGTTATCGGGTGCTATCGAGGTGCGCTATGCGCGGCCGGGTGAACAGTTGACTCTGCTCGATGAGAAAACGATAGAACTGGATGCTGAAACGCTGCTGATTTGTGACCAGCAGAAGCCTCTGGCACTCGCGGGTGTGATGGGCGGAATCGATTCGGGTATCGGACCGGGGACCGAAGATCTGTTTCTGGAGGTGGCGTTCTTCACACCGTTCTGCATCGCAGGCCGTGCCCGGCGCTACGGACTGACCACGGATTCTTCGCATCGATTCGAACGTGGTGTCGATCCGGAATTGCAGCGGCGCGCCATGGAGCGCGCGACCTCGCTGTTGCTGGACCTGGTCGGTGGCGAGGCGGGACCTGTAACTGAAGTGCTGGCGCGCGAGCATCTGCCGGCCAGGGCGCCGATCATGTTGCGGCGCGCGCGCATCGAGCGGCTGCTGGGTTTTGTGCCCGTAGATGATCAGGTTGAAGACATTCTTTCCCGGCTGGGTGTCGCGCTCAGCGCGAACCCGGACGGCTGGGCCGCCACGCCTCCGGCATACCGCTTCGACCTGACGATAGAGGCGGATCTGATCGAAGAGGTGGGCCGGGTGTTTGGTTACAACCGGCTACCGATTGCCGCCACCCGCGGACAGCTGACCATGCGTCCGGTGCCCGAAGCCACTGCATCGCTGGAGCGCATCAAGGCGCTGCTGGTGGACCGGGACTACCAGGAAGTCATAACCTACAGTTTCATCGAATCCGACCTGGCCGATGCCTTCACTCCCGGCGAGCAGCCAGTGGCACTGGCGAATCCGATCTCCTCGGAAATGTCGGTGATGCGTACCAGTCTGTGGCCGGGTCTGATCAATACCCTCAAATACAATCTGGCGCGCCAGCAGGGGCGCGTCCGTATCTTTGAACATGGCTTGAAGTTTATCCAGCAAGGTACTGAAATAAAACAGGATAGAATTCTTTCCGGGCTCGTAGTGGGGGAGCGTTATCCCGAGCAGTGGGATGCGCCTCGCCAGGCCGTCGATTTCTTTGATCTGAAGGGCGACGTCGAGGCGCTGCTGAGCGGCAGCGGCCTGGCCGCGATGTTCCAGGCCGCCAGCCATCCGGCTCTGCATCCGGGACAAAGTGCGGCCATCAGAGTCGAAGAACGGACCGTCGGATGGCTGGGTTGTATCCATCCGGAGCTGGCCCGGAAGTATGAAATCCCCAGTAAAACCTGTCTGTTTGAGCTTGAACTCGATATTCTGCTTAAACGCAAGGTTCCAACATTCGGGAAAATCTCAAGATTTCCGTCGATCCGCCGTGATCTCGCATACGTCGTAAGTGCGGAGATTCCAACTGCTGAGTTGTGTAATGCCATCAGCAGTCAGGCAGGACCCCTGTTACAGGACCTGCTGGTGTTTGATGTGTACCAGGGAGAGGGTATAGAAACGGGGCTAAAAAGCGTCGCTTTTGGCTTGATTCTACAGGAATCTTCACGCACACTTACTGACGCGGATGTTGACTCGGTAATGAATGGAATAACCAGTCAGCTGCAACGACAATTTGCTGCAACCTTGAGAGAGTGAACCATGGCGCTGACCAAAGCCGACATGGCAGAGAGATTATTCGAAGACCTCGGGCTGAACAAACGTGAAGCCAAGGAGCTCGTTGAATTATTCTTTGAGGAAATCCGGACCGCCCTTGAAAACGGCAAGCAGGTGAAGTTGTCCGGTTTCGGAAATTTCGATCTGCGTGAAAAAAACCAGCGGCCGGGCCGTAACCCGAAGACCGGTGAGGAAATCCCGATTTCCGCTCGTCGGGTGGTGACATTCCGTCCTGGACAAAAACTTAAAGCGCGCGTAGAGGCATATGCTGGAAGCCAGCAACAATAACGAACTCCCTGTAATCCCCGGCAAGCGCTACTTCACGATTGGCGAAGTATCAGAACTCTGTGGTGTGAAACCGCATGTGTTGCGCTACTGGGAACAGGAATTCCCCCAGCTCAAACCGGTTAAACGGCGTGGTAACCGCCGTTATTACCAGCGGCACGACGTCATCATGATTCGCCAGATCCGCAGCCTGCTCTACGAGGAAGGATTTACTATCGGCGGAGCGCGTCAGCGACTCTCCGGTGAAGAGGCCAGGGAGGATGTCAGCCAGCGTCAGCAGGTTGTCAAACAGATGCGTCAGGAACTCGAAGAGCTGTTGCAAATCCTCAAGCGTTAAAACCGCTTTTCCACTTCTTCCAGATTCTCACTTGCGGCCGGATGCTGTATGATGCCGCACTTCACGGGGCGTAGCGCAGCCTGGTAGCGTACCTGCATGGGGTGCAGGTGGTCGGAGGTTCAAATCCTCTCGCCCCGACCAATTTCAAAGCTCTCTCTTTCGTACCGCTCTCAAATACTTGCAGAACCTGTCGGGATTGACCAAGCTTCTGGTTATCGACTGACTACGGATGCCGGTGTCATGTGGACTCCTCGCTGTACCCGCTGGATATTGCCCCTGTTGTTGCCTGCCGGTCTGCTGGCGCAGGATTACGCATTTCCAACCCAGACCATTGAACGACAGATCCTGCCGGTAGAGCGCTATTTCGACGGTACCGTTGAAGCCGTGCACCGGGCAACGGTGTCAGCCCAGATCGCCGGACGCATCGAAGAAGTGTTATTCGATGTGGACGACTTTGTCGAGGCAGGCGATGTGCTGGTACGTTTCCGCAGTCCGGAGCAACAGGCCGCCGTAGATAGCGCAGAGGCAGCATTACGCGAAGCCGAGGCGCTCGCGAAAGAAGCTTCAGCGGAATACCAGCGCATCAAAGAAGTGTTCAGCCGCAACCTGGTGTCACAATCTGCCATGGATCGCGCAGAGGCTGAACTTCAGTCGGCCCGGGCACGCGTGAATGCGGCGCGCAGTGCCTTGACACAGGCCCGTGAAGGACTCGAGTACACCACCGTGCGCGCGCCCTACAGCGGGATCGTTACCGAGCGCCATGTGGAGGAAGGGGAGACCGCAACAGTGGGACAGCCGTTGATGTCGGGTCTGTCCCTGGATCGCCTGCGGGTCACCGCGCGGGTGCCACAGGCCTATGTCGAGGCGGTACGCGAGGCCCAGCGGGCAAGGGTATATCTGTCAGCCGAACAGACGCCGATCATCAGCGAAACCATTATCGTCTTTCCCTATGCCGACAGCGACACGCATACGTTTCCGGTTCGCGTGGAGCTGCCAGCTAATTCGAGCGGTCTGTACCCCGGCATGTTTCTCAAGGTGGGTTTTACCCTGAGGCATGAGGCGCAGTTACAGGTGCCGGAGCAGGCGGTGGTATCGCGTAGCGAACTGACGGGCGTCTATGTCGTCGACAGTAACGGCTCCGTGTATTTTCGCCAGTTGCGACTGGGGGACAGGATCGATGGTCAGGTACGGGTACTGGCCGGTCTCGGTGAGGGAGAAACGATTGCACTGGATCCAGTTGCCGCCGGTATTGCACTCAAATCCAACCGCCTGAAAGAGCGCTGAGCGATGGGCATATCCGGTAGTCTCGCGCGCCGGTTCCAGGACTCGGCTTTGACGCCACTGCTGGCGCTGCTGGGATTACTGCTGGGCATCGCCGCCATCCTGGTCACACCACGCGAAGAAGAGCCGCAGATCAATGTGACCTTCGCAAATGTCCTGATTCCCTTTGCCGGCGCCAGCGCCCGCGAGGTGGAACACCTGGTGACGACACCGGCGGAACAGGTGTTGTCGGAAATCGAAGGCGTCAAACATATCTATTCCGTTTCCCGGCCGGGGATGGCGGTACTGACTGTCGAGTATCACGTTGGCGAGGAACGTTCGGCGGCCATCGTGCGGCTTTATAACTCGATGTTCTCGCACCGTGACTGGTTGCCGGCGGGTCTTGGCGTCGGCGAGCCGCTGATCAAACCCAAGGGTATCGACGACGTTCCGATCGTGACCGTGACGCTCTGGACAGACGATTCCGATCGTGCTGCCTATGAGCTCGAACGGGTGGCGCATACGGTAGAGGCGGAGCTGAAACGGGTGCCCGGCACGCGCGATATCTACACCGTGGGCGGCCCTGGCCGCGTGGTGCTCGTGGAGCTTGATCCACAGGCGCTGGCGGCCTATGGCATCGTCATCGACGATCTGCGCCAGGCGCTGGTGCAGGCCAACCAGTCACAGCACGAGGGCGCCCTGGTGCAGCACAACCAGGTGATTCCGTTGCAGATCGGGAATTTCTTTGAAGGGATCAGCGAAATAGAAAACCTGCTTATCGCGATGCGCGATGGCGGTCCGGTGTATCTCCGCGATGTGGCAACGGTGCAGCCCGGTCCGGCTCAGCCGGAGCAACTGGTGTGGATGGGCACGGGTCCGGGCGCTGAACACAAGGGTCTGGAGCCGGGCGGGCTGTTTCCCGCAGTGACGCTGGCGATAGCCAAAAAACCGGGTACCAATGCAGTGCAGGTTGCCAAACAGGTCATCGAGCGCTTCGACCAGCTGCACGGCATTTTTATTCCTGCGGGCGTACAGGCAACGATTACCCGCAACTATGGCGCGACGGCAAATGACAAGGCCATTACCCTCATCACCAAACTGGTAGTGGCAACATTCTTCGTTGTGTTGTTGATACTGCTGGCGCTCGGCTGGCGCGAAGCAGTGATCGTCGGCGTGGCGGTAATTGTCACACTGGCGGTGACGCTGTTCGCCTCCTGGGCCTGGGGTTTTACGCTTAACCGCGTTTCGCTGTTTGCGTTGATTTTTTCAATCGGCATCCTGGTCGACGATGCCATCGTGGTGGTGGAAAATATTCATCGCCATATGGCAATGGGTGGCAAGAGCATACGCGAGGCCATTCCCGTCGCCGTCGATGAAGTCGGTAATCCCACCATTCTCGCGACCTTCACCGTGATCGCAGCGTTGTTGCCCATGGCCTTCGTGAGCGGATTGATGGGGCCCTACATGAGTCCGATCCCCATCAACGCCAGTATCGGAATGTTGATTTCGCTGGCGGTCGCTTTCATCGTGACCCCCTGGTTGAGCGCGAATTTTCTTGCTCACCAGAATACGCACGCCGGGGCCGGGGAGTCCGGCGGCGATGGCTGGCTGGACCGGTTTTTCCAGCGCATTCTGCAGCCGTTTCTGCGCGGCAGGGAAGGGCGCGGTAAACGCCGCCTTCTGTTGCTGGTCATGCTGCTGCTGATTGCCGCCTCGGTCGGTATGGTGGCTGTGCAATGGGTGGTGCTGAAAATGCTGCCGTTCGACAATAAATCAGAATTCCAGGTAGTCGTGGATCTGCCCGAGGGAAGTTCGCTGGAGCAGACCAACCATGTTCTCGTTGAGCTGGGCGCGTACCTTGCCACGATTCCGGAAGTCTCGGATTTCCAGCTCTACGCGGGTACCGCGTCACCGATCAATTTCAATGGACTGGTGCGCCAATATTATCTGCGCAGCGATCCCAACTTCGGCGACATACAGGTGAATCTGATCGGCAAGGATCAGCGTGAACGTAAAAGCCATGATATTGCGCGCGCTGCCCGTGGACCACTGCAGGAGATCGGCAGCCGCTTCGATGCTGCAATCAAGATTGCAGAAGTGCCGCCCGGACCGCCGGTTATGTCGGCGCTGGTGGCGGAAGTCTACGGACCGGATTATGACGGGCTGATCGAAACTGCTGCCGCGGTGCGTACTGCATTCGCGAATACCGCGGATATCGTCGATGTCGACACCAGCGTGGAAAGCCCGGCTCCGGAGTGGCGGATAGGTATCGATCGCCAGCGGGCGGCGCAATTCGGTGTTAGCCAGGGCGACGTCGTCAGCAGCGTGCAGGCGGCGCTGGCCGGTGCGGACGTCACCTATCTGCACAGTGATGCCGGTAAATATCCGGTCCCGGTGCGGTTGCGTTTCTCGAATGCGGATCGCGCCGATCTCGAATCACTGCTGGCGCTCAAGGTGCGAGGGCGCGACGGGCTGGTCCCCGTGTCCGAACTGGCGTTGCCCGAGGCAGCGCAGCGTCAGCACGCGGTATATCACAAGGACCTGTTGCCGGTGGTCTATGTCACCGCGGATATGGCCGGACCGATCGACAGTCCGCTGTACGGGATGTTCGATCTGGTTTCACAGTTCCGGAAGCAGGGAAAGCTGGAGCAGTATTTTATCAATCAGCCGGTCAATCCCTATGAATACAGTCTCAAGTGGGATGGGGAATGGCAGATTACCTATGAGACATTCCGCGATATGGGTATTGCCTATAGTGTCGGGCTGGTGCTCATTTACCTGCTGGTCGTCGCACAGTTCCGGTCCTATATGACCCCGCTGGTTATCATGGCGCCGATTCCACTGACGGTCATCGGCGTGATGCCTGGCCATGCGTTGCTGGGCGAACAGTTCACCGCCACATCGATGATCGGCATGATTGCCCTGGCCGGTATCATCGTGCGCAATTCCATCCTGCTGGTCGACTTCATCAATATATCCGTGCGTGAAGGCATGCCCCTGGAACAGGCGGTGATACGTTCCGGTGCCGTGCGCGCCAAGCCTATCGCCCTCACCGGGCTGGCGGCCATGCTGGGCGCATTATTCATTCTGGATGATCCGATTTTCAGCGGCCTGGCGATCAGCCTGATTTTCGGAATTCTGGTATCGACAGTGCTGACGCTGCTGGTAATCCCGGTTATGTACTATGCCTTCCAGTATCCTGCGCTGGCCCGGGAATCCAGCGCCCCGCGGGAGACCGGTATTCACAGCTGAGCAGCCGGCTGGACCGCGAACAAATGCGCAGCGGTCGTGTATAATCGCCGGTTCAGGCGCCAGTAGCGGCGTCTTTTCATAATCTGCCGCGGGGATAGCAGGTAAAAAGCGCATGCCGTACAAGACCGATGACCTGAGAATCGTGGACGTTCGAGAGGTGGTTCCGTACGCGGAACTGCAGGCGGAATTCCCGATCACTGAAACTGCCGGGCGCACCACCTATGAAGCGCGCAGTGCGGTACATCGTCTGTTACACGGCGAAGACGACCGGATGCTGGTGATCGTCGGTCCCTGTTCCATTCACGATCCTGCCGCGGCACTCGAATACGCGACACGTCTGCAGACTATGCGGCAAAAGCTCGCCGATGATCTGTTGCTGGTGATGCGGGTTTATTTCGAAAAGCCCCGCACCACGGTAGGCTGGAAAGGCCTGATCAACGACCCTGATCTGGATGGCAGCTTTCTCATCAACAAGGGCCTGCGGCTGGCGCGCAAGTTGCTGCTGGACATCAATGAGATCGGGGTGCCGGCAGCGACCGAATACCTCGACCTGATGACGCCGCAGTACGTTTCCGACCTGATCAGCTGGGGTGCCATTGGCGCGCGTACCACCGAAAGCCAGGTGCACCGCGAGCTGGCATCCGGACTGTCCTGCGCGGTGGGTTTCAAGAATGGCACGGACGGTTCACTGCAGGTTGCAATCGACGCCATACGTTCGGCTTCGCAGCCGCACAATTTTCTTTCGCTTACCAAAGAAGGCCATTCGGCGATATTTTCGACCTCCGGCAATGACGACTGCCATATCATCCTGCGCGGTGGCCGGGAGCCGAACTACGATACACAGAGCGTCGCTGCGGCGGCCGCCCAGCTTGAACAGGCGGGGCTGACGCCGCGCCTGATGATCGATTGCAGCCACGGCAACAGTTCCAAGCAGTTCAAGCGTCAGCTGACGGTGTGCGAAGACGTGGCGGGTCGAATCGCGGCCGGTGATGATTCCATACTGGGAGTCATGATCGAGAGCCATCTGCAGGAAGGTCGTCAGGATTGCGTACCCGGTGTGCCGCTCGAATACGGCAAGAGCATTACCGACGCCTGCATCAGCTGGGAAGATACCGTCGGACTGCTTGAGTATCTGGCGCAGAGCGTGCGGCAGCGCCGCACTGCGACGAGGGAATCCCTGGTTAATTCGTTGCGAGGCGCGTAGTGACGCGGCAATCTCCGGCAGTTGCTACTGCTCTATGAGAGTGTCCCTAAGTTTTTAACCGTTTGCGTTCCCACTCCAGCGATGTTCTCACAATAAAATCCAGGTCATCGTATTTGGGTTCCCAGCCCAACACACTGCGGGCTTTTTCCGCTCTGGCAATCAGCATGGGCGGATCGCCGGCGCGGCGCGCTTCTTCCTTCACCTTGATCGGTGATCCGCTGACCCGATTCACGGCATCGATCACTTCGCGCACACTGTAGCCATGGCCGTAGCCGCAGTTGAGGGTGACCGACTCGCCGCCGGCAGCCAGGTAGTCCAGTGCCTTGATGTGCGCATCGGCCAGGTCATCGACATGAATGTAGTCACGCACCCCGGTGCCATCGGGTGTTGGATAATCGGTTCCGAACACATAAAGTTGTTCGCGCTTGCCGACGGCGACTTCGGCAGCCACCTTGATCAGCAGCGTAGCCTTCTCGGTACTCTGGCCGATCTCCCCCTCGGGATCGGAACCGGCGACATTGAAATAGCGCAGGATGACGTGGCGCAGGCTGCTGGCCTTGCCCAGGTCGCGCAGCATCATTTCGCTCATCAGCTTCGATGTGCCGTAGGGATTGATCGGCGCGAGCGGACTGTCTTCGGTGCAGTAGGGGCTGTCCGGGACGCCGTACACAGCGGCCGTGGAGGAGAAGATGAAATGTTTCACCGCAGCTCTGGAACAGCATTCCAGCAGCGAGCGCGTGCAACAGGTGTTGTTGCCGTAGTATTTCAATGGGTCTTCGACCGATTCCGGGACGATGGTGTGGGCCGCGAAGTGCAACACAGTGTCGATCCGGTGCTGTTCCAGAACCCGACTCACCAGCTCGCGATCGCCGGTATCGCCCACCACCAGTTCCGCGCCGCGGACTGCGTCGGCGAATCCGGTCGACAGGTTATCCAGTACCACCACATCCTTGCCGGCTCCGGCCAGCAAACGCACTACATGACTGCCGATATAGCCGGCGCCCCCGGTTACGAGAATCTTGTTTTCCGCCACTTTCATTACCATTCTTTTGACTGATGATGCGGCATCATAAAGGCTGGCGAGCGCGGGTTCCAGCACGACGCGGCCGCCACGCTTGTCGCCGGCCGGTCATTTCGTGACAATGGTGAGTATGACATTCGGCAGTTTTCCGCTCTCCGTTGCACCGATGCTGGACTGGACTGATCGGCACTGCCGGTATTTCCTGCGCCAGATCACGCCGCAGACATACCTGTACACGGAAATGATCACCAGCGCAGCACTGGTGCATGGCGACCGTGAACGGCTGCTCGCGCATCATCCGGCCGAATCTCCGCTTGCGATCCAGCTCGGCGGCAGCGAGCCGGCATCATTGGCGCGGTGCGCGGCGTGGGCGCAGCAGGCGGGTTTCAACGAGGTGAATCTGAATGTCGGGTGCCCGAGCGACCGGGTGCAGTCCGGCCGCTTCGGCGCCTGTCTGATGCTGGAACCGCAACGTGTGGCCGATAGCGTGGCGGCCATGCGTGATGCGATTGACCTGCCAGTCAGTGTCAAGGCCCGGATCGGCGTCGATCAGCAGGACAGCTTCGAAGCGCTGACGGAGTTTGTCGCCCGACTCGCGGATGCCGGACTGGAGAAGTTGATCGTGCATGCCCGCAAGGCCTGGCTGAAAGGCCTCAGCCCCAAACAGAACCGGGAGATTCCACCGCTGCGTTATGACTGGGTCTACCGGTTGAAACAGGCGTTTCCCGAGCTGGAAATCCACATCAATGGCGGCATCAGAACCCTCGATGAAGCCGCTGCGCATCTGCAGTTTGTGGATGGCGTAATGATCGGGCGCGAGGCCTATCACAATCCTTACATGCTGGCGGCCGCTGATTCCCGTTTCGGCACTGATTACGCAACGCCACCGACGCGTCACCAGGTCATCGAGCGGATGTTGCCGTACATCGAAAATGAACTCGCCGCCGGCACCCGCCTGCACTCGATTACGCGACACATGCTGGGACTCTTTCAGGGACAGGCCGGTGCACGTGCCTGGCGGCGCTATCTAAGTGAATACGCACATGGACCGGCTGCCGGTATCGATGTGCTGCAACAGGCTCTGGCCTGTATTCCTGAATGCGGTGCGCTTACAGATGTGACTGAATCCAGTCCGACAAGGCGCGTGCATCCATAGCGCCGGCCTGGCGAGCCACTTCACGGCCTTTTCTGAAAATTGCCACCGTGGGGATGCTGCGAATGTTGTACTGGCTGGCGGTGCGCTGCGCAGTTTCGGTGTCGACCTTGGCAAATCGCACGCGCGGTTCCATCTTTCCAGCAACCGTCCTGAAGTGCGGCGCCATCATTTTGCACGGACCGCACCAGGCGGCCCAGAAATCCACTACCACCGGGATATCGCTGCGACCGATGTGTTTGGAAAAGGTCCGGTCGGTGAGGTCGAGGGGTTTGCCTGTGAACAGGTGCGCCTTGCATTTTCCGCAACGCGGATCGCGTTCCAGCCGTTCGCTCGGGAGGCGGTTCACAGCGTCGCACTGCGGACATACCACGTGGGTTGATTCACTCATGCTGCTGACTCCGCGTCCAGACTCTTCGATACGATTTCAAACACATCCTTCGATAATCCGGGGGTGGCACGAATCCGCTCCAGTTCGGTTTTCATCAAGTCCTTGCGCACATCGTCATAGCGTTTCCAGCGACTCAAAGTGCTGACCAGGCGTGCGGCAATCTGTGGATTGATCTTGTCCAGTTCCAGGACCTGCTCGCTCAGAAAAGCATAACCGCTGCCATCAGCGGCGTGAAAGCGCACCGGATTGCCCTGACAGAAGCGTCCGATCAGTGCGCGCACCTTGTTGGGATTGGTGAGACGGAAGGCCGGATGCGTAAGCAGTTTCTGCACCTGCTGCAATGTATCCGGGAGGCGTGAGGCAGCCTGTATCGAAAGCCATTTTTCGACGACCTGATCATCGCTATGCCACTTCCCGTAGAAACGTTCCAGCCACATCGTACGTTCCGGCCAGTCGTGGTGCACCAGTGCCGATAATGCTGCCAGGCTATCAGTCATGTTGTGTGACTGTTCGAGTTGCCGGCTGCACAGATTGCGGGCTTCCCTGGTGCCCGTTTCGAGCAGGTATGCCAGGCTCAGGTTCTTTAATGAACGTTGCGCCATATCACGGGCATTGAATCGGTAGGCCCGGTCATGGCTCAAGGACTGATAGACGTGCAGGAAGTCATCGTACAGGCGCTCCGCCAGCGTGCTTACCATGAACTGGCGAGCGCTATGTATGGCGTCCACATCGACAGTCGCGCACTGGTCGGCAAGATAGGCTTCGGATGGCAGCGCAAGAGCCTGTGCAATCAGTGCCGCATCCAGCTCTGGATCGACAAGGGTAGCGCGGAATGCCGCGCTGACACTGTCCGCCAGCGACAGCGGCCGATCCTGCTGCACATCCTCGATCAGTTTCAGCAATACATTCACAGCCAGCGACTGGCCCGCATCCCAGCGATTGAAGGGATCAGGATCATGGGCGAACAAAAACGCCAGCTCTGCATCGCTGCGCGCCATCTGCACTTTTACCGGTGCGGAAAATCCGCGCAGTATCGACGCAGTGGGTCTGGTGGTGACACCGGTGAAGATGAATTGCTGACTCGATTTGCGCAGTTCCAGCATCAGGTGGTCGGTAGCGCTTTTCGGTTCGCCTTCAAGCTGCATCGGCAGCGCTGCGCCTTCTGCATCGAGCAATGCGGTATCGAGCGGGATATGGAAAGGTTCCTTGACCGGCTGCCCCGGCGTCGGCGGGCATTCCTGATTCAGAGTGAGCGTATAACGCTTCCGGGCGGCGTCATAGTCGTCGGTCGCAGTGATTACCGGCGTACCGGCCTGGCTGTACCAGAGTCTGAACTGGCCGAGATCGATGCCGTGCGCATCTTCCATAGCCCTGACGAAATCCTCGGTAGTGACGGCCTGGCCGTCATGGCGCTCAAAATACAGATCACAGCCCTTGCGAAAGCCTTCGGCGCCCAGCAGCTTGTGAATCATCCTTACGACTTCCGCGCCCTTGTTATAGACGGTCACAGTGTAAAAGTTGCTGATTTCCATGTAGGCATCCGGACGTACCGGGTGTGCCATGGGACTGGCGTCCTGGGCAAACTGATAGCTGCGCAATACGTTCACGTCGGCGATGCGTTTTACCGGACGCGAGTTCAGATCGGCACTGAATTCCTGATCGCGGAACACCGTGAAGCCTTCCTTGAGGCTGAGCTGGAACCAGTCGCGGCAGGTGACTCGATTGCCTGACCAGTTGTGGAAATATTCATGACCGATAATGCTCTGGATGTTGTAGTAATCGGCGTCCGTGGCGGTTTCGGGGCTGGCGAGCACACAGGACGAATTGAAGATATTCAGTCCCTTGTTTTCCATCGCGCCCATATTGAAGTCATTGACCGCGACGATCATGAAAATGTCCAGGTCGTATTCACGGCCAAAGGTTTCCTCATCCCATTGCATCGCCTGCTTCAGTGAAGCCAGTGCGTGGTCGCACTTCTGGCGGTTTTCATGCTCGACATAGATTTGCAGCTTCACCTCACGTCCCGACCGGGTGATGAAACGGTCTTCCTGGCAGGCCAGATCCCCGGCTACCAGCGCGAACAGGTAACTTGGTTTGGGGAATGGATCGTGCCAGGTCACCCAGTGTTTGCCATTGGGAAGCTCGCCGCGGTCGACCGGATTGCCGTTCGATAACAGCATGGGATAGTGCTGCCGGTTGGCAATCACGGTAACTGTGTAGCGCGCCATGACGTCCGGGCGGTCCGGAAAAAACGTGATGCGGCGGAAGCCTTCCGCCTCGCACTGGGTGCAGAACATGCTGCTGGAAACATACAGTCCTTCCAGTGCCGTATTGCTGCGCGGATGAATCAGCGTCTCGACCTCGACTGTGGCACGATCGGGAATCCCGCTGATCAGTAACTGTTCGCCTTCGAAACGATACCGGTCTGGACTGATTTCTACACCATCGACGGACAGGCGTCGAAGTTCGACATCGGTTCCGTGCAGGACGAGATCGGTGGTGGTGTCGCTGCTGGCAGGGTTGCGAAATACCTGCATGCGATTGGTCACCAGTGTGTTGTCCGGATCCAGTTCAAAATTCAGCGTCGTGTCTTCCACCAGCCAGGCGGGCGGCTGATAGTCTTTGAGGTAAACCGACCGCGGAGCGGAGGCTGTGGTATCTTTGGCAATGTCGGCCATACTGTTCCTTTGTTATAAAGCACGAATCCATTCGCGGGTGCGGCCGACCAGGCCTGCGACCACTGAAGGATCATTGAGTGCATTGGCTACCAGGCTCATGCCTTGCAGCGTAGCTATGAGTTGCAGTGCCAGGGACTGCGGGTCGGGTTTTTCCATTGCTTGAAACTGCAGCGTGCACCAGTCAAGCGCGACACGCATCAATTCGCTGGACTCCGCGGTCAGGGCGCTGTCGGAGCGGCGGATTTCATAGGACAGGGTGCCCAGCGGGCATCCGTACTCGGCGATATCCTGCTGACGTTGCAATGGGAAATCAAGGAATGCGAGCAGTCGCTCCGCCGGATCGGGATGTCTCGAGCATGCGCTCAGCAGCTGCTGTATCGAATCGATCCGTGCATCGATGACGGTTCTGGCAATGGACTCCTTGGTTTTGAAGTAGTAATAAACGTTGCCCAGCGGCACGCCCGAGTCCCGTGCAATATCAGCGAGGGTGGTCTGCTTGTAGCCGCGCCGTAGAATCAATTCATCTGCAGCACGAATCAGGCGGTCACGTTTATTGCTGGTCCTGGGCATGAACGTGTCTTAGTAAGTTGAACAACTAAGACAGCAGTCTAGCACGGCAGTGTTGACCGTCAACCCGGGCACTCTATACTGTTATAGATCGGACGCCTGTCAGGGTGCCGGATCGGCAACAATAAAAAATCTGGAGTTCGGAGAAGCCGCATGCCTGTCACCGGCTGTATAGATTTGATCGAAGCGTTGAGCAGTGCCGGCACGGTCGATGAACTGCATACGGTGTGTTCCAGACTGTGTGAAGACTACGGTTTCGAGCGTTTCATTTACGGATCGAGAATCCCGACGTCTTTCGTCAAGCCGTACTTTATTTTCATCAGCGGCTATCCCAAAGCCTGGCGTGATCACTACACACAAAACAATTATATGGTCGTTGATCCGACGGTAGTGTATTGCGCGGAAAACATTACACCCATGTTGTGGGACGGGCGCTCGGTGCTGCACGATCCGACGCCGGAGGTGCAGCGCTTCATGAGTGAGGCGCAGGATTTCGGGATCAGCAGCGGAATCAGTTTTCCTGTGCACAGTGCCCAGGGCGATTTTGCAATGCTGAGCCTCGCCAGCGAATTGCAGGTAATCAATCGTCCGATGATCGACCAGGTGCTGCCAGTCGGGCAATTGTTCACCGCCTATTTGCATGAAGCCGTACGGCGTGTTTTTGATTCCGACGTGTTGCCGCTGACCCGGGTGGAACTGACGCAGCGCGAAAAAGAATGCCTGTTGTGGGTTACCGAAGGAAAAACCAACTGGGAAACGTCCCGGATCCTCAACATATCAGAACGCACGGTGGTATTTCACCTGCAGAATATCCAGACCAAACTGGGTGTCAGTAATCGCCATCAGGCAGTGGCGCGGGCCGTCGCACAAGGTTTTATTCAGCCCCAGTTCACCCAGTAAACGGCTTCTTTTCCGCTGAGCTGCTGGCGCATTTCAGCAGCAATATTCCCGATTAATCTCTTTCTTCAACTGTAAGATCTTACAGTTACGCGAATCTTCCAGTAGCGCTTTACTTCTCTCCGTACTCACCACGGAGGACAGAGTTATGCGCAAGATAATGCTGGGTGGCGGCGACGCCCCAGGTTTTGATCAGCGGACCCTCGATGGAATGTTCGCTTTTCGGCACGAAGTTTTTTATCGCAGGCTTGGCTGGGATGTCGAAACCCATGACGGGCTTGAGTTCGATCACTTTGATCGTCTGGATCCGGTTTACATGGTGGCCAAAGACTCGCATGACGAAGTGGACGGTTGCTGGCGCCTGTTGCCGACTACCGGTCCCTACATGCTCAGCGATACGTTTCCGCAGCTGCTGAGAGGCGAACCGGTGCCGCGTCATCCACAAATCTGGGAGCTGAGTCGATTCGCGGTCGAGGTCGACAGTCCCGGAGACAAGGCCCAGGCACCGCTCAACAGGGTCACGATGGAGATGATACGCACGCTGTACGATTTTGCTGTGGAACACCGCATCGAGCACTTCGTCACAGTGACCAGCGTGGCGCTGGAACGCCTGCTGAAGCGTACCGGCTTGCCCATACATCGTTTCGGTGACGGCAAGGCGCAGAAAGTGGGAAGGGTGCTGACGGTGGCCTGCTGGGTGGACATTGATGAGCAGTTTGCCGGCGTAGTGTATCCGGATCGTAAAGTCGCCAGTCGCGCGGCCTGAACGGGGCTCTATGAAACGACACGGAAACATTCTTGTTGTAGGTGCTTTTGAAGAGGCGGAAACCCTGATTCGCGACAGTCAGGGCGATCGCTACTGTTTCACCTGTTGCTCAAGGGACGACCATACCACGGCTTCTCCGGATCAGAATGAACGACGTTATGACTGGGTCCTCATTAGCGGCGAGGCACTGGATGGGGACAAAATGGATTTGATCCGGTCCCTTGGTGCACCAGGTTTTTTAACTATGGCAGGCAGGCACGGCTGTGGCGTGGAGTGGCTGCCGGATGGCACGTTGCAGCTGCAATGCTGCGCGCAGGCACATGCGCGGCGTCAGCAGTTGCCGGTCGCACCGTTTGCGGAGCACGCTGATGGAGCGATGGTGTTCGAGTATCACGCGCCGGTGAAACGCACCGGTTGAGGCGAAGGGCGAAGTGAATGGACAGGCTGCATGCCGCTTTCCGGGCACGAGTAGAAGCGATTTTTTCACCAGTTGGTGACGGGAATTCAGGTGCGTCGATGCAGTCCGCTGGCGCTCAGTGGAGCGACGACTCCTGCGCCAGCCGTCTGTTCAGAGAATGCCTCGAGCGATGTGCAGTACCGGCAGCGGATGCGCCTCGATATGCCCTGTTATTGCTGATGCAGTTTGCCGACAGCGAGCCCACCGTCACGGAAAAAATCCGTGTCCTGCTCGACAGCAGTCTGCGTACAGGCGACATGGTCTGGAGCTGGGGGCCGGCTCGGCTCGCGATTCTGGTCGATGGTTTGCGGGATTCATTTGACGGGCCGATGATCGCTGAGAAGATCTACAACCTTCTGGAAAATCCTTATAGCTGGAGCGGTGACTCCGAGGCGCCCCGGACCTGGTCGGGTGCGAGTGTCTTTCAGGTCGACGGTTCCGTCAGCGAGTACTGGTGGTGCCGGGCCCGCGCCGCCCTCGAGCGTGCATTTGCCTTTGATGCCGGCACCTGTTGCTTTGCCGGCCTTGCTACGGGGAACGCCATGATGGGACGTCGTGATCTGACTGCGGATGCCTGGCACGCCTGGCGTAACTACGATTTCTTTCCGGTATACCAGCCGGTTTACACTATCGATGGAACTGCAATCACAGCTGTTGAAACGCTGTTGCGCTGGCAGCATCCCCGCCTTGGGCTGCTCTATCCACCATCCTTCATGAGGGCGCTGGAAGAGAGCGGGCTGATTATCCCGATCGGAGCGAGGATACTCAATGAAGCCTGTCAACTGGCCGCACAGTTAATGAACCGTTCTGGAACTGGAGCCCGCATACGCGTGTGCGTCAATGTCTCGGTGCGCCAGCTGGAAGATCCGGATTTTCTTCTGACCGTGCTGGATGCGATCTATGACGCCGGCATTGCGCCTGATCGTTTGCAGCTCGAATGCTCGGCGCGGGATCTTCACGGTAGCAGTATTCATATCGAAAACGTTCTGGTGGAGCTTGGCAATGCCGGTGTGCGGATTGCTCTTGATCATTTCGGAGCGGAGAACACTTCGCCGCTCGCATTTGCGGAGCTGCCGGTGACGCTGATCAAGATGGACCGGGCACTGACCCGCGATCTGGTCAGCAGTGCGGTGTCCCGGGCGGTGACTGCCGGGACTGTGGCCATGCTGAACGAGGCGCGCATGTCGGTTGCCGCCGTGGACATCGAAGACCCCAGCATAATGGCAGTACTGGCCGGTATGGGATGCATCGAAGTGCAGGGCAACGTCCTGGCGGACCCGCAAACAGCCGATCAGCTGCTGCGCCGGCTGGGCACCTAGGCGGCTGCCAAACGCTTGTCACGCGCCCGCTGGTCCCATAACGCACGCGCCATAGCCAGTGCTTCAGCCGGTGTTCCGGCCCTGCCCATCAGTTGCAGCGCGATAGCAGCGGTGCTGACTACGGCGCCGGTTGCATACTCATCCTCGATTTCGCCGCGCCAGAGCTGCCCCAGGCGTCGCACATCCAGTTGCTCGTCTTTGACATGCCGCTGTTTGAACAGGGCCGGCCACTCCTCTTCCTCGAGCTTGCCGCCGCGGACCCGCTGCACCAGGCAGGGACCATCCGGGTTGCATTCGATTTCGCCGCCTTCGCCCTTGATCACCGCAACATTCGCTTCGCCGAGCAAGAGCGCAGCTTCCTGGTGCACCGGGCGATAGCCGGGATGAAAAATCCCCTGCATTACCGAGCTGGCGTTGAATGGATTAATGCTGCGGGCCACTGTATGCACCGGGGAACGCAGGCCCATCAGTGGGCGCAGTTCGATGATGTTGTACAGGTGTGGGCTCAGGTACTGAATATCCAGATAGGCGAAGCGATCCGTTTTCATGCGCTCGCAAGCCTCGGCGATGGAACTGCACGGGGAGATGCCCAGCGCTTCCAGTACGTCGCGGGTGTAGATGCGGCCATTGGTGTGGCCGGCGGCGCCGTGCATGAACACTGTGATGTCGTTGTCAGCAAGCAACAGCGTCGACAGGATAAACCAGGGCAGATGGCGGCGCTTGCCGGCATAGGATGACCAGTCGAGGTCGACCTGCGGAGCATCGGCAGGAATCTCGATGGTGTCGCGCGCCGCGCGAACGAATCCGGCAACTTCATCGGCTGATTCTTCCTTGACGCGCATCAGCATCAGAAAGGCACCGAGTTGCACCGGCTCGACTTCGCCGCGCAGGATCATGCGCATGGCGGTAAAAGCCTCTTCTTCGGTCAGCGGGCGGGAGCCATTCTTGCCCTTGCCGAGGATGCGGACATATTCCGCGAAGGGATGTTCCTGATAGGAAGTTTTCTTGATCATGCGCCGGTTTCCGGTTCGTTATGGGCAGGCCGAACTATAGCGTCGCCAGCGGACATGAAAAAGCCCCGGAGTACGGGGCTTTTTCAGCGCGTCAGGCGATTGCCTTAGTCGTTACCACCAAATGCGCCAAGCAGGTGCAGGAGGCTGGTGAACAGATTGAAGATAGCGACGAACAGCGTCACCGTAGCCATGATGTAATTGGTCTCACCGCCGTGAATGATGTTGCTGGTCTCGTACAGGATCAGTCCTGACATCAGCAGCACGAACATGGCAGACACTGCCAGCGACAGGCCCGGCAGCGACAGGAAGATCGCACCGATACCGGCCAGGAAGGCGACCAGGATACCCACCATCAGGAAGGCGCCCATGAAGCTGAAGTCCTTGCGGCTGGACAGGGCGTAGCCCGACAGGCCCAGGAAAATAACCCCGGTTGCGCCGAACGCCGTCATTACGATCTGGCCGCCGTTAGGCAGACTGAGATACATATTGATAATCGGGCCGAGCGTATAACCCATGAAACCTGTCAAACCGAATACAAACAGGAGTCCGAGCGAGCTGTCACGGAAACGGCTGGTTAAAAACAGCAGTCCGAAATAGCCGGCCAGGGTTATGATCAATCCAGGATGCGGCAGATTCAACGCCATGGATACACCGGCGGTCATGGCGCTGAACAGCAGTGTCATGGACAACAGAATGTAAGTGTTGCGTACTACTTTATTAGTCGTCAGCACCGAAGGCTGAGCGCGACTTAGCGTACTGGCGGGTCGATTCATGATGGCGCGATCCTCTTGATTGGTTGGCTGAAACCTGGGCGAACTATACCCCGTTTGCCGATTCGATGCGAAAATCCGTGTAAAGTTCCCGGTCGGGAAAAAGCCTTTCCGGAACGGGTCCTTATCGTATATGCTTTCGGCCCGTACATGGAGAGGTGGCTGAGCGGTTGAAAGCACCGGTCTTGAAAACCGGCGAGGGTGTGAGCCCTCCGTGGGTTCAAATCCCACCCTCTCCGCCATATTTTCGGAGCGGCCCGCAGAGGCCGCGGCATTATCAAGTGAATCCAGGATGGATTCCGCTACTCGTCAATTAACCACAAGGAATGAGGTTTATGGAAAAATCAGATATTCGAATTCTGCTGGCCGATCATCAGGAGCTGGTTCGTCGCGGCATCGAGCGCCTGCTGAACGACCTGCCACAACTGCTGGTGATCGGAGAGGCGTCGAGCGGTGAAGAGGCGGTGCAGCTGGTGCGCGCACTGCAACCGGATGTGGTGCTGATGGATGTGCAGATTCCCGGTATCGGCGGCCTCGAAGCCACACGTCGGATTGCGCAAAACAATCCTGACAGCCGCATTATCGTGGTCACGGTACAAATGGACGCGCCGTTCCCGTCCCAGTTGCTGGATGCTGGAGCCTCCGGTTATCTCACCAAGCACTGTACGATCGAAGAGATCGCGGACGCCATTCGGGCGGTGCATCGTGGTGAACGGTATATCAGCGCCGACATTGCACGCCAGATGGCGCTGTCGATGCTGCCCGGCAAGGAATTATCGCCATTCGATCGCCTTTCACAGCGGGAGATGCAGGTCATGCTGATGGTGACCGAGGGGCAGAATGTGCATGATATTTCCTCGCGGCTGTGCCTGAGCCCTAAAACCGTCAGCACTTACCGCTACCGCCTGTTCGACAAGCTGGGCGTCGAAAACGACGTCGAGCTGACGCGGATGGCGATTCGGCACGGCATAGTGGGCGCATCTGCTGTTTCCTGAGGCGCACCCTCTGTAGGCAAACGTCACCTGCGCGGTTAAGAAACAGGGGCTTTCGTCGCTAAACTCCAACTGTAACATCGAGTTGGGATTCTAAATGATGGTAACGCCCTATCCGGCCGCGCAGGCGGACGCAGATCCGATTGAAGTTCTGCTGGTGGATGACCGGCAGCTGGCGCGGGCCGGTCTGCAACGCGTTCTCCTGGATTCCGGATACCTGACCGTCAGCGGGGAAGCTTCCAGTTGTGACGATGCCATCCGACTGGCGCGCAAGCAGGCACCGCGGATCATTCTGATCAACCTGCCCGGTGCAACGGTTGCAGTGCTGGACGGGGCGTCCAAGCTCCACCGACAGCTCCCGGACGTTCCCCTGCTGGTATTAACGGAAGAAACCGATCTGATTATTCAGGAGCGCCTGTTGCAAAGTGGCGTTGCCGGCTGCGTCAGCAGTTATTGTGCAGTCGATGAACTGTTTAAAGCCATAGATACCGTTATGAACGGCGCGCGTTATATCAGCGATTCGCTGGCCCGCAAACTCGCAGAGCGTCGCCTGCCCGGACACGCCGACTCGCCGTTCGATGACCTTTCGCACCGCGAATTGCAGATTCTTCTGATGGTGGCGGAAGGCAAAGCTGCGACTGCGATCGCACGCCATCTGTGCCTTACGCAGAAGACCGTGAACGGCTATCGCAATCGGCTGATGGACAAGCTGCAGGCCAGGACCGAGGTGGAGCTTATGCACCTGGCTGCACGTCACGGCCTGATCCGATTGCCCCGCTATACATAAACTCCGGATTTTGAACCAGGTACGGAATTTTTATCGATCAGGGAACAGGATTGACACGGATGACAACCAGCATCATGCAAAAACAGGGAAATACCATGAATGCATCGACTCGCGTTCGCGCCCCCGAGCTTCCGGCAAATCTTAAATGGTATAACACTGATAAACCGCTGACCCTGCGGTCCCAGCGCGGCAAGGCTGTCCTGCTGGCGTTCTGGACGGCTTCTTCGGTTAACTGTCAGCACGTATTCCGGGATCTTCATTACCTGCAGAAAAAATATCCCGAGACCCTGACTGTTATCGGTATTCATACGCCCCGGTTCGCCAGTGAGCAGCGGGGCAAGCAGCTGCAGAAAGCCATCAACCGCCATCACCTGCGCCACCCGATTGCCAATGATCCCGAATTTCACCTGTGGCGTGCCTATGGCGTCAAAGCCTGGCCTTCGTTCGTGCTGATCGATCCCGCAGGCGATGTGGTCGGACTCACGCGTGGCGAAGGCCGCCGTGAGCAGCTCGACGAACTGATTGCGAAACAGATCGCGGCTGCCGAAGCGCGCGGTCTGCTGGTGCCGTCGCCCACGCAACTGGCGCCCAGACCGGAACCGCAGGGCGAGCTGAGTTTTCCGGGGCGGGTGCTGGCGACACGCCAGCAGCTTTACATTTCCGACAGCGGGCGCAACCGGGTGCTGGAGACGTATTATGACGGCAGAATCCGGCGCGTGTTCGGCTGCACCACGGCCGGCTTCCTGGATGGTAATGAAGAGGCTGCCATGTTCGACAGTCCGCAGGGACTGGCGCTGGCCGGCGACTATATCTATGTCGCGGATACCGGCAACCATGCCATTCGGCGCATTCACATCAAGTCGGGCGATATCCTCACCGTTGCCGGCACTGGCAAACAGGGGCGCTATACCGCGGACAGTTTTCGGGACGCGCTGCATGCGCAGCTGAACTCACCGCGCGACCTGGCCTGTTATGAAAGCACGTTGTACGTTGCTATGGCCGGACAACACCAGATCTGGAATATGAATCTGAACCATATGGGCATCGCGCGTTATGCCGGCCTGGGCCGTGGCGATCTTGTCGATGGCACCCTGGCGCAAGCCTGTTTTGCCCAGCCATCCGGCATCGACATGTATAATGGCAGACTCCTGGTCATTGATGCCGAGTCGTCGGCGCTTCGCGCAATCGAACTCAGCACCGGGTCCGTCAGTACGCTGGTCGGCAGGGGATTGTTCGATTTCGGCGATCGGGAAGGCGTGGGAAGCGACGCTCGTTTACAATACCCGCTGGATATTGCCGTGGATGCCGAGGCGGGCATCGCGTGGATAGTCGACACATTGAATTCCAGAATCAAACGCGTCGACCTGGCTACCCGGCAGGTCACCAAGTTCCGGATCGGCTATGATCTCGACGAGCCGGGCGGTCTGAGTCTGTACCGCGGCAAGCTGTATATAGCCAACACCAATGCGCATGAAATTGTGGTGCTGGATCTGAAATCGAGAATTCTTGAGGTCCTGAATGTCCGACCGGCCTGAGCCGCCGCTGTTCGATAAAAACTGTACCCGATGTGAGCGTCTCAGCAGCTTTCTGCAGGACGTCGCCAGGGACCATCCGGATTATTACGCCGGACCGGTGCCGTCATTCGGGGCGCCGGGCGCCGGTTTTCTGATTGTCGGGCTGGCGCCGGGCATGCATGGCGCGAACCGCACCGGGCGGCCTTTTACCGGCGACCATGCCGGCATACTCCTGTATCAGACGCTGTATGATTTCGGTTTCAGTAATCTGCCCCGGTCGCAGGCCTGCGACGATGCGCTGGTTCTCGACGGCTGCCGCATCACCAATGCCGTGAAATGCCTGCCGCCACAGAACAAACCGGTGACCGCAGAGATCAGGAACTGCAATCATTTTCTCGCCAGCGAGCTGGCAACGGTACCGGCCGGCGGGGTAGTGCTGGCGCTGGGCAAGATCGCCCACGATGCGATACTGCGTTCGCTGGATATCCCCATGTCACGCTACCGTTTCGGCC
>JAVVEV010000002.1:0-168268 GCA_032251035.1 Thiogranum sp. | reverse complement strand
TGGTCAACGTGACCGATCGTTCCCACATTGACATGCGGCTTGGTACGCTCAAATTTTTCCTTGGACATGGAAGGGCTCTCCCCGTTTGGTGTTCGTCAAATTGTCATGAAAACCGCCCAGGGAACTCCCCGGCCGAATTCTGGAGCCCATAACCAGATTTGAACTGGTGACCTCTTCCTTACCAAGGAAGTGCTCTACCGACTGAGCTATATGGGCAAAATCAAAATCTATGGAGCGGGTGATGGGAATCGAACCCACGTATTCAGCTTGGAAGGCTGAAGTTCTACCATTGAACTACACCCGCTATTCAACCAACCTGCCCGACCGGCCGGGCCCGCTGCGTTTTATCGCGCCACCCTCATCGACACCAGGCTCACCACACGTTCAGGCAACAGCCAGGCACCGAAGACCCAAACAATTTTTGCTTGTCCCCGGACCTGATCGTTGCCATCTACTACATTTGGTGGAGGGGGGAGGATTCGAACCTCCGAAGGCTGAGCCGTCAGATTTACAGTCTGATCCCTTTGGCCACTCGGGAACCCCTCCCAAACGCGAGCCGCGTATTTTGATCTACGCTCCCACCACTGTCAACCATGCAACACGGCGTTTCCCATGTGAAAAGGAAATGTTGGCGTAATAATCTGCCCCACAGCCGCAGGTGACTGCCAAAATAAGTTTCTGCTACCATACCGCGCGGGCCGCCCGCTCGGATCCGTAAACGAACCCCCGGATGTCAACGCTCCTGGACTTCGTCGGACAGACGCCCGAAACCGCGCTCTGCAGAAAAGCCACACCGCCAAGAGGTAGAATTTTAACAATGAGAATTACCATTTATGGATCGGGCTATGTCGGCCTGGTAACCGGTGCGTGTCTGGCGCAAGTTGGCAATGATGTGCTCTGTGTTGATGTTGACGCAGATAAAATAGAACGCCTGAAACGCGGCGAGAGCCCGATTTTTGAACCGGGGCTGACGGACATGATTCGCGCCAATCAGGCCACCGGACGGTTGAATTTTACTCTCGACCCGGCAGAAGGGGTAGCGCATGGACTGTTCCAGTTTATCGCGGTAGGCACACCACCTGATGAGGACGGATCTGCCGATCTGAAGCACGTCCTCGCAGTCGCCGAATCGATTGGTCAGCACCTGACCGAATACCGTGTCATCGTCAACAAATCGACGGTGCCGGTCGGAACTGGTGATCGGGTCCGGGCTCGCACCCGCGAAGTACTGGATGGCCGCGGTGCACGCATTGAGTTCGACGTCGTCTCCAACCCCGAATTTCTCAAGGAAGGTGCGGCCATCGAAGATTTCATGCGCCCTGATCGTATTGTCATCGGAACCGATAATCCGCGCACCACCGAGTTGCTGCGGGCACTGTACACGCCCTTCAACCGCAGCCATGAGCGCATTATGGCTATGGACATTCGCTCGGCCGAGCTCACCAAGTACGCAGCCAATTCGCTGCTGGCCACCAAAATCAGCTTCATGAACGAGCTGTCGAATATCGCAGAAATACTCGGAGCGGATATAGAGCAGGTGCGTATCGGTATCGGCTCAGATCCCAGGATCGGCTATCAGTTCATCTATCCGGGCGCCGGCTACGGCGGCTCGTGCTTCCCCAAAGATGTCCGCGCCCTGGAACATACTGCACTGGACAATCACTATACGCCGGAACTGCTGCATGCCGTTGAAGCGGTAAATTTTCGTCAGAAGCGCAAATTGTTCGAAAAAATTTCCGCCCATTACAACCATGAACTGAAGGGACTGACTTTTGCTTTGTGGGGACTTGCATTCAAGCCCAACACTGACGATATGCGGGAAGCATCCAGTCGCGTATTGATGGAAGCACTCTGGGAACAGGGCGCCTTGGTGCGGGCGTTCGATCCTGAGGCCAGCGAGGAAACCGCCCGTATCTATGGCGCGCGCCCCGACCTGGCGCTGTGCGAAAGTCAGGAAGCTGCACTGGAAGGCGCCGATGCACTCGTGGTCGTGACCGAATGGAACCAGTTCCGCAGTCCTGACTTTGATCTGATCCGCGACAAGCTGCAGGCGGCTGTCATTTTCGACGGCCGCAACCTGTATGATCCGGAGACCCTTTCCGAACAGGGTTTTAGCTACTATTCAATCGGGCGTGCGCCGGTAAAACCTGACCACAAAACTAGATATGGCGACTGAAGTCCGAGTGTCTGGCTTCAGCCATCAGGGCCTCGAAAGTTTCGGCACTGACGTGAATCAGCTGTTCGTGGTCTCCACCTTCAAAATAGATATCGGACTGTTCCGTCAGGCTTTCGTCAACCAGCGTTTCAAGCTGGTAGATAGTGCCAAAAGGCGGCACGGCACCGGGCTCACAATCCTCGAACAGCGCGCCCAGCTCATATTCCGTTGCCAGACCGAGATTTCGCCGGGTCTGCCGATGAACCTCGCTCAGGTCAACTTTGCAGCTGGCGGGTAATACCGCCAGAACATAGCCGTGGTCATCTTCCAGTACCACTGACTTTGCGAGTCGGTCGCCGGAAACATGTGCGACCTGGGCGGTTTCGAGGCTCGTTGCCGAATAGGGATGACTGACGACATCAAAGTCGGCATCCTGTTCGACCAGATAACTCACTACGCGACGGGCAATAGTCATGACGCCCTCCTGAGCTCATCAAAATTCTCTCAACAGTATAGATCAAGTCGGAAGAGTGGCGCCGGAATCTACACTGCAATCACCTGCCGCGTCTGTTCAGTCACGGCGCCGCTGCGCCGATGCAGGCAACGTCAATCCAAAAGGATTCTTTATGAGCCAGATTAATTTTCACTGCCTGGCCGGCGCGCTTGCACTGCTGCTTTCATCAGCATGCGAGGCACGTGACATCAATGATCAGTACGCGGTTTTCGGCGTTGGGGCTGAAAATTGCGCCGCCTATCTGGTCGCGCGTGATCACGGCGGCACCACGGAACAGAGATATCACCACTGGCTTGCCGGTTTTCTGACTGCCGTGAACAATGCCGGTGCATCTACCTATAATATTCTGGGCCAAAAAAGTATGGCTGACATTCTCGACTGGCTGGAAGGCTATTGCATGGCCAATCCGAATACCGTTTTCAGCAATGCCGTCGCCGACATGACAGCGATCCTGTACCCCGACCGGCAGAATATCGGCGCCCCCCGATCGAACGGCTGGAACACTCTGATCGATGAGCAGACGGATCGGACGGCCTCAACAGATCCTGCTACTGCAGCACCAGACCGCTGATGCTCGCACTCAGGCCGGCATTTCCTCGCCGGGTGCAATCGGTCCATACGGCTCGCTGCGATGTTGATCATGGAAATGCATGCGATAACGGGTAAATCGGCTTACGTCATCAAAATGCAAGAACGGATTGCCTTCGATCTGCTCCTTCAAGGAAGACGAGGATTTCTCCGCGTAATTATGCCCCGGTAAAATCAGAGTACTTTCCGGCAGGTTGTGCTGCATATCCTTCAGTGTGTGGAACATCTGCTCAGGATCGCCGCCGCGCAGATCACAGCGCCCACAGCCGAAAACGAACAGCGTGTCGCCAGTTATCAACTGGTCAGAAATCCTGTAACACGCAGACCCCGGCGTGTGCCCCGGTGTATGCAGCACCTCGATCTCCGTCTCCCCCAGACTGATACGGTCTCCGCCATGATGCAGGGTAGGAACATCAAGACAGGAACCCCAGAACCGGGCTTCGGGCTTCAACAGGTGGATCTGCGCATCATTATGCTGCAACACTTCATCGATGCCGTTGATATGATCATGATGGCTGTGGGTCAGGAGGATGTCGGTGATCCGCACACCTCGCTGCTCGGCGAGACCCATAATCTGCTGCACGTCCCAGGCCGGATCAACCACTGCAGCGCGTTGGCTGGCGCGGTCTTCGATGAGATAAACGAAATTCTCCATCGGACCGAGTTCCAGGGCGGTGATCCTGAATGAATCTGATGTAGTCATAGGCTCTCCTGCCGGTTTCGTCGCCGATAGATGGTACCATCTGCACATGCTATCAGCCGCTGCCTGGACCTCGTGATGTCCGAAAAAATTATTGCCGGCGACACTCATAATGAATACTGGTTTGACGAAGGGTGCCATATTCTGGAGGTCTCCAACCATCCGGATGATCCGCACCTGTCCATAGCGCGTGCGCGGGTCGTCGCCGGGACCAGCACCCGCTGGCACCGCCTGCACGACGTATGGGAACGTTATCTGGTAATAAAAGGAACGGGTGTTGTGGAAGTTGGCGACCTGCCACCGACGCCGGTTGCCGAAGGCGCCGTAGTCATCATTCCTGCCGGCGCCCGGCAACGGATTCGCAATACTGGAAATGACGATCTGGTGTTCTATGCGATCTGTACGCCGAGATTTACTGCCGCCTGCTATGAGGCACTTGAAAATTCCAGCAGCTAGTGATTCAGCAGGCCTTGAAGCGGGTCCGCAGCCGGTGCAGGGTCGCCGGTCCAACACCCCGGATGTTCAGCAGATCAGAGTCCGGGATGTTGCGCAGCTGGTGCGCTGATCGAATGCCAGCGCCAAAAAGTGTTTTTGCGATTGCCACATTCACGCCCGCCGCACGCACTTCAGCAAAGAACTCCTGCACAGCCTCGCGCCCGGCTGGATTAACCTCTACTGGAGTCGAATCCTGCGGACGCTCGCCCATCGGACTCCCTGAATCCAGACCCCAGCGGGCGACGGCAGCCGCCAGAGATTTCGGCAGTTGCCGTTTCGGCCAGGCCTTCATCGCCACTTTAAAGGGCGCCGGTGTGGCGGTCAGCGCGACTAACAGAGTCAGTGTCTGGGCTGCCAATTGATTCCACGCAACTGCCTCCAGCCCACTCACCGCCTGCATTAACATATTAAAAAACACAGTGATCCCGATCAGCGCGCATGCCAGACCGATCAGAAGAAAGGCAAACGACCAGGCGTAGGGACATACCCTGCCAAGGCGTTCGCAAATCCAGTCCCGGGCATTATTTTGCCAGTAGTCGAATACGGTCGGATCTGCGTAAAAATCGTGCTTCGTCATGCTATCCCTCACCCGTGCCTGGAACCCAGCGCAGAGTTTCCCGCGTGCTCGCCGAGGCAGGCGTGATCCGTGTCACAATTCCTGCACTTTCGCCGGCTCCCGATCCTACCCCCATCCCGATGCCGACTCCAGGCACCACAGCAAATTATTGCTTTCTCGGACCTTTATCGTCGAGCGCAGATTTCTGTTGAGCCTCATCGCAGACCCGCTTATGCTGCGCGCCCCATGTCGCTTTTACGAATCAGAAACCTGCGCCTCAGCTTCGGCGGTCCGCCGCTGCTCAACGGGATCGATCTCACCATCGAACCCGGCGAACGCATCTGTCTGGTCGGGCAGAACGGCTGCGGCAAGTCCAGTCTTCTGAAGGTTCTGGAGAACCGGATCACGCCGGATGATGGAGTCATCGAACGCCAGCAGGGACTGAAAGTTGCCGCGCTGGCCCAGGAACTGCCCACAGATTTCTCCGGAACGGTGTTTGACTGCGTGGCAGAGGGGCTGGGCGAGCTGGGCACGTTCATGAGGCGTTTTCACCAGTTGAGCCACGAACTCGCACTGGATACGAGTGACAAGCTGCTGGAACAGCTCGAGTCGGTGCAGCATGAACTCGAAGTGCGCGGCGGCTGGTCGATGGAGCAGCAGGTGGAGACGGTCCTGTCACGTCTGTCGCTTGATCCCGATGCTCTGTGTGAGAAGCTTTCCGGCGGGATGCAGCGACGTGTGCTCCTGGCCCGCGCCCTGGTCTGTTCTCCGGACCTGCTGCTGCTGGATGAGCCTACCAACCATCTGGATATACAGGCCATTGAGTGGCTGGAACAATTCCTGCCCGATTTCCCGGGCACGCTATTATTCATTTCCCATGACCGCTGCTTCCTCGACAAGCTGGCAACGCGAATCATTGACCTGGATCGGGGCGTTATCACCGATTGGCCGGGGGATTATCAGACCTACTTGCGTCGCAAACAGGAATGGCTGGCGACCGAAATCAGTCATCAGCAGTTGTTCGACAAGAAGCTGGCAGAGGAAGAACGCTGGATCCGGCAGGGCATCAAAGCACGCCGCACCCGCAATGAAGGACGCGTGCGGGCGCTGGAAAAAATGCGTGATGAACGCCGTCAGCGTCGCCAGACGACCGGCAAGGCGCGCATTCAGTCACAGGATATTGATGCATCCGGCAAGCTGGTAATCGAAGCCATTGACGTCGATTATGCGATCGCCGGTCGCGCACTCATCAAAGGATTCAGCACCACTATTCTGCGCGGCGATAAAATCGGCATCATAGGACCTAATGGTGTCGGTAAGACCACGCTGTTACGCCTGTTGCTGGATGAACTGCAACCACAACGCGGATCACTGCGTCGTGGCACCCGGCTCGATATCGCCTATTTCGATCAGCGCCGCGCCTTGCTGGAAGACGATCGGTCAGTCATCGACAACCTCTGCGACGGTCGCGAGTTCATCGAAGTTAATGGTCAGCGCCGCCACGCGATCAGCTATCTGCAGGATTTTCTGTTTGCGCCGGAGCGCTGCCGCACGCCGGTACGGGCTTTATCCGGCGGCGAACGGAATCGACTACTGCTGGCGAAAATGTTCAGCAAGCCAGCCAATCTGCTGGTCCTGGATGAACCGACCAATGATCTTGATGTCGATACACTGGAGTTGCTCGAGGACTTGCTGGTCGAATTCACGGGTACTGTACTACTGGTTAGTCACGACCGGAGCTTCCTCGATAATGTAGTCACCGGATCGCTGGTATTCGAAGCGGACGCAACGGTCAATGAATATGTGGGCGGTTACAGCGATTGGCTGAAACAGCGCAGGAGCGAACCTGCTCGCACCAGCAACAACAGTAAAACCACTGCTCGCGCCGCGCCTGCTACTGCCAAACCTGCAGGCAGCACAGCGGCCGCCAGGCTCAGCTACAAAGATGAACGGGAACTCCAGCAGCTGCCGCAGACGATCGAGGAGCTCGAAACCAGACTGGAACACTTGCTGGAGCAAATGGCGAACGCCGATTTCCGCAAAATACAGGCCAGCGAGCTGGCCGAGCATAAAGAACGGCTGGCAAAAATTGAAATCGACCTGCAGGACGCCTACAAAAAATGGGAAGTGCTGGAACAGCAAAAACCCGCCTAAGCAACGTTTATTAGAGCTGACGCGCCGCTCTGTGGCACAATATGCACCCGGTTTCCCAGAGATCCACCCAATGAGCGAGTCCAAACTCACTAAAGAAGAACGTATCCTCCGCATGATGAAACGCGTGCTGACGGATGTTGCGAAAGATACAGCGCCCGGTCCGGGGCTGCGCCACCCGTTGACCAGCTCGACCATTCAGGGTATCCGGGACTGCCTGATCGTCATTACTGACCGGGAACAGGAACTGGCCAGGGAGTTTGATCGCGATACCAGCTCACGTCCCCGCTTCATAGATGAACCAAGGTCAGAGGTGGTCGTCCCGATCGATATCGAGTCGATGAAACAGAAGCTGAAGAAACGCGACGAATAGCGGTTCTCGATCAGTTTTCCAGCAGCAGTTGAGCCCTCATCCAGGGCTGAAATGCCGGCATTGTACCTCGTACACTCCTCCAGTCCTGCAGCGGCAGATCTCGGTGTGATAATCTCTACACACGATGCATCGCATCGGCGCCGGATTTTCCGGCATCAATTCCTGCCGAGCAGCATCAACTCCCGCTAATCGGCGATGCAGTGATGTGATACGGCGGCATTCAATTTGGATCAGTCCATCGTTTTTTCAGTGTTTTTGATCTTCACGGGCGCCGCTGTGCTGGCTACGTTAGCACTATATGCCCGGCAGTCCGTGCTGGTTGCATATATTGCCCTTGGTATGGCATTCGGCCCTGGCGCTTTGGGATTGATAGAAGATGTGGAGCTGCTGCAGGAGCTCGCCCACGTCGGCATCGTGTTTCTCCTGTTCCTGCTTGGCCTGAACCTGCACCCTCAGAACCTGCTGCACATGTTCCGCAAGGCCACGGTTGTGACGCTGCTCAGCTCATCATTGTTCGGTGCCCTCGGCCTGGCGACCAGCCTGCTGTTCGGCTACAGCACAGCGGAGTCATTGGTGATCGGCGCCAGCCTGATGTTTTCCAGCACCATCATTGGCCTCAAACTGTTACCCAGCACGGTCCTGCACCACCAGCACACCGGCGAAATCATAATCAGCGTATTGCTGCTTCAGGATCTGATCGCGATTCTGATTCTGCTTCTGCTACATGGCCTGTCTGGCGCTGATGACGGGTGGCACAGCGCACTTGCACTCAGCCTGAGTCTACCCGCGTTCCTGATATTTGCGTTTGCTTTCTCGCGATTTGTCATCGCCCGCCTGCTGGCGCGGTTCGACACCATACAGGAGTATATTTTCCTGCTCGCGATAGGCTGGTGCCTGGGCATGGCTCAGCTGTCCGAAATGCTCGGACTGTCGCCCGAGATCGGCGCTTTTATTGCCGGCATCGCGGTTGCCACCGAACCGATATCACGATTTATCGCTGAAAGCCTGAAACCGTTGCGCGATTTTTTTCTGGTGGTGTTTTTCTTCAGTCTCGGAGCTGGCTTTGATTTATCCGCAATGCAGGACGTGCTTGTTCCGGCACTGATACTGGCGGCTGTGAGCCTGCTGGTGAAGCCGCTGGTCTTCGGCAAGCTTTGGGTCTGGGAGGGAGAAACGCCGCAGCTTGCGAGAGAAGTGGGAGTGCGACTGGGACAGATCAGTGAATTTTCGCTGTTGATCGCGGTAGTCGCCACGCAGTCGAATGTGATCAGCATGCAGGCATCCTATCTGATCCAGCTTGCAACCCTGATCACTTTCATTGCGTCTTCGTATTTTATTGTGCAACGCTACCCGACTCCCATCGCCGCGTCGGATGCACTGCGTCGGGATTGAGTCAGACAATGACGATTTTGGTAGCGCGCATGCCGCGCGGACCTGGCTCCGCTTCGTATTGTATATCCAGCCCTTCGTCCAGATTTGTCAACAGCTCCTCTTCAACTGCAGACAGGTGAATGAGCACGTCCTCACTGCCATCTTCGGGCGCGATGAAGCCATAACCTTTAATCGAATTGAACCACTTGATTTTGCCTTTCAGCACGCTGCCGCCCCCGCGAAAAAACTACATGCCCGCAGCAACCCACTCTCCGGTGGCACGCGGTAAGACGTCGAACCTACGCGACAGATTACTGCAGCGACTAACGAGAGAAACTCTAACGAAGCTGATTAGCGGGCGCAAGCGCGAGCCTGACGTAAAAACAGGTCCACTGGCAATCTGATTGTGCGGCGAGTTTATTTAAAAGAAGTAGAGCCAGACAAATCCCAACTGAAGGTGCAGTCCAGATAGGAACGCACCGAAATCAGGCCGACCATACCATCTTCGACCATAGTGGCAATTGGAGTGCGCTGACGGAACTTGCGGTTGGCCTTGTGCATCCACAGCTTGCCCATACGCCGACTGAACGGATAGGTCGTTCTCAATGCGTCTGCGATATTGATGAGGTGTTCAATACGCTGCATGACTTCAGGTTCATCAGGCACTGCGCGATTTTCACGCAGCTGTCGCAATTCGCGCACCGGGGCATCAGACAGGCCCAACAAGGTAAGCTGATCTCTACCCTCTATGCCCCAGTCCTCGAGCATGGCGAGAACTCCGCGGGTGAGTTCCTGTCGATCTTCTTCACTCATTTCAGCCATGATTCACTTCCTCAGCCATCATCAGAAATCAATTCTAGCACGCAACAGGAGCACTTTCCGGGCCAGCCTCCCTATAAAAAATCAGGTTAATGTCCCGAGCAGTGAGCAGCCAGACCGATGTGCTAATATGCCCGCTCCCGCCGTGGCTCGCCGACCGAATATGCCTGCACCTTTTATAGATGAATTCGTCCCGCTGCCTCCTCATCGCCGAATGCAAAACCGGGTTCGCCAGTAAGATGGATTCAACCGGTCTCATCCTTCTGGGGCTGCTGGGTCTCGTGCTGTGGTTCTGGATCAGCAGTCTTCGAATCCGCGAACTTGCAATTGCAACTGCCGGCGAAACCTGTCGACGCGGAGGCGTACAGCTACTGGATGCAACAGTAGTGCTACGCCGGCTTGCTCTGCAACGGGCGTCGACCGGCCGGCTGCATCTGCGCAGGACATTTGTATTTGCCTACAGTGAAAACGGGGATGACCGCCAGACCGGCTTTATCATTTGCCTCGGAAACCATATCGTGCAGGTGGGATTATGAGCATGATACTGCCAATTGCTATACTCTAGCGTTCCTTAACCAGCAGAATTGCAACGATTTCAACCCATGCCCTACTTCATATACAAAATCCATTCCGGCCCCGGCAGCCTGGCGAAAAATCTGGAGAAACTGGAAGAGCATTCCACTTTCAAAGCAGCCAAGCTCAGGGCCCGCAGCATGCGTTCAGCACTCAGTGAAGCCGATGATTACGAGATCAAAGTCATGTTCGCCAATAACGAACAGGAAGCTGAAGAAAATCTGAAGGAAAAACGGCAAGCTCCGATTCTTCGCGAATGGGAAAAGTAAAACACTGCTGGCATGGTCGATGAAAGCGAATACCGTTCAACTTATCGCTCAATTAACCGGCGGCGCTGTGTATTCGAAAAAGCGATTCTGACCCGCCGCTGCGGGTGCGCATGCTCAGCGAGGTTTTATCTGGCTGACAGAGAAGGGATTGCATGCGAATCTGGTGAAATCCATGCGCACTGTAGTCATCTGCTGATATTGCTGCGTGAAAACGCCAAATTCGTCCTCAAACTGGCTGCGCTAGATGCTGAACTGCCGCACGCCAAAGAAATTAAAGTACAGAATGGTGGGCTTCTGGGTATTCAGCGTGTGCTCCGTCCGGATCTGGGCGGAGCACATGTCGCCGATGTCGCGGGACTGATCCGTCTCGGCCATAAAACATTTGGGGCGCTGGAGCAGTTCCCTTACCGAGAGATAGTCAAGTCCATAGCAAACTTTGAGGGCCGCAGACACCCCTCGTCTCGCCACTGATCCAGTCCGCCTTTATCGAACTCCTGCTCCGTTCAATTAAAGCCTTACCGCAATTTTCCGAAACAGGGCTACAGATTGATTGGCACACGGTGCGGCTAAAAGCTGCCCTGGCAGGACAGAATACATGGAAATAAAGGCTTTTGCCGACGAAGGGCGCACCTGGACCGTCACCTATGTGATATACGACTCGGCCACTAAAGACGCTCTCATCATTGATCCAGTACTGGATCTCGATACCACCCCCTGGCGAACCTCGACTGAATCGATAGACAAAGTTCAGAATTTCACCCAGCAGCATCAGCTCAAGGTCCACTGGATTCTGGACACCCATGTGCATGCTGATCACATAAGCGGCGCAGGCGAACTGAAAAGACGCCTCCAGGCCCCCCTCGCGATTAGCGCCAACATTTGCAGAGTGCAGGAGATTTTCAGGGAGACATTCAATCTTCCGGCTTCGTTTCCTGTCGATGGCAGTCAATTCGACCGCCTGTTAAGCGACGGCGACAGGCTGATAGCCGGAACTCTTGAGGTAGAAGTCCTGCATACCCCCGGACATACGCCGGCGTGCTGCACCTATCTCATTCAAGGTTGCCTGTTCTCGGGAGACGTACTCTTTATGCCGGACATCGGTGTTGCTCGCTGCGATTTTCCGGATGGCAGCGCCAGTGACCTCTATCGCTCGGTGAAGCACCGCCTGTACGAGTTTCCGAATAAAACGGCAGTGTATGTCGGACATGATTACCCCCACGGACGTCAGTTTCAGTATCGGACCACGATTGGTGAGAGCAAGGCATTTAATGTCGACCTGCCTAACGGGATCAATGAAACCGACTTCATAAGAAACATTCAGGCGCGGGACAGCGCGCTTCAGGCTCCAAGGCTGTTGTTTCCGAGCCTTCAGGTGAACATCAATGCCGGCGAACTTCCACAGCCGGAGAATAATGAAATCGCCTATCTGAAAGTGCCGCTGAACTACCTGTGAATCCGACCTGCACCGGTGATAAAAACTAATTTTAAGGAACTTCTGTAATGCTAAGTATCAAGCTGGAACGAGTGCTCGACAACCTGTCGACGAACTACATGCCATTTACGCTGTTGTCCAGGGAACGGTTGTCCGAAGTAGTAAACGTTGTCCGCTTTATCGAACTGCGCGAAGGCGAAATACTGCAGATCCGGGGAGGTAAGGCGAATGACTATCTCTATGTAGTGGAAGGTCGACTCGAAGTTGTCCAGTGCGGTTCGGTGCGTAGTTTTGCGGGGCCGGAAGATACCCAGAACAAGCCGTTTATATTACCGAATGCGCCAGCGACAGCTACTATCATCGCCCGGCAGAATTCCATTATCTGCCACGCAGACAGGGAAATGCTGGACAACCTGATCGCCTGGGATGAAGTTGTTCATCTGAGCGAAGATCAGGATGAAGACCTCCATCAGCGGCTCGAACTGGTGCGCAACTCACTGGTTTTTCGTCGTCTGCCGCTCGAGGTGGTGGAAACCGCTTTCAAGAGCATGACTATCGAAGAAGTGAAAACAGGTGAAGATATCATCAGGATGGGTGAGGAAGGTGATGCCTATTACATTATTTGCTCAGGAACAGCACAAACATTCCAGATAGGACTTTATGATGACGAACCGACCAAAATCGCCGACCTCGGTGAAGGCGATGCCTTTGGCTGCGAAGCTCTGATTTCCGGCAACAGGCGCAACGAAACGGTAACGGCGACCAGCGACTGCAAGCTGTTCGTGCTGCATCGGGATGCGTTCGACGAGATAATCCGCAATCCGCTGATAAAGACCGTGCACCCCAGCGTTGCCCGGACTATGGTGGAAACCGGTTACAAGCTTCTTGACGTTCGCTACGCTGAAGAATTCGACGATCACCATATCCCCGGCGCGATTCTCATGCCGCTGTATGAATTGCGCAATCGAATGAGTGAACTTGATTCGAATCAACGGTATATTGTGTATTGCCACGCAGGCGGGCGAGCCGCAGTCGCTACATTAATTCTGGCGCAAAATCAGTTCGACGTGGTCAGTCTGGAAGGCGGGATTCGCGATTGGCCATTCGAAACCGGTTCGGTAAGCGAGAGCGCCCTTGACGTCAGATTAAGGGTCGCAAATTGTAACTAGTTGAACCGGACGCTCCGGGGCAGCTTTATGTCGGAAGTCCCGGCCATCAATAACCAACTGACAACCGATGAAATTCAGGCGCTCCAGGCACAGCTGGAAGAGCTGAAACTTGAACACAGGGATCTGGACGATGTCGTACAACACCTCATTGATTCAGCCTATCCCGACCAGTTGCAGCTGAAGCGCATCAAGAAGCGCAAGCTGCGTCTTAAAGACATGATAGAACAGATCGAGAGCCGACTGATTCCCGATCTCGATGCCTGAGCCTGTCGCCCCCTCAGGGAAAGTATCTGAAACTCCGCACCGGCGAGATGATTTCTATGTTGGCGCCTTCTGTCTGGGCATAGCGTCGCACCTGAATATAAATCTCTCTGGGGCCGCTACTCCCATCCAACTGGTACGCAATCGGGTTCCGCAGAGCCTGCCATTCGGTTTCGCTCATATCCGCACTTCCACTGATACGGATTTGATTCGCTTTCCCCTCTACTGCCACCGAAACGAGCACATGATCCGCCGTGCCTGTGGAAGCCGGTTTCGCCACATCGATGTCAACAATATTGAGGCCGCCGGAATCCTGCCTGTTTGACTGAGTCGCCGGCGCGCTGCACTGTGGCCCACCACCTCCGGACGCGAGCTTCAGAACCAGCATCTGATTTGGCGAACCCGTCTGCAGCAATTGTCGACTGCCCTTGAAACCTGGTTTCGCAACGGTAATCAGCACCTGATCGGGCAGCGTTATATCGAAACGCGCCATGCCGTCTATAGCAGTCCGTTTTGCACCCAGCTGCTCGGGGTTGGCGCTGGTGCCGAGGCAAACAGAAGCGTTCTCTATGGCGTCGCCGGTACTTCCGCCCAGCACCTGGACGGTCAGAGCCATGGCCGTTCCCGGCACCGAAATGACGAGCAGCGTAAACAGGATTCGCATCCAAAAAGGTGATCTTGTCTGAGTCATGAGCTAAAACCTCTCTTTATTCTTATAGTCATTACTATAGTGTTCGACCAGTTTATAACCCAGGAGCCCCCAGGTATACAGAAATTCAAGTTATTGATTTACGTCCTATTTATTAAGCAGCCGCGGAAAGTTTCCGGCAAATTTGCTTATCCATTCACTCGCCGCCTGTTCGCCAGTGAGGACGCGCCCTTCCTCAGTCTGCACCCGGCTCTTGTAATGCTCTATATGGCAGATCTGCTCGACCATACGCACGCGAAACAGGTCTGCCTGCTCAGTGAATGTCACACCGATAATGAAGCCATTATTTTCCTGATGACACCAGGCGACACAGCCCTGAACTTCGAGCTGCGGCGCTACGTAATTGATTTGAACAACAATTGGCATACCTTCGCGCAGCGGCTTCTCGGAATAAAATGAAAGGCCACCGTGACTTATGTCGTGCAGTCGTTCATCACCGTCACCACCATCGCGAGCATCAGCGTGATAGTGGATCGGAATGTCAGATGGATGGCGGATATAGCTACGCATGCCTGTCCCCGGTTGTGCCGCTGTCCGGCTTTCCCGTTCATCATAATAGACGTCTGTCATTTCAGTCTCGTCAGGCGCCTGAATCCGGTTATTCGCATATGTTAACGGTCGACTGCGATAAATATCTGAATCAATGAAATACATCAGATATTGCCATGAATTGACGATATCCCGTGACCGAAACACGCAATGCAGACGCCAACGGGAAAATGCACCATGACACAATCCTCCATCAACCAGTCGGGCCAGAGTCCCGAAAGCGCGCAGCTGAACTTCAATCCGATACATCCTTCAATGGAGCTACCGCCTGAACAGCTGATCCGTCTGCTGGGAATGGAGACAAAGAAAGACCGGAAGGATCAACCCGGCAACGCTGATCCGTCAACTATCGCCAGCCCGGGCAACAGCTTTGCTGCGGAGCATGACGGTGCATCGTCGGCACCGGGCACACGACGAGCTAAAGGAACTGTCATTCTGTTGGTTATTGCCGTGACGGCTGCTGTCGCTGCACTGCTCTTTGCCTTCTCCACCACACGGTCAGACCGGCATGCATCTCCTGCGACAGCGATCGTCACGTCCAGTACCGGCGGCTTGCACCATACCGCCAGACAACAAGCGGCAATTGACGCCCAGCTGATGAACTTGCAAAAAGCCGCGCAACAGCGTTTTGAGCGGCGCACTGCAGACGCTGTCGAGACGACGGCATCAGGGAGGCTGCCGGACACGGGAAAATAGCCCTATCTACGCGGCCTGTTCGCCCCTGGCTCATAGCGGAAAATCTCCACGTACAAGGGCCAACCGCTTTCGTCGAGCACCGTCACCGACCAGTCCCCATATTGTTCCGGCTCCAGAACCACCTGTGAATAGACTCGCCAGCGTGGCCCTTTTACCTGGAAGGGCTTTTGCGACTGGACCCGCCCCGCATACTCCCATCGATGAATGACAGTGCGACCTTCCATATGGCGCAGATCAGTAAAAAAGAACACAGAATCGACGGGCGGTGATACGACTGTGATGTCATCGACCGGCTCACGATCAACGATAGCCGTGGTGAACTGCGCCCGTGCCACGCGCTGCTCTGAAGCACGCATCGGTAACTCTTCTGCAGCTACGCGCAGAGGGGTCAAACTGAGCAAAGAAACAAACAGGCAGATAAACCGCAGCAATGCATCATCTCCATTTTCCGGCGCTGAAGAATCGACATCCGACCTTCAGTCAGTTCGGTGCGGACGCTCCAGGTAAGCAGTGCTCGACATCTCGACCAGACGACTGGCCGTCCTTTCAAACGTGGTCGCGAGCCGGGTGCCTGCATAAAGCTTCTCCGGTTCAGCATCCGCCGTCATGACCAGCTTTACGCTGTGATCATACAGAGCATCGATCAGGTGCATGAAGCGTCGCGCAGCCTCATCCATACCTTCATCGAAGCGGGGCACGCCATGCAGCAACAGCGTATGAAATTCGCGCGCGAGCTCCAGGTAATCACGGGCTGAACGCGGCATCAGACAGAGTGCTGAAAAATCAAACCATACAATATCATCCGCCGCAGCTCTAGCCTGCAGTTCCCGGCCATGAACAAGGATTCGCACATCATAGCGGGGTTCGGTGAAAATCAGCCCAGCGAAAACACTCCGCATCCACACCTCCGAGGCAATCTTGTCGAGCAGCCGATAGGTTCCGGCGCGCTGTAACAGTGCCAGCCGAAAATCCTGACCTCCATCCAGCCAGTGAATCCGGCAGTGAGCCTTAAGCAGATCGATAGCCGGCATGAAACGTTCATGCTGAATACCGTCCCGATAGAGCCCGTCAGGCGCCATATTGGATGTCACAACCAGCACCATGCGTCTGGCGAAAAGTGCATCCAGCAGCCCCCCCAGCAACATGGCATCCGCAATGTCGTTGACGTGGAACTCATCCAGACAGAGCACGCGATACCTGCCCGCCAGATGGCCAGCCACAATCCGAAGCGGATCGGGGGTTCTGGGCAGCGCATCCAGCGCAGCATGGACTTCAAGCATGAATCGATGAAAATGTACTCGACGCTTCTCGGTGAAAGGCAGGCTTTCATAGAAGCAATCCATCAGGTAGGTTTTGCCGCGCCCCGGGCCGCCCCAGACATACAGACCCTTGATCAGTGGCACCCGCCGAAGCAGAAAGCGCCTCCAGAGTAATGGCGATGAAACTGGCTGCAGCAATACGTCGAACAGCGACTGGAAGTGCGCCACCGCTTCTTTCTGCGCTGGATCCGCCCGAAAAGACTCCTTCGCCAGATCCGCCTGATAGCGCTGGACGGGATTAAGCCGTGGTGAAGGCTCAATGTTCAAGAAATCACAGATGCTCGATTTGTAATCCCAGATCGCGGCATGCCGCTACGTTGGCCTGGCTGGTAACGACTGCCACACTGGCCAGTTCGGGCCGCAAATATTTTTCACCCACCCGGCGCAAATCGTCCAGCTTCACTTCCAGCACCCGCTGACGCGCAGCCTGCCGCTGTTCCGGCGTCCGACCGTACAACTCATTGTAAAACGCATCCTTTGCCTCCCCGGCCGGAGAGCCCGGCTTGTCGACACTCGCTATCACGCCAAGAATCGCCTCTTCCACAGCGCGCCACTCATGCTTCTCTTCCAGCAACCAGACAATCGATTGATCGAAATCCTGCAACGTCTCTGCAAGCCGTGGATCCCGATACGAGAAAAAGCGAAAGGCGCCATTTTCTGAATCGTGACTGGCTCCTCCACCATAGGCGCCACCCTGTTCGCGGATGACCCGATGCAAAAAGCCGTTACGCAGGAAGCCGGCCAGCACAGCGAGTGCCGCGGCATCGGCATGTTCAGGTGGTACAGTTGGATATGCCCTGGCACAGAAGTTCACCTGCGTGTTCGCAATCCAGGCTTCCTGCACCTGGCTGTGCACCGGCGACTGCCGGAATCCAGCGAATGATTCCCTGTTAACACCGGAGTTGTCCCAGTACTGCTGCACGTGCTGGCGGATCGTGTCATGGTGCTCCTGCTCACTGATCATCAGGAACCGGCGTGGCGCAGCGTGAAGCAGTTCGTGAAACTGTGCAAAGCGATCGGCCAGCGCCTGTAAGTTTTGCCGATCCTCCAGACTATCATCCATTTTCTTCAGATAGCGGATGCCAGCCAGCCCACGCACCCGATGCGCAAGCGCAGCACCGGCGCTGAGTCCGGAAGCGGCCGCCAGCATTGCCAGCCCGTGGCCGTTGCCAGTAACGCTCTGCTCGCGGCGCGCACGCTGTTGAGCGATTAGTTCACGGATTCTGTCCAGCTCATCGAAGCGAGGCGTCTGGGCAGTATCGAACAACAGGCGGGTCATTGGTTCATGGTTGCGTATCAGTGATTTTCCCGATAGCACGACATGGCCATGCAGATCCTGGACATCCTGCACGCTGCCGCGCACGGTAGCGCTGGCATGCACCCCCCCCGAAACGCTGCTCTGCAGCATTTGCGTTTCGAGGTAATCACGGCCTCCGCTTCCCAGCTGCGCCAGCGTTCGCGTGTAGTAAGGCAGTGTATCTACCAGGGAGTCTTCAAGCTGCGGCAAATCAACAATGATATCCTGATATACCAGTCCGTTTGTGCCCTGGGCGAAAAACCGGGCTGCGGCACCATTGATCTCGTCCGACGCGCCCGTGGCAATATGCATCTGGGCCGGAATGTCTTCGATTCCCACCTTGGGCAGGCTGCCTGGATCATCATGTTGTTGCTGACGCTCGGCCAGCGCTTTGGCCTGGGTAATAACGAAGGTACGCTGCGCATCGCTCATGGCGTATTTGATAGCAGCAAGGCGTGTCGCTTCGGCGGCGGCGCGCCGCGCTGAAAGCCCGGTATCGGGAACCATAGTCAGGCGCACCCGGTGCTGGTTTTCCAGCAGGTTTTCTCTCACCAGCCGGCGAATGTAATCGGGATCCTGCACAGCAGTGCGCAATTCCTGTAACACCGGATCAAGATTCAGGAGAGCGACCGGGTCGCCGCCATGCACGGCGCTGGAAAGCCCTTCAAGGATCAGCTGCAATCCGAAAGGATAACCGTCTCCGGCTATTTCTCTCTGGCTCAATTCCAGCTGATGCAGCACCGACTCGACACGCTCGCTGTCGACCCCCTTCTCCGCCACTTCTGTGAGCACACCGAGCACCAGCGCTTCGATGGCGTCGGCATTTTCAGGCCGGCAGCCTTCAAGCCCGCAGAGGAAACTCATTTCACGGTTAGATGCTTCCAGACCGCACATTGGTGAAGGCGCACTGCCCAGTCCACTCGTCTCCAGCGCCCGGCGCAGTGGCGATGCGCTGTCGTCCAGCAATACACCTTCCAGCAAATGCGCTTCAAGCTGCTCCCTGAGATTGGTCGTGCGGCCAAGCAGCCAGCCCAATACCACATGAGTCCTGTCATCCGGACTGCCCTGCTCGTCAAAGGCGTAAGCTGTCTGAACGCGCAGCGGCGCGTAATATCGCTTTTCATCCTCCACGGCAATGTGCGTATCCAGCCGTTCGAAACTGCTCAGCGCCTGCTCATGCATGCGCGCCTGATGTTCCGCCGCCGGAATATCACCGTATGTCATGAAAACAGCATTGGAAGGATGATAATGGATCTGGTAGAACTCTTTGAGTTCCGCGTAACTCAGATCCGGAATATGATCCGGATCACCGCCACTGTTGTAATGGTAGGTTGTCGTCGGGAAAAGATACTGCGTCAATGTCTGCCAGAGCGTGCTGGTCACGGAGCTCATTGCCCCTTTCATTTCATTGAATACGACGCCTTTGAAGACCAGATCGGAGGCGGGATCATCAGGTTTGGAAAATTCAACCCGGTGGCCCTCCTGGGCGAAATCAAGTTCATGCAGCCGCGCGAAAAATACTGCATCGAGATAAACATCCATGAGGTTGTAGAAATCCTTGCGATTCTGGCTGGCGAACGGATAGGCGGTCCAGTCACTACTCGTGAATGCGTTCATAAAGGTGTTGAGTGAGCGCCGGATCATCATGAAAAACGGGTCGCGAACTGGATAATGTTTGCTGCCACACAGACTGGTATGTTCGAGAATGTGCGCAACACCGGTGGAATCCTCCGGTACTGTGCGCAGCGCAACAAGGAACACATTTTCCGGGTTATCTGCCGCCAGATGATAATGGAGCGCACCGGTCACGCGGTGATGATATTCTTCCACCTGCAGATTGAGAGACTCGATAGTTTCAGTGCGCACCCACTCAAAAGCTTCATGGGCTTTGGCGGCGTCTGCGCCAGCTGTTCGTTGATTGGCTGTTACGCTACTCATGCTGATAAGCCACCTGTCAGTTAAATCAGTGATGTTCGATTGTAACGCGACGCGCCAGCGCGACGCCATGACGGTTTGCCGCTACCCTCGGCACTCGCTAGAATGCCTGAATTTTCCGCGCCTGAATAAACAACAACCTTATGAAAATTGTCGCTTTCAATACCAATGGAATTCGTGCACGACCGCATCAGCTACGCAAACTGGTGGACGAACACCAGCCTGACATTATCGGGATTCAGGAAACCAAGGTGCAGGACGAGGACTTTCCGATCGGCATGATCGAAGACCTCGGTTATCATGCAGCCTTTCACGGACAAAAATGCCATTATGGCGTAGCCATTCTGTCGCGACAGCCGCCGATCGAAGTTCATACCGGTTTCTCTGACGATGGTGCCGATGCCCAGCGACGCATCATTAGCGCGACTTTTCCACTCCCGAACGGCCAGACGCTGTCAGTGCTGAACGGCTATTTCCCGCAGGGGGAAAGCCGCGACCACCCGGTCAAGTTCCCTGCCAAGCGTAAGTTCTATACCGATCTGCTGGCGGAACTGAAAAAGCTGCATGATCCCGGACAGCCATTGGTTGTACTCGGCGACATGAACGTCGCACCGACTGATCTGGACATCGGAATCGGCCCCGACAATGCCAGGCGCTGGTTAAGAACCGGAAAGTGCAGTTTTCTGCCCGAAGAGCGGGAATGGCTCCAGGGCCTGTTCGACTGGGGGCTGGTGGACACCTACCGATTGCTGCATCCGACGGTTGATGACGAATTCAGCTGGTTCGACTACCGTAGCCGCGGATTTGAACGCGAACCGAAGCGCGGCCTGCGTATCGACCTGGTGCTGGCGTCGCGGGTATTGGCGGAAGTCTGTCGAGACGCCGGCATTGCTTACAGCATCCGCGGCATGGAAAAACCGTCCGATCATTGTCCGGTCTGGGCCAGCTTCGATGTGTAGTCAGTATCGCTCCTTATCCACCTCGCGATTTACGGGTACAATCCGGCCCATGTTTCCAACGCTACAGAGATTATGGATTTTGGGGTTTGCGCTGGCGCTGGCCATGGCATCGGCGCTGTCTCAGGCCACAGCGGCCAATTCCGATATCGGAAAGGACCCGCAACCGGCCCTGGCAGATGCAATCAACGAGCTCATCGAACGACTGCAGAAAAATGCCGATCGCATCAAGACCGACAGCGCCATCGCCTACCAGATCAGCGATGAACTGATTGCACCGCGCATCGATTTTCCGCGAATTGCGCGACTGGTCATTGGCAAACACTGGCGAGCCGCCAGCGAGGCGCAGCGCGAGCAGTTGATAGAGGAAATCCGCTCCTTACTGGTGCGATCTTATGTCACGGCCATGATCAGCTATACCGACCAGATCCTGGCCCAGAAGGACCAGATCGAGTATCTTCCCTCACGTTACACTGCGGGTGATAACAAAGCCTCGGTACGTGCGAGCATCAAGCTCGATAGCGGACAGACGGTCGAGGTGCAGTACCAGCTGTATTACAGCGACGACGTGTGGAAAATCTACGATATCCGCATAGAAGGTATCAGCCTGGCGATATCCTATCGCACCAGTTTCGGCGAAACGATCCAGCGTGAAGGCATCGACAGTCTGATTGCCCAGCTGGCCGAACGGAATCAGAAAGGCGAAGTCGAACTTCCATCCGAGGCAATAGACGAGAGCGGCTCATCACAATAGCAGCGGCCGCCTTCTGGATTGGCCTGGAATATGCTTGGCTTCAGTCAGGATAAAAAATTTCTGACGGAAGGGCGGGCACATGCATATTCTGGAACGTTGTCGTGATCCCTATGGGAAACTCTCGGACAGCCGGAAGGCGGTACTGGAACATCTACTGGAACAACAGGACGCGCGCATGTGGGAAAGAGCCCGCGGTCTGATCATTCGGGCAGTACCCATTATCACACTGGAAATGGCTGTTAATTCAGTCCGCCGGAAGCATGACGAAAAAAGCGCGCCGGATCCGTTCACGCTGTACCGCGCGCTGCGTTTCGCGGTCAGCGATTCCTGATTCAGGCGACGGGAGGTTCGATGCCAGGGCGTGCCGGCATCTGCAGGAAGTAACCCCGCGCATCAATCTGCTGCATGACTTCCACGACATCGACCTGCGCCAGCTTCCGCTGCGGGTGCAAGTCGATCTCCACCACCTGCACCAGCGCACCGAGCAATTGCTTCAGTCCATCTGGAACGCGTGAAAACTCGTCATCCCTGTTCAGGAAAAGGTAATAGTCAGCCTGCTTCAGGCTTTTATAGACAACGCATTGCATACAGGTTCACTCGGCGGGTCGCCGCGGCACGAAATCCACAAGAATTTCTTCAACGTAAGGTTTATCGAACACCAGCTCTACTGAAAAACCGGTGCCCAGCATTTTCGCCCTGACCTGTTTGAGCTCGGGCAGGCGCTCCGCAAGATAGGCACAGGACGCCGCAATCAGGGCATCATTTCCGTGCTGCAGACTGGCAACCAGATGGAGGGCGACAAACTTCGCGCGCTGCATTAGATCAGGTTGCTCCACCCAGTCGACGCCCAACCGAATGCCTTCGGTCATTTGCTGATCCATGCGCTCCAGGTACTGCAACTGATGCTCCGGCAGCCCCGTGCTGCGGTCGTATTTCAACTGCAGTTCTCCATCGAGCAGAATCGCGAGAAACTCATTTCTGTCGTTGGCAGGGTTATTCATCTACAGCATCATCCAGTCGCGCGCCGGCAAGTGCGGCCGTGATAGCCGGTTCGGTCAGGGTTCGGCAGGCACCTCTTTCGAAGGTAATCATGCCGCCACACATTTCATACCAGGAAAACCCTTTTGACCAGTCGGGCAGCGCAAAATCTCCCTGCTTCCTGCGCGGCAGACAATACAGGCGATCCGCCGTATAGAGCAGGTTATAGGCCTGATTCTGCTGGTGCAGCCGCTCGATGGCCGACCAGGCCGAAGCCGCATCATCAAAAACCTGCCCCTCGACAGGATAGGGATCGGTACCGCCATTATGTTGCCAGCGCAGAGCCTCCACCGGTAACGGCGCATCCCTGATGAACAGCTGAAAATGCAAATGGTTCACCGACGCGAAAGCGCCAAAAGCATTGTAGCCGACCCGCAATCCCGGAACCGTAGCACCGAGAACCTTCACCAGCCCCGATATGTAAGTGTGCATCTCCTGATCCAGGAACTGAGGCATGCAGGCACCGCGCTCCGGAACCAGCAAGGCATGCGAATCTACAAACGGATATTTATTGTAATACAGGTCGACATGCCGGCCCAGCAGCTGGCCCGTCCACAGCGATTCCTGCTGTAGAAACGGCTTGTTGAAATGAAATCCAGACTCCAGAAAGGCTTCGCGGATCGAACTGATGCGGCGCTGACTGTTACGCATAGGCCGGAGAGATCGCAACTGATTGAACTGGATTTCCCAGGGTCCGGCACCACAATGCTCGGTCACATTCATCCTGCCGAATCCGATTTTTACGATTTGCGAGAACACCTGCAAATCGTCGTTGGCCGGATTTATTCCTGCGTCTGAATGCAGCAGATCGAACAACTCACACGACAGCCGCTGATACTGCTCCAGCAGTTGCGGACGCAACCGCTGGAAAAGCCTTTTCTCAAAGCTCGCGTTTGCCAGCACCAGGATAAACAGATTCAGATCGCCGCTCTGCAGCAGGGTCTCGAGTCCGCGTTCAAACGCCGCCTCGTAACCCGCGCGGGATCCAAACAGCGAGTGGGAAAATTCCTGATTCATCAGCTTGAAGTCCGGATGTCGTCTAGGTCAAAAAGTACTGTTCCAGCAGCCCTGCCGCCTCGGCGGCACCTGTTGGCCTGCAGGTTTTTACTGATAAGTCGCGCGCCCGCTCTACCAGCGCCGCAAACCTGCCATCGATCAACCGCTGCGGATCTACTGCCAGACCGGCGTCGTGAATCTGCAGCCAGTCAGTCAGACTCCGTTCCTCGGGCCAGTCCGGTCTCTGAACATACAACAGTGGAGTTCCATTGGTGACACACTCGGCGACCGTACCGTAACCGCATTTGCCCAGCACTGCATCGCAGGATGCCAACAGATCGGTCACAGTCCAGTCGAGTGATTCGAATGGCGTCACGTCGCGATGATTCACAGCCCAGCTCTGACTGACCAGCCAGTGGATACCCTGCCCGATCGGCCAGCGTTCCATATCGAAACGTCCATCGACACCGCCGGTCATCACCAGCACCACCGACTGGTCGGGAGCAATATCGAGCCGTTCGCGGAGTTCGGCGCTACGCCGGGATGCCTGCTGTGCAAGGGGCGCGATGCTGATGCGGTTATCGAGAAAAGTCATTGGCATGGACGGTTCGGGACACAAAAACATCTCTGCACCACGGTAAGCAGACTCCATCTCCTGCAGGAGCCGCGGCGCCTCCTCGCATGCGGAAAAATACCATCGGTAAATATCAGCCCAGTTCAACGAACACAGCGCCACAGCTGGAATACCAGCATAGCGCGCGGCGGCCAGCGTCAGGTAAGGCACGTCGGCCAGCACCAGACCGGGCACCAACGAGATCAGCAGCTGCGCCTCACGCCGGACGCTGGCATCCCAATCGTGGTGAGCCGCAACATACGCTGCGGCACTCGCCCTGAGATCGATCTGCAGCGCTGAATGCATGATCAATCCGAAATCCGCCGCATGTTCGATCAGCTGGAATTCTCCGTTAATACGAGTGCGCAGGAAATCCTCGGGTAGACGGGTCAGCAGGGTAACCTGCAATGCCGGTAATCGCTCCCGCAGTGCATCGATAACCGGAGCAACCTGCGCCGCATGCCCGAAGCCATGCGGTGTAATGGCGACAACCAGATGCATGGAGCCGCTGGCGGGCCTAGACCAGCCCTGCCGCCTGCTGGTCGGCGTGGTAGGAAGATCGGACCATGGGACCACTTGCGACCTGGCTGAAGCCCATCCGCTCACCGGCTTCACGCAATTGTTCGAACTCGTCGGGATGCACAAAGCGATCGACCGGCAAGTGATGCCTGGTCGGTTGCAGGTATTGACCCAGGGTCAACATGTCGACCTGGTGGGCGCGCAGGTCCTCCATGACCTGCCGGACATCGTCGAGGGTTTCACCGACGCCGAGCATTAATCCTGACTTGGTCAGCACCTGCGGGTGTTCCTGCTTGAATTTCTGCAACAGATCCAGTGACCATTGATAATCGGAACCTGGACGCACCTTCTTGTACAGCGCCGGCACTGTTTCCAGATTGTGATTAAAGACATCCGGCGGCGCCGCACGCAGAATTTCCAGCGCCCGATCCATGCGTCCACGGAAATCCGGCACCAGCACCTCGATACGAGTATCCGGGTTGAGTTGCCGGATATTCTGAATGCAACTGACAAAGTGCTGTGCGCCACCATCGCGCAGATCGTCGCGATCGACCGAGGTCACAACGACATAACGGAGCCCCATTGCCTGGATGGTTTCGGCCAGATGCAAGGGCTCATCAGCATCGAGCGCATCAGGACGCCCGTGCGCCACATCGCAGAATGGACAACGACGGGTGCAGATGTCGCCCATGATCATGAACGTTGCAGTGCCGTGTGTGAAACACTCGCCGAGATTCGGGCAGGAGGCTTCCTCACACACTGTGTGCAGGCGCTTGTCGCGCAGCACTTTTTTCAGGCGCTGGACTTCGGGACCAGCGGGCGATCGCGCGCGTATCCAGGCCGGCTTGCGCAGCGGCGTGACGGTCGGCTCGACCTTGATGGGAATGCGCGCAATTTTCGCTTCGCCACGCTGGTGTTTCTGGAGTTTTTCCGACATCACATAATCCTGATTAATTGATTTCGTCACGGTTTCGGCGAATCACGGTAACACAGCTGTGCTGCCAGGCGCGGCAACCAGTCCTGCGCAACTTCCTCGACTGAAAGTCCGATACCGAGATCCTTCAGCTGGGTCACCGCCAGCCCCGGATATCCGCACGGATTGATCCGGGAAAACGGCTCCAGGTCCATATCGACATTAAAACTGAGGCCGTGGTAGCTACAGCCGCGTTTTACCCGCAAACCCAGTGCCGCGATTTTGGCGCCCTGCACATACACGCCCGGCGCATCCCGACGCGCCTCGGCGACAATACCCTGCCCGGCCAACCAGTCGATCACGGACTGCTCGAGCAGCTGCACCAGCTGGCGAACACCGATGCCAAGACGGCGCAGATCCAGCTGCACATAGACCACCAGCTGTCCGGGACCGTGGTAGGTGACCTGGCCACCGCGGTCGATCGGAATTACCGGAATGTCGCCGGGATTCAGCAGATGTTCGGGCTTGCTGTTCATCCCCAGCGTAAATACCGGCGCATGCTGGAGCCACCACAACTGGTCTTCAGTGTCCGCGCCACGTTCGGCGCTGTAGGCCTGCATATCGCGCCACACCGGCGTGTAATCGCACAGCCCCAGTCGCCTGATTCTCAGCACCGCTACAACACCATCAGCAATTCATCGCAGGCAGTCAGCTCCCGGTACAGCGCATCCAGCTGATCCTGGCTGGTAGCATTGATGACGAAGGTGACGGACCGGTAGTTGCCCTTGCGACTGCTCACAGTTTTCATATTTTCATCTTCGAAATCAATTGCGTGCCGCTTCACTATGGTCAGCGCCTTGAGTTCGAAGCCGGATTCAGGTCGACCCATGGCCTTGACAGGAAACTGACAGGGAAATTTCAGCAGACTCTGTTTCTCGTCCATGGCGCCTATAATAGAGGATGCGGAAGCAATTTACCCCCGGCGGGAAGCAGGGAAATCCCTGAAGGCTGTAGCAGAATTGCATACTGACGCCGCCATTTTTTTCACACGTCCGGGTTTATACTGTATATTTATACAGTATGAAGAAAGCAAAGTCCGACACCCCGGAGCCCGCTTACGCCGAACTGCATACGCTCAGTCATTTCAGTTTTCTGCGCGCGGCCTCCGCACCCGAGGAACTGGTTGTCCAGGCACACAAGCTTGGATACAGCGCCCTGGCCCTGACCGATGAATGCTCTCTGGCCGGCGCCGTGCGCGCTTTTCTGGCCGCCCGGGAAGTCGGCCTGAAGCTGATCCTGGGCAGCACATTCCAGCTCGATGACATACAGCTGACAGTGCTGGCGCCCGACCGGGACGCATATGGCGACCTGTCGGAACTGATCAGCAAAGCCCGCCGCCGGGCATCCAAGGGCGCATATCAGTTACAGATCGAGGATCTGTCGAGCTGCGCGAGCCGCTGCCTGGTCATCTGGATGCACGCCGAGAAATGTTCCACGGCCAGGCTTCAGGATACCGCGCTATGGCTGCAGGTACATTTTCCGGCGCGTGTCTGGATCGGTGTAACCCGGCGTCTGGATGGCCGGGACCGGCAACGTCTGCACACGCTGGAAACACTGGGCCAGCAATACGATCTGCCGCTGACAGCCTGCGGTGATGTGCATATGCATATCCGCAAGCGCCGCCTGCTGCAGGATACTGTTACGGCCATTCGCCTTGGCATTCGCGTTCAGGATGCCGGCTTCAGACTGCACGCCAACAGTGAAGGCTGCCTGCGCAGCCGCCGGCGACTGGCACAGCTGTATCCGCTCAAGCTGCTGAATGAGACTGTCGGTATAGCCGAACGCTGCCATTTTTCACTGGATGAATTGCGCTATGAATATCCTGAAGAGCTGGTGCCGAAAACCCTGACTCCGGCCGCCTGGTTGCGCCAGCTCACTGAAGCCGGCATGACGCGCCGCTGGCCAGATAGAATACCGGACAAAATCCACGCACTGATCGAGCACGAACTGGCGCTGATCGCGGAACTGCACTATGAACCGTACTTTCTTACCGTCCACGACATTGTTCAGTTTGCACGTTCGCGCAACATTCTTTGCCAGGGACGCGGTTCGGCGGCTAATTCCGCAGTCTGCTATTGCCTGGGCATAACCGAAGTCGACCCGGCACGCATAGATACATTATTCGAACGCTTCATATCGAAGCAGCGCAACGAGCCGCCCGATATCGATGTTGATTTCGAACACCAGCGCCGCGAGGAGGTAATTCAATACATCTACCGGAAATACGGCCGCGATCGCGCCGCGCTGGCCGCAACCGTCATCTCTTACCGGCCTAAAAGCGCAATACGCGACGTGGGCAAGGCACTGGGGCTGAGCATCGACCAGGTTGATCGTCTCAGCAAAACCATTCACTGGTGGGACGGCCGCCGGATCGATCCGCAGCGCCTGCGCGAGGCCGGCTTTGATCCGCAGCACCCGCTGATCCGGCGCCTCATGCAGCTGGTGCATCAATTAATCGGTTTTCCCCGCCACCTGTCACAGCACGTAGGAGGCTTTGTCATCGCTCGCTCGGCACTCAATCGCATGGTGCCGATTGAAAATGCCGCGATGCCGGAGCGTACCGTCATTCAATGGGACAAAGACGACCTCGATGCACTCGGCCTGCTCAAGGTCGACTGTCTGGCACTGGGCATGTTGAGCGCCATTCAACGCTGTTTTGCGCTGATCAACCGGCACTATGGTCGCCAACTGGGCATGCATAACATTCCCGCCGAAGATCCCGCCGTATATGACATGATTTCGCGTGCTGATACTGTCGGCGTATTCCAGATCGAATCACGTGCCCAGATGTCCATGCTGCCGCGTCTGCGACCGGCCTGCTTTTACGACCTGGTGATCGAGGTCGCGATTGTTCGTCCCGGCCCCATTCAGGGAGAAATGGTGCATCCTTACCTGCGGCGCCGGCAGGGCCTGGAACCGGTCAGTTATCCTTCAGAAGCGGTGCGCGCAGTGCTGGAACGCACCCTGGGGATCCCCATTTTTCAGGAGCAGGTGATCAAGCTGGCAGTAGTTGCAGCGGGCTTTACACCTGGCGAAGCTGATCGTCTGCGTCGCTCCATGGCAACCTGGCGCAAACACGGCGAGATAATGGAATTCGAACAACGCCTCGTCGATGGCATGCATGCTCGCGGTTATCCGGAGCAATTTGCCCGGCAGATATTCCGACAGATCCTGGGGTTCGGCGAATATGGATTTCCGGAATCACACGCCGCCAGTTTTGCACTGCTGGTGTATGTATCCGCCTGGCTCAAACACCATTATCCGGAGGCCTTTACCTGTGCCCTGCTCAACAGTCAGCCAATGGGCTTTTACAGCATCCGGCAGCTGGTCGATGACCTGCGCCGCCATGCTGGCGAGGTGCTTCCGGTCGATGTGTGCCATAGCGAGTGGGATTCCACACTGACATCCGATCCGGTTTCATTAAGGCTTGGGCTACAGGTGATCAAGGGTTTATCACGCGCCGGAGCGGAACGGCTGATTGCTGCGCGTGCACAGCGGCCATTTCATGATGTAGACGACCTGGCCCGACGGGCGCGGCTCAATCGTGGTGATCTGGAAGCCCTGGCCGCGGCCAATGCACTGATAGCGCTGGCCGGTCATCGCCACCTGGCCCACTGGGCCTGTGCCGGAATCGAAGCGGAACGACCGCTACTGGAACACACCAGCATTGCTGAAAGGCCACCACCCCTGAAATTGCCCAGCGAAGGTGAGGAGCTGGTAGCCGATTACGCCAGTCTTGGTCTTAGCCTGGGGCGTCATCCCCTGGCGCTGTTACGGTCCAGACTGGATGCCCGCGGCCTGAAACCTGCGCAACATATCCATGCCTGCAGGCATGGCAGCTTGACGCGCACGGCGGGCATCGTTACCGGGCGGCAAAGCCCCGGTAATGCATCGGGCGTGACGTTCATTACGCTGGAGGATGAAACCGGTGTCACTCAGGTGATCGTCTGGCCGAGCCTGGCAGAGCACCAGCGTAAAACACTGCTACAGGCGAGGCTGCTGGCAGTGGCGGGAGAAGTGCAACGAGAGGGAAACGTGAGACACCTGATCGCCAGGCATCTTGAAGATCATTCGCATTTACTTGGCAGGCTCGCTACACAGTCACGCGATTTTCATTGAAGCCATCAGCACCCTACCCGACCAGCTGATTCAAATTGAATATCGGCAACAGAATAGCCAGTACGATGATCAGCACGACAGCGCCCATAACCAGAATCAGCACCGGCTCGAACAGGCCCATAATGGCTGAAATCATGGTTTCGATTTCGCGCTCCTGATTGATTGCCGCGCGCTCCAGCATTTCTTCCAGCTTGCCACTGGCTTCACCGCTGGCAATCAGGTGCACGGTCATCGGTGGGAAATAGCCGCTCTTGTCCAGTGCTGCATAAATACTCGCACCTTCACGAACCTTGCGCGTAGCCTCTTCGACCGCATCACGCATGGGCAGATTGGACATGACGGTTGCGGCGATGCGCAGCCCCTCGAGCACCGGCACACCGCTGGCGGTAACGATACTGAAGGTGCGTGCAAAACGCCCGGCATTGATACCCCGCTCCAGGCGTCCAATCAGCGGTAGCCGCAGTAGCAAGGCATGAAAACGCCTCCTGGGACCTTCCCTGCGCAGGAGCCAGATGCCACCACCGCCCGTCGCCACCAGCAACACAAGCAGGACGATGCCGTAACTCCGCATGAAATCGCTGATCGCTATCAGCGTCCGCGTGAGCCAGGGCAACTCCTGGCCGATGTTCTCGAATACCTGGACGACCTGAGGCACCACATAGGTCATGAGCCCTACCACGACGAACACCGCCACCAGCGTCAGCAGCGCCGGGTAGAACAGCGCCAGCTGGATCTTCTGCTGCATCTGCTGGCGGTTTTCCGTGTAATCCGCGAGACGTTCCAGCACCACTTCCACATGCCCGGACTGCTCACCGGCAGACACCGTGGTCCGATACAGTTCCGGAAATACGTGCGGATAATCGCCCAGGCCGGTCGCCAGGGTATGGCCTTCCATGACCCGGGAGCGGACGGCCAGCAGCATGCTTTTGATGCGCGGTTTTTCGGTCTGCTGAGCAGCAGCCTGCAGGCATTCTTCCAGCGGCAAGCCGGATCGCACCAGGGTCGCCAGCTGCCGCGTTATCAATGCCAGATCAGTCGAACTTATACGGCGCCGGCTTCCGGTCCTGCGCTGCTCCGATTTGACCTGACGCTGGCTGGTCTCCTGGACATCGAGCGGCATGAATCCCTGCTCGCGCAGCTGTTGACGCACCTGCCGCGCAGTATCGCCCTCCAGAACACCTTTCTTTTCCTTGCCGCCGGAATCCAGCGCCACATATTCAAATGCACCCATGAGAAAGCCGTCCCTCAGCCTTCGCTGGTGACGCGCAGCACCTCTTCAACAGTGGTCTGACCGGCCAACGCGCGGCGCCAGCCATCCTGGCGAATGCCCGGCGAATGCTGGCGCGCATGAACCTCCAGCACCTGCTCGCCCGCACCATCATGAATCTGAGTGCGCATTTCGTCATCTATCTCGATCAATTCGTAGATACCGGTACGCCCCCGGTAACCGAGCTGATTGCATTCCGGGCAGCCGGCCGCGCGATACAGGGTCGGCGGATTGGCGGGATCTATGCCGAGCATGTTGCAGTCCACCGGCGATGCCGTATAGGGTTCCTTGCAGTGATCACAAACCACGCGCACCAGCCGCTGAGCCAGCACTGCAACCAGGCTGGAAGACAACAAAAAGGGTTCAACGCCCATGTCACGCAAGCGCGTTACCGCACCGGCAGCACTGTTCGTATGTAACGTGGAGAACACCAGGTGACCGGTCAGGCTGGCCTGAACGGCGATTTCCGCAGTCTCGAGATCGCGTATCTCACCCACCATGACCACGTCGGGGTCCTGTCGCAGGATCGCGCGCAAACCCCTCGCAAAGCTCATTTCAACCTTGGTATTGACCTGGGTCTGACCGATGCCGTCCAGGTAATACTCTATCGGGTCTTCGACCGTCATGATGTTCCGGCGTTTATTGTTGAGCCGTTCGAGCGCCGCATACAGAGTTGTGGTCTTTCCGGAACCGGTCGGTCCGGTAACGAGAATGATGCCGTAAGGCCGCTGAATGAGACGATCGATCACCTGTTCGGTGGCCGCGCCCATACCGAGGTGCGAAAGGTTCAGGCGGCCCACCTGCTTGTCCAGCAGACGCAGCACCACTCGTTCACCATGGCCCGAGGGCAATGTGGATACGCGAACATCGACAGCACGTCCGGCGACGCGCAGAGAAATGCGGCCGTCCTGCGGCAATCTTTTTTCGGCGATATCGAGCTTCGCCATGACCTTGATGCGGGAAACCAGCAGTGGCGCCAGTACCCGCTGCGGTTGCAGTACCTCCCGCAACACACCATCGACACGAAAACGAACCACCAGCCGGTTTTCGAATGGCTCAATGTGGATGTCGGACGCATTCTCCTTGACCGCTTCGGTCAGAAGCGCGTTGATCAGGCGAATTATCGGGGCGTCGTCTTCACTCTCAAGCAGATCTTCCGTTTCCGGCAAGGCCTGGGCGACCGTGAAGAGATCCAGGTCATCACCAAGATCTTCCATCATCTGCATGGCTTCGTTGGAGCGCTGCTCGTAGGATGTTGCCAGCAATGCATCGAACTGTTGTTTGCTGATGCGCTCCAGCTGCAGAGGGCGACCGACGAAGCGCCGCACTTCCACCAATGCCTGGGGGTCGGCATCAGGACTCAGCATCACCAACACCGCGTTCTCTCGCGACTCGGACACCAGTACGCCATGACGCTTGGCAAATCCGAAAGTCGGGCGCCAGGCGCGCGTGGGGCCGGTTTCGACCTCCTCTACGACATCGAGTTCAGTTCTGGACATCTCACTCCTTGTTCATATCATCGCCGGGCAGAACCTCGCTCGGCGTTGCTTCGTAGGGTGTCGCCTGGTACGGCGGCGGCAGTTCCAGAAGTTCGTCGAATGCCGGCAGCCGAGGTATTTCCTCGCCCGGCAGCAGCGGCACACCCGGCTCGTGCAGCTCAAATTGTTGAGCGCGCATAAGGTTGTATTTACCAGAGGTATAGGTATCGGCGACTTTCTTGTCTTCGATGATCGACGGACGTATGAACACCATGAGATTCACTTTGTCACGATTGGTTCCCGTGGAACGGAACAACGCACCGAGCACCGGCAAATCACCGAGCAGCGGCACTTTCTGCTGGCTTTCGGTAACGCGATCCTCGATCAGGCCGCCCAGCACGATAACCTGACCGTCCTCGACAAGCACCTTGGTCTTGATCGAGCGCTTGTCTGTAATGATGTCGGAAGCCGCCGCGCTCGGCGAGATCGCGGAGGTCTCCTGCTCAATCTCGAGCACGATCGCATCGCCCTCGTTGATCTGCGGCTTCACCCGCAAGGTGATACCGACATCCTCACGGTTAATGGTCTGGAACGGATCGACGGATTGACCGCCACTCACCGAAGTAGTGAAGGAGCCGGTGACAAACGGGACATTTTGACCAACGATGATTTCGGCCTCTTCGTTATCCAGCGTGACCAGTGACGGGGTCGAAAGCACGTTGGTGTCGCTGTCTGACGCCAACGCCTGCACGATAACACCCCAGTTTATCTGGCCACCGTCGGTGATACTGCCGCCAGCCATGGAAAGTCCATTGCCGAGGCTTGGGAAGTTACCGGAAAGTACACCACTGACTATGTTGGTTGCCGGGGTGCCCACATTATTAAAGCTGGTGCCACCGATCGGGCTCCCGGCACTGGACGTGCCATTGACCACCCACTGCAAACCCAGCTCGCGCGCTTTTCGTTCGCCCACTTCAGCGATGATGGCATCGATCAATACCTGGGACCGGCGGATATCCAGCTGACGGATGACCGATTCAAGCGCCATCATCATTGCCGGCGGTGCGCTGATAACCAGCGCGTTGGTTGCTTCGTCCGCCTGTATGTCTAACTGGTTATCAGAATTGGCGCCGGCCGGCGCCTTGCCCTGGGCACCTTCACCCTGGTTTTGCCCGACGCCCTGAAGCACCTGCACCAGATCGACTGCCTTGGCATATTTAAGGTAGACCACCTTGGTATTGCCATCGCGCTCAAGCGGTGTATCGAGATGCGAAATGATAGCCCGAAACCGCAGACGTTCGCCGCGATCTCCACCGAGCAGGACACTGTTGGTCCGCTCATCCGCGATCAGCGTGGTGGTACCGGCGCTGCCCGGTGCTTTCGGCTGCCCCGGATCACTGCGGCTGACTGCGGTGAGTATCCTCACAACCTCTGCAGCGGATGCATACTCCAGACGAATGATTTCGACTTCGCTATCGCTCACGGTATCGATACGGCGAATGATGCTGACCAGACGGTTTACGTTCTCCGCGCGATCCGAAATGATCAATACGTTGGTGGCCGGATAGGCCGCCAGATGGCCTTGCTGAGGCACGAGCGGTCGCAGAATCGGCACCAGCTGTGCTGCAGCGACATTATCTACCTGGACAACCCGGGTAACCATCTCATCACCGACACCGGGATCCTTGTCGCTGACAGTCGGGATGCGGTCCTGTTTGGCGCTGACATCCGGCACGATCTTTATCACTTCGCCGCTGGGCACTGCAGCAAACCCGTGCACCTGAAGAATCGAGAGAAAAACCTGGTAGACCTCATCGGCATTCATAGGCCGCGAGGAAATGACGGTTACTTTGCCCTTGACCCTTGGATCAACAATAAAATTGCTGCCGGTGATTTCCGCGACCGTGCTGATCAGCGCATTGATATCCGCATCCTTGAGATTCAGGGTGATGGTCTGGGCCTGCAAAGAACCAACCCAGATAAAACACATCACCATAATCAGGTGCCGTATGGGATTGAGAATACCGATCCGGGATATCACTGGTCTCTACTCCTGTTTATTGTTCGGTTGTCGGCAGTACCAGACTGAGCGACATTTCCTGCCCGCCCCTCAACAGGGTGACGCTGGCTGTATCGCCCTCTCCCAAACTCTGCATCGCCTGCATGCCTGTAGCTGGCGAGTCGATGGCTACTCCATTGATCGCCGTCACGACATCTCCCGGCTGCAAACCAAGTTCTTCCAGAGCTCCCGGTTGCGGGCCCGGCTGAATATTGAACCCGATAAATTCCCCGCCCTCGCGCGCGGGTGTGGCACGCAGGTAGTTCAGGATCGCAGCCGGATTGTTTTTCACCTCGGTCCGGTAGCGATTGAATGCTACAGCGCGATCGACACTACCGGATGGCTTTGGGGAAACGGCAGAATTTGCCGCGCCAGAACCGGATTCCACAAGCTCTCTGGGCAACCGCAGTGTTTCAAACCGGCCGCTGCGCTCCAGAATGATCCGGTCCGGATAAATTTCGGCGAGCCTGGCCCCGCCCGGCAGCGGATCGCCAACTGAATAGCCTTGTTCCTTACCCCTGGGATCGCCCACGATAGCCCGCGCCTGAGCGACATTTTCGCTGGAAAACACGCCATGCAGTGTCAACTTCAAACGCGTCTCCGGCGCGTTGACTGGCGTGGTCTTCACCGGCTGCTCCTTACCTGCAATCCCGAACAGATGCCAGCCTGCAATCTGGCGCTCGTCAAAAAGCGGCTGCCGACGTTGAACGGCCGCAGATTGAGTGGCAACGGCCTGCGATGCCTCATCGGGCGCCGGAATGATCATCCAGCTTAAACCGGCGATCAGCCACGCCAGCCAGACGATCAGCAGCACGTTGATCATGGTGGGCAACTGCCGGATGCGACCGGCATGCAGCCAGTGTTGGAGGGTCGTGTGCGGCAAAGCGAGACTTACCATAAGCTCATGAATTCAAAAAGATACTCTGTGCGATTAACCGCGGCCGGCTGCTAAAGAACTTAAGTGCCAGGGACTTAATTCATTATGTTATCAACAAACCGGATTATAACGCACTATTAAAACAACACGGCAGCATCCGGCTCAGTTCTGGTGCCAGGTTGCTGGTTACACGCCACAAGCTAGCGTCTTCCGCTGCCGCTTCTGCGGGAATTCCCCCCGGGCTTGCCGCTCCTGGGCTGACGCTTCGGCTGAAAATCGCTCTGCGGACGCCTTACCGGCGGATTGGGTTTCACCAGCATTGCATCGTCAATCTGCTCTACGGGGATCGCATGACCGATAAAAGCCTCGATTTCCGGCAGTGAATAGACGTACTTTTCACAGGCGAAGCTGATCGCATCGCCATCAGCGCCCAAACGTGCGGTGCGGCCGATCCGATGAACATAATCCTCGGCATCCTGCGGCATGTCATAGTTGAACACATGGCTGACATCCGGGATGTGCAGGCCACGCGCTGCCACGTCAGTCGCCACCAGGATCGCCAGCTCGCCATCCTGAAACTGCTTGAGCAGCGACTGGCGTTTCTTCTGCGGAACATCGCCGGAGAGGATAGCGGTTTTATGCCCATTGCTTTCGAGGTAGCCCCATACCTTTTCGGCGTCACGCTTGGTGTTGACGAATACGATACTGCGACTTGCATCTACCCTGTTCATAATCCCCAGCAACAGGGGTATCTTGTCTTCATTGGCCGTGTGATAGAGCACCTGACGAACCCGCTCTGCGGTCACCTGCTCCGATTCAACCTGCACTTGCCTGGGATTGTTCATATGCTCGTAAGCAAGTTCGTTGACACGGAATGACATGGTTGCGGAAAACAGCAGGCCAAGTCTTTGTTCGGGGGGCGGACAGCGGCGCAACAGAAATCGCACATCTTTTATGAAACCCAGGTCAAACATCCGATCGGCTTCATCGAGCACCACGGCCTGAGCCTTGCGCAAGTCGAACACGTGCTGCTTGAAGTAATCGATAATTCTGCCCGGCGTGCCGATCAGGATATCCACGCCGTCGGCAAACTGCTTGCGCTGCACATCGTAATCGGTCCCGCCGTATGCAATACCGAGCCTGAGCCCGGTGTGCTCTCCGAGTTTGAGAGCGTCCCGGTGAATCTGGATGGCAAGCTCACGCGTTGGCGCAAGAATAAGCGCGCGAACCTGATTCGGTTTACGCGCCTCATCAACAGGATTTTTCAGCAGGTGATTGAATACTGCGATCAGAAACGCCGCTGTCTTGCCGGTACCTGTCTGCGCCTGACCCGCTACGTCCTGCCCCTGAAGCGTAAGTGGCAGGGTTTTTTCCTGGATCGGAGTGCAGGCGATAAATCCTGCATCCTCAATACCTTGCATAAGCTCTCTGGGCAGATCGAAGCTACTGAAATCAATATTGCTCAAATGATCGTTTTTCATAATTTCCTAGCGTAACGCATTTAAATGACGGTTGGACTTGCATTCCAGAGCTTTTTGGGCTGAAATTACTCCCGCTGCATAACAGACAGCCGGTGGCAGCGCCGAGTTCAGCGAAAAGCCTTTGCCAACAAGTGGCAATGCCCAAGAAGGTCCGCGTTCCAAACTCAACACCCCCGTTATCTTCATCAGCAGTATTACGTGGTCAGGAGGCCCCATAGCGTGAGCGATACTATCGTTTATCTAACCGACGAATCTTTCCAAAATGAAGTTATTGATTCCGCTGAACCTGTTCTGGTGGATTATTGGGCCGAATGGTGTGGCCCCTGTAAAATGATCGCGCCCATATTAACGGAAATCGCGCAGGAGTATCAGGGCAAAATCAAGGTGGCCAAACTGAACATCGACGAAAATCCGCAGACGCCGCCGAAATACGGTATTCGCGGCATTCCGACACTGATGCTTTTCAAGAATGGCAATGTCGAGGCAACCAAGGTAGGCGCGGTGTCCAAGTCTCAGCTCACTGCGTTCATTGACACCAACCTGTAACCGGCACCTGACGAGACAGTTCAATCTGGAGGATCAGACCAGATCTACGGTTCACCTACCTCGCGTGCGCTGCTGCAACAGCATTGCCGTTATCCCGCCCTCCAGCGGTGCTAATCCTGCAACCCCAACCATACCTGACTGACCATAAACGACTATGAATCTAACTGAACTTAAACAGAAACCGGCATCCGAACTCATCAATATAGCGCAAGGCATGGGTATCGAGGGCGCCAGATCACGAAAACAGGATGTGATTTTCTCCATCCTGAAGTCTCACGCCAAGAGCGGCGAGGATATATTCGGCGACGGAGTGCTCGAAATTTTGCAGGATGGCTTCGGCTTTCTGCGCTCGGCCGACAGCTCGTATCTGGCGGGACCCGACGACATCTATGTTTCGCCCAGCCAGATCCGACGCTTTGGCCTGCGCACCGGGGACACAGTCTCCGGAAAAATACGTCCGCCGAAAGAAGGCGAACGTTACTTTGCGCTGTTGAAAGTTGACGAAATCAACTACGAGAAGCCGGAAAACGCCAAGGGCAAGGTGCTGTTCGAGAACCTGACTCCACTACATCCGAACGAGAGGATGAAGCTGGAACTCGGCAATGGCAGCACCGAGGACATTACGCCACGCGTGATCGATCTGGCCGCCCCGATCGGAAAAGGTCAGCGCGGGCTAATCGTATCACCGCCCAAAGCCGGTAAAACCATGCTGCTTCAGAATGTGGCGCAGTCCATAACCGCCAATCACCCGGAATGCTATCTGATCGTATTGCTGATCGATGAACGTCCGGAAGAAGTCACCGAAATGGCGCGCTCGGTACGCGGCGAAGTTGTTTCTTCCACCTTTGACGAGCCTGCGAGTCGTCACGTCCAGGTGGCTGAAATGGTTATCGAGAAAGCCAAGCGCCTGGTCGAACACAAACGCGACGTGGTGATACTGCTGGATTCGATCACGCGTCTGGCGCGTGCTTATAACACCGTCATCCCTTCTTCAGGCAAGGTCCTGACCGGCGGCGTAGATGCCAATGCGCTGCATCGTCCAAAGCGTTTTTTCGGTGCCGCACGCAACATCGAGGAAGGCGGCAGCCTGACTATTCTGGCGACGGCGCTGGTCGAAACCGGTTCCCGCATGGATGATGTGATCTACGAAGAATTCAAAGGCACGGGCAACATGGAAATTCACATGGACCGCAAGATTGCCGAGAAGCGGGTTTATCCTGCGATCAACATCAATCGCTCCGGCACGCGGCGCGAGGAACTGCTGACCAAGGTGGATGAGTTGCAGAAGATCTGGATACTGCGCAAGTTGCTGCACCCAATGGAAGATCTGGCCGCCATGGAATTCCTCCTGGATCGCCTCAAGGACAGCAAGACCAACGAAGAATTCTTTGAATCGATGAAGCGCTAGACGGTTGTATAGCGTTGTTTCAGCCGCACATAGTGTGCGGCTGAGTATTCGAGATAGCGCTTTTCCCCGTCAGTCAGCGCCCGCGCCTGCCGCGCAGGCATGCCGAGATAGAGGTAGCCGCCTTCCAGCCGCCGGCCGGGCGACACCAGGGCCCCGGCGCCTATCATTGCACCAGCTTCGATCACAGCACCGTCCAGTACCGTCGCTCCCATACCGATCAGACAATAATCCTCCACGGTACATGCGTGCAGAATTGCCTTGTGACCTACAGTGACGGCATCACCGATGACCAGCGGGTGCCCGCCCTGCGCATATTCACTGTCATGGGTTACATGCAGGACGGAACCGTCCTGAATGTTGGTGCGCGAGCCTATCGTAATGGTGTTTATATCGCCGCGCACCACGGTCATCGGCCAGATGGAAGTGTCCGGGCCGATTTCGACGCTGCCAATAACCAGCGCCTGCTCATCCACATAGGCGCTCGGATGAATATCCGGATAAATATCTTCGAATCTACGTATCGCCATGAGACGATCCGCTATATCCAGTATGCAGTTCCGGTCATTACCCGGGATGTCAGGCGCATCAGACTCCTGATTGGCCCCGGCAGCTCTGCGGCGCCGGCCGCCTGTGCAGTAGCGCCATGGCGCTCCTCGTCGATTTTCATCTGCTCCAGCACCACGCGGCTCCTGACGTCGGATTCCGGCAATCGCTGCAAATGCTCATGCAGATGGCCGACCACCTGTTTCTCCGTTTCGACGACAAAGCCCAGGCTCCATTTATCACCCAGCGCACCTGCCGCTGCGCCGATTGCAAACGAGCCCATATACCAGGCAGGATTAAGATAACTGAGATGGCCACCGAGGGCCTTTACGCGCTGCTCGCACCAGTCCAGATGGTCGTTTTCTTCTTCAGCGGCTCGTTCCATTCGCGCGCGAACATCGCCAAGACGCGCCGTCAGCGCCTGCCCCTGATAGAGCGCCTGGGCAGCCACTTCACCGCTGTGATTTACGCGCATCAGCCGTAGCGCCTCGGCCTTCTGTCCGGCATCCAGCTCGCTTTCATCATAACCGTCCGCCGGATTGCGCCGCTCGGTTACCAGAGGCTTTCCCGCCAGAGTCCGTATCGCCTGATCGAAATTCATAATGATGCGATCGAGTGGGCTATAGCGGCGCGCCTTGCTGTTGTCCGTCCTGTCCATTCGCTTGCTCCCGCAGTAATGCAGCCTAACGGCGTGGCATATTGCTTCCGGAAAATATTTCAAGCATCTCGTGCTCCACCTGCGCCCCGATTTTGCGGCGCTGCACTGGCGTGAATTCCTCTTCGTCGGCTCCGAACAGGTAGTTATCCAGCACAAATTCCCTGAGTCGCATTTTGGTGTGGAAGATATTTTCCTGGTGCACGTTCACGTCGATCATCTGATAACGCTCACGCGTATCCTTCGAAAGGAAGTTCTGTATCGAATTTATCTTGTGATCGATGTAATGCTTTTTACCGCGCACATCACGCGTGAATCCTCGCACGCGATAATCCGCAATGACAATATCCGATTCGAAACTGTGTATCAGGTAATTCAACGCCTTGAGTGGCGATATGCGCCCGCAGGTGGACACGTCGATATCCGCCCGGAAAGTGCTGATACCATTATGAGGATGGCTTTCCGGATAGGTATGGACCGTGACATGGCTCTTGTCGAGATGCGCGACCACCGCATCGGGCAGCGGGCCGGGCTCCGGAGAGTTGGACAGTTCCGGAACGCCGACCGGCTCTTCAGCTATCAGCATGGTGACGCTGGCACCCTGCGGATCATAATCCTGATGTGCGATATTGAGGATGTTGGCGCCGATAATGTTGCACACGTCCTCGAGTATCTGGGTCAGACGCTCGGCATTATAGGCTTCATCGATATACTCGATATAATCACTCCGCTGCGTGGGCGTGTTCGCATAGCAGATATCATAGATATTGAAACTCAAAGTCTTGGTGAGGTTATTGAATCCCTCCAGTCTGAGCTTTTTCATTGAAGATTTTAGCGACATTCCTCTCTACTCTCGAATTTCGGCGCTCAATCCTTCGCCAGCGGAGGATGATAAATCATTTGTACAACCACCTGTTCAGGTCCGACGCAGTAAAAGCTGCGGGCACCGTCGCGGTGGGTCCGGGGTTTTGCCTTGATCTCGATTCCCTGTTTTGACAGAAACTCGAACCAGGCATCTACGTCTTGTGGAGTGCGCAAAACAAATCCGACATGATCCAGCAGCTGCGCGGCGTGATCGAACGTCTTATGCGTCTGATGCAAAGCCAGATTGTCAGTGCCGGAGGTCAGATAAACGTTATCCGGGTCAGGGCGCCATTCGACTTCCATTCCCATCAATCCGACGTAAAAAGCTTCCGCTGCACTCAAATCGCGTACATACAGTGCGACATGCCTGAGACCCGCGGTTAACGGCGGACGCTCCATTTACGCGCCCCGAAGTTCGAAATCATGGGTAATCGTAGCGCTCTTGCCCAGCATGATCGAGGCTGAGCAATATTTCTCGGCCGACAGTTCCACGGCACGCGCCACGCGTTTTTCGTCCAGATCCCTTCCGGTGACGATGAAATGCACGTGAATGGACGTATAGACCTTAGGGTCCTGCTCGGCCCGTTCCGCGCTGATTTCGGCGACACAGTCGGTGATCGGCTGGCGGGACTTCTTCAGGATGTGGACGACATCGAATGCAGTGCAACCGCCCATACCCAGCAACAGCATCTCCATCGGACGCACTCCCAGATTGCGGCCGCCGTGCTCTGGCGGGCCATCCATAACGACGGCATGGCCGCTCCCCGACTCGCCGAGAAAGGTTGCGTCCTGGACCCATTTAATCCGCGCCTGCATCGCAGAACCCTGTAATTAGCGTCAAACGTGAAGCGTATCACATTTCAACAAAGCTTCAGCGCTTGCCTGCGCTGCGAAAGTGGTTTAAACCATACCCAGCCGGAGCCGAAACATACATCATTCGCCGGAACATATACGCACTGCCGACGTTCCCTGCACGGACTAATGGCCAGAGAAGGTACAGATTCACCATGCCAGACACAACACCCAAATCAACAGGAAATGCCACAATCGACAAGTTCCTGGAGCACTGCCACCGGCGTCGCTACCCTGCGAAGAGCGTCATAATCTACGCGGGCGACCAACCTGATGTTCTGTATTACATCATCAAGGGTTCGGTGAGCGTCTTGATCGAGGATGAGGACGGCCATGAAATTGTACTGGCATACCTGAATCCGGGCGATTTCTTCGGCGAAATGGGCCTGTTTGGAGAAAACACCAATCGGAGCGCATGGGTTCGCACCAAAAGCCAGTGCGAACTGGCGGAAATCAGTTACAGCCGTTACCGTCAGCTGGCCGAACAGGACGCTGGCATTCTCTTCGCGCTGGCGGGGCAGATGGCCGCCCGGCTGCGCAGCACCAGCCGCAAAGTCAGTGATCTGGCATTTCTGGACGTAACCGGCCGGGTCGCCCGGACCCTGCTGGACCTGTGCAAGCAGCCCGATGCGATGACGCACCCCGACGGCATGCAAATCAAGATAACCCGTCAGGAAATCGGCCGTATTGTCGGATGTTCCCGCGAGATGGTCGGACGCGTGCTCAAGTCGCTGGAAGAACAGGGCCTGATTTCAGCCAAAGGCAAAACCATGGTGATTTTCGGCGCCCGTTAACCGGCAAACAGTTCTGCCAGCCGCGCCCCCGGATCTTCGGCTTTCATAAACGCTTCGCCAACCAGGAATGCATGCACACCCTTCTGGCGCATCAGCTGAACATCGGCAGCGGTGTGTATGCCGCTCTCGGTCACCAGCAGACGGTCATCCGGAAATCCGGGCAGCAGATCGAGTGTCGTGGAAAGCGACGTCTCAAAGGTGCGCAAATTGCGATTGTTGACGCCGATCAAGTCTGCTGCCGGCAGCGCGAGCGCACGATTCATCTCATCCCGGTCATGTACCTCGACCAGCGCATCCATTCCAAGGTGATGGGCGAGTTGCAGTAATTCATCCAGTTTTTCGTCACCCAGGGCCGAAACGATCAGCAGAATGCAGTCGGCCCCCAGAACCCGCGCTTCATAAACCTGATAAGCATCAATTACGAAGTCCTTACGCAACACCGGCAGCGCACAGGCGGATCGCGCCTGCTGCAGGTAGCTGTCGCAGCCCATGAAAAAGTCGATGTCCGTCAACACCGAAAGACAGGCCGCACCACCGTGCTCGTAGCTCGCAGCGATCCGCGCGGGTTGAAAATCCTCGCGCAGTACGCCTCTGCTGGGCGACGCCTTCTTGATTTCAGCAATTACAGCCGCCATGCCACGATCGATCTGTACCCGCAGGTGACGCACGAATCCGCGTGCCGGATCGGCTTCCACCAGCCTCTGCCGCAATTCCGCCAGTGGAGCTCTGGAGCTTCGCTCGGCAACCTCGCCAGCCTTGCGCTCGAGAATCTTTTCCAGAATATCCGATTTGCCTGTCATTTTCTTTATGCGCGCCACACAGCGGCATGCCACCTTGTTCTACTGATCCGCGAAACTGTGGGTGAGTTCCACCAGTTCCTGCAATTTGCGGCGCGCCGCACCGGACGCCAATGCCTGTCTGGCCGCCTCCACTCCAGCGCCGAGGCTTGGTTCGATACCGGATGCGTAAATTGCCGCGCCTGCGTTCAGCACCACTATATCCCGTGCAGGCCCCGGCCGATCATCAAGAACCTCACGGACCAGGGCCAGACTCTCACTGGCATTTCGCACGGCGAGATCCGCCAGATTCCCCACCGGCGCATTGAACTGCTGGGGATCGATGCGATAGCAGGTTATTTCGCCGTTCTTCAGTTCGGCAACCTGAGTCGGCGCCCCAATACTGATTTCATCCAGTCCATCGTCTGAATGCACCACCAGCACGTGTTCACTACCGAGCTTCTTCAGTACCTCAGCCAGGGGTTGAAGCCACTCGGAGCTGAATACACCCAGCACCTGATTCGGCGCTCCAGCTGGATTAGTGAGCGGACCGAGCAGATTGAACACTGTGCGCACCCCCATTTCCTTGCGCGGGCCGATCGCGTGCTTCATCGCTCCATGGTGTTTGGGCGCAAAAAGAAAACCGACACCGATCTCCTCCACGCAACGCGCCACCTGGCGCGCATCCAGATCCAGGTTAATTCCCGCCTCCTCGAGCACGTCCGCACTTCCACAGCTCGATGACACGGAACGGTTGCCATGCTTGGCGACATGCGCCCCGGCCGCGGCGGCCACCAGCGCACAAGCCGTGGAGATATTAAAGGTTGATGCACCGTCGCCGCCCGTGCCGCAGGTATCGACCAGGTGCGGCACCGACACCGTCACCGGGGTCGCGAGTTCGCGCATGACCCTTGCCGCCGCTGTGATTTCATCGACCGATTCGCCCTTCATGCGCAAACCTATCAGGAATCCACCAATCTGCGCCGGGGTGGCCTGCCCGGTCATGATCAGACGCATAACATCCGTCATCTCCTCCACGGACAGGTCCCGCTGCTCCGTCACATTGCGTATTGCCGCTTGCATGTCCATGAGAGGCATCCTCCGGTTCTGATTTTTCAACTGAGAAGAAAGTTTCGCAACATGTCGTGTCCATGTTCGGTCAATATGGACTCCGGGTGAAATTGCACACCCTCAACCGCAAATTCGCGATGACGCACGCCCATGATCTCGTCCACAGAGCCATCCTCATAGCCAGTCCAGGCGGTGATTTCGAGGCACTCAGGCAGGCTGTCCTTTTCTATCACCAGCGAATGATAACGCGTGGCTTCGAACGGGTTGGATAGTCCCTTGAAAACGCCTTCATCGCGATGATGAATCATCGACGTCTTGCCATGCATGATTTGTCGCGCATGAACGATACGGCCACCGAACGCCTGTCCGATGCTTTGATGACCAAGACACACACCCAGTATTGGCAATTGCCCGCTGAACCGCTTCACCGCATCCACTGATATGCCGGCCTGGCTCGGCGTGCAGGGACCTGGTGAAATAACGATCTTTTCGGGCGCCAGTTTTTCTATATCAGCGATGCTGATCTGGTCGTTGCGGTAGACGCACACATCTGCACCCAGCTCTCCGAAATATTGCACCAGGTTATAGGTAAAGGAATCGTAGTTATCAATCATCAGCAGCATGTCACGAATCCTCTACCGGTTATTCCCGTCAAGCCCGGCCTGTGCCAGAGCCACGGCGCGAAACACCGCCCGGCCTTTATTCATGGTCTCGATCCATTCGTTTTCCGGTACCGAGTCAGCCACTATTCCCGCCCCCGCCTGAATATGTAGAGTGCCGTCCTTGATGACTGCGGTACGGATAGCGATGGCCGTATCCATATTCCCTGACCACGACAGATAGCCAACTGCCCCCGCGTAGACACCGCGTTTTACCGGCTCGAGTTCGTCAATAATTTCCATGGCCCGGATCTTGGGTGCGCCGCTGACTGTGCCGGCCGGGAATGTTGCGCGAAGCACGTCAATGGCAGACAGGCCTTCCCTGATTCTGCCCACCACGTTAGACACGATGTGCATAACATGAGAATACCGCTCGATGCCCATTTGTTCGGTCACCTCCACGGTCCCGGTCTGGCAGACACGGCCCGCATCGTTACGCCCCAGATCGATCAGCATAAGATGTTCGGCCAGCTCTTTCGGATCGGTAAGCAACTCCTCTTCCAGAGCACGGTCTTCTGCTTCGTCGTGCCCGCGTGGCCGGGTTCCTGCTATGGGGCGAACGGTGACCACATCGGCTTCCAGCCGCACCAGTATCTCGGGAGAGGAACCGACGATGCTGAAGTCGCCAAGATCGAGGTAAAACATATAGGGTGATGGGTTGAGGCTGCGCAGGGCGCGGTACAAATCCAGCGGCGGCGCCTGAAAGGGAACCGACATACGTTGCGACAACACCACTTGCATGGCATCACCTTCGACAATGTACTCCTTAACGCGATCGACTGCCGCCTCAAAACCCGCCTGAGTAAAACCGGAGACGAAATCAGCTTCCGCAACCGCACGGGATTCCTTCAGCGCACCCGGAATCGCCACTGGCTGGCACATTTTGTCCATCAGTTCCGCCAGGCGTCGCTGGCCATATTCCCATGCATCGGGCTGATCGGCATCAACGTGTACGACCATCAGCAGTTTGCCGCGCAGGTTATCGAAAACGATCACCTCATCCGACAGCATGAGCAGTATATCGGGTGTCCCCAGGGGATCATTTTTCAGGCCGTCTTTTAGTCTCGGCTCCACGTATCGCACCACGTCATAGCCAAAATAGCCGACCAGGCCGCCAACGAAACGCGGCAGATCGTCGAGCTGCGGGACGCGATAACGCTGCTGGAATGTTTCTATCCACTGGAGAGGATCTGGATGCCGGACTTCTTCACTGATTCCATCGTCGCCATGGACTTCGATACGCTCGCCGTAAACACGCAGGATTGTATGACTGGGAAGACCGATAATGGAATAACGACCCCATTTCTCACCGCCCTGGACGGATTCAAACAAATAGGAATACGGGCCATTGGCCAGCTTGAGATAAGTACTGAGAGGTGTATCCAGGTCAGCCAGAATTTCCCGGCTGACCGGAATGCGGTTGTATCCCTGCCGCGCCAGTTCTGCGAATTTTTCAGGAGTCATGGAACCCACCGTTGAGATAATTCTTTAAACACATTAGACGTAAGACTGATAATGGTTCAACGCCACCATCGCCCGCCATATGGGTGAAAAAATATCTCGCCGGGGAACATCAGGCAGCCTGCTCCAGCGCCTTTGGCAAATCCGCAAGCGTTTCAATCATCGCATCCGGTTCGGCAATTCGTACGTCCTGCCCGTGGTTATAGCCATAGGGCACGCAGGCAATCATAAAACCGGCCGCGCGTGCCGCTTTCACATCACTGATCGAATCGCCCACCATCAGGGCATTATGCGGCTCAACTCCGAAAAATTCAGCCGCATGCAGCAACGGGGCCGGATGAGGCTTTTTGAATTCCAGCGTATCGCCACTCACCACCACGGAAAAATAATCGTAGACTCCGAGGTCCTGCAACAGAGGCAGAGTGAAACGCTCAGCTTTATTGGTCACACAACCGAGTGCATAGCCGGCCGACCTGAGGCGCTGAAGTCCTTCCCTCACGCCGGGATACAGTACTGATCGCTTCGATGTATTCTCCGCATACAAATCGATAAACAGCGGATAGGCCCGCTCGAAATCAGCTTCCGCAGGTTCGCCATCCAGTTGCCCGACCAGCGCACGTCGCACCAGGCGCTCAACGCCATTCCCAACCCAGTCGCGGACCCGCACATCGCCCCAGGGTTCCCGGCCCAGCCGTTTCATCATTTCATCAACACAAAATGCCAGATCCGGCACGCTGTCGACCAGCGTACCGTCCACATCTATGAGGATCATTTCGGGTTTTCTGATTATCATGATACTTCCGCTTTCGGGGCCGTGCGGCAGCAGTGCGCCGCCTCCCGATCCATTTCTATGCCTTTGCCAGTTCCTCACGCATCGACTTGATAACGCTATCATAGTGATTGGGGTCGTTGCTGTTTGCCGCGCCGAAAATTGCGGAACCCGCTACAAAAGTATCCGCACCCGCAGCAGCCACTTCAGCAATATTGTTTACTTTTACACCGCCATCGATTTCCAGTCGAATCGGTCGGCCACTGGCATCGATGATCTTGCGCGCTTCCCGCAACTTGTCGAGAACATAAGGGATGAAGCTTTGTCCGCCAAATCCGGGGTTCACTGACATCAGCAACACCATGTCCACTTTCTCGATAGCCCACTTCAGGACGTCGAGCGGCGTGGCGGGGTTGAATACCAGCCCGGATTTACAGCCGTGTTCCTTTATCAGCTGCAGACTGCGATCGATGTGCTCGCTGGCTTCGGGATGAAAAGTGATATAGCTCGCGCCGGCGTTAGCGAATTCGGGAATAAGCGCGTCCACCGGTTTGACCATAAGATGGACATCGATTTCCGCCGTCACGCCGTGCTTGCGCAGAGCCTCGCAAACCAGCGGTCCTATGGTCAGATTCGGAACATAGTGGTTATCCATAACATCGAAATGAACAATGTCAGCTCCGGATTTAAGGACATTGTCCACTTCTTCGCCCAGACGGGCGAAATCAGCCGACAAAATTGAAGGTGCTATCTTGTAATCTGGCATAATCCGAGCCTCGTGGTAATGAAATCTGCTGGCAAATCAAGACCGGGGACTTTACCCGATCGGTGAAAACATTGCAGCCCACCGACGGAGATAGATAAGGCATACAGCAACGGAAACCCGTAGACACTATGAAAATAGCACGCAACCTGTTGTATTCGTTTATGTTATTTATGCTTCCCTGGTCGCCGGTAGCGGCTGCCTCGGATCTCGACAAAGAGAAACGCTGGTCGGAGCAAATCGTCGATACCTTGCTTGTTGGCGACGCGGTTGATCTAACTGCAGGCGAAAACACTTTTCTTGCGATTTACGCCGAAGCCAGCGACGGTTCCGCAGATCAGGCAGTGATTCTGCTGCACGGCATCGGCGCTCACCCGGACTGGCCGGAAGTTATCAGTCCGCTTCGCAGTAATCTGCCCGATCACGGCTGGGCAACATTATCAATCCAGATGCCGATTCTGGGCAATGAGGCAACCGCGGAAGACTACGCGCCATTGTTCGATGAGGTGGCACCGCGCGTGAATGAAGCGGCGCGTTTCCTACTGGACAAGGGCAGCGAGACCATTGTTCTGCTCGGGCACAGCCTCGGTGCATCGATGGCGGCAACTTATCTTGCCGCCGGGGAAGGTACCGCTATAGATGGCCTGGTAGCGATCAGTATGGGTGTCGCAAGTGAGCAGGAAGCCCGGATGAATGGCGTCAAAGCACTGGAGAAAATCAATGTTCCGGTACTGGATATTTACGGGAGCCGCGACCTGAACAGTGTTCTGGGCACGGTGCAAAAGCGTTCCAAAGCAAGTCATGCCGCGAAGAATGCCGACTACCGGCAGTTACAGATCGAGGGTGCCGATCACTTCTTCCTTGGTCTCGAGGACGCCCTCACCCGACGCGTCTATGGCTGGCTTAAAACCACCTTCGATCAGGTATCGCGGTAATCATATTATGACAGTCCACGCTCTTGCTATCAGCCTGCACCTCCTGGCCGCTGTCATCTGGGTCGGCGGCATGTTCTTTGCCTATCAGGTATTGCGTCCGGTGGCGGCACGGCAATTCGAACCACCGGAGCGACTCAAACTCTGGAGCAGTCTGTTTTCGCGGTTTTTTCCCTGGGTATGGCTGAGCGCCATAGCCCTGCCGCTGAGTGGTTACTGGCTTGTGTTCAGATTATTCGGGGGCATGGCTGCGGTCGGCATACATGTCCACATCATGCAGGCGCTGGGCTGGCTAATGATCCTGTTATTCATGCACCTGTACTTCGTTCCGTACAGGCGGATCAGAGATGCTGTGATTACCGAAAACTGGGTGGAAGCCGGCAAGCAGCTCAATCAGATCCGTCGCATCATCGGCATTAATCTTATCCTCGGGCTTTCACCACTGCGGTAGCCGGCGCCGGTCGCTACTTTTGACATCGTTCAGACGGCGTTGCTGTTCTCACGAGCCTGCTTCACCACTTCATAGGCTTTTTTGATTTCCTGCGTTTTCTCGGTGGCAAGTCGCATCATTTCTTCCGGCAGGCCTTTAGCTACCAGCTTATCCGGATGATGCTGGTTCATTAAGCGGCGGTAGGCTTTTTTTACTGCCGCGTCGCTGGCGCCCTGCTCCACGCCCAGCATTTCATAAGCCTCACGCAGCATGGTTGCGGGCGAGATACCTGCTTCGTAGCGGGCTTCCCCATGAAAATGCCGCGCATTCCGGACCAGTGCTTCGATATGGCTGAAGTGCACTGCCGAAAAACCCAGTTGACTGCGTACCTGGTCGAGGATCTTCCGTTCAGCCGGATGCACATCCCCGTCAACGTAGGCCGCATGCAGCAGGATCTCCACGAACATCTGCATCAAATTGCGGCGTCGGTGGCATTCCTTCCGAAACCGCTGCAGGACCTCGGAAAGAGGAAAATCCGGCTTTTTCCCGTCGTTGAACAAGTGCATCGCTGTGGCGCGCATCTGTTCGTCGAGCTGCATACGCTGCATGACGTCGCGCGCCAGATCGATTTCGCTTTTTGACACGCGGCCATCAGCCTTGGCGATGTGGCCCATGACTGAAAACAACGCTGTGAAAAATGCTGTCTGCACTCTTTGCTGGGCACCCGGCTCAAATGACGCCTGCAGGCTGACGCTCAGGCCCTTGTCGAACATATGACCAAGCGCCACACCGACCAGCGCACCGAGAGGGCCGCCGAGCATGTATCCGAACACCCCCCCAAGAAATTTTCCCCACCAACTCATTCCGGAACCTCTATAGTGTCAATTCGCTTGCAGTATATCCCCGCCGCCGCGAAAACGCAGGGATCACGGTCCGGCACCGAGCCCGGATGATTCAGAAATGATCGCCGGAAGTGATGAACTCGAGCGTTGAAAATCTGCCGTTCAGCATCTGCGTGAGCTTTTAATGTTTGCATGCTGAAAGCCGCTATGGGTTTGACGGCATAGCCGCATTGCTGAGGGAGCTGCGACATGGGATTCATACTGGATATGGCAAGTGGTAAAAACCTGACGCAACAGTCCCGTCAGACTGTCGACCAGGAGGGGATCGCGCTCCACGAACCGGCACCCACAGCATTACAGGCGCCGTCCGCCAGACTCGTCACAGCTGGAGTCAGCGCGCCCACCACAAGAGCGATGCCTCACATAAATATCGAAGCATTGATACAGTCGATTGAAGATTAGCTTTTCTGCACTAACCAGACTGCATTATCCGCGATCCTGATCGGCACAGGTGAGAGCGACTGCCCTGAGCAAGGGCCGCGTATGCACAGTCCGTCTTCAATCCGGAACAACGCATCATGAGTCGCGCATTGAATAAGATCACCTTCAAGATTCAGAAACTGCCCCGGAACCCAGTCCAGCGGCCCTTTTGTATGTGGGCAACTATTGCTGTATGCGACGATATCAAGCCCCTTGCGCACCAGAAAAATTTCCTCCGCAACATCTGATACCCGCACCACGAATGCCCTGCTTCCGCCCCCCGGAATATCTTCGACAGAACATAAAAACTGACATAATTCAGTCCGGGGCCCGTTCATTCCGATAGCCCGTCCAGACCTGTCTGACCGCATTTTCTACCTGCAAGGCGGCATGAAAATTCCAGAGCCTTGTCCAGCGATTCGCCGCTCAGGCAGCGATCGATCATACCAGCATTAAATGTGTCGCCTGCGCCGACAGTGTCGACCAGGGACTCGGGCGGGAATGCCTTGCTATGATGCGCTTGACCTAAACGGTCAAGCGCAACTGCACCGCGTGCGCCACATGTACATGCCAGCGACGTCTGGGGCGCGACTGCCGCGACCTGCCGCAAATATTCGTCGGGCTCCATCGCATTGTGCGCTGCAAGTGCCGAGGAGAACAGGAGCAGATCTGGTCCTGTGAACAGCCTCTCGATCCCGCTTCTTGTCTTTTCCGCCTCAACCGATATTCGGGGACCATCAATCCGATCCTCGACACACCTGATCATTTGCTCTGTTTCAGCGATATTTCGGCCCTCGAAATGTATCCAGTCAAATTCCTGCCACGGGATTTCGCGGAACCATTCATAGCCATATTCAGGCAGGTCCCGATAATGAACGATCGTGCGCGTAGCAGAGTAGCGGCTGAGCGTAATATACGATGTCGGCATTCGCCCCGCCTCCAGCCATCTGCAGTATCGGGTATCAATGCGATAGTGATCGAGATCGGCTTTGATTAATGCGGTATTGGGCTCTTTAGCGATCACACCAGCCCAGTGGCATGTGTGTCCGAGCTGGCTGAGCACTGCCAGCGTGTTGGTTGCATTGCCGCCACGACGCACAGATTGCGTCAGGGCCCGCACTTCCTGATCTTCAAGCGGATAACGTTCAACTTCATTGATAATGTCGAGAGTAGCAATACCGACAGCAAGTATTTTCGCCATGGCCGCAGAGTAGGCGTAACGCCAGGGGATTTCAAATAATCAAAAGCAGCGTGTCTCAGTCCACCCTGACGACACGGAAACCGAGATCGTTGGAACGCGCACTCGCATCGGCATTGTCTCTGGCACTGGTGCGCAACTTGTTCGATGGGCTCCCGAAACTGCCGCCCCTCACGACGCGGGTGCTACATCCTTCGACTTCGACGGCGCTGCCATCAGTTGCCGCGTCGTTATAATTTTTAGTGGTGCAATCCTGAACCCACTCACGAACATTACCAGCCATCTCATGCACGCCAAAGCTGTTAGCCTCGAAGGTGCCCACGGGAGCCGTCAGACGACCGCCCTGCTCGCTGCCGCAGTCGAAACAATTCGCCTTGCCTGTCCCTACCTCATTGCCCCACGAGAAGCGTGACAGGCTACCAGCGCGCGCCACAAATTCCCATTCAGCTTCGCTAGGAAGCCGGTAGGTGTGGCCAGTCTGTTCAGACAGCCAGCGCGCATAAGCCACGGCGTCTACCCAACTGACATTGATTACCGGACGCTTACCCCGGCCCCATCCAGAGTCCGCGGGGCGCGCGCGTCCAGTACTCTTCCTGAACTGCTCATATTCATCAAAAGTGGTCTCGTGCCGGCTGATCGAAAACGCCTGCAAGTGGACTTCGTGACGCGGTCGCTCATCAAAGTTGAGCGACATGGAGCCACTGCCCATATCAAAGCTGGCAGCAGGCAGACTCACCATCTCGGGTCCCTGACCACCGGCCCTGAGCCGGTCGCGGAACGCCGCCGGAGACTTTGGCTCCGCAGGCGCCACTGGCGGCGCGACAGGATCAGGGCGCGGAGCCACATCGGCGGTCACAGCGACTGCGGGCGGCGCAGCCATTGCAGCCTGCTGATCAATCGGCTGCTCATTAGCGACGTCCGGCTGACCGAACGGCTGATGCTGAAACCAGAAAAAGGCGGCCGCCCCAACAACTCCGCAAGCTGCCACGACGGCAGCGAGTCGGCCCCAGATCGGCTTCCTCGAGGTGTCCGGGCGTTCAGCCATGCCCGACACAAACGAAGAAACGGATTCGACGCTGCGCCTTTGTTCAATGGGACTGTCGGTGTCATCGGAAATCGACTCATCATCCTGGTATTTCAGCACTGATTCGAGAAACGCCGCACCCTCAGCGTCGTCCCCGGGCAGTTGCGGAATTTTCTCAGGCAGCGTCGCCACCGGGGCGTCCGAACGCAATCTGTCGAGTTCGGCCTCAAGTCGCTCAACTTCCTGCCTCAGAATACTGACCTGACTCTCTGCCTCGACTTTAGACTCTACAGCAACTTCATCATACCGCCGCGACTCTATGACTTGCTCCCGGAGCACGTCATCCGCTGTATTTTCCGAACCGATTTCCCCAAGTCCGCGGGTAATCTCTGCCTCTGCCCGCAACCGGTCTGCGTGCTCTTGCATCTGTTCGCGCTGTTCCAGCGCCTGGTCTCGCTCACTCCGCACCTGATCGAGCGCCTGCGTGAGCGTGTCCAGCTGTTCGCGCAGATCAACCTGCTCAGCTTGCTCCGCCCGAACTCTCTGCAGCTCGCGTTGTAACTGCCCGAGCTCATCTGTAAATGCGGCGCACCGCTTTTTTTCCTCACTGTACTCAGCGGCTATCCGATCGCGCTCTTCGCGCAGGCAATCTTGAGCCGCCTGTTCAGCATCGAGGCGCACTGCCATCTCTTCGCTGGCGGCCTGATTGGCCTCAATCAGCTGTTGTTCCGCCTGCCGGGCGCTCTCCTGCGCCTGCTCGAGACGTCGTATGGTTTTTTCCTGTTCCGCCCGGACCGTTTCCAGCTGTTCGCTACGCGAGCCAAGCTGGAGCTCCAGATCTTCGCGCACTCTCCGTCCTTCTTTGAGCTGCGCCTGCACCGCATCAAGCTCCGCCGCCAGACCAGCATTCGACTGACCAGCATTTTCTTTTAACTCCTTGCGCAAGCGATGTAATTCTTCATCATGACCATTCTGAATAGTGACGAGATTCGCCTCCGCCTTGCGCAAAGCCTCCATCAGGCGCGTCTGTTCCCGCTTGACGTTTTCACTTTCATCCTGAGCCCGTGAGAGGGCCCCCCGCAGGCTGGCAATGTCTGACTCGTGTTCCGACGCAAGCGCTTTTATCCGCGACTCCAGCTCGACCCGCTGCTTGTCGGAGCTTTGGATTTGAGTCGCGCTGCTCTCGAGCTGCTGCCGCAGCTCATCGGACTGCTGAACTTCGGATACCAGCTCCGCACGAACCGTCTCAACGGCTGCCTGCGCCTGCGCAAGGCTTTCCCGTGCTTCACGTTCACCCGCGGATAACGCCTCCAACGCCTGCTCGGCGTCTGTCAGCTTATTCGCGAGATCGTCGCGTTGAGACTCCTGATCCATTAGTTGCTGGTCGCGAGCGGAAACTTCCGCCTGCAGCTCTTCGATTCGCTGATTCAGCGTATTCTGGAATTCAGCCGCGTCAGCGTTGAACTGCAGCAGCAGCTCCTCTTCGGTCTTTGCCGCGCTCTGGAGCTGCTCACGCAAAATCTGTTCACGCTGTTCGGCTTCGGCAGCACGCTGACCGAGCGCGTCAATGTCCCGAGCGCGCTCAGCCAGTTCTGCTGCGGCCTGCTCGGCCTGCCGGGCCACATCCTGGACCGCTTCCTGCTGTTTCTGGAAGTCCTGCTGCAACTCCGCGTATTTTCTTTCCAGCGCTACGCTCTGCTCCTGCTCCTGCAGTCGCTGCTCGTCGGCAGCCCGTGGTTCTGCAGACAAAGCATCCAGATCCTTCTCTGCTTGCGCGAGTTTGTCCTGCAGGTCTTTCTGCTCCGTCGTCGCCTGCCGGACCGCATTCTGCAGCGCTTCCTCCTGTTTCTGGAAGTTCTGCTGCAGCTCTGCATATTCGCTTTCCAGCGCGATGCGCTGCTCCTGCTCCAGCAGTCGCTGCTCTTCGGCACGGCGTGCATCTGCAGAAATCGCTTCCAGATCCTTTTCCGCCCGGGCGAGCCTGTTCTTCAGCTCACCGCTATGATCCGCGCTTTCCGCTGTCCTGGAATCGAGCTGTGCCTGGAGGGAATCAATTTCTTTCCTCGCCGCATCTCGTTCACCCCCGAGCGCACTGGCGCGCTGGCCCAACTGTTTATAGTCGGTGGTGATCCGCTCGATTTCTTTTTCGAGCTCCTGAATACGTTTGTTCGCATCCTGCTGTTGCTTTTCGAGGGAACCGATAATCTGATCCTGTTTGCCTTGCGAAGACTGGCTGGCCTCCAGATTCTTCATCAGGGCCGCTTCCAGGTCATCACGTTCCCGACGGACACGCTCGGCCTCCTCTTCCAGGACCTTGTTCTGCCGCCGGGCCTGGTCCAGGGCCGATTGTTCCCCGGCCTGAATGGCGGCTATGCCGGCGAGCTCGGTTTTTGCGTCTGCCAGCTCCCGTTGAACGGCTTCGAGTTGACCGGACAGCTGTGGCGATCCAGCTTCACTGGTCACTATCGGAATTACAGCCGCATCGCCGGCATTCGGTTCAATCTGAACGACTTCAGCGTCGCGCACCGGTTCGTCTGATGCCGCTGCGCGTGCTTGCGTCAACATATCGTCGGGCACGTCCTTCAGCCCGTTTTTCAGCGTGTATACCGAAAATCCATTCTGGCTGAGCACGAAAGCCCCAGCGGCGCTGCGTCTGCCCGTGTCGCAACATACGATATAAGCAACGCTATCATCCAGATCGGCAGCCTGATCGCGCAGCGCCGACAAGGGCAGGTTGATAGCACCCTTGATCACATGGCTGCCGAGCTCCCCGGGAAGACGGACGTCGAGCCATTTGGCCCCCTCCGCGATCAGTTGCTGCGCTCCCGGAAGATCGATCTCATGAACCAGAGGCGTTCTCAACAGTTCATTGAAATCGGCCTGTGCCAGCCTCATGAGGCAACCGTCAGTGAGCATGGTCACAGACGCATTGCGCTTGGTGCCCGATACCAGCGCCTCTTCGCCGAAGCAGGTGCCTTCTCCCAGTTCGGCCAGTGCCACATCTTTACTCCGGGAAGACGCTCTGCGGGTAACCGACAGTCTCCCGCTTTTAACAATGTAGAAGTAGTCTCCATCGTCCCCCTGTCGCACGATGGAATCGCCGGCCGAGGCCTGTATGGTTTCGAGCCTCATCAGTAACTGATGAATATTCGATGGCGGCAATTGCAGGAATGCCTGGGACTGCAGCATGCGAGTCATCCAGTCGTCATCGTCCTGAGCATCGATTTCGACGACGTCGTATCCGGAAGATTCATCCCAGGTCAGCAGGACATCCAGCAAATTGGAGTCGATACAGGCAACGGTGACACTGCCGACCGCGCGCGCTGATAACTGCCGCGGCTGCTTGTGCGCAAGCGGGTGGCGCGCGACTTCCGAACCCGCACTGATTTCGCTTATGACTGTACGCGAGTCATCGAGAAGTTGTATTTTGCCGTCCAGGAGGTACACCGACTGATAGTCTCTATCGCCTTTTTTGAAGACGTAGCGACCGGCGCGGGTCTCGGTGATTACAGCTTTCCTGGAGATTTCCTCGAGATGAACTGCGGATAATGCATTAAGCGGAATCAGGTCGCGCAACAGTTTCTTATCAATCAGTTTTTTTGCCGCTCCCATGATTCAATTATCCGTTCGATTCGCCTGTTAGATTATTTTCGCGCTCGTCCCGTTGCGGGGGCACCGCGGCTCCCCGCCGCGCTTCGTGGTAGCGGCAGAAGGCACCGAATTGTTAGACGGAGTGTTCATTGTTACTTTGTGAATTTGTTCACAAATTTCGGTGCTTTGAACGGAGCCGCGCCGACCTCTCCACAGCCGGTAATGACCCGTTTTCTGCCGGCCTGCATGAAGTGAATATTTGCTGCACCAGCAGATGATATGCGGAATCCCGTCAGGATGACGGTGTAGAGCCACAGGCATCAGAGTCAGCGCTGCGCCGTTTTTTGCAGTCGCGTAACAGCTGTTTCGGCGTTGAGCCACATGACTGAAAACATGCACAGCAGCCTCTCAACTGCAGAAAAAAATGATTTTCGCGGCATGTATGAATGCTGTTCGAAATGCTTTTATTCGCACTTTCAGCAACAACTCAACTTCAAATTACGTTTGGTGCTTTAAAAATAGGCATAGAACCACGCAAAAAAGGTTTCACTTTTATTTCTTTGTGCTATCTTTGCGCAGTTACAATTTTGGATGTCAACTGAAAGGAGCATATTTAATGGCTGTAAAAAAGAAAACTGCCAAGAAGACCACGAAGAAAAAGGTCGCCGCCAAGGCGGTAAAGAAGCCCACCACCAAGTCCGAAACATTCACATATATTGCCGATAAAACCGGTCTGACGAAAAAAGATGTAAACGCAGTATTCGACTCACTCACCTCGCTCATCAAACATGACATACGTCGCACCGGGCCTGGGGTATACACCGTACCGGGTCTGATGAAGATCAAAGTCGTACGCAAACCCGCCACCAAAGCCCGCAAAGGTGTTAATCCATTCACTGGTGAAGAGATGGTGTTCAAGGCCAAACCAGCCCGCAATGTCGTAAAAGTTCTGCCGCTGAAAGGTCTGAAAGATATGGTTTAAGCACTCTGCGGCCGAACCTGGCGAGGGATAATTCAACAGCCCCGCCGCGGCGACGGTCAACCAATGAGTGCTTTGCTCCTTGAAGGCAGCCTAAAAGCTGCCTTTTTTATTTCAGCTGTTTCTGTACCCGGTGCTTGGTCCGTATGAAATCCCGATGCGGCACATAGATAAGATCAGCGATTTTACGCACCAATGCCTCTTCATAAGGATCCAGATGCCCGTCGGCGAAGGCCACCTGCCACAACATTTCCATAATCCGGACTCTTTCCTCAGCGGAGAACTCGCGATTGATCAGATGGGTAAACTCATGAAGGGACACGGATTCTGCGGCTTCCTGAGAGGCCATATCAGCTAATTGCCGCGTTTCTTCCGCATCCAGGCTGAAATGTGACTGCAACTGCTTTTCCAGAACCTTGCGCTCGCCGGGATGCTCCTGGTAATCCGCTCTCAGAACTTCGAACAACAGCGCAGCAGTGGCCAGGTGCAGGCTATGATCATCATGCGTTCCTTCGGAGCTGGGCTCCATGCGGGTGCGGAAGAATGTTTCGATTGCAGTTAATACCGACATATTCCACTCCTTATTCTGCGCCCGATGAACGTCATTAGAAGCAGCATGTACATCAGCGGGTCAAATGCCCCGTCTGATTGCAGCGCACAACCGCCGCCTCCACCTCCGCCACCATCTTTGGCGCTCTCATCATTGCTGCCGATGTCGTTGCCGACCTCGACTGAGGTATCACCCGCGCAGTCGGGAATTTCGTCCTCACCGGCGAGCGCCGCGGCGGGCGCTGCTGCTGCGACCAGCGAGGCATGCGCATCAAGGATACCTCGACCACAGGTGCAAGCTGTGCAACTGCTGTCAGGGAATGCGCGGGCAGATCGCCGCAGCAGCTCCTCCAGAGTGGCCGGTGACAAGCTCTGGTCGGTAGCCAGCATCAGAGAAGCAACTGCTGAAACCTGGGCTGCCGTAAAGCTGGTGCCCTGGATATAAGCCAGCGTGTCGTCGCCCTTGCCTGTTACTCCAGTATTGAACAGGGTGAGAACGCCGTCATTCCCGTCGCCGCCTGGAGCGCTCAGGTCCACTTCGCTACCTGTGTTCGAATACGAGGCCAGCTTGCCAGCACGATCCACTGCGCCGACCGCAATTACCTTACGGCAATTCGCCGGGCTGCGGGTCGCGACATCTGTAGCATCATTACCCGCAGCGGCTATCACTACCGCACCCATCGCGACGACATCATCTATCGCCCGTTGCTCTTCCGTGGAGCAGATCCCTGCACCGCTCAGACTCAGATTGATGACCCGGGCCGGGTGAGGATTATCAGGCAATCCCGCGACTGGCAGCCCCACTGACCAGCGCATGGCATCAATGATGTCAGAGATAAAACCGCCGCACTTGCCCAGCACCCGGACCGGCAGCAGTTGTGCGGCAAAATCGATTCCGGTGATTCTGAACAGGTTGTCAGACTGCGCAATCATCACTCCGCCCACGGCCAGGCCGTGCCAGGAACTGTCGGTTTCAGAAACACCGGGTCCACATTCATCGAGCAGCGTGGCATCGCCCGGGTCCGTAGCGTCGGGATCTCTTCCATCACCGTCATTTGCGGTAGCGACATCACTGATAAAATCATAGCCGCTCAGAACCCGGGCGGGCAGCAGATCCGAATGAGAAATAATCCCGGTATCCAGCAGTGCGATGGTGATGCCGCTCGAACCCGTCTGCAGGTCCCATGCCGCCGGCATGCGAATGCCCGCCGCTGGCTCGTCTAAATGCCATTGCAGATAGTATTGCGGATCATTGGGGATCAAAGCCGGGTAGATGCGCTTGTCAGGCACAGCAGAGGCCACGCCGGGAGCCCGGCTAACTTCGTCGGCGATCCGATATGCTTCCTCCAGGCTGACGTTGTCCGGCAAGCGCATGATCATGCCGTCATCCTGAAAGCGCCGCACGAAGTTCAAAACCCGCCCATTGGGCAGATAGATTGCGGGGGTTTTTCCCGCCGCACGCATCGCCTGCACAGTCTCCGGTCCGCTGTCGCCAAGCCGCACGATCAGCCGACTGGTGCCTGAGCTGGTGGCAATAGCCGCATCCCGCACCGGTTGCGCTGCAACGGGTGCCGCGAGCACCAGCATAAGAGAGAAAATCGAACGGAACATCAGTCGATCACCTTCAATGGATGTGCTACTGCGACAGCAAGCGAAATCTCTGTCCCTGTAGCGATAAAATCACACCTTGTGGATAGATTGCCTCGATCAGCGGGCCGTCTCGCAAGCTCTCGCCTTCCTTATATCGGGCCAGATTGATCAGCACAAAACGCTCTTCAGGAGCTTCACTATAGACATGCACGTCAAGCCGCAGTCCGCCGGAAAGCTCAGCGAGCAGCCTTTCCGGAATCTGTGGCCATACTGGCAGCTCAGTAGTCGCTGCCGGCTTTGAGGGTAAAAATTTCACCGGATCAACCTGCCCCAGCGGCTGCTGCGGCTCAGGTGCCTGGAACGAGTCGACCGCCGCCGCGGGATGGGCTGGGCCGAATGATTCCAGTTCGCGCTCATACTCCCTGGGCACCAGTTTTGCCGGCGCCGGCAGCGCAACCACGGGTTCATGCAATGCGGAATCCGATGAACGAGTGGACGAGGGTTCATCGCGCAACCAGAAGAAAAGGATCAGCGCCAGGACTGTCAGATTGGTCACCAGCATAAATATCCACAGCCGGTATTTGCGTGTCCCGGGAACGCCGGCACCATGATCACTGGCAATTCCGGGAACCTGACCCAGCTCCCTTTGCTGCTCGGCTTTCTTCAGCGCTTCGAGGATATACGACATTAAAACGGCTTCCCAGGCTGGAAGACTACAAGCCGCGGGACGCCCTGCTGACGCGACTGATTCCCCAGAACAATGAACGTGCGCGGTCCAGCAACGCCGTCAGCACTCAGGCCCCGCTCGCTCTGGAACGCCTGCAAAAGCTCGCGCAATCCAGCGTCAAAAAACCAGGGATCCGGCGCTATCGACGTCGAACCTGTAGCACGCTGCAGCTGCTCGCGCAGCCACTGCACATCCTTGCTGCGGTCACCCGAACGCAGCATCGCGCTGCCGCTCGGCGGCATTTGCCACAATAACTGATATTCTCCGAACCACCAGGCGTTCAGCTCATCCCGGGAAACCTGCACTCCCACACCATCCACCTGCATGGTGACACTGCTGCCCCGCACATCTTGCAGTAACGCAGGCACGCGTCGGCCTTCCGGCCCAATCAGCAGCAGAACGGCCGGCCGATCGTAATGCTGCAATACCGCCCAGCTGCCACCCCCCTGCAGACAGCTTAAACCTACGGTCGGCGCCTGCGCGCAGGCCTCTTCATCAGAGTTGGGAGACAATTCCAGTCCCCACAGGCGATACAACCCACGCCAGGCCTGCGCCGCCGCACCGTCACCCGCAGTCGCGAGCGCCGATGCGAACGAAACGGCGTCACCAGGCTCCTCATACGTCTCCGGTAGAGATTCTTCATCCGCAACCGATTCAGATTCAGCAGCAACCTCAGAAGAAATTGGCTCAATACGCGACTCTAGCGGCACCGCGGCGACGCTGTTATCAGCCAGCGACAGGGCAGGCGGTTGCAACCAGGCGATGATCGGAGCGGCTATTGTCGACCGTTCAACGGGGGCCAGATAAAGACCAGCTCCAATGGTAAAAGTTGCGGCCAAGACCAGCGCCGTCGAGAACCAGGGCCAGCCGCCGCGGCCAGAACCCTCCGCGACTCCCTCGTCCGGCAGTACTTCGTGGGCCGCTTTCCGGACGATCCGCACGTCGATACTCCGCTTGCCTTCGACAAACGCGCCGAGCATGGCTCGATCACAAAGCACGTTGATCAGACGTGGAACGCCCTCTGACAGTTTTTGCACCAGCGCAATAGCATTGTTAGAGAAAACAGTGGTATCGCTCACCCCACTCACCTGCAGCCGATGCCGAATATAGGTCGCGGTCTCGTCAGGCTGAATCGGTTGCAGGTGATAGCGTGCGGTAATGCGCTGCGACAGCTGGCGCAGGTCCTCGCGTGCCAGCAGCTGGCGCAGTTCCGGCTGACCGATCAGAATGATCTGCAACAGCTTTGCCTGGGAAGTTTCCAGATTAGTCAGCAGACGGATCTGTTCCAGCGCCTCGGCACTCAGATTCTGCGCTTCATCGATGATCAGAACCGTCCGGCGCCCTTTCCCATGTGCTTCCAGCAAATGCGCGCTCAGTCGATCGATCAGGTTTTTTATGCTGTTGGTTTCTTCTGGATAGACAATCCCGAGCTCATCGCAGAGGCTGGCAAGCAATTCAGTGGCCGTCACTCGCGAATTGAGGATCAATGCAACGTCGACATGCTCCGGCATCTGCTCGAGAAAACAACGACAGATCGTCGTCTTGCCGGTGCCAACCTCCCCCGTCAGCTGCACGAAACCGCCCGCATCACCAACACCATACAGGAGGTGCGCAAGCGCCTCCCGGTGCTTGCGGCTCATATACAGGAAGCGGGGATCGGGCGCGATCGAGAACGGTCGATCTGTCAATCCAAAATGTTTTTCGTACATAGGTCTGGTTTGCAGCTCCGCAGGCCAGCTTCTATTATGCCTGTTCTACCGTTCGCCGTCCTGCGGGTCCGGCCGAGATCCCTCTGTCAAAGTGAGAACCTGATGAAATCAGTAAGAATACTCGTAAAAGCAGGACTCCTTGCCGGCCTCACAGGGTTTGCCGCTTATGCTTATATGGTATGGAATAACAACCGCCCCGCACCGCAGCCGGACCAGGCTCAGCTTGTCGCCGCACTGGAAAGAAGTATCAAGTGGCTTGAAACCAACCAAATTGCCCTGTTAAGCAACAGAAAAGCGCCCACGCTCTGGTATTTTATCCAGAAAGCGGGAGAACTTACCGGCGATCCGCGTCTGATAAACCTGTTCCGGCATCATGAGGAACGTTTTCTGGTAAATCGCTTCGATTTGTGGAGACCTCTGTTCTACCCCGAGAGCTGGATTCCTGTGCGCTATGAAAACATTGCTGCGCTGCCCGACTATAACCGGCATTTTATTTATGCCCTCACCTGTGATGAAGACCTGGGGCAGGAACCGGACATCTCCGCACAGAACAACTCCCATTTCTGCGATAGCAAGCCATTGAGTCCCGCCTGTGCTACACACCAGCTGATGGGTATCCGTTTGCTGCAGCGTAACGAGTGCGGCAATGAAGAGGAATTGCAGTACACCGTCCAGCACTTACAGCAGCGAATTCGCCGCCAGCTTACCTGGGACCCACGGATTGTAGATGTCTATATACAGCGCGCTCTAATGTTAGCGGAGTCCGGCGCAGGGTCATCGATCAAACCCGTGTGGCTACAAAATGTACTGGACGCCCAACGGGCTGATGGCGGCTGGGGCGGTCTCGACCCCTTGATCTCGCTCGGAAGTCGGCACCTGGTGTTCCATCCGGCCGGAATTGGGATACGCCCGGTAAACTCGGATTTTCACGCTACCGCCCAGGGCGTTTTATTGCTCAGCATTCTGACGCAGAGCACCAGGCCCTGATTCCCGCGCCGCCACTTCGATGGTCTGACTGAGATCATTAAGACGTCCATGGAAAAAATGTCCCGCCCCCTCGAGCAATTCAAGGCGCGGCGGATGTTCCAGGCCATGGAACCAGCTTAGCAGTGTGTCGGCGGGTACGATTTCATCCTGGTCGCCGTGGATGAGGAGCCATGGAAAATCGGCGTCGAGCGGTATGTTGTCAGGGAAATGATTGACTGCCGGCGCAACGGTCACCAGCCAGTCCGGCACCAGTTGCTGCGCCGCCTTGAGAGCAACAAAGGCTCCGAACGAAAATCCCGCCAACCAGAGATCGCGATCAGGCCATTGGTTCTTCGCCCACACCACCACCGCCAATAAATCGTCTAGCTCGCCGCGGCCTTCGTCGTATTCACCGCTGCTCTTGCCAACGCCGCGGAAGTTGAAACGGAAACTGACTGCACCCAGTTTCCGGAAAGTCCGCGCCAACTGGTGCACGACCTTGTTATTCAAGGTGCCCCCGTGCAGCGGATGTGGATGGCAGATGACGGCAATCGCCTTGCTTTCAGCAGACGGCGATTCCACCCACAGCTGCAGAGAGCCGGCCGGTCCCGGTATGATTCGCTCAGTCACGCCTGACGTCCGGACAAGGTTTGCCAGACGTCCAGGAAGCCCGAATCAAAACAATCTTTCGCCGGGATCCTTACAGTCGCCGCGGCGACGCCGTCTCTCGATACCTGGTGAATGCAGTGTCAGATCCAGCTGATACCAGTCTGTTATGCCGAGTGTCTGGCGGGTTCCGCTGATATTCTCCAACACCAGGCGCGACGCGACCCCGTCTTCATGTAATACCGCTCGCACCTGTTGCAGGTGGCCAACAATATTACTGTACCAGTACCCTGGAATTGGCCGGTGTAAACCATGCCTTTTATTTTGCGAGTTCGTTTCAATAAAGTTCAACTCTATCTCCTCCCGGCAGCTGTCGGTCGCCGCCTCAACCGCGGTTTGAAAAACCCGCTACCTAGCCACACTTCGATTCACCACAATTCAAACAGGTCAGGCATCCATCCATCTGGATAGCTGCCCTGGTGTTGCACTTGACACACAGCTGGGCGCCTTCCGGAAAATCGCTCGCATCATCTGTCTTGCTGCCGGCAATGGCTTTTTCATATTGCTGGCGCTTTTCAGCCACCAGCTTCTTCTGGTGTTCATCCAGACTGTCATCCTTCAACATGCCGATCATACGCAGATGACATTCGATTGCGTCGCCAATTTCAGCCACCAGGGAAGGCATATATTTTCCGCCCCGCTTGAAATAGCCGCCACGCGGATCAAAAACCGAACGCAGCTCTTCAACGAGAAAAGTCACATCACCGCCCTTGCGGAAGACTGCCGATATGATCCGCGTCAGCGCAACGATCCACTGAAAGTGATCCATGTTCTTGGAATTGATAAAGATCTCGAACGGGCGCCGCAGCTCGTGCGGAGTGCCCTGATTGAGAATAATGTCATTGATAGTGACGTACAGGGCGTGCTCGGACAGCGGTGTCTTGATCTTGTACGTCGAGCCGACCAGCATTTCCGGACGCTCAAGTTTCTCGTGCAGATGAATCACCTTATCCGCCTCATTGACGGCGACGACTTCGGGAATGTCCTTTTTGACTACCGCATAATCAACAATTTTCTGATCAATCTTCATAACCATTTTCTGTTCCTCTGACAAAGCCGCACCAGACGCTCAAAATTTCCCGTAGTAGCCTTCTTTCAACGCATCATACAAGTTGGCTGCGGTATGAATTTCACCGTCATATTCGATTTCTTCATTACCCTTGGCCTGAAATACGCTACCGTCCTTCAGGGTGAACTGATAAATCGTATTCTCCAGATCCTTCTCCTTGACCAGCACGCCCTGGAAGGCTTCCGGATTGAACCGGAAGGTAGTACAGCCCTTCAGCTCTTTTTCATATGCGTATTGATAGATGCCCTTGAAGTCCTCGAACGGGTAATCGGTTGGCACATTCGCAGTCTTGGAAATCGAAGAGTCGACCCATTTCTGCGCCGCCGCCTGAATATCGACGTGCTGCGTCGGGCTGACATCATCAGCCGAAATAAAATACTCCGGCAGTCGTTTGTCGGGATCCTCAGCATGCGGCACCGCTTCCGGATTGACGAATGCCCGGTACGCCAGTGATTCAAACGAGTACACGTCTACCTTTTCCTTGGTCTTGCGCTTTTCACGGATCACGTTACGAAAATAATGATGGGCAAAACTGGGTTCGATACCATTGCTCGCGTTATTCGCCAGCGACAGGGAGATGGTGCCGGTCGGCGCAATAGAGGAATGATGCGTAAAGCGGGCGCCGGTTTCGGCCAGCCGCTCTACCAGGTCCGGGGCGACCCCGGCGATCTTCTGCATATAGCGACTGTATTTCGCGTGCAGCACCTTGCCTTTTACTTTGTCACCGAGCTTGTAGCCATCGTCTTTCATTTCCGGCCGCTTGCGCAGCATTTCCGCAGTCACCTCAAAATCCTGTTCGAGGATCGGCGCAGGTCCTTTTTCGATGGCGAGATCGAGCGCCACCCGCCACCCGCTCAATGCCAGTTCACGGCTGACTTTCTCGGTGAATTCGAGTGACTCGGGATCGCCGTACTTTTTCTTCAGCATCGTCAGCGTCGAACCAAGGCCCAGGAAACCCATGCCGTGCCGACGCTTGCTCTGGATTTCGATACGCTGCTGCTCCAGCGGCAACCCGTTTATCTCGACCACGTTATCAAGCATGCGGGTAAAGATAGCCACCACTTTATTAAATTCTTCCCAGTCGAAGGCAGCTTTATCCGTAAAAGGATTGCGCACGAACTTGGTCAGGTTGATCGAGCCGAGCAAGCAGGAACCATAGGGCGGAAGCGGCTGTTCGCCGCACGGGTTGGTCGCGCGGATGTTTTCCGCAAACCAGTTGTTGTTCATTTCATTAACTTTGTCGATGAGGATAAAGCCCGGCTCAGCGAAATCATAGGTCGAGGTCATGATCATGTCCCACAGCCGGCGCGCGCGGATACTCTTGTAGACCTTGCAGGCAACCAACCCGGTGTCATCGCTGAGATAGCCTTCCTTGACAGGCCATTCGCGCCAGATCACCTGTGCGGGGTCGTGCACATCCAGTCCGTCCTCGATCAGTTCCTGTTCATTGATCGGGAAAACCAGCTTCCATTCACCGTCATTATTGACGGCTTCCATGAATTCCTGGGTGATCAGCAGCGACAGGTTGAACTGGCGCAGACGGCCACTCTCGCGTTTGGCGCGAATGAAATCCATTACATCGGGGTGGCCGACATCAAATGTCGCCATTTGTGCGCCACGGCGCCCACCGGCCGACGAGACGGTGAAACACATCTTGTCGTAGATATCCATGAACGACAGCGGGCCGGAAGTATAGGCGCCAGCACCCGAAACATAGGCGCCTCGCGGCCGTAAAGTGGAAAACTCGTAGCCAATACCGCAACCGGCTTTCAGCGTCAGTCCGGCTTCATGCACGCGCTCCAGAATGTTGTCCATCGAATCCTTGATAGAACCCGACACTGTACAGTTGATCGTCGAAGTCGCCGGCTTGTGCTCCAGGGCGCCAGCATTCGAAGTGATTCGACCAGCCGGAATGGCGCCATGCCGCAGCGCCCAGAGAAACTGCTCAAACCAGTATTCCCGCTTGTCCGGGGTCGCTTCGACGTCCGCCAGTGCCCGTGCCACGCGCTGATAGGTATCATCGATCGTTTGATCGACGGGAGCCCCATCCTTGCGCTTCAACCGGTACTTTTTATCCCAGATATCCTGTGACGCTTCCTGCAGCGGAATATCGGCAACACCGGTCGGAACGGACTTCAACTGGACTGAATTCATGCGACTCCTGACTCCTCGTAACAGATGGTTTCTGTTTTATCTGGATTTTTTGACAGAACCCGACATATGGGGCTCAAGCTTCTCGTGACCACAACATATTGTGTAAACGGATGGTAAGATTAGGCAGCAAAACAGGTGCTGTCAAGCCGGCACCGAAAGAAATTTCACGGAATATTTTAAGCGAAACAGGGTTCGCCAGAAAGGGATCGATAATGCCAAAAACAAAAAACCCGCCGCTGTTGAGGCGGCGGGTTTTTTTGCGTGCTTTCAGTAACAGAAGTCTTATTTAGACGTCTTGACTGGAAGCAGCCATCTTCCTCTTGCGACGGCCAGCCATACCCAGCAGGGCCAGGCCACTCAGCGCCAGCGGCAGAGCAGCTGGAACCGGAACTTCACCGGTGCCGGCAGGTGAAACTGATAAGGTGTGCGTATAGCTGAACGAACCACCATTTGCTGCCAGCTGGCGATTCCATTGCGCAGCCATCTGCAGATCCGCACCTGGTCCAGTATCCTCGAACAGACCCGCATCTTCATCCAGCCAGGGTCCCGGATCAGCCGTTCCCAACTGCAGATTACCCATGCCCGATCCGAACAGGTCCAGCACTGTGCCACCAAAGCCGGTGGTATCACCAATTCCGATCTTGTATCCGTCTACAGCAACATCAGTTGTGGCCAACATCTGGAAGTTCGCATCAAACTGGCGGTAACGAGTGAGAGTATCGTCAACCAGTTCCGCCTGATCATCGAATGAATTCAATGGCCCGGCAAGGTCAATGTCGGTGTAGGCAAACATGCTGACATCCATCGCGACGTTCTGGCGATTGATGATCGTAAATGTCTCGATAATGGTTGCTGTATCGGATCCGTTAGCACTTCCGACCAGCTCGAAGTCTAGCCGAACGAGCGGCAGACTGGCTTGCTGTCCTTTCGTGCTGGGCTCATAAAAGAAACTGAGGCTGGTGCTGCCTGTCTGGGAACTGGACACCACACCGTCAACTTCGGTTTTCGCCGAGGTATAAAAGTCTCCATAGCCGCCAGTACCCGCGAGCATCCCCCTGAAGTCTTTGCTATCGTCACCGCCAGTGACATCATCGTAATAGAAATCCTGGAGGAATATGTGCTTGGTGCCGTCTACGTTAAGCGCCGACACCCCGTCCTGGGGATTGACGACAAAAACACTGTTGCCATTTTCTAAACACATATCTTCCACATCAAGTCCGATAGAGGCACAGGTTGCCGCATTTGCAGCATTGGCGGAAAATACCAGGCCCAGCGCACAGGCGACAGCTGTCTTGCTGAAAGAAATATGAGACATAGTGAGCCCCTCAAAAAATACAGGTAACTTATTTTCTAGTTATCGAAAAAGCCGCGCAGCCCCCAATGAATCTACGCGGCTTTTTGACGCCTTCAAAGCCGTGAAATGCTCTACTCAAACGCGCTTGCGCCTTGCAATGCCGACCAGACCAAGCAAACCACTACCAAACAACCATACGGCAGCAGGTACCGGCACAATAGCCATACCCTTTGCCGTCGCGGAGAAGGAAGTAACCGCATTGGCATCGTTCAGATCAAACCCGCCCAGGATTCCGAAGATAACGCGTTCGTCGACGCCTGAACCCCACTGATCCCATGCCCAGCCGCTCTGGTTAGTAAGTCCGAATTCCAGCAGCCCGTAGAGATCATTGCCCCAGAAATTACCGACATAATCATTCAACAGCTGGGCATTACCATCCCATCCAAAGCTCTTCAGATCACCACCGTATACCAGCCAACCGGAACCCTGGCAGCCGTTACCCTGCTTGTTACAGTCGAACCCGACCGGCGCGCTGCCATCATCGAACATTGAATCACCGGACCAGACACCAAAATAGCCACCTTGCTTCAACGTTCCCTTGGGACTGATCTGGGCATCTAACGCCATGAAACCGTCGGTGAAATACGTATGATCGCCGTTCGGATCAAGTATCGAAAACGAGGATGTCGAGGTGCTTTCGGCAAAAAACTGCGTATCACTGTCGCCTTTTCTTTTATTTGTTTTACCAGGCTTGTATTCGATGGCGACGTCAGTGAATGTGACCGCGGGAGCGCCCGAATCAGTGTCGTACGGCAGTCTGTTCTCAAGCGGAACAGCAGCTGAACTCACGGCAGCGGTTGTCAAAGCGAGTGCGCCCGCGGCCGCACTTATCCATTGGCTTTGCTTCATTTTCCTAGTCTCCTCCAGGCAAAAATAATGTTTGCTCTATTATTTGTGTACTTGTGTATGACAAGCAGTCGTTATGCTTCTGACTCTGGCGTAATGCAATGTAAAGGCCAAGGCAAGCAACCTACTGCAACGAAAGGATTAATTTTGGAGTCATGAATTACGGCGAAACACGAGTGTCAGACTGGCCGACGCTTATGTCGCGCAGCGCCACGGCCTTGATTGCCGCTAATATGCTGTAAAATATGGCGAAATGCCGTTGTTATCCGGAGTCCGCCAATATGTCGACAAACCTGACAAAGTGTCCACTGGTGCCGTTGAGGCGCGGCGCTTCGACACACCTCGCCACAATCGCAAAGGCACAGAATAATCCGTCTAGTGCGTGTTTATAATGGTAAATATAAATTATATGCCGAAGTGATCGGAGACAAACGAGCCGTCAGGTCGTCAGCCGCCGGTAAATATCCGACACCTTCAATGGCAATTTCCGCACCTCATCGATCACCGCATAATTCACTGCGCCGTACATATGCGGCAGGTAAGCTCTTGCCTCGGTATCGATGGTGATGCAGAACGGATGTATGCCGCTGCGCTTGGCCTCGATGAGCGCCATGCGGGTGTCTTCGATGCCATAGGCGCCGCGGTAGGTGTCATAGTCGTCCGGTTTGCCATCGGACAGGGTAATCAGCAGTTTGGTGCGCGCCTCGACTTCGTTCAGGAGCATGGTCAGGTGGCGAATGGTCACGCCCATGCGGGTGTAATCCTTGGGCCGGATTCCGCTGATGCGGGCCCTGGTCTCTTCGCTGTACGGTTCGTCGAACGATTTTATCCGGTAGATCTCGCAGCGCTTGCGCGTCATGCCGGAAAATCCGTAAATGGCGTAACGATCGCTGAGCGTTTCCAGCGATTCGCACAGCAGCGCCAGCGCCTCGCGCTCCGCATCATTGATCCAGCCTTTGGTGGAACCGCTCATGTCCACCATGAACATGACAGCGATATTGCGCTCCAGCTTGTGCATTTTGGTAAACAGTCGCTCAGTCATTTCCTCGCCGTGACAGGTGTCGGCAAATGCCTCGACCAACGCGTCGATATCGATGTCATCGCCGTAGGGCTGTTTTTTGAGCAGCTTGTCCTCGCCGCGCAGCGCTTCGAAGGTGCGCCGCAGATCCATTGCCAGACCTCGGTACTTGTACAACGTCCGATCAACGAAATGGTCGTGAACGGGGTGCACTTCGAGTTCGCGCAGTACCGCCCAGTTCTTCCGGTAGTTCTGGCGCTCGTAATCCCACTCGTTATATAGATAGGCGCCCTCCTCATGATAGGTGCCCTTCCAGACATCTTCGGCGCTGCGCACGCCGGTATCGCCAGCGAAGTAGGCGCCATCACCGGCGGCCTCCAGATAATCCTCGGGAATTTCGCCGAGATCCTGGAGAATCGATGCCATGGTGCCTTTGACATTGTCCGGCGCCGGCAGCGGACGCCCGTCGAGTTCGATCTGATAGGAAAAACCGTCCGGCGTCTCCTGCGACTCCACGGTGCGCAACCTGACCTCCGGCTGCTCAGCGGCTGACTCTGCCCCTGCGTTGTCCAGCGACTCGTCGTCTGCAGGAGTTTCAGCGGTCGACGCTTCATTCTGCATTTTCAGCAGCCCGATCCGGAATGCCTGCCGGTCCGCATCCAGCCGCGCATTGCGCACCCTGTTCACATCAGCCGGACGCAGCATGCCCTGATACAGCGCGGGCGCCGGCAATGGCTCAGCGATCAGCCCGGCAACCAGCGCCAGGCTGTCCTGCACCCGCGCGGTTGGGGTACTCAACTGCTGCGCGGCCTGCTGCCAGGAAGCCGTTGCGAGATCAGTATGTTCACCAGCCCGCAGTTGCTGCATTTGTCGATAAACCCCGGGCAGTGCTTCGCGGACACGAGCATCCAGACGCAGGGTTTCCAGTGTGTGGAAACAGGCCAGAGCGGCGTCTGGATTGTCAAAAGACTCAAGCTCCGCCTCGACATCAAGCCGCCAGCTGCCGTACCAGTTTTGCGCCCACTGGTGGACCACCATGGCTTTATACAACTGGAAATTCTCGCTGCGTGATACGAAACGGCCAATGGTGGCGGGTAAAAACAGCGTCTCGGTGTCAGTGTATGTCTGTTCGCCGGCCTCGATCCTGAGACGCCGGCCATTAAGTCCGTGAACGAACGCCTCCAGCACATTGACCACTTCATCCAGCGCCAGGCCGCTGGCCCGCTCGCGGTAGTCGCGCGCGTAACTTTCCACTGCCTTGAACGCCGCCACTGCCGGATGCAGGCCACGGGTATCGTAGATGTCCATGCAGTGCAGCAGCCAGGCTTCCACACCGGCTTCATCCATCAGGTGCAAGGCTCCGCAGACATGCGAAACGAAGTTGAATGCCATGCCGGCACTGGTACGCCCCACCATGCTCACGCAGCGCAACACGAAATCCTGCTGCGCCCGGCTGAATTCGGCCAATGCGCGTGCCGGCTCTTCGGCCGCACCCAGCGAGACCATGTGTGTATCCAGCCGCTCTTCCAGTTGCGCGGCAGTCAGACGCATGCCGCCGGACTGCAGAAATTCGGTTTCGTCATACCAGCGCGCCGCCACACCCGCAGACAAAACCCTCCCATCCGGTGCGCGCACGCCGAGGCGCAGCGTTTCTATGGTGCAGCCTGGCAATACTTCGCGCAGCAACTGGCCGAGGCTTTCAGCTTTCCAGGTAATGGCGCCGCTGTCGGTTGACAGCCAGACTCCGAGGCAATTTTCGCTGACCAGCCTGGGAAGGTATTTGATCAGCTTTGGCAGATCGACCTCGCGGTCCCATAGCTGTCCGCGCGGACCATGCCCCAGGGCCGGCGCCGGCAGCACAATCAGGTCGAAGCGCTGCTGCTGGCGCAGCAGGTGCTCGACGAAATCCATGACGTTTTCCTGCACGTAATCGACCTGGCCGATACCGGCATTGCTGCGAGCCAGTTCAATCAGTTCGCGATTCGCCTCGACGTGCACCACTGACGCGCCACCCTTGAGCGCCTGCGCTGTAACATATCCGGCGCCGCCGAACAGGTTCAGAACCCGAAGGTCTTCCAGGTCATAGCAGCCTTCGATACGCTGGCGAATCCATTCCGCGCAAGGTATCTCCCGAGTCTGCAGGCCGACGCGGCCATGGGCATCGAGGCGGCAGTGCAATATCTGGTCGCCACCGACTGTAAGGGTCCACTCTTTGGGTAGTCCGGTACGAGTCGGCTCCCAGTGTCCTGGTCGCCCGACACCTTCCACAAAAACCCAGTCCGCCTCCCAGTTGCTGTCGTATGGATCGCCCTGTGCCAGGCGGTCCGGGCGCTCGACCACGAACTCGCCCCAGCGCTCCAGCCGCCGGCCGGCGCCGAAATCAATCAGCTCGTAATCGCCGAATGGGCAGGTAACCAGCGCATCGCGGGTCTCCGCTTCGGACAGGGTGGGTAACTCAACCATAAGAAATCAGACGTTCGCTTTAGCGCGATCAAAAAACCGATGCGCTGAGTTCATCCACCGCAATCAGCATTTCCGCATCGTCGGTAAGCGCCTGGGCAATGCTGGAACGGCAGGCAGAAACCGGATTAACCCTGCTTTTCATTAACTTGGCTGCATGCACAAGCAATCGCGTGCTAGCCCCTTCTTCCAGTCCGCTGCCCTTCAGATTACGGGTCATATGCGCGAATTTCACCAGCTGATCAGCCATAGCCTCCGGGATCCCGGTCTCCCTGACGATGATACGCGCCTCCAGACTGGCCACCGGATAATCGAATTCGAGCGCCACGAAACGCTGGCGGGTGCTCTGTTTCAAATCTTTCAGCACACTCTGGTAACCAGGGTTGTAGGAGATCGCCATACAGAATTCCGGCGGCGCTTCCAGCAGTTCGCCGACCTTCTCCATCGGCAGCACCCGCCGGTCGTCAGCCAGCGGGTGGATAACGACGGTGGTGTCCTTACGCGCCTCAACGATTTCATCGAGATAACAGATACCACCCGCTCGCACTGCCCGCGCCAGCGGCCCATCAACCCAGACCGTTTCACCACCACTGATCAGAAAGCGTCCCACCAGATCCGACGCGGTCAGATCATCGTGACAGGAGACAGTGATCAACGGGCGCTTCAACCGCCAGGCCATGTGCTCCATAAAGCGAGTCTTGCCGCATCCGGTCGGGCCTTTGAGTAACACCGGCAACTGATTGGTATAAGCCGCTTCGAAAATTTCGATCTCGTTATCGACCGGCTCATAGTAAGGCTCTTCAGTAATAAAATACTCTTCCGGCTTTAGTACTTGTGCTGTCACTGTGGTTTTATCCTGTTGGCATTATTTCGAAACGGTACCCTGTCTCGATATCTCCGGCAACAAAACCCCAAACCCATATTTACGGAGTGTTATATATGCGTTCTATTTATTAATCGAAAAATGCAATGCGTTATATATATAGATGCCCTAGCGCGCGCCGGAGCGGAAGAGTATTGTTGGCCACTGCATTTTTAATGCCGACCGGCGACTCTGGTCGGAGTCTGTAGTTCATTCAATAAAGTCAAAGTCACAGTGACTCTGAGCGGAGGAGTATCGATGTCAGAGGTTATCGCAACCAACCAGACTATTCTGGTGGTGGGTGGCGGCATTAGCGGCATGACGGCCGCGCTGGAAGCCGCCGAGTGCGGCAAACAGGTGCTGCTGGTCGAGAAGAATCCATCCGTTGGCGGCCGCGTCAGCCAGCTATACAAATATTTCCCGAAACTCTGCCATCCCAAGTGCGGCCTCGAAATCAATCTGCGCCGGCTCAAGGGCAACCGCGACCTGCGCCTGATGACCATGACCGAAGTCTCCGGTGTCACCGGCGAAGCCGGCAATTATTCCGTCACGCTGACGACCCGCCCGCGCTATATCAACGACAACTGCACGTCCTGCGGCGACTGCGCCACTGCGGTGGAAGGCGAGTACGACGACGAATACAACTACGGCATGAAAAAGCGCAAGGCCGCCTATTTGCCATTCAACCAGGCTTACCCGGAGCGTTACGTGCTCGATTCGCGTGCAATCGGCACCGCCGACGCTGAAAAAGCCAAAGCCGCATGCAAATACGGCGCTGTAGATCTGGACATGCAGGAACAGGAGACCACCGTCACGGTAGGTGCGATCATCTGGGCTACCGGCTGGAAGCCTTACGATGCAGCCAAAATCCAGCCCTACGGCTACGACCGCTTTCCAAACGTCATCACCAGCGTCGAATTCGAACGCATGCTCGACCCGTTCGGCCCGACCGGCGGCAAGATCCTGCGTCCGAGCGATGGCAAGGAAGCGAAAGACGTGGCCTTCATCCAGTGCGCTGGATCACGCGACCAGAATCACCTCAAGCATTGCTCGCGCATCTGCTGTATGGCCAGCCTCAAGCAGACCACCTACCTTCGCGAACAGTATGGCGATGACGCCAAAGCCACCGTGTATTACATCGATATCCGCGCCATCGACCGTATCGACGATTTTTATCAGAAGGTCCAGAACGACACCAACGTGACCTTCACCAAGTCGAAAGTGGCGAATATCACCCAGGACAAAGAAACCGGAAATCCGGTGCTGCATGGTGTCGACACAGAAGGCTATCACCGCTACAGCAATCCACATGAACTCGTGGTGCTGGCGATCGGCATGGAACCAAGCGTTCCCGCCAACGGCTTCCCCATGGACGTGGTACTGAATGAGGAAGGTTTCGTGGAACTGGATGAGGCCAACGGCGCATTTTTCGCTGCCGGTTGTTCGGCCGATGCGCTCGACGTCAACCGTGCGGTGCAAAGCGCCACGGCCAGCGCCCTGCGCGCTATCCAGGTCGTGAATAAAGTTGCCAGAGCGGAGGGTTAAAGCGTGGCGGACATGAAAATCGGAGCATATATCTGCAAAGGTTGCGGGCTGGGCGAACGCCTTGACTGCGACGATCTGGCCAGCATCGCAAAACGCGACGGCAAGGCCCAGGTAGTTCAAACACACGACTTCCTCTGCTCGGAAGAAGGTATCAAACTGATTCAGAATGATATCGACAATGAAGGCGTTAACCGCGTCGTCATCGGCGCCTGTTCACGGCGCGCCAAGAGCGAGGCCTTCCGCTTTGAAAATGTCACCCTGTCGCGTGCCAACCTGCGCGAGGGTGTGATCTGGATTCGCCCGGACGAAGACGAGCTGCGCGAGACCACCCAGGAAATGGCCGCGGATTATGTTCGCATGGGCTGCGCCGAAGCCAAGTTCCAGACCTTGCCGGCATCGGCCCAGGAAAAAGGCAGCAATGACAACATCCTGGTAGTCGGCGGCGGCATCACCGGCATGACTGCGGCCATCGAAGCCGCCAAAGCGGGTTATCCCGTCACCCTGGTCGAGAAAACCGGTCGCCTCGGCGGAGCGGTCGGCCAGATGTGGAAGGATGTGCCGGCTCACAGTCCCTACACGGACCCGGTCGACACTGCAGTGGCGAAATTGACTGCGGAGATTGAAGCGGCCAGCAATATCAAGGTGCACCTGAATTCAGTCATCACCAAAACCTCCGGTGCGCCGGGTCGTTTCTCGGCGGATATCAGCACCGAAAGCGGCAGCACCACCACCGAGAACTTCGGAGCCATTATCCAGTCCTCGGGTGCCACACCCTATGACGCCAGCCAGCTGCCCGAACTGGGCTACGGCAAGAGCAAGGACGTGATCGACCGAGTGGAAATGGAACAGCTGGCAATCGCCGCCAATGGCGGACCGATCAAGCGTCCCTCAGATGGCAAGGAAGTCAAAAAGGTAACTTTCGTGCAGTGCGCCGGTCAGCGCAGCGAAAAAGAAGGTCACCTGAACTATTGCTCCGGTGACTGCTGTCTGACATCCATCAAGCAGGCCATGTACTTCAAGGATCAGAACCCGGATATCGAGACCGAGATTCTGTACACCGACCTGCGCACACCGGGCGCGCCGGGCGAAGACTTCTATCGCAGCGGCCAGGAAAAAATGGTGACCTTCCGCAAGGGCGTGGTCAGCGAAGTCACCGCCGGCAACAATGGCCCGCTCGTCAAGTTCAAGGACCTGATCCTGGACGAAGAGTTGCAGGAAGAAGCCGATCTGGTGGTACTGGCCACGGGCATGGTTGCCAACTCCGGCGTCGACATTGATACCGTACCGCAGAACGAGCCTGGTCAGTGGGAAGTGAGTGTCGATTCCATCCTTAACCTGAATTACCGTCAGGGCAAGGATTTGCCGCACCTCAAATACGGCTTCAACGATTCGCATTTCATCTGCTTCCCTTACGAAACCCGCCGCACCGGTATCTACAGCTGTGGCCCGGTACGGCGTCCAATGGACACCCAACAGGCGATTGAAGATGCAACCGGAGCAGCGTTAAAAGCCATCCAGGCGCTCGAGAGCGCCAAAATCGGCAGTGCCGCGCATCCGCGCTCCGGCGATCTGTCTTATCCGATCTTCCGCAAGGAAGGCTGCACCCAGTGCAAACGCTGCACAGTGGAATGCCCTTTCGGTGCCATCGATGAAGACGAAAAACGCTTCCCGGTGTTCAACGAAAGTCGTTGCCGCCGTTGCGGTACGTGCATGGGTGCCTGTCCGGTACGGGTTATTTCCTTCGAGAATTACTCGGTGGATACCGTCGGCCAGCAGCTGAAAATAGTCGACATGCCCGATGAGTTCGATGAAAAGCCGCGCATCCTGGTACTGGCGTGCGAGAACGATGCCTACCCGGCACTGGACATGGGCGCCCAACAGGGCAACACCTATAGCCAATGGGCGCGCGTGATCCCGGTGCGCTGCCTGGGTAGCGTCAACACCATCTGGATAACTGACGCACTGAATTCCGGCTACGACGGCATCGTGTTGATGGGCTGCCAGAAGGGTGAAAACTATCAATGCCACTTCGTGAAGGGTTCAGAAATGGCCGGCATGCGGATGAGCAAGATCGACGACACGCTGAAAACGCTGAACCTTGAAAAGGAGCGGATTTCAACGTACGAAGTTGCCATCACCGATATCGACCGCGCACCCAGGCTCATCAACGACATGGCCGAGGCCGTGGAAAAGATGGGCATGAGCCCCTTCAAGTTCTAGGAGCAATCATGAGCGATTACAACCAGGATATGATCGACAAGTACCGCGGAAGCTTTCTGAAGGAAGTGGAAGCGAATGTGGAAGAAGGCGACTGGGTGAAGATGTGCATGCAGTGCGGCGTATGTTCGGGCTCCTGCCCGCTGGGCCCGCACTGGGAGCATCCGCCACAGGAAATCTTTATGATGATTCGCGCCAACAAGCGCGAAGAAGTGCTGGAGTCATCCTCCATGTGGATGTGCACGTCCTGCTATAACTGTATCGCCCGGTGCCCGCGCGGCCTGCCGATCACGCACATCATGCACGGACTCGCCACCTATGCGAAACGTCTGGGTCTGGCACCCAAACAACAGCCAACCGCTAAATTCGGACAACTGTTCTGGGACAACCTGGTCAAGACCGGACGTGTGAACGAGTTGAAACTGGGCTTGTCGCTGTATTTCATGAACGGTATCGGCGAGGGCATCAAAACATCGCTGCACATGAAAGGCGTCGGGTTGGGTATGTTGAAAACCAAGCGCATGAGTCCGATGGAAATACTGGGCGGACACAAGTGCAAGGACACCAAGGGTCTGCATGCCATGCTGAAAAAGGCGAAAGAACTTGAAGAAGCCCGCATCGGCAAACACGGAGCCTGAGGAGAACTGACATGGCAAAGAAATCCTATTCCTTTTATCCCGGTTGTTCTTCGCAGAAAGCCGCCTCTTCATCCAATTACCAGGTGTCGGTCGACTCCATGTGCAAGGAACTGGACATCGAGTTGAACGAGATCCCGGACTGGAATTGCTGTTCCGCCTCGATCGGCTATGCGGGTGGTGGTGAGCTGCCACGCCTGGCGCTGTCGGCGCGCAACATGGCGTTATCCGAGCAGGCCCATCCGGATCAGGACATTGTCGCAACCTGCGCAGCCTGCTGGCTTTCGACGAAAGAAACCCAGGAGCGCCTGAACGACGACAGCGAGCTGATGGCAGAGACCAATACCGCCCTTGCCGAAGCCGGCCTGAAGCTGAAAAACGACAAGAACATCCGCCACATGGTTGAAGTGCTCATTGAAGACCTTGGCTATGACGAACTTGGCAAGCATGTTACCAGGCCCCTGGAAGGCTTGAAGATTGCGGGATATGTTGGCTGCCAGACCAACCGTCCTTTCGGCATTGCAGGTGAATCATTCGAGAATCCGAAGTACCTCGACAAGCTGATCGAGACTGTCGGTGCCGAAGCCTGTAACGACTACGAGAAAAAGGTGTCCTGCTGCGGCGGCGCGCTGGCTTTCTCGGAACCGGAAAAAAGCCAGGCACTGATCAAGGATATCGTCGAATCGGCCTATGATAACGGCGCCGACATGATTGTTACGCCCTGCCCGGTATGCCAGATGAATACCGAGGTCTACCAGGACCAGATCAATGCCAAGTACGGGACCAAGTTCAAGATGCCCGTGGTCTACTACAGCACTTTGCTTTCCGTCGCTTATGGTAAATCTGCCAAGGAAGCAGCGCTGGATGGCCAGGTAATCCGCGCCAAACAACTGGAAGACATCGCTTCCAAATAACTAACATACCGGTTGAAACAGGCCTGGCCTGCAACGATCTGTTACTCAAAGCCCCTTCCCCAGGGGCTTTTTTTCGCCCACCTGACAGCCACGGTCATATATGATGCACGCATGTCAAACAACCCGTTACACCCACCTTACGAGAATCTGACTCCCGACCTGATCCTGCGGGCTCTGGAAGATCTCGGATTTCCCTGTGATGGCCGCTTGCTGGCGCTGAACAGTTATGAAAACCGCGTCTACCAGATCGGTATCGAGGGCAACCATCCCGTAATCGCCAAGTTCTATCGGCCAGGACGCTGGTCAAAAGCGGCGATACTCGAGGAACATGCCTTTGCCCTGGAACTGGCAAGCCATGAGATTCCGATCGTCGCACCGCTTGCCGATGACGCCAGTCTCACTTTGCATGAATTACCGGAAGGCTTCCTCTTTGCAGTTTATCCGCGCTGCGGCGGGCGTTGGCCGGATCTGGAACTGCGCGAGCAGCGGCAGCAGATGGGCCGCTTTCTCGGCCGCTTGCACGCAGTCGGTGCCAGCAACGCATTCCAGCTGCGTGGGCGCATTGATGTGCCCAGCCTGGGCGATGAGCCGCGCCGCTTTCTTCTCGACAACGATTTTATTCCCGGCTACCTGCTCGAAGCTTATGCATCACTGACAGAGGATCTGCTGAAGCAGATTCACGCAGCATTTGCAGCCGCCGGACCCATCGCCCCGATACGTTTGCACGGGGATTGCCATAAGGGCAACATCCTCTGGACCGATCAGGGTCCGCACTTCGTCGATCTCGATGATTGCCGTACCGGGCCGCCCGTCCAGGACCTGTGGATGCTCCTGTCCGGCGACAGCGACGAGATGCGCCTGCAGCTGCAGGACCTTCTGGAGGGCTATCAGATGTTTTTCGATTTCGACTACCGGAGTCTTGTCCTCATTGAAGCCCTGCGCACTTTGCGACTGATGAATTATTCGGCCTGGATCGCGAGTCGCTGGCATGATCCGGCTTTCCCTCTCGCATTTCCCTGGTTCGATTCTCCTCGCTACTGGGAGGAACACATTCTCACGCTGCGGGAACAGGCGTCGGCGCTGGATTATCCGCCATTACTATAGGCGAAAAAAAGCGGCCAGGAGGCCGCTTTTCGTTCCGGCGATGTGAGCTGATCCTTAATTGATGCGCGGATCCAGATCGCCCGACGCATAACGCGCGAACATCACCTCCAGGCTGACCGGCTTGATCTTTGATGCATGACCTGCACAGCCGAATGCTTCATAGCGGGCCTTGCAAATGTCCTTCATCGCCGCAGTGGATGCCTTCAGGAATTTGCGCGGATCAAAGTTTTTCGGATTCTCGGCAAGATGCCGGCGAACGGCACCGGTGGATGCCATACGCAGATCCGTATCGATGTTGACCTTGCGCACACCGTGCTTGATGCCTTCCTGAATCTCTTCGACGGGTACGCCATAGGTTTCACCCATGTCGCCACCGAACTGGTCGATAATCTTCAGCCAATCCTGGGGCACAGAGGATGATCCGTGCATCACCAGGTGTGTATTGGGAATGCGGGCATGGATTTCCCTGACGCGATCGATAGCCAGGATGTCGCCAGTAGGTGGGCGCGTAAACTTGTAGGCGCCGTGGCTGGTGCCGATGGCGATGGCCAATGCATCCACGCCCGTCTTCTTGACGAAGTCAGCGGCTTCTTCCGGATCGGTCAGCAGCTGCGAATGATCCAGCTGGTCGTCGGAACCATGACCATCTTCTTCACCCATCATGCCGGTTTCCAGAGAACCCAGGCAACCAAGCTCACCTTCCACCGATACGCCACCGGCGTGTGCCATTTCAACCACCCGGCGGGTCACATCGACATTGTATTCGTAGCTCGACGGTGTCTTCATATCCGACATTAATGAGCCATCCATCATTACGGAGGTAAAGCCCGACTGTATGGAGCGAAGACATACCGAAGGCTCGGAGCCGTGGTCCTGATGCATGACGATCGGAATGTGCGGATACATTTCTGTGGCAGCAATGATCAGGTGACGCAGAAAGGGTTCGCCAGCATAGGAGCGCGCGCCCGCCGAACCCTGCATGATGACCGGACTGTCGGTCTCATCGGCGGCCTGCATAATCGCATGGACCTGCTCCATATTGTTGACGTTGAAGGCAGGCATGCCGAACTCGTGCTCGGCAGCGTAATCCAGCAATTGACGCATTGATATCAAGGCCATGATGTACTCCTCGGAGTTTTCAGTAAGTAAAGGTTTTTGAAATTCTTGAACCCGGAGTCCAACGGCTACACCGCGTTGGGAAGATGTTCGCCGACGCGAATGATTTTCATAGCGTTGGTTCCGCCGTGGACACCCATCAGGTCACCCTTGGTAATGATAACCAGATCGCCGTCACGTACCGCGCCGCGCCGCATCAGTTCATCGATCGCCTCACGATTTACCTGTGCGTGATCGGTGCTGGTGACGTCGAAACTCACTGGGTAAACGCCACGGTAAAGGGTTACCTTTCTACGCGTCTCAACATGACGCGTCAAGGCGTAGATCGGAATGCCCGAACTGATGCGCGACATCCATAACGGTGTCGCGCCGGACTCGGTCAATGCTGCAATAGCCTTGACTCCGGTATGGTTTGCTGTGTACATCGCCGCTTTCGCAATGGCTTCGTCGACCGACCTGAAGACCACCGAACTGCGGCGTTCGCTGGCCATGTCCATGCGCTGACGCTCGGCACCGCGGCAGACACGATCCATAGCCTCGATCACCTTCGCAACGTGCTTTCCGGTCGCGGTTTCCGCCGACAACATAACCGCGTCCGTACCATCGATCACGGCGTTGGCGACATCAAAAACCTCGGCCCGGGTAGGGATGGGGTTCTCGATCATTGACTGCATCATTTGCGTCGCGGTAATCACCACCCGATCCATAGTGCGCGCAATGCGGATAATACGCTTTTGCACAGCAGGCAATTCAGCATCGCCGATTTCCACGCCCAGATCACCGCGCGCAATCATTACCACATCAGTGGCATCGATGATCTCTTCCAGAGCTTCCATGGCTTCGGCGCGCTCTATCTTGGCGACAATGCCGCCATGACCACCGGCTTCACGCAACAACCGGCGTGCTTCATGAATATCCGCAGCGCTGCGCGGGAATGAAACTGCCACATAATCCGCCCGCATTTCGGCGGCAATTTTTATGTCTGCACGGTCCTTGTCGGTAATCGCCTGCGCTGACAGACCACCGCCCTTCCGATTGATACCTTTATTATTGGAAAGGACACCGCCAACCACTACCCGGGTTTCTATTTCCCGACCATGGACTTCCTCGACCCACAGCACCACCGCGCCGTCATCGAGCAGCAATGTATCACCACGATTAACATCGTCGATCAGCGCCTTGTAGGCGATGCCCACGCGCTCCTGGGTCCCGTCATTGGGTCCCAGTGTCGCATCGAGAATAAATCGCTCACCTTCGGTCAGATAAATTTTGCCGTCCCTGAACCTGTCGATGCGGATCTTCGGTCCCTGCAGGTCAACAAAAACACCGACCTGCCGGCCGTGAGCGCGGGCACGATTACGCACCTGCTCTGCACGCTGTATATGTTCTTCATGAGTTCCGTGCGAGAAATTCACCCTTACCACATCGACACCCGCCTGGATCATTTCATCCAGAACCTTGAGGTCATCTGTGGATGGCCCGAGCGTCGCAACAATTTTGGTTCTACGCTGCATAGTCAGCTACTTCTATAAGTGATGTTGTCGTGCAAACGGGCAACGCTGGCGAATTATTTCGCGCGCGATTCCAGCATCGCCACGGCCGGTAATGTCTTACCCTCAAGAAACTCGAGAAAAGCGCCGCCGGCAGTCGAGATGTAGGATATCCGATCATAGATATCGTACTTCTGAATCGCAGCAATGGTGTCACCCCCGCCGGCCAGCGAAAATCCTGGAGCATTGGCTATCGCCATGGCTATCGTTTTGGTGCCCTCTCCGAACTGATCGAACTCGAACACACCGACCGGGCCGTTCCAGACGATGGTACCGGCTTTGCTTATGATGTCAGCAAGCTCCTGCGCCGAACGCGGACCGATGTCGAATATCATGTCATCGTCATCCACATCGCCCGCATCTTTCAGCACAGCCGGTTCGTTCTCGTCGAATTTTTTTCCGCATACGACGTCGACCGCGATCGGAATCGTCGCACCGCGAGCGGTCATTTTCTCGATCAACGCCTGGGCGGTCGGCATCAGGTCGTCTTCGCACAGCGATTTACCAACGTTCTTGCCAGTGGCCTTGAGGAAAGTATTGGCAATACCGCCGCCGACCACCATCTGGTCAACCTTTTCAGACAGCGCTTCGAGCACGGTCAGCTTGGTGGAGACCTTGGATCCGCCAACAATAGCCACCATCGGGCGTGCCGGATCAGCCAGCGCCTTGTTCAAAGCATCCAGCTCTTCCGCCAACAGCAATCCGGCACAGGCTACTGGCGCGAACTTCCCGACTCCGTGCGTGGAAGCCTGGGCACGGTGCGCGGTACCGAACGCATCCATGACAAAGATATCGCACAGGGCGGCGTACTTCTTCGCCAGCTCCTCGTTGTCCTTTTTTTCGCCGGCATTGAAGCGAACATTCTCCAGCAGCACAACTTCACCATCAGCAAGTTCCGGCGCGCTGTCCAGATAATCCTTGACCAGTCTCACGTCCTTACCAAGCTTGTCGGACATGTCCGCGGCTATCGGCGCCAGGGAATTCTCTTCATCAGGCACGCCTTCTTCGGGACGTCCGCGATGCGACATGACCATTACTTTCGCGCCAGCGCTGACGCAATGCTCGACTGTGGGCATGGACGCACTGATACGGGCATCGGACGTCACTTTGCCGTTCTTGACGGGTACGTTCAGGTCAGCGCGGATCAAAACGCGCTTGCCGGCAAGATCGAGTTCGGCGAGCTTGATAAAGGACATTATGGACACTCCATTAATATTCAAAAACTTTTGGTAACGCCTGTTTACCAAAAGTCTTTCGATTCGGAAAAAGAGCTGCGGGACGGGCTCTGCGCATCGGCACAGCACCCGTCCCGCGGACTCATATCAGCTTCTTATTTTGAAACGTGCTGCACCATGCGCAACATGTTGCAGGTGTAACCGTACTCATTGTCGTACCAGGCAACGACCTTGATGAAGGTGCTATCCAGGGCAATACCAGCGCCGGCATCGAAAATCGACGGCGTGGCTCTGCCACGGAAATCAGTCGAAACAACCTTGTCTTCCGTGTAATCGAGAACCCCAGCCAGATCGCCGGATTTGGAAGCGGCTTTCATCGCGGCACAAATTTCGTCGTAGCTTGCGCCCTTGTTCAGCTCAACCGTCAAATCGACCACCGAGACGTCGGAAGTCGGTACGCGGAATGCCATACCGGTCAACTTTCCGTTCAGTTCGGGCAGAACCACACCGACAGCTTTGGCGGCACCGGTGGAGGACGGGATGATGTTTTCCAGAATACCGCGACCGCCGCGCCAATCTTTCTGCGAAGGCCCGTCAACGGTTTTCTGGGTGGCAGTCGCGGCATGCACGGTAGTCATCAGACCACGCTTGATACCCCAGTTGTCATTCAACACTTTGGCAACCGGCGCCAGGCAGTTGGTGGTACAGGACGCAGCGGATGTAATCGCCTGACCCTTGTAGCTGTTATGGTTGACACCATAAACGAACATCGGCGTGCCATCTTTGGAAGGAGCACTCTGGACAACTTTTTTAGCGCCGGCATCGATGTGCTTCTGACAGGTTTCTTCCGTCAGGAAGAATCCGGTGCACTCAATGATCAGGTCGGCACCGATATCGCCCCACTTCAGGTTGGCAGGATCCCGCTCGGCAGTCAGGCGGATTTTCTTGCCATTAACGATCAGGTTATTACCCTCAACGCTGATATCACCGGCGAAATTTCCATGCACCGAATCGTACTGGAGCATGTAGGCCAGGTAATCGGCCTCCAGCAGATCGTTTATACCGACAACTTCAATGTCCTTGAAGTCTTTTGCGATAGCGCGAAACGCCATCCGACCGATGCGGCCGAAGCCATTGATACCGACTTTGATTGTCATAGGTTTTTCTCTCCGTAATGCTCTGGTGTGAATTATTTTTCGCTGCAGTTGCGCGTTTCCGCTACAGCACAGACTCCACGGCTTTGGCGACATTTTCAGCCGTAAAACCAAAGTGTTTGAATAGCTCGCCCGCGGGCGCAGATTCACCAAAGGTATTGATGCCGACCACCTTGCCATTCAGTCCTACGTATTTGCGCCAGAAATCCGTTACCCCGGCTTCCACGGCAACGCGTGCGGTCACCGCTGCAGGCAACACTGATTCCCGATAGGCCTGATCTTGGGCATCAAAAACGTTGGTGGAAGGCATGGACACTACGCGGATTTTCTTGCCCGCCAGTTGCTCTGCCGCCGCCATGGCCAGCTCGACTTCCGAACCAGTGCCGATGATGATCGCGTCCGGCGTACCCTCGCAATCTTTGAGTATGTAGCCACCGCGTTCAATATCCGCAATCTGGGCGGCGCTACGCTTCTGGTGAGCGAGATTCTGGCGAGAGAAAATCAGGCAGCTCGGACCGTCGGTGCGTTCGACCGCGGCCTTCCAGCACACTGCCGATTCAACCGCGTCGCAGGGACGCCATACCATCATGTTCGGAATCATGCGCAGGGTAGCCGTCTGCTCCACAGGCTGATGCGTCGGGCCATCTTCGCCCAGACCAATCGAATCATGGGTGTATACGAAAATACTGCGTATTTTCATCAGTGCGGCCATGCGCAATGCGTTACGTGCATACTCGGAGAACATCAGGAAGGTTGCGCCGTAAGGTACAAACCCGCCGTGCAAAGCAATGCCGTTCATGATCGCCGACATGCCGAACTCGCGCACCCCGTAATAGATGTAGTTGCCATCGGATACTGTATTACTGACGCCTTTCGAGCCGGACCAGATAGTCAGATTGGAACCGGCCAGATCGGCCGAACCGCCCAGAAATTCCGGCAACAGCGGACCGAACCCGTTAAGAGCATTTTGTGAAGCCTTGCGGGAAGCAATGGTTTCCGCCTTGTCATCCACCGAGGCGATGAATTTTGCGGCACCGGCTTTCCAGTCGGCAGAGAGCTCACCAACGATACGCCGCTCGAATTCCGCAGCCAACTCGGGATGGGCCTTCTTGTAGGCAGAGAATTTTTCATTCCATGCCTTCTCGGCTTCACTGCCTTTCGACTTCGCATTCCATCCGTCGTAAATGTCGTCCGGCACTTCGAAGGCGCCGTGATTCCAGCCAAGATTCTCGCGGGTCGCCTTGATTTCGTCATCGCCCAGCGGGGCGCCATGGCAGTCGTGACTGCCGCACAGGTTCGGCGCGCCGTAACCGATTACGGTTTTGGTGCAGATCAGCGTCGGCTTGTCATTAACTGACTTGGCTTCATGAATCGCCTTGTCGATCGCGGCAGGATCGTGGCCGTCTACGTCGCGCACTACATGCCAGCCGTAGGCGGCAAAGCGGGCCGGTGTATCGTCAGTAAACCAGCCTTCGACATGGCCGTCGATGGAAATGCCGTTGTCATCCCAGAAAGCAATCAGCTTGCCCAGGCCAAGCGTGCCGGCCAATGAACAGGATTCATGCGATATGCCTTCCATCATGCAGCCGTCGCCCATAAATACATAGGTGTAGTGGTCAACGATGCGATGCCCGTCCTGATTGAACTGGCCGGCAAGCACTTTTTCTGCGATCGCCATACCGACCGCGTTGGTAATACCCTGGCCCAACGGACCAGTGGTGGTTTCTATACCCGGCGCATAACCGTATTCGGGATGCCCTGGCGTTTTGGAATGCAACTGCCGGAAGTTCTTCAGGTCGTCAATGGACAGATCGTAGCCGCTCAGATGCAACAGCGAATAGATCAGCATTGAGCCGTGCCCGTTCGACAATACGAAACGATCACGGTTAGGCCACCTGGGGTTGTCCGGGTTGTGCCTGAGGTGATCATTCCACAGCACTTCAGCGATATCCGCCATACCCATTGGTGCACCCGGGTGGCCGGACTTCGCTTTCTGTACTGCATCCATACTTAATGCACGGATCGCATTCGCAAGTTCTTTACGCGAGGCCATCGCTCTCTCCTGTTTCGTTTCTGAATTTGCCATTTGCCGCTTCACAAAGCAGCGAAGCCGCCGCCTCCCATTGGGTGCGACCGCTTTTGAATTCTTTACATGCTTACCGATACCGCTCAACGAATTGACGCTCGGCATACCAATCCAAGGCAGCCGGCTCGGGCGGAACAATCCTCGCATTCGCCAGCCCGAATCAGATCGAGCGCGCCATTCTCCAATAGTTGAAGACCCGGGGCAACCGTTGTTTACCAAACAAAGTTATACTTATAAGAGCATAAATTATCAGGCCCGATGTCATGCCGCGCCGCTCTTCCATTTGATCGAGCAACCGATGCCGGGAATCTGGTGTGCAGGGCCGCGCCCGGTCCGGGCGATCGCAACCATAGCGTCATATAAATCGCGGGGACTGTCCGTGGGCCCCGCCTGCCTGCCACTGGCATCGAATCTGCCGCGATACTGCAATGCCAGCTCTGCGTTGTAACCGAAGAAATCCGGAGTACATACCGCACCATAGGCTTTCGCGACCTGCTGGCTTTCGTCGAAAAGATACGGAAACGGAAAATTTTCACGGGCCGCGATCTTTTGCATGTTCTCGAACGAATCTTCAGGGTATTCAAGCGGATCATTGGACATTATCGCGACACTGCGCACTCCATGCTCCAGTAATTCGCCGGTATCGCGTACCAGTCTTTCCCGGATCGCCTGCACATAGGGGCAATGATTACAGATAAACATAACGAGCAGGCCTTTTTCACCCCGGCATTGCTCCAGAGTCCAGTTTCTCCCGTCAACGCCTGGCAGCGCAAAATCCACAGCAGCTGTACCGAATTCACCAACAGGGGTCTCAATGCTTGCCATACGGGGCTCTCCAGCAGGTTTGGATATAAACAGCCCAGCATGATACCACTCCCAGATTTCTCAAAGAGCCGTTTTGCGGGTACACTGGCGCCCCTGAATTTTTTACTACCAACCACCCTGGAAAAAACCATAAATGACTGAGTCAGTGCTTTTTACTTCTGAATCGGTGTCCGAAGGGCATCCCGACAAAATGGCGGATCAGATTTCAGATGCAGTGGTTGATGCAATTATCAAGCAGGATCCTCATGCGCGCATCGCCTGTGAGACGCTGGTCAAAACGGGCATGGTTGTGCTCGCGGGCGAAATCACCACCAGCGCCCATGTGGAATATGAAAAGCTGGTGCGTCAAATAGTTGCTGAGATCGGCTACACCAGTTCGGAAATCGGTTTTGACGGGGAAACCTGTGCGGTTCTGAACGCACTGGGCGAACAATCAGCGGACATTAACCAGGGTGTCGACCGCGGCGACCGCGAGGAACAGGGCGCCGGCGACCAGGGACTTATGTTCGGCTACGCAAGCAACGAAACAGACGTACTGATGCCGGCGCCGATTACCTACGCCCACCGGCTGGTAAGACGGCAGGCCGAGGTGCGCAAAAACGGTGAACTGCCGTGGCTGCGACCTGATGCCAAGAGTCAGATCACTTTCCGGTATACAGACGGGAAACCGAGCGGCATCGACGCGCTGGTCCTTTCGACACAGCATGCGCCGGACATTTCCCTGCCGCAAATTCACGAAGCGGTTCGCGAACTGATTCTCAAGCCGGTGCTGCCGGCAAACTGGCTGGACAAATGTCCGGCCGAAAACATACATATCAACCCGACCGGAAAGTTCGTAATCGGCGGACCAATGGGCGACTGCGGTCTCACCGGTCGCAAGATCATCGTCGACACCTACGGCGGCATGGCCCGCCACGGTGGCGGTGCCTTCTCAGGCAAGGATCCATCCAAAGTGGATCGCTCGGCTGCTTATGCGGGCCGCTATGTCGCAAAGAACATCGTTGCAGCGGGTCTGGCTGAACGCTGCGAAATCCAGGTGTCCTATGCTATCGGCGTCGCGAAACCTACGTCGATCAGCATCAACACCTTCGGGACCAATCGGGTCTCCGACGACAGAATCATAGCGCTCATCAACGAGCACTTCGATCTGCGGCCATGGGGCATCATTACGATGCTCGACCTGCTGCGGCCCATCTACCGTCAGACCGCAGCTTATGGCCATTTCGGTCGCGACGACATCGACCTGCCCTGGGAGCGCACCAACAAGGCTGCGCTGCTGAAGGATGGCGCAGGCATCTGATTCAAAGCAGACCGGTGCCATCAAGGCACCCGGTCTGGATTTGCAAAAGCTGTGTTCCCTGAGGGGCGCTGCAGCGGGAAATACCCGTCAGGCTCAGGGAAACCAGCTAAAAAAACAACGGCGCTCGCCTACACGGGAGACTGTTTATGAACGCTGTTCTAAACTCCACAGCCGACTACAAAGTAGCGGATATCACACTGGCCGACTGGGGCCGCAAGGAAATTGAAATTGCCGAAAGCGAGATGCCGGGGTTAATGGCATTACGCGAAGAATTCCGCGCCTCACAGCCACTCAAGGGCGCACGCATTACCGGCAGCCTGCACATGACCATTCAGACCGCTGTGTTGATCGAGACACTGACGGATCTGGGTGCGCAGGTACGCTGGGCATCCTGCAACATATACTCCACTCAGGATCATGCCGCTTCGGCTATGGCAGCGAGCGGCGTGCCGGTGTTCGCATGGAAAGGCGAGACTATCGAAGAATACTGGTGGTGTACCGAGCAGGCGCTGACCTGGCCGGACGGGCAAATGCCTAACATGATTCTGGACGATGGTGGCGATGCGACACTGCTTATCCACAAAGGTGTCGAGTTTGAAAAAGCCGGTGCCATTCCTGCTGCCAAAGCTGGCGACAATGAAGAGTGGGTTGCGATCCTGGAAGTCCTGAAGCGGACCCGCGACAGCAAGCCCGGCTTGTGGCAGAAAATGGCCGAAAGCATCCGTGGCGTCACGGAAGAAACCACCACCGGCGTACATCGTCTTTATCAGATGCAGGAGGCAGCTGCCCTGCTGTTCCCCGCTATGAACGTGAACGACTCCGTCACCAAATCGAAGTTCGACAACCTGTATGGCTGCCGTGAATCCTTGATCGACGGCATCAAGCGTGCAACTGACGTTATGATTGCCGGCAAGGTCTGCGTTGTACTCGGATACGGTGACGTAGGCAAAGGCTGTGCGCAGGCGTTCCGTGGAATGGGTGCGACAGTCTGGGTGACAGAAATCGATCCTATCTGTGCGCTGCAAGCGGCGATGGAAGGCTATCGTGTCGTAACCATGGATGACGCTGCCGACAAGGGTGACATTTACGTGACCACCACAGGTAACGTCAACGTGATCAATCACGATCACATGGTGGCAATGAAGAACGAATCGATTATCTGCAACATCGGACACTTCGATTCTGAAATCGAGATATCCTCCCTGGAAAAATATACCTGGGAAGAAATCAAGCCCCAGGTCGATCACGTCATTTTCCCTGATGGCAAAAAGCTGATCGTTCTCGCTAAAGGTCGCCTGGTGAATCTGGGTTGCGCAACCGGCCATCCGAGCTTCGTCATGTCCGCATCATTCACCAATCAGGTAATGGCGCAACTGGAGTTGTTCAATAATGCCGACAGCTACGAGCACAAAGTGTATGTGCTGCCCAAGCATCTTGACGAAAAAGTGGCCCATCTTCATCTCAGCAAGATTGGCGCCAATCTCACCCGACTCACCAAGGAACAGGCAGATTACCTCGGTCTGCCGATGGATGGTCCGTACAAGCCGGACCACTACCGCTACTAGTACAGTCGCAGACTATTCCCGGCGGAACTTCTTCCGCCGGGAAAACTGTGTCGTCAGCAGGAAATTCCATGGATTTACAAAAGCAATACCCCAAAGCTTATAGCTTTGAATTCTTTCCGCCAAAAAATGAAGAAGGCGCAGAGAAACTACGCAAAGCGCGCGACGAGCTGGCTGCACTCAAGCCGCGTTTTTTTTCAGTGACTTTTGGAGCCGGTGGATCAACGCGCGAGCGCACTTTCGAGACCGTCAGCGAGATTCAGGCGCAGTCCGGCATTGAAGCGGCTCCCCACCTCTCATGCATTGGCGCCACAAAGGACAGCATCCGCGACATATTGAACACCTACAAGCAGGACAATATTCGCCATATCGTGGCACTGCGGGGTGACATGCCTTCGGGAATGGGGCAGCCGGGTGAATTCCGCTATGCCAACGAACTCGTTGAGTTTATCCGCGCCGAAACCGGAGATCACTTTCACATTGATGTGGCGGCATACCCGGAGTTTCACCCGCAGTCGCGCAATGCCGAGGTTGATCTGGAGAACTTCCGTCGCAAGGTCAACGCCGGCGCCGATAGCGCCATCACCCAGTACTTTTACAACCCCTATGCCTACTTCCATTTCGTGGATCGCTGCGAAAAGATGGGCATCGATATTCCGATTGTTCCAGGCATCATGCCGATCATGAACTATACCCAGTTAGCACGCTTCTCAGATATGTGTGGAGCGGAAATTCCGCGCTGGATCCGCAAGCGTCTGGAAGCTTACGGCGATGACCGGAAATCTCTCCGCGCATTTGGAGAAGATGTTGTGACCGAGATGTGCCAGGTGCTGCTGGAATCCGGCGCGCCCGGATTACATTTTTACACGATGAATCAAGCGGGACCCACCGCCGCCATATGGCGGCGGTTAGGAATAAACAACGGTTAATCCCTGCAGGACAAGCGCCAGTGTCGAACAGTGACTACGTGCACCGCGATCTCGCCTCCATCTGGCATCCGTGCAGCCAGATGAAAGATCATGAATGGCTGCCTATGCTGCCGATCCGCCGAGCAAAGGGAGTTTGGCTGGAGGATTTCGAGGGAAAACGTTACCTCGATGCAATCAGTTCCTGGTGGGTAAATCTGTTTGGCCACTGCAATCCCCATATCAACGCTGCACTTAAGGCGCAACTCGATGAGCTGGAGCATAGTCTGTTCGCCGGTTTAACTCATGAACCGGCAATTCTGCTGTCCGAACAATTGATCGAGCTGGCTCCTCCCGGGTTAAGCAAGTGCTTCTACGCCGATAACGGGTCAGCCGCCATCGAAGTCGCGTTAAAAATGAGTTTCCACTACTGGCTCAACCGCGGCGATAAACAGAAAACCCGCTTCATCACGCTCGGAAACAGCTATCACGGCGAAACCCTGGGCGCTCTGTCAGTTGGAAATGTACAGCTCTACCGGGATACCTATGGGCCTCTATTGCTGGACACCATAAGGGTCCCTTCCCCTGACTGCTTTCATCGTGCCAATGGAGAATCCTGCTTCGACTACAGCACGCGTGCATTCGAACACATGAAACAGGCGCTCGAGAGACATGCCCACGAGGCATGCGCGGTGATCGTTGAACCACTGGTGCAATGTGCAGGCTCGATGCGAATGTACGACCCGGTCTATCTGAAGCTGCTGCGTAAAGCCTGCGACGAGTACGGCGTCCATCTTATTGCTGATGAAATTGCTGTTGGCTTTGGTCGCACAGGCACGATGTTCGCTTGCGAACAGGCCGATATCACCCCGGATTTTCTATGCCTGTCGAAAGGCATAACGGGCGGGTATCTGCCACTATCAGTTGTATTGACTTCAGATGACATGTATAGAGCCTTTTATGACGACTACCAAAAAATGAAAGCGTTTCTGCATTCGCACAGCTACACCGGCAATGCACTCGCATGTCGTGCCGCTTTAGCAACGCTGGAATTATTCAAAGCGAACGATACGATAGCGAACAACCGGAAGTTGGCTCGATGCATGGCGTTGTCAAGCGAACATTTTCGCGAGCATCCAAACGTAGGTGAAATACGCCAGACAGGAATGATACTCGCAATTGAGCTTGTCAAAAAACGAAGTGGGCTTGAACCTTTCCCGTGGCAGGAGCGGCGCGGTCTGCGCGTTTACCAGCACGGACTGAAGAATGAGGTGTTATTGAGGCCGCTGGGAAATGTCGTCTATTTCATGCCGCCCTATGTGATAAGCGAGGCAGAAATCGACCTTATGGTCTCGGCTGCCTGGCGTGGAATCCAGGAAGCCACCCGGAACTAAGCGATGCGTATCCCGCGGATTTACATCAGTCAACCTCTTGCACCTTCAGGCTCAATTGAACTCGAAGAACGTGGCCGACACTACCTGAGTCAGGTTTTACGACTCCATTCCGGAGACAAAATTATCGGATTCAACGGCAATGGCAATGAGTACCACGCATCAATCGCGGAATTGGGCTCTAAAAAAGTAGTCATTGAAATCGAATCCGAGTGTCATCCGGAGAGAGAGTCGGAACTGCAGATTGAATTGGGCCAGGGTATCTCGCGCGGCGAGCGAATGGACTTGGTTTTCCAGAAGGCGATCGAATTAGGTGTGCATTCCCTCGCACCGATATGGACCAGACGTTGTCAGGTTCAGTTGAGCGGCGCGCGCCTCGAGAAACGGCTGTTACACTGGCGTGGCATAATCCAGTCCGCGTGCGAACAGTCCGGTCGAACCATAGTCCCGCCGCTGCAATCAGCTGCTTCGCTCGACACGTGGCTGACAGACAGCGATGATGCGCTGGCCATTGTGCTGGATCCAGGCGCATCTTTGTCTCTTGGTGAATTGAGCCGTGCGTCAAGAGTACGCCTGCTCGTCGGACCAGAGGGCGGCCTGGAGGCCGATGAAGTACAACGCGCACAGGCAAAAGGATTCATCCCGGTCAGATTGGGTCCAAGAATTTTACGAACTGAGACTGCCGCTATTGCGGCTTTGACTGCCCTACAAACGCTATGGGGTGATCTTGCTATCTGATCACAATCCGTTTCCATTCCGCCTCGATCACACGCTGAATCTTTTCCAGATTCGGTATCAAGGCTTTCTCACTTCCTATTTGCACAGCATCCGCAACCATTTCTTTATGTGTACCGCTATCCAGTACAGAGTCACCCAGAGCATCCGCCTCAGCGCTGAACAGTCGCGGTATCCCGGACGTGACCATTGCGAAGAATGGAACCTCGGAATTTCTGCTGACAGAATTAACGATAGAAATTCTGGCGCCGGACATACTTGCCCTAGCCTCGAACCCAAGCATGCGTTCCATTGAAACCACCGGCACCTCACGCTCTCTCCAGCGTATTCTACCGATCAGCCAATCCGGCCCCTGATCGATCAAATCGACCGGCTGGTAATTGATAACTTCCGCGATTGCCACATTAGGAACCAGAAGATTCATCCCTGATAGAGGTACCCACAGACTCCGTACACTTTCAACAGCTGCGTTCATACTGAACTACTCCATATTCATCGGTTGTAAATCAGCTACCCTGTTCCTCAAGCAATCCACGGATATTGTTAAGAAGCTCTATCTCCTGAAAGGGCTTGCCAAGATACCGATTAACTCCGATCTGCATCGCACGCTGCCGGTGCTTATCACCTGTACGCGACGTAATCATAATGATCGGAATGTTTTTCAGACGCGGCTCATTCCGCACATGCGTGGCCAGTTCGAAACCATCCATGCGAGGCATCTCTATATCCAGCAGCATGATGTCCGGGATATTTTCCTGTAACTTCGAGACCGCATCAACGCCGTCTTTGGCCGAGAGTACCTGCATATCATTTCGCTCAAGCAAGCGCGTCGTGACCTTCCTCACCGTGATCGAGTCATCAACCACCATCACCGTCAGCTGCCTGGCCGACAAGGGACGGTTGAGCATATCCTCAACCTGCGCCATCGGGCTGGCAAGACTGCTCCGCAGCAAAGCTATCAGATCAAGAATCATGACGACCCGACCGTCGCCGAGAATTGTTGCTCCCGAAACGCCGCGGACCGTGCTGATTTGCGGCCCCACTGATTTGACGACAATCTCGCGACTACCAAGCAGGTTCTCCACCTGGAATGCCATAGCGTGTTCGCCGACACGAGCCAAAAGAACAGGAACTCTTTTGGGTCCACTTTCTATATGCAAGGTTCCGGTACCGAGTAGTGTGCCAAGGTGAGAGACCCTGTAATCGAACCCGGCATACGAAAACTTTGAATCGTCGCCACCCTCGTAGTACCGCGCCAAATCCTCTCTACGCAACCTGACGATACCCTCTATACTCGACAGCGGAATCGCGTATGTGTCCTCACCCACCTCCACCAGTAGCGCCTGGTTCAGCGCAAGCGTAAAGGGGAGACGCATCGTGAAGGTGGTACCTTTTCCCCACTCGGAACCAATGTGCAGTGATCCGCCAAGCTGCTTCACTTCACTGTTCACAACGTCCATTCCAACGCCGCGCCCGGCCACCTGTGTTACTTTTTCTGCAGTACTAAACCCGGTTTCGAGAATAAACTGAAGTGCTTCCTCGTCCGATATCCCGGCATCCTTTGCCATAAGACCTCGTTCGATAGCTTTCTCGCGGATGCGCGTCAGGTCAATGCCCGCTCCATCATCTGAGATTTTCAGCACTACATCCGAAGACTCTCGCTCAAGGGTTATACGGATAGTTCCACTCTCAGGCTTCCCGTTCGACAGACGAATAGACGGATCTTCAATGCCGTGTGAAATGGCATTACGGAGCATGTGCTCGATAGGCGCGATGATCCTATCGACGACTGTTCGGTCCATTTCTCCCTCAGCACCGGAAAGTTCGAGCTCTGCTTTTTTTCCTACGGTATGAGATGTCTGTCGGACGATTCGACGCATCCGAGCCGCTAGCCCCAGGAACGGGACCATGCGGGTTCGCATGAGCCCCTCCTGTAATTCTGTATTAACACGAGATTGCTGGAGCAGCAGCGTTTCAGATTCGCTAGTCAGGTTCTCCAGAAGGTTCTGAATACTTCCGAGATCGCTGACGCTTTCAACCAACGAACGCGACAGTTGTTGCATATGAGAATAGCGATCCATTTCGAGTGGATCAAACTGATCTTCGCTACTGACATTTTCCGTTTCATACCGGAACAACACCTGCGCTTCTGTCTCAATCTCCAACTTGCGCAGCTGCTCCCGCAATCGAGCGACCGTCTGCTCCATCTCAACAAGATTGAATCGATAAGCGCCTATTTTTTGCTCCAGCCGTGAGCGATAAATACTGACCTCGCCGGCGTAGTTCACCATGTTATCAAGCAAGTGTGCCTTAACCCGCACTAACTCCTGATGGGCACGCTCCTTGTGGCGCCTGTCTCCTGCCACCTCCTCCGCATCAGGTGACTTCTCCACTACAACCGCCGGGCTCGGACTCGATGCGCTCGCTAAATCAGTTCCAACCTCTTCATCTTGCACCTCTTGCCCGGCCTGGAGCATATTCAGCAGCTCCATAATCTTCGTTGCCGGCAACAGCGGCTGACGACGACTGACCCGCTCAACCATATCCCCTAATGCATCATGCGCCTGGCCAAGAACGACAAACATCGAATCACTGCGGCTTATCGCACCGTCAGACACCGCAACCATCAGGGACTCAACCGCATGCGCCAAATCACCAATCTCGGTGATATCAGCCATACGTGCGCCTCCCTTGAGCGTATGCAACTCACGTTGCAGTTGCGCAATATAGGCGGGATCATCAGGGCTGCCTTTCCAGCTCCGCAATGAATCATCGCTATGTTCAAGAATGTCATTCGCTTCTTCAAGAAAGACGTCAAGTAATTCGGAATCAACATCTGAATATGGATCGAATGCATCGACGTCGGCGTCGACCGTAATATCCGTATCTTCCACCGTGGACTCTCTCGCCGGATCAGACATCTTACAACTGTCAGCTGTAGCGTCGTAAGGCTCCTCCGCAGGACCCACGCAAGATACTCGCACCTCTTCAAGCTCGGTGATCAGAGCATGTGGATCTGGGATCGCCCTTCCATCGCGCACGAACTCCAACATCCCTATCAGCAGATCATTAGCCCGAGCAAGACTATCCAACATGGCGTCCGATGCCTCGACACCTGATTCCACAAGCGTCTCAACAAGTGCCTCTATGGTATGAGCCAGATCGCCGATCTGAGGGAGGTCCGCCATGCGGGCGCCGCCCTTGAGCGTATGGAGAGCCCTCTGATATTCCGCGATTGCATCAGAATCACCACGGTATTCGCGCCACACAGACAAGGTGGCATCACACACTTCGAGACAATCCTGGCTCTCTTCGAGGAAAACCTGAATAAGCTCTTGATCACAGTCAATATCAGATTGCATTTCGATTGCCGGCGCCTGTCGAAGCTCCGGCTCGCATTCACTATCGGACTCCTGCACTCCATCATCAGGATCAGCTGGAGCGCCTGCCTCAGACACGACTTCCTTGATCGCCGCCGGCACCGACTGCCGGAGCTCCTGAATGCGCAATATGGTCTGCTCAAAATCTTCCGGGCGTGGTTCTTCAGCAGGAAGAGCTGCAAGCATGGTTTCAATCATCTGCGCACTGTTACGCAACACGCTGCAGCCGGTGTCTGGCATTGGCAATTCGGCGGATAACAACGCCTTAACATATCGCTCAAACTCGCCCGCCAGATCTGCGATGCCCGGTGCATTTGCCATGTGAGCACTGCCATGCAGCGTATGCAGCGCACGAGCCAGAGATTCATCGACGTCAAGAGCACCCTCCGCCGCATGATCCAGATATTGGTTAATCACCTCCAGGTGTCCAGTCGACTCCGCATTGAATATTTCGTAGAGCATGGCGTCCATGACATTCTCTTCAGGTTTATCCGCAGACGTTATCGTGCTTTCATGGCAGTCATCCAGGTGGTCGATCGGTGCAGACTGGAGATCCGCTGCCATATCATCTGGCAACTCCTGCATAACAGACTCTTCCGTCACCACCGCCTCAATAGGCGACGCCTCATCAGCTACTGCCGGAGCCACCGAGTCTGCGGCACCCTCATAAACATCAATGTTACGAGCTTTCGGTAATGAGTCGCCTTTGGAGAGAGCTTCCGCGCACGCCATCAGATAGGCAATAGGTGGCGCGACGGCGTGGCGTTCCTTGATCTGCCTGACCAATTCCGGCAGAGTGGAACTTGCTGATTGGAGGGTCTCCAGCATAGCCGGAGTTACAGAGATAGCACCGTCTATAAGTCGATTCAGCATGGTTTCGAATGCCCATGCGAATTCCCCGATGCGCATTGCGCCGACAAGACGACCGCTGCCTTTGAGCGTGTGGTATGAGCGGCGAATGCTAGATAATGCCTCGCCATTTTCAGGATTCGCCATCCATGCCGGCAGCTGTACCTCAATGCTGCTGATCTCTTCCTCCGCCTCCTCGATAAAAATTTCGAGTATTTCTTCATCGGTATCCGGTCCGATTATCGGCAGGTCATCACACTGAGGAGCTTCTGTGGAAGATTCCGCGATGGAAAAACTATCGGAAGTTACGCCCATTTCAGAATCAGTGGCTTCATCGCAAGCTGCAACTTCTTCCGCTGAAAAATGCACATCCTCCTCTGGCTCCGTCTCCAGAAGATCGGGTTCATCGACAACGGCAGTTTCGCAAACAGCGCTTGCGTCAGGCACCTCTGGTTCGATTGTATCGACGACGGAATTGTATTCATCTGCGCAGTCGGATGCACCAGAACCTGACTCATCACCGGCCATGGCATTCTGCAATAGCACCGAATCTTGAGAGCACTTCTCTGTAGCTCCTTCCGTTTGTTCATCGACCGAATAACCGAGCTTCTCTACACTGTCTTCAGCGATGGAGATGGCTGCCCCACCGAACATCCGATGTTCCCTGCGGCCTTCGAGGAAATATTCCAGCCCACATATCGAATCCGCCAGTGACTCAAGCTCCTGTTGATGAGCCTGTCTTTTATTATCAATTAGCTCATTCTTAACAAATCTCGCAAGGGCTCCGATCAGCGCCGCCGCTCGTGTCTCCCCCAAAAGCAGCAACCCCCCCTTCACCTGATTGAACAGCTGCGGAACTCCCTCCAACTGATCAACCTGCTGCGGCGACTCCGCATAATTTACTATTGCTTCTTTACCACGTCCCAGATCCGCGATCGCCTCCTGCAACACGACCCCCATGACCTGGTCATATTCCGTTCTCGCGATCTGCTCACCTATACTGATGTCCTCAACCTGTTCGTTCGGCCGCGTGCCCAGCCCATCAACTGACGATTCGACAAACAACAGGGTGCTGGCTACGTCCATCAGCAACGTTTCAGGTGGAAGCTCGCCTGCTTCAGTATAAACCCGCAGGTCGTTAGCCTTCGCCAACATCGCTTTACGGGGAGTGTCAAGGCTTAGCATTCCTAACGTATCACCTAACGAATTCAGCGAATCGACTAGTGGGATGAGTTCGTTACTGTCATGCGGGCCGCTCCGCAGTATGATATCCAGTGAATCTTTCAATCGTGCCAGTTCTTCCTTGACAGCCACAGACACTGTGGCAAAGAGATCAGCATTTTGGCCTGACATGCTTTCTCTTGCCGCGGCCATCTCTTCCTCGTCGTGAGAATGATCGCTCAGCCTGTATGTCTCTTTTATTAGCGCATTCTGAGTTCCATGGCCTTTAGATTGTCCTGCGTAGAACAGCAAATTCTTCACCAGGTCGAGAGGGGGCTCCTGTGCGACAGCTGATTCGCCTAAATCCGCGAGGCGTTTAATCTCGCGATCAAGCTGTCCGAAAAGTCGCTTAATAGCTACGGCGGGCTCCAGCGCGCTTTCCAGCAACGCCTCTACGACGCCACCGGCTATCCACCAGAGACGCGCTACTTCAGCCTTTGAACTCGTTGCGACAAGCGCTCCAAGAACATCACCCATGTGGGTAAGTGCACGATCGGACTGCCGGTCTCGTAACCATCCCAGCAGGCCCAACTGAAACTTGTGTCTAAGCTCTTTGGCACCCGCGTGCGTCTCAACACTGTTCATTTTCCGCGTGACATCATCGGGCAATGTCGCCGAAAGATCTGGCGAAAACATCGCGTTATCCGAGAGCAGCGTTTCGCCCCGAACAGCTCTGAGATCATTTAATATCGGTAGCAGAACTATCGGAATATCTCGATATCCGGCAATCAATCTGTCCAGATAATCTGGCAATTGAAGGATGGCCCGCATTAACACTTCACATGCTTCGTCGCGATTACTGACCGAACCCGTAGCCACTGCTTTGACAACGAGCTCCATTTCTTCTGCCAATAATGCTGCTCCATAGAGCTCTACCATCTGCAGCGTTCCATAGACCTGATGAAGATGAACCGACAGAAAACCCAGTTGGACCTGGTCGCTTGGATCTTCGACGTGCGATTCCAGCGCCTGACGCGCCTCTCGCAGCGTTTCATCCAACTCATGCTTAACCCACACCAGAGTGCTGAAATCGACTACCTGATTCATCTCAATTCCTTTCATATAGCGCTACGGACGAATGCTCAACACGTCGGTACGCGAGCGTATCATCGCAACGTATTTTTTCCATATGGGGATTTGGCCAACCGAGGAGCTCTCCCGGCCCGAGTATCAATACGCCGCCCGGCCTGAGCCGATCGGCCAGGGCATTGGCAATCCGGATGCGCTTTTCACGATCCATGTAGATCAGAAGATTTTGACAATAAATCAGGTCAATATCGGAAAATGGCGCATCCTGAACATCTCTAAGATTAAGGTGCGTGAAGCAAACCCGTCTGCGCAGCCGCTCATCGACTTGAAACTGTTTGGGTGAAACTGCCCTGCAATACTTTTCTCTAAACTCTGCGCCGATACCCTGAAGACGTTTGTTGGCATATATTCCTGAGCGCGCGCTTCGGAGAGCAGGCAAACTGATGTCAGTGCCAGTTATACCAAACAGGCACTGGACACCCGCCCGATGGAATTGCGCGTCTAGCAGCATTGCCAGGCTATACACTTCTTCTCCGGTCGCACAACCGACACTCCAGACATTGAATGGCTGATCCCGATGTAGCTTTTCCCGGACGACATCGGACACTAGTTCCATTGAGGATTCATGCCGGAAAAACCGTGTCTCATGAACCGTCAGCACATCTATCAGTAAAGACCACTCTTGCAGATGGGCGTTGCCGTTCTGCAGAAGATCGTAATAATCCGAGAAGCTTCGCACGCCAATCTTGCGCATTCGGCTACGCAATCCGGCCGACAGGAAGGAGCGTCGCTCGGGCGCGATATAGAGTCCGTGGCGCTTATCCAGAAGATCGCGCCACTGAGCGAACAGAAGGCCCCCGAAATCCGATGCACTGTCTGACTGCAGACTGCCAGCTGATTCCGCCCATGCCCTTTTTGCGGCATTTGTCACAAGCGAATGCCCCTGCTATTCCGGCAGTTTAAAGCCAGCCACTGAGTTGCCCATTTCATCTGCAAGATTTGCCAGATTACCAATGGATGCAGCCGTTTCATTCGTTCCCGCTGAAGTTTGGGTTGTAATTTCCTGGATGACGTGCATCGTTTCAGAAATGCTTGCGGCTGCCTGAGATTGCTGTCTGGCCGAAGACGAAATGTTCTGGATCAGACCCGAGAGCTTCTCCGAGACGTTCATAATCTCATCAAGAGCCACACCTGATTCTTCGGCAAGACGGGCGCCATTAACTACGCCTGCAGTACTCTGCTCCATTGAAATTACAGCTTCATTGGTGTCAGTCTGAATGGTCTTGACGAGAGCCTCAATTTGCTTCGTTGCGTTACTAGACCGCTCCGCCAGTCGCTGCACCTCGTCGGCAACGACAGCGAAACCACGACCCGCCTCTCCCGCCATCGCCGCCTGAATTGCTGCGTTCAAAGCGAGGATGTTTGTCTGCTCCGCGATATCGTTGATCAACTCCACTATGTCACCGATCTCCTGGGAACTCTCACCCAGCCGTTTGATACGCTTCGATGTTTCCTGAATAGTTTCTCTGATCCGATCCATACCTTCAATGTTGCGGCGGACAATTTTTCCGCCGTCCTTGGCGATTTCCACTGACCGCAACGCCATGTTCGCGGTATCTTCAGAGTTTTTGGAAACTTCATCAATGGAGACCGCCATCTCATTGATAGCCGTTGTTGCAGAAGTGATTTCTTCGGCTTGATTATCACTGGCCTCAGTCAGATGCTGCGCCGTTTCCTTGGTCTGTTTCGCTGCATATGAAACCTGTCCTGAAGTTTCATTGATGGTGGTTACCATGTCGCGAAGTGCATCGATGGTATAATTAACTGAATCAGCGATAGCCCCAGTGAAATCTTCGGTCACCGTCGCATAGATAGTAAGGTCGCCATCGGCGAGATTGCCCATCTCGTCAAGTAGGCGCAGAATTGCTTCTTGGTTATTGTGATTTTCCGTCTCTGCATGCTTGCGGCGATTTTCCTGATCCCGATATACCTGCATACCTAACAGGAACAATATCAGCAAACCGATTACACCGAATATGTACGCCATTTCGGGTTGAACCGGACGCAGATCGGCAGCCAGCGAATAAGCATTCTGCAATCTCAGCGCAGTCGCAAAAAGATCATCCGACTGGGCAGCAATTGATCGAGCCGCTGCCTGGATCTCCAGAAGATCATCTGACATATCCAGAAGTTCTTCGACGTTGTCCGCAACAGCCGCGAACAACATTGACGTTTCGAATAACTTTGTCTGGACATCTTCATTGCTGATCATCGCGATGGTATCATTGCCACGTACCATGCCTTCCAGTACCGTGCCATATTCTTCCACATCGGCAGAAAACCGCTCTATTGCCAATTCGACATCTTCGCCACTTAGCGCCTGATTAACACTGTTAACAATACGCTGACTTAACATAAGCTGGCGTGTTGCAAGATTCACCGCCTCGCGGCTCACCTTCTGTTGCAGCAACGCTTCGACCACTTCCTCATCATATGCCTGGAGATTAGGCATAACATCGTTGATGACCTGGCCGACTTCAGCGACAAGCGACACTGTTTCCCTGCCACCTATCACGAACTCAACGCTGGAATGAAACTTCTTCCAGTCGTTCTGCATTGCATTCAGGTCATCGGCGACGTCTTCCCTGCTCGGGGGCAGGCCGGTGGCGACATTACCATTGATCTGGTGATTAAGAGTCTGCTTGAAGCGGTCCCGGTAACGTGCCAGCTGGTCAAAGGCCGGTTCTACGCCGGACGAAGCTTCCAGGGCGTACTTGGCGATCTGCTGAGACAGTACCTGTTGCTCACCAGTGTAGCCGATATACTCCTTATCATAATCCGCCTGAATTCCCACATACCAGAACACGCTGACCATCGCACCGAGTGACAGCAACAATGCTGCGATCAGGTACATCGTCCTCTTGTGTGAACCCACTTTTGTGCGGGAGGTAATTACTGTGCTCATGCTTTGTCTCCTGACCTTTTAAGCTGACTTTCTTCCCCGGAGGATTATTTGTTAAACGAACTAAACAGCTGCCTGTAAAAATTGTGGCGTCTCTGCCAATCCATGCATGCTAAAAACGCCCCAATGCAGGTCGTTGTCGCGAAATCCGTACAACATGTATTTGTGGAGCCGCTTATCAGCTCCTGGCAGTTCGCCACACCGTTGTTCATCAGTGAAGTGGCGCAACCCTAGAACAGCGTCGACCGCGAGGCCCGAATACATCCCATTGTGGTTTACGACGAGGATGCGACTGCGCCGGTTTAATGCTGGGGTTCTGTCGTAGAGGTAACCCTGCAGATCCATAATCGGCAACAGGTTTCCGCGTACGTTGGCGATTCCGCACACCCAGGGTTTTGTGCAAGGCACCTTGGAAAGCGGCGGGGGTGTGAGTATTTCTGCAACTTCTCCCAGCGGTGCCACGCAATTCAGATCGCCAATACGAAAGCCGATGCCGATCCATTCCTCGTCCGCCGCTTCCTGCTGGGGCAGTCCTAGTGCATGGGTGAGACATAACTTTTCAAGATGTGCAAGCCACGTCAGCGGCGTATGCCGCGATGATTCGGGCATTTCCCTGCTCCTTAAACCGCGGCTAAGGCCGCGTTGATTTTCTCCATTAAGACTTTCTCTGACACAGGCTTCGTGAGGAAATCCAGCGCCCCCTGGCGAATTCCCCATACCCGATCAGTCTCCTGGTCTTTGGTGGTGACAATGATCACCGGGATACCGGAAGTCTTAGGATCTTTGGTTAGCTGACGTGTGGCCTGGAATCCATTCAGGCCTGGCATCACGACATCCATCAGAATCAGGTCGGGCTGCAATTCCTTAGCTCGCTCAATTCCTTCAGCGCCATTTTCTGCAGTCGTGGTTTCGAATCCATTCTTTTCCAACATTCCCTTCAGTACATGCGCTTCAGTCGGTGAATCGTCTACAATCAGTATGTGTGCCATCGGTACTACCCCGTTATTGATCACTGCTCCTTAAACACATGGCTACGGATGGCAGCATCTCCGCGCCAAAACCGTGCTAGCTAAAAACGTGTTCGCGAATCGCCCCCAGAAGCTCTTCCTTTGTGAAAGGCTTGGTAAGGTATTGATCGGAGCCGACGATTCGCCCGCGCGCTCGATCGAACAACCCGTCTTTGCTGGACAGCATGATGACAGGCGTTTTTCTGAACAACTGGTTATTTTTTATCAGTGCGCAGGTTTGGTATCCATCGAGCCGTGGCATCATGATGTCTACAAAAATAATGCTGGGCTTTTCATCCGCGATTTTTGCGAGAGCTTCAAATCCGTCGGTGGCTGTGACGACGTTACATCCTTCTTTTTTTAGAAGCATTTCTGCCGTGCGCCGAATCGTTTTGGAATCATCGATGACCATGACCTTTAGCCCTGAAAAGCGATCATCTGCAACAACATCAGAAGACTCCGCTTCGTCACCTTTCAGCGACTCCGTTTCATCAAGCTCCTGCGGGTCCACAATAGTCTGCATATGGTTCATACCTGATCCGACCTCTTATCCTGTATTTGTGCCTAGTAACGGCTGCTGGCGGACAGCATCGCTGGGCACCAAAGCATCCGATTCGCCGGCAAATATGCGTTACAATTGCGGCTACAGGCTTCTATCGTCCACTCAGATACAAACTTTACATTGATGAATTTATTAGCAATCCGGCACTCCAGCAGCGCAGGGGATAAACCAGAATGACCATACGCCTTGGCATCGTGATGGACCCTATCGAGTCCATCAAGACCTACAAGGACAGCAGCTTTTCCATGTTGCTGGCCGCGCAGGCAAGAGGTTGGGATCTTTTCTATATGGAGCAACCGGATATATTCCTCAGGAACACTACGGCCACTGCGGCTGTCAAGGAATTGACAGTGAGAGACAGCGCGGAAAACTGGTTTAGCTTGAGTGATAGCACTGAAACTCCGTTGTCCGCCCTCGACGTTATTCTGATACGCAAAGATCCTCCGTTTGATATGGAATACATGTACATGACAATCCTGTTGGAACGAGCGGAGGCCGACGGGGTGCTCGTTGTAAACAGACCGGCATCAGTCCGCAACTGTAATGAAAAGCTCTTTACCAGCTGGTTTCCGGACTGTTGCGTCGATAGCACCGTAAGTAGAAAAGCGTCAGTACTCCGGAGCTTCCTTGAAGAACATCACGACATCATCCTCAAGCCGCTCGACGCGATGGGCGGTAGTTCTGTATTTCGCGTACGGCAAGGCGATCCGAACATAAGCGTCATTCTTGAGACGCTAACCGCCTTTGATCAAAGAACCACAATGGCGCAAAAGTTCATACCGGAAATCTCGAGCGGCGATAAACGCATCCTCATGATAGATGGTGACCCGGTGCCCTATGCCCTGGCCCGGATTCCTGCCCCCGGCGAAACTCGCGGCAATCTTGCGGCTGGCGGCAGTGGAGTAGGCGTGGAACTGAGCAAGCGTGATCGGCAAATCTGTAGCCAGGTAGGCCCCGAACTCCGGAATCGCGGCCTTCTATTTGTGGGGCTCGATGTAATAGGTGATTACTTGACCGAAATTAATGTAACAAGCCCAACCTGTATCAGGGAACTCGATGCGATCTACGGCCTCACCATCGCCTCAGATTTCATGGACTGCATCGAACGGAATCTCCAGGCATTAAATTGATCGGAAAATTAATCAATCTGACGCTGGTTTTCTGGTTGTCATCTTTTCTGGCAGCCTGCTCTCAGGAGGAAGTGGTATACCGCGATGAGTTGATTGCATTCGGAACGCTTGTGAGTTTCACACTTCACGGGGTTGATCCCGCTCAGGGGACCGAGGTCATCCGGGACGTTGATTTGATGTTCCAGGAACAACACAAGAATTGGCATGCCTGGCAAAAAGGACAACTGACAGAGCTCAATGCCGCTATCGCCGCCGGAAAATCAATGCAGGTGGATCCTTCCATTATTCACCTCATCAAGCTAGGACAGTCATTCGAGCGCAACAGCATAGGCTTATTCAATCCCGCAATTGGAGACCTACTAAGGCTGTGGGGTTTCCAGCAGGATGAGGCGGCAAGCGGTCCACCGCCGGCAAAAGAAAAAATTCAGGCATGGCTGAAAACCAGACCCAGCACTTTTGATCTGGAATTCAATGGACAAACAATTCAAAGCAATAACGCCAATGTGAGTCTTGATTTTGGAGGGTTTGCCAAAGGTTATTCAGTTGGGAAAGCAGTTCAATTGATAGAAGAACATAACATCCGGAACTTTGTTGTTAATGCAGGCGGAGATTTATGTATCCGAGGCCGGCATGGCGATCGGCCGTGGAGAGTCGGCGTGCGGGATCCCTATGTCGGGACCGGCATCCTTGCCAGCATCGAGCTAGAGGGATCCGCATGTGTATTCACTTCGGGAAGTTATGAACGCTACTTCGATTATGGCGGACACCGTTATCACCACATTCTGGATCCCCGTTCCGGTGAACCTGCAGCCCATTCCGCTTCTGTAACTGTAATAGCAGGAGATCCTACGCTTGCAGATGCCGCGGCTACCGCTATCTTTGTCGCGGGCCCGCAACAGTTTCGCATCATTGCCAGGCGCATGGGCATTAGCGACGTCCTGTTGATTGATAACAACGGTAATGCGTACCTAACGCCCGGCCTGAAAGATAGACTAAGATTTGAGCAAGAGCCAAAATCACTGGAGATCGTTGAAATTGCATCCCCTGACCCGGAGTCAGAAAATGAATAACGGATGTTTTTATGCACAATCCATTTTTTGGCTGAAGGCCCCTCTTCAGGCATTGTCGCTATGAACGCCGTAACAGAAAACTTTCACGAAACCAGCAGAGCCGATCGCCTGGTGGTGACGCTGTTTTTAGCGACAGCATTCCATGCTCTGGTCATCCTCGGCATAAGTTTCGACACCTTTGATCGCGAGCTGCCGAAGGACTCTCCCCCTGCTCTTGATATCACAGTTGTTACAACGAATCGATCTGAGACACCAGAAGACTATGACTATCTCGCCGACTCCAGCCAGGACGGGGCAGGGAACACAGAAGAAAGAGTAAAACCACGCGAGCAAATAGACGCGCAGGCGGCGGCAGCTGCAAGTGCGCCAGATAAACCGGCTGCCAGGCCTTTACTGCAGCAGCAGACCAGCAGTGAAAAAGCTGCGGAAAACCCTGCCGAAGAAACACTGCACACCAACAAACAGACGGCGGCCGAACTGGTGAACCGCAGTCTCGAAATGGTGGCCCTGAACGAACACATCAACCAGTCACTACAGGCGTATTCAAAAACCCCACAAAGCAAGTATATCTCTGCTCGAACAAAAGAATTCAAGTACGCGAGCTATATGCGGGATTGGGTGTCGAAGGTAGAGCGAGTAGGAGAGCTCAATTTTCCAGATGCTGCTCGTCGAGCAGATTTGTCCGGCAGTCTGATAGTCGAGGTGGCGTTGCATCCTGATGGAACGGTACAAAAGATCACTATATTGCGCCCGTCGGGGCACAAGATTCTGGATGATGCGGCAGTTCGTATAGTACGGCTGGCGTCACCCTTCGCGGCATTCCCCAAAGACATCCGCGAGGAAACTGACGTGCTTTACATTACTCGGACATGGGTATTTACCAGCGGCAACCAATTGAAGAGTAAGTAAATTAATTATTTTAGCGCATGATCTTGCGAAATTTCGAGGGCTGCCGGATACTAAAGTCATGATTGATGTGCAGCGTTTAACCAATCAGTTTCTGATCGCCATGCCGAGTCTTGAAGACCCGAATTTTTTTCGTTCCGTCACGTACATTTGTGAACATAATGATGAGGGTGCCCTCGGGTTGGTTATAAATCGCCCACTGGAAATTCAACTGGGCGAAATTCTTCAACATATTAATCTGGAAGACGCGACCCCCGAAGCCAGACAGGTCCCAATCCACCTGGGAGGGCCTGTCCAGCGAGAGCGAGGCTTTGTCTTGCACGAGCCACTCGGCGACTGGGAGGCCACACTCAGGGTGACGGACCGGATTGGCATCACCTCTTCTATGGATATTCTTGCCGCTATAGCGCGGAACAAAGGCCCGCAGCGCAACCTGATTGCTCTGGGCTATGCAGGCTGGGGCGCCGGACAACTGGAGCAGGAACTCGCAGATAATGCCTGGCTGAGCGGGCCGATGGATCCTGAAATTCTTTTCACCCTGCCGAATGAGCAACGATGGAAAGCCGCCGCTGCCTTACTGGGTGTCGATATGAATCTTTTAACGGGAGGCGCCGGTCACGCCTGATGACCTACGCCAAATCAGCTACGGCAATCCTGCTTGGGTTCGACTATGGGCGTAAGCGCATCGGCGTCGCAGTCGGGCAGCAGCTTACTCAATCGGCAACTCCCTTAATGACTTTGCAGGCCCGCAATGGCGAACCCGATTGGGCGATCATAACGTCCGTGATCAAAGAGTGGAATCCCGAAGCGCTGGTAGTAGGAATACCGTATCATATGGACGGGACGAAGCAAGATATGAGCAAATGGGCGCTGCGCTTTTGTAGACAGCTTGAGGGACGTTATCACTTACCCGTTTACAAGGCGGAAGAACGTCTGACTTCTTACCAGGCGGAATCCGGTATGAACATGAAATCCAGGAAACGTGAGGATACGGATCCATTGGCTGCACAAATCATTCTTCAAGATTGGCTCCAGAAAGATAACGCCAAATGAAAGCCAGCCACAACGTGCACAAACTGATCGAGCGTATGGCGATCGACTTGCGTGAAAGCCTGGATATCAATGATCAGATAGCAATGATTGGTATTCATACCGGGGGCGCCTGGATAGCCAGAGAGCTTCATCAACAACTTGGTATCGCTCCCCCTCTGGGGGTGCTCGATATTTCGTTTTACCGGGATGATTTTACTCGGATCGGCATGAATCCCGAGGTAAAACCGTCCGAGTTACCTTTTTCGCTCGATGACCGGCATATAATCCTGGTGGATGATGTGCTTCATACGGGCCGTACGATACGTGCAGCCATGAATGAACTGTTCGATTATGGACGCCCCGCCTCCATCACACTTGCAGTTCTGGTGGAGCGCAGTGGACGCGAGCTACCTATTGAAGCAAAAATAGTTGGGTTACATCTTGAGCTCGAGAAGAACGAACATGTAAAACTAGATGGACCTGATCCCTTACGGCTGGAGACAAGATATACAACATGAATTCGGGAAATTTGCAGATCCGAACAGATGGCAGACTACGCCACTTTCTCGCAATTGAAGGCCTGAACAGTCGTCTTTTGACCGAAATTCTCGATACGGCCGAATCGTTTACCAGCGTTGCCGAGCAATCCGTCAAAAAGGTTCCTCTATTGCGAGGGAAAACCATAGTCAATCTTTTCTTTGAAGCCAGCACCCGCACCCGCACTACTTTCGAGCTGGCCGCAAAACGACTCTCAGCCGACGTTCTCAACATAAACGTGGATACTTCCAGCGCTACAAAGGGCGAAACACTGCTCGACATGCTGCGCAATCTCGAGGCAATGCATATTGACATGTTCGTCGTGCGTCACTCAGACAGCGGCACCGCACATTTTATAGCCCGTCATGTACTGCCACACGTATCTGTAGTGAATGCGGGCGACGGACGCCACGAGCATCCAACGCAGGCCATGCTGGATATGTTTACAATCCGGAAAAACAAAGGATCAGACTTCGGCCGGCTCCAGGTCGCTATTGTTGGCGATATCTTGCACTCGCGCGTTGCCAGATCACAAATACACGCGCTGAACCTGTTGAACACGGGTGATATACGCGTGGTCGCACCGCGCACTCTAATACCCGCCCACGCAGAATCATTAGGTGTCAGCGTTCACTATGATCTGAAAGAAGGTCTGCGTGATGTTGACGTTGTCATCATGCTGCGGCTGCAACGTGAACGCATGGAGGGCGCCAGCCTTCCGAGCGAGCACGAGTACTTTCGCTTGTACGGCCTGACCGAAGATAAGCTTTCGGTTGCAAAGCCTGATGTCACAGTCATGCATCCTGGCCCAATCAATCGCGGAGTAGAAATGGATTCACAGGTCGCGGATGGGCCACGTTCAGTGATTTTACAGCAAGTAACCTATGGGATCGCGACCCGCATGGCGGTGATGTCTATGGCGATGCAACAAAACGTCAGTCGAGGCACCGATGGCCAGGCCTAAGATCCATATAAAAGGCGGGCGAGTGATTGATCCTGGAAATCAGCTTGATACCTCTCTCGATATTTTTGTCGCGAATGGAATCATTGCCGCCGTAGGCAATGCACCCGATGGTTTTAATGCAAATATTACACTTGACGCCTCTGGTCTCTGCGTTGTACCCGGTCTGATTGATCTGTGTGCAAGACCGCGTGAGCCTGGGCTCGAGCAAAAGGCGAATATTGAAAGCGAGTGCCGCGCTGCAGCAGCTGGCGGGATCACTACTATTTGTTGCCCTCCTGATACCGATCCAGTTATAGATACGCCCGCTGTGGTCGAGCTTATCAAGCACCGAACGCAACAGGCTAAAGCTGCACGGATCGTGACCCTTGGCGCCCTGACACGTGGACTTTGCGGGGAACAATTAAGTGAAATGTCAGCTCTTCAGGAAGCGGGATGCCCAGGTGTCAGCAACGCGTTCAGGCCGATCGGAAGTACATTTATCGCACGCAAGGCGTTCGAGTACGCGGCAACTTTTGGATTAACCGTATTTCTTTATGCCGATGATCCATCGTTATCTGCTGGTGGCTGCCTTCATGAGGGCCGTGTATCAACCAGGCTTGGTTTGCGAGGCATACCAGAGGCTGCTGAAACCGTTGCCGTAGCACGGGACCTCGCACTCATAGAACAGACCGGTGTCCGAGCACATTTTGGAAGATTGACCACCCAAAAAGCCGTAAGAATGGTGGCTCGCGCACAGTATGATGGCGTGCAGGTAACTGCTGACGTTGCGATACCTTATCTTTACTTTACAGATATTGATGCTACGGGATTTGATTCCAACTTCCATTTTCTCCCACCACTGCGGACAAATGAAGACCGGCTCGGACTACTGGAAGGACTGAAACACGGAACTTTGTCAGCCGTGTGTTCCGACCATCAGCCTCATGAACCTGACGCGAAGCTGGCACCATTTCCTGCCACTGAAGCCGGGGCATCCGGTTTAGACAGCTTGCTCTCATTAACCTTGAAGCTCGTTGACGATGGGCATTTGACAATGACAGACGCTATTGCCCGCTTAACCTGTGGACCTGCGAAAACACTCGGCATTCCATATGGTGATCTTAGCGTAGGGCGTGCTGCCGACATCTGCATATTCGATCCTGCCGCTCGCTGGACTCTTGATGAAACGTCGATCGCGAGCAGAGGCAAAAACAGTCCATTTCGTCGATGGGAGATGCCTGGAAAAGTCCGTCACTGCCTTCGAAATGGCAGGATTATCCATGGCGGTTGAGTCAGTGAACAAAGCGCAACGTAACACCATTTTTGTCGAGTCTGCTATCGTCAGCTCCGTAGAAGCATTCGCTGGCAACCAGTTCATTATGCGACTTGACGCGCCAGAGTGCGCACTGCATGCGCAACCAGGACAGTTCGTGCACATCCAGTGCGACCCACTGCTCGCAATGCGCAGGCCGCTTTCCATCATGCGCACCGATAGATCAAAGGGCTGGATAGACATTCTTTTCAAAGCTGTAGGCCGGGGAACCGTGCTGCTGGGCGCCAGAAAGACTGGTGATGTGATCAGTTTATTGGGACCAATCGGCAGGCCATTCATTCCCTCTGCGTCGCGACCGCGTGCATTGCTTCTAGGGGGAGGTGTCGGCATGCCGCCCATGATTTTCCTTGCAGAAGAGCTTTCAAGGCTCGATTCTTTTTCACCGCTAGTGCTTCTAGGCTCTGAAGCCCCTTTCCCCTTCCCCCTAGAAAAGTCAAAAATGACACTATCCGGCATACCCCAGACTGCGACAAGTGGCATGCCAATGCTTGAAGAGTGGAACATCGCGAGTCGACTGGCTAGCCTGCAGGACTATGATGGATGTTACCGCGGCTATGTCACCGATCTGGCTCGTCACCATATTAGGTCGCTGAACAACACGCAACGCGACGAGGTCGAAATCTTTGCTTGTGGACCGATCGGACTGCTAAAAGCAGCAGCCGAGTTAGCTAAAGAACTGGACCTGCCTTGCCAGATATCCCTTGAAGAATTTATGGCATGCGGTGTTGGAGGCTGCGCGGGATGTGCGGTTCATATTAAAACCGGAGAGCAGAGCTCTATGAAACGCGCGTGCGTCGACGGACCTGTATTCGATGCGTATACAGTCGTATTTTAGGTGGTTTTTTAGCCGAAGGCCTACGGCGTCTCCATTAATGTCACACCATCAAGGGCGCCACTGGAGTCTACCTCATTGTCCTTCAACTTGATCATCAACCGCACCTCATTCGCAGAATCTGCATAATGGATTGCATCGTCCTGCGTGATGTCGCCATCTCTATAGAGTTCGTATAACGCCTGATCGAATGTCTTCATGCCCTGTTGATTAGAGCTTTTCATAAGATCTTTCAGCTTGTGGACTTCGCCCTTGCGAATCATATCCGCTGCCAATGGAGTGTTGATGAGCACTTCCACAGCAGCACGCCGCCCTTTGCCGTCTGGCGTCGGGATAAGCTGTTGGGCCAGAATTGCTTTCAGGTTGAGCGACAAATCCATCAACAGCTGATCGCGCCGATCTTCAGGGAAAAAGTTCACGATCCGATCCATGGCCTGATTGGCATTATTCGCATGAAGTGTCGCCAGGCATAAGTGTCCAGTTTCTGCGAAAACAATGGCATTGTCCATTGTCTCTCGAGTGCGGATCTCGCCGATCAGGATGACATCGGGCGCTTGCCGCAAAGTATTTTTGAGAGCTACGTCGAACGACTCTGTATCGATACCAACCTCGCGCTGGGTAACGATGCAGCCAGCATGCTGGTGCACGTACTCTATCGGATCCTCGATGGTTATAATATGACCAGTACTGTTTTGATTCCTGTATCCGATCATCGAAGCAAGCGACGTGGATTTACCAGTACCTGTCGCACCCACAAACATAATCAAACCTCGCTTGGTCATAGCGAGATTTTTTATGATCGGGGGTAACGTCAGCTCCTCAATGGTTGGAATCTGGGTTTCGATGCGCCTGAGCACCATCCCGCAATGATTGCGCTGGTAAAAAGCGCTGACGCGAAAACGGCCAACGCCACTTGCGCTGATCGCGAAGTTGCATTCATGCTCGCGCTCAAATTCCTTGCGCTGTTCAGCAGTCATGACACTCAGTACGACTTCTCTCGCCTGGTCAGGTGTAAGGGTAGCTTGAGATACGGGTTTGATTCGACCGTTAACCTTCATGCTAGGCGGCATACCTGCAGTTATGAATAAATCTGATCCACCCTTGTGGACCATGAGTTTAAGTAATGAAGCAAAATCCATAGTAGCCCCTGATTAACGGAAACTGTCTTTATTCATTGCTTTAGCGCGGGCGTCCATTCTGCTGATCAGGCCGCGCTGGACCAGATCCTGCAAATTCTGGTCAAGAGTCTGCATCCCGAGGGCTTGCCCGGTCTGAATAGCCGAATACATTTGTGCAACTTTATCTTCGCGAATCAGATTTCGAATGGCCGGTGTTCCAATCATGATCTCGTGTGCGGCTATGCGACCACCACCGGTTTTTTTCAACAGCGTCTGAGAAATAACTGCTCTCAATGATTCGGACAACATAGATCGGACCATGGTTTTTTCCGCCGCGGGGAATACGTCTATAATGCGATCGATAGTTTTAGCGGCTGAACTTGTGTGCAAAGTACCGAAAACAAGATGTCCTGTCTCGGCCGCGGTAAGAGCCAGACGGATAGTTTCCAGATCACGCATCTCGCCGACAAGAATAATATCCGGATCTTCACGTAAGGCGGAACGTAGCGCTTCATTGAAGCCGTGCGTGTCCCTGTGTACTTCGCGTTGGTTCACAAGGCACTTCTTGCTCTCGTGCACAAATTCTATCGGGTCTTCGACTGTGAGGATATGTTCGAACCGCTCACCATTTACATAATCCATCATTGCAGCGAGCGTAGTCGATTTACCCGATCCTGTTGGGCCGGTAACCAAAACAATTCCTCTGGGCTGATTCGCAATTTCCTTGAAACTCGACGGACATCCTAGTTCCTCCAGCGACAGAATCGTGGACGGAATCGTACGAAAAACTCCACCGGCTCCCCGGTTATGGTTAAAGGCATTGACACGGAATCGAGCGAGGTTCGGGATCTCGAAGGAAAAATCAGTTTCCAAAAACTCTTCATAGTCCTTGCGCTGCTTGTCGTTCATGATGTCATAAATCAGACCATGAACGGTTTTGTGATCGAGAGCCGGTACATTGATCCTGCGAATATCACCATCGACGCGAATCATGGGTGGCAATCCGGCAGAAATGTGAAGATCCGATGCGTTGTTTTTGACACTGAAGGCGAGTAATTCAGCGATATCCATGCTTTTCCCCATAGGCAGTTCTGAGTGTCCATATCGTCAGACCAGACCATAACTTGACCTGCTCAGCGTGGATTCCAGCGTGCAACCGGGCCTGTCCCCGGCCGGCGAGGTCAGCGCGAGATAGCCCTTGAGTCAGGCATTTATGATCCTGTATTGTTCATCATATGAAAGACACCCGAATAGCATTTATTGGCGCCGGCAATATGGCCGCCAGTCTGGTCGGTGGGCTAATTGCCGATGGCTGGAATTCTGACGCGATTTCGGTCGCTGATCCGCAGGCAGAGCAGACCCAGAGACTGAGAGCCAGATATCCGGTACATACCAGCACGGACAATAAAAAGGTGGTGGACGGCAGTGACGTGGTGGTTCTGGCCGTCAAACCGCAGGCGATGAAGGCGGTCGCCATTGAACTATCTGACTCCGTCCAGTACAGGAAACCGCTGATCCTCTCGATCGCAGCAGGTATAAAGATTGAAGACCTGCAACGATGGCTGGGAGGAAAATGTCCGCTGGTACGCTGCATGCCCAATACCCCAGCCCTGGTCCAAAGTGGCGCAACGGCGTTGATAGCGAACAGTGCCGTGAGCGACATCCAAAAAAGTCTGGCCGAGAACATACTGCGAGCAGTCGGACTGACGCTCTGGATCGATGATGAAAACCTTATGGATGCAGTAACCGCCATCTCGGGAAGCGGGCCGGCTTATTTTTTCCTGATTATAGAAGCACTACAGACTGCGGGAGAACATCTCGGACTTCCTGCCGAAACAGCTCGGCTGCTTTCTATCCAAACCGCTTTCGGAGCTGCAAAAATGACGCTCGAAAGCACCGACGACGCCGCAGTCCTTGGAAAGCATGTAGCATCCCCGGGTGGGACGACCGAAGCAGCCTTGCGAGTACTCGAGGACGGTCAGATTCGTGCGCTGTTTGAAGCAGCAGTCACAGCGGCGCGAGATCGATCACGGCAACTGTCCGAGCAGTTCGGAGACGAGTAATGGGCTCTTCGTATGTCACCAACCCAATCACATTTCTGGTTAACACATTGTTTGGGTTGTATATTCTCCTTATAATGATACGATTCCTGCTAGCCACCGTTCGCGCGGATTTTTATAATCCAGTGAGCCAGTTCATCGTGAAGGTGACAAACCCTCCGATAATCCCTCTCAGGAAATTGATCCCCAGCGTCGGCAAAGTCGATACCAGCACACTACTGCTGATGCTCGCTCTACAAATGCTTTCGCTATTCCTCGTATTTCTGGTACAGGGCGACATTGTTTCATTCGGAGCACTGCTGGTACGATCGATCGCTGAGCTCATAGCGCTTGCACTCAATGTTTTCCTTTTTTCGATTCTTATCCTGGTCATCATCAGCTGGATTAGTCCAGGAACCTATAACCCGGTGGCTTCACTGCTCCATTCGATTGCGGAGCCGGTACTGAGGCCTAGCCGTCGCTTATTACCGCCGATCTCTGGTATGGACTTCTCCCCAATCCTTGCCCTGATCGCGATACAGCTCACCAAAATGCTCGTGCTTCCACCCCTTTATCATCTTGGTCAATAGCTTCCCCTGTGCAGTAGACGGCAATGTGCAATCACCGCAAGGGATCTGACGCCTTGGCACCGCCGCGCCTGAGCGACGGAGGCTGCCCCGAACAGCGGGCACCCGCACCTAAAAATACTTCTCCTAACTAGTTAAAAAAACTAACTAAAGTCTGTTTTACCCCTGCCGTTACGATCAAGGGCGCTGCAATCGGGCGAGGTGTTTTTCGTGTTTATGTGGTCTGCAACAACTAACCGGGAAGTCAATGCATGAAGCTGAATCAACTTGATGAACGTCTTCAGTACTACTCAGAATGGCGCGAAAGACTGGTTCATACGATCAAAGGCTTCCATGAGTGGCTGGAGGAGAATGCGCTTGCCTCTTCTGAGCAGGAACTCAGGATTTTCGAGACCATCGAATCGCTGCGTAATGATCGGCTAACAATCGCTTTCGTGGCCGAATTTTCCCGCGGCAAAACCGAACTTATCAATGCCCTGTTTTTTTCACACTTTGGCAGACGTCTTCTTCCTTCAGAAGCGGGACGTACGACCATGTGCCCGACCGAGCTGCTCTACGATACACAGGAGAACTGTTCCTATATCCGACTGCTGCCGATTGAAACCCGACTGCAGGATCGTAGCATCGCAGACTTCAAACATGAGCCGATTCACTGGACTCATATTCCACTCAACGATTCTGATCCTGATCAGATAGCCGAAGCGTTGCATGAAGTCATAAAAACTCGGCAAGTGCCGGTCGACAAAGCCCGTGAGCTCGGATTATATGATGAAAGCTCGGATGGCTATTTCCAGGCTCATGGCAAAGCTCCTGCGCAGGTGGAAATCCCTCACTGGCGCCACGCTATCATTAGCTTCCCACATGACTTGCTCAAGCAAGGCCTGGTCATCCTCGATACTCCAGGCATGAATGCGCTCGGTAACGAACCGGAATTAACCTTGAGCATGTTACCAGCCGCTCAGGCTGTTCTTTTTCTGCTCGCTGCAGACACCGGAGTCACTCGCAGCGACATGGACATGTGGCACCACCATGTAAGCTCAGTGCTGGATGCTGAAAACAGCAATCTGATCGTTGTAATGAATAAAATTGATGCGTTATGGGACGAGCTGAAAGATGACGCCACAGTCAATGCGACAATCGAATCACAACGCCGATCCTGCGCCGAACTCTTGCATATACCGAACGAGAAAGTATTCCCGATCTCAGCACAAAAAGGTCTCATTGCCAGAATTCGTAAAGATGATCGCCTGCTGGAAGAGAGCAGACTTTTGAAGTTGGAAAATTATATTGCAAATGACATACTGCCCCACAAGCAGAGCATCATGCGCAATAATCTGGTTACCCAGATAGGCGGTCTGGTGAACGAACACCTGTCGCAGCTGGATGGAAAAAAGACGTCGCTGGCCACACAACTTGCTGAACTGCGTTCGCTGCGAGGCAAAAATGCAGATGTCATAATGCACCTTATGACCAAGTCCCGGGAAGAACAGGCAGCGTATTTGCGTAATGTAGAAAGCTTTCAAAACAGCCGCCGTCTGTTACAAAACCAGGCCCGGACAATGCTCGAGGCGCTGAGCATGGATGCGCTTGATCGCCTGATCAACAAGACGCGTGACAACATGACTAGCAGCTGGACAACCACCGGCATGAAACGCGGTATGGAAACCTTTTTTGACGGTGCACGCGATACCATGGAGCAAGTCACTGGACATGCCGAACAAACCCGAATGCTGATTCGGGCCACCTACAAGAAATTTCATGAAGATCATGGGCTTCCCCAAATCACACCAAAGCAATTTTCCACTGCCGCGTTCTCCAAAGAACTCGAACGCCTGTTCCAGGAAGCGGAGACCTTCCGACGCAGCCCGGTAACCGCAATGAGTGAGCAGTCATTCGTCGTAAAAAAATTCTTTATTTCACTGGTAAGTCATACCCGGAGCCTGTTCTTTAAAGCCAACCAGGACGCCGATACCTGGCTCAAGGAAGTAATGAATCCTCTGGTAAGACAGATTAAAGAACACAAATCGACCATGGAAAAGCGGCTGGAAACGCTGCGACGCATCAGCGAATCCCGCGACACGTTGGAATCGCGTATAAAGGAACTGGACGCTGCGATGCGTGAGACCAAACAGCAACTGGATGCGCTGCAGCAGATACATCATGCAATCCATGCTCCATCCGCAACAACTTTTCCAACAACGGGAGATTCTATCGACCGCCAGGAAGCGGCTGTATAAATTCGCAAAAAGAATCTAAACTGAAAGTGGCATATTGCTACCGTCGCAATATTCAGGGTTGTCCCGATGATGGGGGCAGGTTTCAGCAACAGGAGGTGAGAATAATGCGCAACAAACGACTTCTAGCGTTCCTTTTCAGCGTGGTCACAAGCTTCAGCACTTTGGTTTTCGCCGAAAATTCGCAGGATTTTGGTGATTATGTCGTACACTTCAATGCGCTAAGCACCAGTTATTTGGCACCTTCCGTGACGCGGCAGTATGGTATCGAGCGCAGCAAGAATCGTGGCATGATCAATATTGCAGTTCTGAACAAGGTCCTTGGGACGCCTGGAAAACCAGTGCAGGCCGAAATCAGTGCAACCGCGACAAACCTTACCGGGCAGAAACGGCGGATTACCTTAAGAGAAATACAGGAAGATACCGCGATTTATTACATCGGCGAATTTCCGATTAGTCACGAGGAAGTCTTGCGTTTCAACATCAATGTTCAACCGAAAGGTCTTAATGAAGCGCACGAGGTTAATTTCAGACAGACATTTTATACTGAATGAGCCATTGTGAAAAAGAATAGCCACCAAACAACATAACGAGAATACCGGCCGCCCGACGAATCCTTACATCGCGCAGACGCGCCGCCAGGGCATCGGCGGCCAGGCCCATCACAAGCAAGTTCGGCAATGTGCCGAGGCCGAAGCTGAACATTAACAGAAATCCCTTCATCGGCGAACCAGTGGCTATGGCCCAGACCAGGACGCTGTAAACCAGACCACAGGGCAACCAGCCCCATATGACGCCCAGCAAAAATGCCTGGCGAACATTTGTAACAGGCAGAAATCGGCGGCCGAAAGGTTCAATGCGCCTCCAGATTCCTCCGCCAGCGCGTTCAACATAAGTGAGGCCGTGCCACCAGCCAGCCAGGTACAGTCCGAGTGCCACCATGAAGAGCGCTGACAGAAGGTGCAATCCGGTCTGCAGTTGGTGCAATCCGCTCCAGTTTGCGGCAATCCATGCCACCCCGCCCAGCAGCGCGCCAGCCACGGCGTAACTCAGAATTCGGCCGGAGTTGTACGCCAGCAAAAAAGGCCATGAGGATGACGAACGTCGTCGCGGCGACATACCCAGAGAAAGCGCTCCAACGATACCTCCGCACATCCCTACGCAATGAACGCCACCTAACAAACCAACCAGAAACGCAGCAACCAGGGAAATGTCGGTCAACATGAATTAACTATTCCTGAGCCAGCCGCGAAAACGCCGTATCAACAGCAACCCCGGTACAGCGATCAGTGTGCAAAACAGAAAAAACATCGGCCATCCCAGCCATTGTGCGAAATAGCCTGTCGGCGCAGCGACAATCACCCGGGGCACACCCATGAGACTGCTAAGCAAAGCGTATTGTGTCGCCGTGAACTTTTTGTTTGTGAGGCTGGCCATGAAGCCGATAAAAGCCGCCGCACCCATACCCGCGCTGAGATTTTCGAACGCAATGACAGCGGCAAGCGCGGGTCTGCTGTCTCCGACCATTGCGAGAAGAATGAATCCCGCCGTCGACAGCGCCTGTAAAATTCCAAACGTCCATAGAGCGTGATAAATGCCGATGCGAACAATCAACACACCGCCCAGAGTCCCACCCACGATTATTGCCCAGAACCCGAATACTTTCGCCACTGCCCCGATTTCTATCATTTGAAAACCGATATCGAGGTAAAACGGCGTCGCCATGTGGCTGGCCATTGTATCGCCAACTTTATAAAGAAGAATGAATAGCAGAATCAGCCATGCATCTTTGCGATGAAAATAGTCCACGAACGGCTCGATCACCGCGTCACGAAGTGTCGTTGGCGCTCCACTCGCTGCTATCGGTTCTGGCGCAAACACCGTGGTCACCAGTCCAACCGCCATGAAAAGAGCCATCACTTTATAGACCATCGAGAACGGCATGAAGTCGGCCAGGATCAGACCGCCACCAGACGCCAGCAGCATTCCCATTCTGTATCCATTGACATAAAGGGAGGCACCCAGTCCAAGTTCATTGTCCGCAAGGGCTTCTCTGCGGTATGCATCTATAACGATATCCTGACTGGCGGAGAAGAATGTAACCAACCATGCCGCGACCGCGACCATCAGCGTGCTTTGACCGGGATCAGTAGAGGCAAGAGCCAGAATTGCCGCAATCAAAAGGCCTTGCGCGAGCAAAAGCCAGCCTCTTCTTCGGCCCAGCAAAGGTAAGCAGTATCGGTCTGTAACTGGAGCCCAAAGAAACTTTAAGGTATAGGGGAGCCCGACCAGTGCAAATAAACCAATAGTCCCGAGATCCACGCCCTCTTTTGTCATCCATGCCTGCAAAACCGAGCCTGTCAGCAACAGAGGCAACCCTGACGAGAACCCCATCAACAGTGCCACAAGCATCCGGCCTGAAAAGATGGTTGAAAGCATGCTATTCATCAACTGTTTGATCGCTCGGAGTGCTTCATATCTGGTAGTCGTAGTCGACTATCAGCGGCGCATGGTCTGAAAAACGTTTTTCCCGAAATATCCTGGCTTTCTGCACACGTTCTCCCAAATACGGGGTCACGATCTGGTAATCGAGACGCCATCCGACGTTCTTCTCCCATGCGCGGCCGCGATTTGACCACCAGGTGTATTGATCCGGCCGCGGGTCAACTGCTCTGAACGCATCGACATAACCAGCCGGGCCGAGCAGTTCGTCCATCCAGGCTCGTTCCTCGGGCAGAAATCCGGAATTCCTGATGTTTCCGCGCCAGTTCTTCAGGTCGATCGGCTTGTGCGCAATATTCCAGTCTCCACAGATGATGTAGTCCCGTCGTTTTCGACGCAAACTGCGCAAGTAGGGCATGAACTGATCCAGCATCTCGAATTTTTTCTGCTGCCGTTCCTCACCAGAGGAGCCCGAGTGCATGTACAGCGAAATTACGCTGAGCCTACCGAGCTGAACCTCCAGATAGCGTCCCTCCACGTCGACGTGAGGCCAACCGAGACCTTCGATAATGCGGTCCGGTTTTGTTCGGCAATAAATTGCCACACCACTGTAACCCTTTTTTTGAGCATCATGAAAAGCTCCGTGATAGCCGCGGGGCCAGAACACCTTTCCGCCCAGTTGGTCGAGCTGTGCCCGAGTCTCCTGTATACAGACAACATCGGCCCGCTGTCGGCTCATCCAGGTAAAAAATCCCTTTCGGGCGGCCGAACGAATCCCGTTGACGTTAGCACTGATGACGCGCATACATTCTCCAAATCTGTTGGCGCGTGTATGATACCGAAGCTTTCCAGGACCCGGTGATTTGTATGCAGCAATATAAAAAAGATTTTCTGGCTTTCGCTATCGATGCAGGAGTGCTGCGTTTCGGGGAATTTACGCTCAAATCGGGTCGCCTCAGTCCATATTTCTTCAATGCCGGGTTATTTAATACCGGTCGGCATCTGGCACGGCTGGGCCGATTTTATGCCCAGGCAATCGTCGGCGCGGACATACAGTTCGATGTGCTGTTTGGACCCGCGTATAAAGGCATTCCTCTCGCGGCGGCAACCGGTATTGCACTTGCAGATCACCACGACATCAATATTCCGTACTGCTTCAACCGCAAAGAGGCCAAGGCACATGGTGAAGGTGGGAATACAGTAGGCGCGAGTCTGACCGGCAGAATCCTGATCATCGATGACGTCATCACCGCCGGCACAGCAATCCGTGAATCTCTGGCACTTATTAATGATGAGAATGCACAGGCAGTGGGTGTTGTGATTGCGCTGGACCGCCAGGAGCGAGGTCAGGGACAACGCTCTGCAATTCAGGAAGTCGAGCAAGATCTCGGATTATCCGTGACAGCCATCGTAACGCTCGAGGAGTTGCAGGAGTTTCTGATCGATAAACCTGAGTATCAGGAATCACTGCAGGCGATCGCGTCTTATCGCCAAACCTATGGCATTTAAGCCGGATTTGCCGGGGCTGCTCAGCCCCAGATAAGTTTGATTCCGATAAGCAACGAAATCACTTCAAAACCCCGTTTAATCCAGCGACTGCCCTTTCTTATCGCCAGATGGGCGCCGAAATACCCGCCCAAGAGCGATCCGAGTAGCAGCACCGGCACCCAACTCCAGCGGATTTCTGTCAGAAATCCGAGCGTCACGGCGCCGAGACCATTCCAGAACACTCCGACCAGCACCAGCGTGTAGGCAACCGCCCTTTTATAGTCCAGACCGAACCATCCAACCAGCCAGAGAGTGACAAATAACCCGGTGCCCGAGGTCAGGGACCCGTTGAGCACACCAATCACAAACAGCACCAGCCCTCCCCACCACAGCCCGTGCCCGTCCCGGTGCTTTTCCTGAGCGATTTCACCAAGCCCTGGAGTCAACCATGAATAAAGTCCCAGGGAAGCTGTAAGAACACCGAGTACAATTTCGGCCACTCGGCCTGGCACCTCGACGATGAGATTGGCGCCCACGAACACTCCAGGCAAACCTGTTGCAAGTATAAATAATACAAGGCGTTTTTCGAGAGTCCCTTCCCTCAAGTGACGTATGGTAGCGCCGATACCAAGAGCGACACTGGCCACCTTGTGGGTGGCCAGTGCGACGACAAAGGGCAGTCCAAGAAAGATCAACGCTGGCAACTGGATCAGCCCAGCTCCTCCCCCCGAAAAGGCGGAGAACAAATTTGCCAGCAGGGAAATCACCAGCAGGGCAAATTGATCCAACAGATTCATTGCCACCCTATACAAAAATCAAGTTGTAACCTTATGCACATACTTTCTTTCTGGCTACGCTGTTCGGTTATCGTAATTGGCACCTGGTTCTCAACTGCGACAGCGGCCAACGGCAAGCTATACAAGTGGATTGATGACAACGGTCAGATCCGTTACAGCGATCATGTCCCGCCCCAATACGCAGACAAGGGAAATGAGCGGCTCAACAACCAGGGACTGGTAGTGGACGTCAAGCAGCCGGCTAAAACCGAGGAGCAACTGGCAAATGAAAGCCGTCTCGCCGAATTAGCCGAACAAGAAGATCTCAAGAAAAAGGAACGCGCTCTGCACGATCGCATCCTGCTCGACACGTTTACCAATGAAGAAGAAATGGTTCTGAATCGCAGAGGTAAAATTGAATCAATCGAAGCCAATATCCGGGTAACCAACGGACGCATTGACAAGCTAAAGCAAAAGCTCGCCCAGCTCAATGGTCAGGCCGCCAGCATGGAACGTGCCGGCAAAACAGTACCAGCTTCGATCACAAAACAAATTTCCGAATCTCGTACACAGATCCAGAAAAACCTTGAGTATATAGAAAATCGTAAACTCGAACAGCAGAGTATTCGCGAAAAATTTGAACTCGACATCAAACGTTTCCGCGAACTGAACTCGAACACCGCTAACGAGCAGCGCTAGCCGCGGATCAGCGTTCCTACGCCTTCGTCAGTAAACAACTCCACAAGCACAGCATTTTCAACTCGCCCATCGATAATATGAGCCGCCTTGACACCGGACTTCACTGCCGATAGCGCGCACGCGATTTTCGGAAGCATTCCACCGTGAATAGTTCCGTCCTCTATCAATGCATCAACCTCTTCACTTGACAATCCGGTTAGCAAGTGACCGTTTTTATCGAGCAGCCCCTCAGTATTCGTCAACAGTATAAGCTTCTCCGCTCCCAGAACCTCGGCCACCCGACCTGCAACCAGATCTGCGTTGATATTATAGGAACGGCCATCTTCACCAACTCCGATCGGAGCAATGATCGGTATGAAACCGCCGGAAAGGAGCATATCAACAACCGAGGCATCGATACTGCTGACTTCTCCGACATGCCCAAGATCGATAATCTCCGGCTCGTTCAGCTCGGGAGAATCGCGGGTTATCGTAAGTTTTCTTGCCCGGATGAGATCGCCATCCTTGCCTGTCAGACCGACTGCTCGTCCGCCGTGCCGGGTTATCAAGCTGACGATCTCCTTGTTTACCAGTCCACCAAGCACCATTTCGACGACATCCATCGTCTCGCTATCAGTTACGCGCATGCCGTCGACGAAGCGACTTTCCTTGCCAAGTTTTTCGAGCAAGCGGCCGATCTGAGGCCCGCCACCATGAACTACCACAGGATTGATCCCAACAAGCCGCATCAAGACAATGTCGCGTGCGAATCCGCTCTTGAGATTCTCATCAACCATCGCATTTCCGCCATACTTCACAACCACAGTCTTGCCACGGAAGCGGCGAATATAGGGCAGCGCTTCGCCGAGGACTCTGGCGACTTCAGAAGCTTTTTGTGTATTGAGACTCATGATTAAAAGGGCAGCAGCAGGTTTGGATCAGTTTGTAATATGACACGCCGAAACTCTTCCTGAATCCGGTGCATGGATAGTTCATCGTCAGCCTCAAATCGCAATACCAGGCACGGCATCGTATTCGATGCCCTCACCAGCCCCCATCCATTTTCAAATTCGACACGCATACCGTCGATGGTGACTATTCGCGCATTATCAAAACGTGCGTTCTCGAGCAGTTGGCCCATAAAAACAACTGGTTCGCCTTCAGCCATTGGCACATGCAACTCAGGCGTGTTCAGACTGTCCGGCAAGCTCGCAAATACCTCGTTGGAACTGCGTTGGTCGCTTGCCAGCACTTCAAGGAGACGCGCGCCGGAATATAGCGCATCGTCGAATCCAAACCAGCGCTCCTTGAAAAAGATGTGGCCGCTCATTTCGCCAGCCAGAAGCGCGCCGGTTTCTTTCATCTTGGCTTTTATTAAAGAATGTCCAGTTGCCCACATAAGTGGTTCGCCACCGTATTCCGCCACGATTTTCGCGACTTGACGGGAACTTTTAACGTCATAAATAACCTGTGCCCCCGGATTCCGTGACAACACATCCATTGCGAGCAACATCAGCAACCGGTCCGGCCATATGATATCGCCCTGTGCACTGACCACTCCTAACCTGTCACCGTCTCCATCAAAAGCGATTCCCAGATCGGCACCTTGCTCCTGAACCGCCTTGATCAAAGCAGAAAGATTTTCCGGATTACTGGGGTCTGGATGGTGATTGGGGAAGCTTCCGTCAACATCACAAAAAAGCTCAATCACGTCACAACCCAGAAGATTGAACAGCTTCGGCGCCACCGCACCGGCGACTCCATTACCACAATCAATCACTATCTTCATCCGACGTGTCAGCTGCACATCTGCGCAGACACGTCCGATATATTCCTGGATGATGTCGACCTGCTCCACAACACCTTCGCCAGTCAGCAAATCGCCGGATTCAATACGGCGTTGCAGCGCCTGAACTGCTTCACCCGCTAATGTTTCGCCAGCGAGTACGATTTTAAAGCCATTGTACTCAGGCGGATTATGGCTACCGGTAACCATGACTCCTGAATTCGTTGCCAGCTGCTGGGCTGCGAAATACAGCACCGGAGTGGGCGCCACTCCAATGTCTTTTACGTCTCTGCCGGTAGCACGCAGACCTTTGATCAGCGCTTCTGAGAGTTCCGGACTGGATGAGCGCCCATCGCGTCCGACGACTACCGTCTGCTCGCCCCGGTAATAGGCTTCGCTGCCGATTGCCCGTCCGATTTCATAAGCGTACTCCAACGTAAGCGATTCGCCGACCAGACCTCGGATATCATAGGTGCGAAATATATCGCCGGCCGAATCCTGAACCTGTATGCGCGACGGGTCCGGTGCAGAGCTGCTGAAAAACAAATCCCCACCCAGCTCATCAACAACGTCCTCGTCCTTTTTCTGCGATGCTTTGCCGACCGCGGCTGTACCTGCTGGAGCTGGCGGTGGAGGTGCTTTGCCCGTACGCACGATCCTGATCATCTGTTTAATGGTGTCATGCCATTCGGCCGTGGATGCCTGATACTCGGTTTTGACTTTGGCATCCCGCAGGTCCTTCACGACAGCAAGCACAGCGGCCTGATCCCCGCGCAGACCCCGTCGAAGGCTGAGGTAAGTGAATCCGATCAATCCGCTCAACAGCACGAGTGCGATTCCGCTTGCCGCAGCGGTGCGCACGAACAAACCCTCGGTCCCCGACGAAGCCCCCGGCGCCGCACGATAACTTACCTGCCAACGGCTGCCCGGAATTGTCAATTGACTGTCGGCGCCGGCGTCTTTCAATGCCGCGCGGCCGCGACTGCCCAGCGTTACGACTGATCCCGCAGCGACCTGCTGAATTTCAGCGTAACCATCCATGCTGTTACGATCCAGCAATGTCTGCAGCTGTTGCACCGGATAGCTGACCATCAAGTGTCCGACAATATGCCGGCCGGATGGATCAAGAATGCGTCGAACCAGATTTATATGCTGTTGCGGTGTACTGAACATGTGCACTTCAACGGGCGGCTGAACGTCCTGCGTCTCTGCATGCCGTAACATGTCGAGTGCGGCATAGCTGAGCGGCGGACTGGCATCCAGATCGACAATTTCAATGCCCGTTGGCAGCAGGCGAACACGTATCGATGCAGGGAAAAGGTAGGCCAACGCTTCAGCTTGAGCGGCTTTTTCAGCATCGCTTCCGCTTTCCATAACCCGCGCCAGCTGCGGATCCTTTACCGCCAGCTCAGCGGTTTGCACCTGATCACCTACCCAGCGCGCATAATCGTTGGCGAACAGCGTTGCGGTTAACTCAGCGTGCTTCTGCGCCAGATTCTGGAACTCGTCAACGGCCTGCATGTATAGCAGCGCTGGCGGAATCAGTACGGAAACGCCTCCTGCAACCAGCAACATCAGCATGCTGCCACGCAGGCTGCTTCGAGACTGTCGGTGTTTTGTTGCGAAACTTTCTTGGGCTTCAGGCCTGGAACCTCGCCCTTTGCCTGACCGAAAAGGTAGCTTCATCACGATTCCTGGTTAAGGTTCTCGATATATCTCAGGCACGGCCAGTGTGACCAAAGCCGCCGGCCCCACGATCGCTTTCGACGAATTCAGTCACCACTTCAAAAGCTGGGCGCACAACCGGCACGAACACCATTTGCGCGATGCGTTCACCTGGCGCTACCGTGAATAACGAGCTGCCGCGATTCCAGCAGGATATGTAAATTTGCCCCTGATAGTCCGAATCAATCAGCCCGAGCAGATTGCCCAGTACAATGCCGTGTTTGTGACCGAGTCCCGAACGTGGCAGCAGTACCGCAGCCAGACCGGGGTCGGAAATATGAATGGCGATGCCTGTCGGTAGTAGCTCGGTTTGCCCCGGCGCTAGCTCCAGCGGCTGGTCCAGACAGGCCCTGAGATCCATTCCGGCGGACCCGTCCGTGGCATAGTGAGGTAAGGGAAATTCCCCGCCGATGCGCGGGTCGAGGATCTTAAGCTGAATGCTTTGCATGATACTCCGCTGAGTTTTTGCCACCTGTCGTCCTGAAATATTGTTCGGCGATAACTTCGATCAGCCGCGCTGCCAGGCGCGTTTTGATATCCCGTTCCAGCCAGCAGCTGCCGCCTTCCCACACCAGGAACAATTCATTATCATCCGTTTCAAATGCAAGATTCACACCGACCCGATTGGCGGCAATCAATTCAACACCCTTGAGCAGCCGTTTCTCCTGTGCATATGCCTCTACTTCTTCAGTCTCTGCGGCGAAACCAACACAGAACGGTCGGGCATCCATTGCCGCTACCGTCATCAGAATGTCAGTTGTCGGCTCGAGGTCCAGCGTTTTTGTGCCCGCCTGCTTTTTGATTTTTTGCGGCGCCATCGCGGCGGGCCGGTAATCTGCCACCGCCGCTGTACTGATAAATATGTCGCATCCCGCAGCGAGACGCGCCAGCACTGCTTCGAGCATTTCCTGCGCCGATTCCACTGAAACACGGGGCACACCAGCCGGTGCAGCCAGCTGTACCGGCCCGCTGACCAGATGTACATCGGCTCCCGCTTCGCGTGCTGCCTGCGCAACGGCATAGCCCATCTTGCCCGAACTTCGGTTACCCAGGTAGCGCACAGGGTCGATGGCTTCGCGAGTCGGACCCGCTGTCACCAGCACGCGCACCCCGGTCAGCAAACCGGTTGCGAAACTGTCTGCCAGCGCCTGCACCAGGTCGGCGGGCTCCATCATGCGTCCGGCACCGACATCTCCGCAAGCCTGCTCACCGCTGGCGGGTCCCAGCATGTGAACCCCGCGCCCGACCAGGGCGTCGACATTATCGCGTGTCGCCATGTGGTTCCACATAGCCTGATTCATGGCCGGCGCCACAGCGAGCGGCGCGCTGCTGGCCAGACAGATTGCTGTCAGCAGATCATCGGCGCGCCCATGCGCCAGCCGCGCCAGCGTGTCAGCAGTGGCAGGCGCAATAAGGATCCGGTCGGCCCAGCGTGCCAGATCGATATGATCCATCGCCGATCTGTCATCAGACCAGCCGCTCCAGACCCGTTCACCGCTGAGCGCCTGAAAGGTTTTTTCAGTGACGAATTCCTTCGCCGCGGCCGTCATCACAACCCGCACCTGGGCACCTGCCGCACGGAGCTGACGCAGCAGGTCGGCACTCTTGTATGCCGCTATACCGCCGCACACGCCGAGCAGGATACGTTTGTTCGAAAGCAGGTTCATCGGCAGGAGTTTACCAGAACCGGCGCAACCGGGAAGGCCATGCCGGGCACGGCCCCACACTGCTTTACCGGCCTTCCTCGTTGCGCCATTATGCGCTGCCGGCAAACAATCGCTTACGCCGGCTGTCGCCATGGATGGTGATGAAAACTGACAAGGAGCTCATGTATGTCGATACGCCACTGGCCAAAAACGGAACGGCCGCGAGAAAAATTACTGCTTGCCGGGGCGCGCGCCCTGTCCGATGCCGAACTGCTGGCAATCTTCCTCCGCACCGGCAGCGCCGGCATGAATGCCGTCGAGCTTGCCCGCACACTCATCGGCGAATACGGCGGACTGCGCGCCCTGCTGCAGGCCGATCAGAAGCAGTTTTGCGCCGCCAGGGGATTAGGCGATGCAAAGTACGCTCAGCTACAGGCGGTGCTGGAACTGGCGCGACGCCACCTCCACGAACGACTGATACGCGGCGATGCATTAAAAAATCCTGCTGAAACAAAGAACTATCTCACTTCCAGGCTTCGAGACTATCCTTACGAGGTGTTTGCCTGTTTATTTCTTGACAGCCGGCACCGTGTAATCAGTTATGAAGAGTTGTTTCGCGGCACCATTGATGGCGCCACGGTGCATCCTCGTGAAGTCCTGCGCCGCGCCCTGCAACATAATGCAGCCGCGGTCATCCTGGCGCACAATCACCCCTCCGGTGTCGCAGAACCCAGCGACGCAGACCGCCGCATCACCCGGCGCCTGCAGGACGCTCTCGGCCTGATCGATATCCACGTTCTTGACCATGTTGTGATCGGGGATCAGTGCGTTGTTTCTTTTGCCGAGCGAGGCCTGATTTAATGCGTTGTTTTCAATAAAGACCTGTCCCGCTGCGGCGCTCTTTCGGGCACTGTTCCAGCACTCGCGGGATTGCCCGCGCCTTGTCTGTCGGCGCGCGCTCTGGTATAAAGCGCGATTCGTTTCGTCCGTCCATTTGCGGACAGCAGAAAGTTTGAGGATTTGCATCATGTCGAAAATCTGCCAGGTAACCGGGAAACGCCCTATCACGGGCAATAATGTCTCCCATGCGCACAACAAGACCCGCCGCCGGTTCCTGCCGAACCTGCATAGCCACCGCTTCTGGGTGGAAAATGAAAGCCGCTGGGTAAAATTGCGTGTGTCCTCCAAGGGCATGCGAATCATTGACAAGCTGGGTATTGATTCAGTGCTTGCCGACATCCGCTCCCGCGGCGACAAGGTTTAAGGAGAATACGCATGCGTGACAAGATCAAGCTGGTATCAAGTGCCGGCACCGGCCATTTTTACACCACGACCAAGAACAAGCGCACCATGCCGGACAAGCTCGAGCTGAAAAAATTCGACCCGGTGGTCCGCAAACACGTGCCGTACAAGGAAGCGAAGATCAAGTAGCTTCTTGGCGCGCACAAAAAAAGCCCGGCAGATGCCGGGCTTTTTTATGTCTGAGAAATTTTCAGGCCGGCTGCAGACTGTAGCCTTTCAAGCGCCGCGCAAACTCCTCCAACGCTGAAATCCCGGTTGCCTCAGCCTGCTGACACCACTCCTGCAGAGCCTGCAACAGGTGCTCATGACTTGTTGATGAACGTGCCCATATAGTCTGCAGACGCTCGCGGAACTGATAAACGGTCCGCAAGTGCGTAAAACGTGCCAGCACGCCTTCCACAATGCCCCTGCCATTCTCATCCAGGGTGCCTGGATCCCGCACCAGCAGCGTCTGCGTCTTACGCAAACAGGCCTGGTAAACACCCGGCTTGCCTGCAACTTCCTGCCTCAGCACCGGCAGAAGCACATCGCGCGCATACTCAGACATCACGTGAAAACGACTCACAACCACTGCGCGGACTGTATCCATGTCGATCCGGTCCTTGTCCTCGAGAATGCGCGGCACCGGCGCAATCTTTTTGACTTTTGCCAGTCCCACGGCCTGCAGCATGCGGATATAGCCCCAGCCCAGGTCAACCTCCCACCACCGGTGGGAAAATTTTGCGGAACTGCCGAAGGCATGATGATTGTTGTGCAGTTCTTCGCCGCCTATCAATAATCCGAATGCCGCTATATTACGCGAGGCGTCAGGCGTCTCGTAATTACGATACCCCCACCAGTGCCCGAGCCCATTGATCACGCCGGCGGCCCAGAACGGGATCCACATCATCTGCACTGCCCACAACGCTATCCCGGCGAATCCGAACAACAGGTAATCGATGGCCAGCATCACTACCACACCGGCATTCCGGTAATGGCTGTACAACCGGTTTTCCAGCCAGTCGTCCGGCGTATTGTGGCCAAACCGTTCGATAGTTTCCTTCTGAGCGGCTTCGGCACGATAGAGTTCGGCACCTTTCCACATGACCGTGCGGATGCCGCGCGTCTGCGGACTGTGCGGATCATCAACGGTTTCACATTTAGCATGATGCTTGCGATGTACGGCGACCCATTCCCGCGTCATCATCGCCGTGGTCAACCACAGCCAGAAACGGAAAAAATGACTGACAGCCGGACTGAGATCCAGGGCACGGTGCGCCTGGTGGCGGTGCAGGAACACGGTCACACTGATAATCGTTAAATGAGTAAGGGCCAGACCGACCAGGATATAAGCCCACCAGGGAAGATCGATCAGGCCGGCGTGCCAGGAAAAACGGGAAAAAACTTCGTGCATCAGAACCTCGTATCGCGATATGCAAGACATATTATCATATTAGTTCAGCAGCAAATTAGTGCAGCTGCAGAGCAGCTGGCGGGCGGCGGTATGCGGCGCTAAGCATAACAGACGGACTCTGTTACACTTTTCGCCGATACCTGACCAAGACAGACTTTTTATGGACGATATTTTTCTTGGCCGACAGCCGATATGTGACCAGAATCTGGCCGTATATGGCTACGAGCTGCTGTTTCGCGACACCCAGACCAACTCTGCGCAGATCGTTGACGGCGACCGCGCCACTTCCCGCGTCATTATCAATACTTTCATGGAGATCGGGCTGGACAACATCGTCCATAACCGGCTCGCTTTCATCAATCTCACGCGCGCCTTTTTCACTGAAGAACATGCCGTTCCTCTGCCACGCGACCGCGTGGTGCTGGAAGTGCTCGAAGATATCGTGGCAGATGATGAACTTATTGCGGGCGTCAGGCGCCTGTCCGAGCAGGGCTACATCATCGCGCTGGATGATTTCATTTATCATGAATCCCTCAAACCCCTGGTTGCGCTGGCTAACATCGTAAAGATAGACGTGATGGCGCTGGACCACAAAACCATTGCCGATCACGTAAAAGAGCTGCGTAAATATCCGCTGAAGCTGCTGGCCGAGAAAGTTGAAACCATCGAGGAATTCGAGTTCTGCCGCGATCTTGGTTTCGACTATTTCCAGGGCTTCTTCTTCGCCCGCCCGCACGTCATCCAGGGGCAGCGCCTGCCCACCAATCGCCTGGCAATCCTGCATCTGCTCAGCCGCCTGCAGGATCCGGATATCAGTGCGCACGAGCTCGAGGAGCTGATCGCACGCGATGTTGCATTCAGCTATCGGATATTGCGCTACGTCAATTCGGCGGCACCGGCTCTACGTAAAATCGATTCGATCCACCAGGCCGTGGTGATTCTCGGACTACGCACGATCCGTTCCTGGACCAGCCTGCTGGCGCTGTCACAGGTCGATGACAAGCCCGCAGAGCTGGTAGTGACGGCCATGGTGCGCGGCAAAATGGCCGAGGGACTGGCGGCGGCCAGAAACGCCAGCAATCCGGAGTCATACTTTACTGTCGGCCTGTTTTCAGCGCTCGATGCATTGATGGATACCAGCATGGAGGAGATCCTTTCGCAGCTGCCCCTGTCGGACAACATAGCCAACGCGCTGTTGCGTTATGAGGGAAAACAGGGAGAAATCTTGAAATGCGTTCTGGCTTATGAGAACGCCGACTGGGACAACCTCCATTGCGGAGACTTGAGCAGAGCAGCAGTACGCGAATGTTATCTGTCGGCCGTGCAGTGGGCAGGCCAGATTTCTGAGCAACTGGTAGGCAAATAATTTGAGCAGTTCCCGGGATACCGACACGCTGGCCGCCATTGATCTGGGCTCGAACAGTTTCCACATGATTGTCGGGCGGCTGGAGAACGGTCAACTACAGGTCATCGACCGGTTGCGCGAGCCGGTGCGGCTGGCCTCAGGACTGACTGACCGGCACAGACTGCAACCGCAGGCGACTCAGCGCGCGTTAAGCTGCCTGGAACGTTTCGGCCAGCGCATCAAAGAGCTTCCCTCTGAAAACATCCGTGCCGTTGGCACCAATACGCTACGCAGGATCCACCCTGACGATGGTTTTCTGGAGCAGGCCCAGACCGCGCTTGGCCACGGCATCGAAGTGATATCCGGTATTGAAGAAGCGCGCCTGGTATATCTGGGTGTTGCACACAGCCTTCCCCACCCGGGCGGCCGTCGCCTGGTGGTCGATATCGGCGGGGGCAGCACCGAGCTCATCATTGGAGAGGAGTTCCAGCCGGTCCAGCTGGAAAGCCTGTACATGGGCTGTGTCGGGATGAGTCAACGCTTTTTCGCTGATGGCAGCATCGAGAAGAGTGCGATGAAAAACGCCATACTCGCGGCACGTCTGGAGCTCCAGCCGTGCAAACGAGTATTCCAGACAACCGGCTGGTCGATGGCAACAGGCTCCTCCGGCACTATCCGCACAGTGCGCGATGTCGTCCTTGAAATGGGCTGGAGCGACAATGGCATAACAGCCGAGTCGCTCAAGAAACTGCGCAGTGCACTGGTGGAGGCAGGCTCTGCGGAGGCGTTGACGTATGCGTCCATCAGCGATGATCGCAGGCCAGTATTCGCGGGCGGCGTGGCAGTCCTGAGCGCGGTATTTCACGCGCTTAAAATCGATCGCATGCTGTGCTCATCAGGTGCGCTGCGCGAAGGGCTTCTGTATGACCTGCTCGGGCGCATGCAGCAGCATGATATCCGCGAGTCGACGGTGCAATCCCTGACCCGGCGCTATCACGTGGACCTCGACCAGGCCGCGCGCGTTGAACAGACTGCAATGGCCCTGCTCGACCAGGCCGCTCCCCAGTGGCAGTTGCGGCTGAGCGAGGCCCGCCAGTGGTTGCACTGGGCTGCGCAAGTGCACGAAATCGGTCTCGTTATTGCGCATAATCAGTATCACAAGCATGGCGCGTATCTGATCGAGCATTCCGATCTGCCTGGGTTTTCAATGCGCGATCAGCGTCTGCTGTCGATACTGGTCCGCTGTCACCGGCGCAAATTCCGCAACCTGCTGATCGAGGAACTGCCGGAGTCCTTGCGTGCAAAAGCGATACATCTGTGCCTGTTGATGCGACTCGCGGTTTTATTCAATCGGAGTCGATCGTCCGGCAGCATGCCTGAATTACACCTGAGCGTCAGCGATGATCTGCTGAGCCTGAAACTAGACCGGGAATGGCTGGATGAGCACCCGCTGACGCAGGCCGACCTGAAACTCGAGAAGAAGCATCTTAAAGGTAGCGGGATAAAACTTGAGTTTCAGTAACTGCTACTGGGGCGTGCCCAGCAAGGCAGCCTGAGCGCTGCGCCGTCTCTGGTTGCCGGTCGGCTTACGGCGTTTATATTCACCGTCCCTCTGAAGGATCCAGGTATCGACATTGTCAGCCAGATACAGCTCCAGACCCTCCTTTAGGATTTTCTGGCGTAATTTGCGATCCTCGACAGGAAAAGCGATCTCCACACGCTGGAAGAAGTTTCGCCCCATCCAGTCCGCACTCGACAGATACAGATCAAAGTCGCCGCCATTTTCAAAGTAAAAAACCCGGGTATGCTCCAGAAAACGGCCGACCAGCGAACGTACCCGTATATTGTCGGATACACCCGGCACGCCTGGACGCAGGCAACACATACCGCGAACGATCAGATCGATTTTGACGCCCGCCTGCGATGCCCGGTACAACGCCTGAATGGCTTCTGTTTCAAGCAGCGCATTGCACTTGATGATAATGCGGGAGCGTTTGCCGGTAGAGGCATGTTCAGTCTCACGATCAATATATTCAATCAGCTTCTTGTGCAGGGTGAAGGGTGCATGCAAGATTTTTGACAGCGGCTTGACCTTGCCAAGGCTGGTAAGCAACTGGAATACGCGATGGGTGTCACTGGCAATCTCTGAATTACACGTCAGCAAGCCGTAATCGGTGTAGAGCCGCGCAGTGCGGGCGTGATAATTGCCAGTGCTCAGGTGCACATAGTGGCGAAGCTTCTTCGTCTCCCGCCGTGTCACCAGCAACATCTTGGCGTGCGTTTTGTAGCCAACCACCCCATATACCACATGCGCGCCGGCCTGCTGCAGCCGGTTGGCAAGCTGGATATTGGCCTCTTCATCGAAGCGCGCCCGCAGCTCGATCGCCACGGTGACTTCTTTCGCGGCACGCGCCGCCTCCACCAGCGCGTCGACAATCACTGAATCCGGGCCAGTCCGGTACAAGGTCTGCTTGATTGCCAGCACCCCGGGATCAGCTGCTGCCTGCTTGAGGAGATCAACCACCGGCAGGAACGAATCGAAAGGGTGATGCATCAGTATGTCGCCGGCACGGATCGCTTCGAAGATATTCTGGTCGCTCGACAGGCCCTGCGGCCGGCGCGGAGTGAAAGACGGGTATTTCAGGTCCGGCCTGTCGACGAGATCATAGATCGCCAGCAGGCGGTTAAGATTTACCGGCCCGTTCACCTGATACAGATCTTCAGTACCCAGCTGGAATTTGTTGCGCAGAAAATCAGCCATCTTCGTCGAACAGTTGTCCGCCACTTCGAGACGCACGCCATCGCCGTCGCGACGGGACAACAGCTCCCCTTCCACCGCGTGCAGGAGATCGTCTATTTCCTCCTCATCGACAAACAGGTCACTGTTGCGGGTGACGCGGAACTGATAACAGCCGGTCGCTTCCATGCCCGGAAACAGGTCGCTCACATAGGTGTGGATGATCGATGACAGAAACACAAAGTCATGCGGTCCGGCGCTGCACTCGGCCGGCAACCGGATCAGGCGCGGCAATGAGCGTGGAGCCTGCACGATGGCAATGCCATTGGAACGGCCGAAAGCATCCTTGCCCTCCAGCGATACGATGAAGTTCAGACTCTTGTTGAGAATCCGGGGGAAAGGATGCGCCGGATCAAGCCCCAGCGGGCTCAACACCGGCAGCAGTTCCTGATTAAAGAAACGCCGGACCCAGGCTTCCTGTTGCTCGTTCCATTCGGTGCGTCGCACGAAACGGATATTCTCCGCAGCCAGCGCCGGAATCAGCTCTTCGTTCAGCACCCGGTACTGCTCATCCACCAGCTCGTGTGCTTCCTGGCTCACGTGGTTCATGAGCTCGGTGGGTGTGAAATTGTCCGGTCCCGCATGCACGGAACCGGAGGCGATTTTCTGCTTCAACCCTGCCACGCGTATTTCGAAAAACTCATCGAGGTTGGTGCTCGAAATACACAGGAACTTGAGCCGTTCCAGCAGTGCCAGCTCGGGATCGCGAGCCTGTTCCAGCACCCGCCAGTTGAATTTCAGCAGGCTCAGCTCGCGGTTGATATACAGTTCAGGTTGTTGGAGATTGACGGCGTCCATGGATTTCGCTTCGGCTTGACCAGCCCCGGATTAAACGAGGATTTCCAATGATAACGGAATATCCGTTGTGATTCGGAAAAAACCGGGCGTCATAGCAGGCTTTCTCACTCTCACTCAGGCTTCGGCGACACAGTCGCGCCCCTGCAGCTTGGCCTGATACATTGCCTGATCCGCGCGCGCCAGCAGCGACTGGCGATCGTCCCCTTCCCGGCGCACTGCCAGGCCCTGGCTGATAGTCAGCTGCAAACTTTTACCGGCAATCCGGATCGGTTCGGAGGCAATGCGCGAACGTACCCGTTCGGCAATCAGACGAGCGGTATGGTGCGTGGTGTTTTCCAGCAACAACACGAATTCCTCACCGCCGTAACGGCCGACCAGATCGAACTCCCGCAACGCTGCCCTGATGCGGGCTGCCACTTCTTTGAGCACCTGATCTCCGACCAGGTGCCCGTGCTCGTCATTGATACCCTTGAAGCGATCCAGATCAGCCATGATGAGGCACAGCGGCTGCCCGGTCTTGGCCGAACGCGCTAGCGCGTCGCTCATACCGCGCAGCAGACTGGTACGGCTGGCGGCACCCGTCAGCGCGTCCTGACTCAGCTGCAGCCGCAATGCCTCCTGCTCCTGCTCAAGATGCTTTATCGATCGCCCCATGTCCCTGATCTGCGCGCAGTGGTACACCTCGGTCGCCAGCGCGATGTCGAGCGTCGTCAGCTTGAGCACCAGCCGGTTGAGTGGCAGGCGGTCGCGTTCATCCGGCACCTGGGTGGCAATCGCGTCGAGCATCAGGGTCTGCAAAACACCGAATGCAGACAGATACAATCTCAGCGGCACCCCGACCCGAACATGCGCAGCGCCGACCCGGGCGCGGTTTTCAAAGTAGGTTGCCTCCCGGTAATCTTCGCCAAAGCAGCTCAGATGCTCGACCTGGCGTTGCTTGAGATGATCAGTATCGAAACTGGATAATAATTCCGCCGCCTGGGGATTGCGCAGCACCTGTTCAAAGAACGCGCCGATCACTGATTCGCTCACTTCGCGGTTGAACACCTGCTCGTGCAGCTGTCGGAGCAGCTCGTGCGGGTATTCCTCCAGCCCGATCAGACGCAGCTGCGCTTCGCGCCATCCGCTATCGAATCCGAATTGTTCACACAGGGGTGTGGCAGGTTTACCTGCAGACATAAAGGCTATCCAATTCCGCCATATTTTCAGTTATGCTTAGCCGCCGCGAGGGGCATGGAACCGTCATCAAGGCACCATCATAAAACACATGGATTCAAAAATCCTGATCAGCGTGGAGCAGCTGTACCGCTACTACGGTCAGCATCTGGCTGTCGAGGCCATTAGCTTCGAACTGGCTCGGGGTGATGTGCTCGGTTTTCTTGGCCCAAACGGCGCCGGCAAATCGACCACCATGCAGATGATCAGCGGCAATCTTGCCCCGAGTGCCGGTCGCATCCGGATCAGCGGTATCGATCTGCTCGATGACCCCCGGCGCGCCAAGGCGGAAATCGGCTATCTGCCGGAGCAACCGCCGCTGTACCGGGACCTGACCGTCGATGAGTACCTGACCTATTGCGCCCGCCTCCATCGCATCGGCACGGCGCAGCGCCCCCAGGCGGTAGCTCGCGCCGCACAACGCTGCGGACTGGACGAGGTCCGCAAACGGCTGATCGGCAATTTGTCCAAGGGCTTCCAGCAACGGGTGGGAATAGCCCAGGCAATTTTGCACAACCCGGCAGTGGTGATCCTGGACGAACCGACGGTCGGGCTGGACCCGAACCAGATCCGGGATATCCGTCGTCTGATCAGGGAACTCGGCGAAAATCATGGCATCATTCTCTCGACACACATCCTCCCGGAAGTTCAGGCCACCTGCTCCAGGGTCCAGATCATTCACCATGGCCGGCTGGTTTTCGCGGAAACCATGCACGATCTGGAACAGCGTCTGAGCAGCCATGTGCTGTTGCTGGAAACCCGTTCGGCGCTCGACACCTCGGAATTGCGGCGCATCGACGGCATCGATGCCGTCGATACCCTGACCAGTAACCGGGCGCGCCTGCATTTCACCGATCGCAACCCGGCCGACGCAGTAGCGGCCTGCGTCGCGCACAATGGCTGGGGACTCAGTGAACTGGCGCTCGATCGCCAGACTCTAGAGCAGGTCTTTGTCGAACTCACCACCAGCGATGGTGTGCATACCGGAAATGCCGCCTGATGATAGTCACCATCGCGCTACGCGAGCTGAAAAGCCTGTTTCTGTCGCCGCTGGCCTGGGCAATTCTGGCCGTCCTTCAGCTCATCATGGCATACCTTTTTCTTTCCCAGCTGGAGACGTTTCTGGGCCTGCAGCCGCGCCTGGCTGGCGTCGAAGGCGCGCCCGGCGTTACGGATATCGTTGTCGCGCCGCTGCTGCAGACCATCGGCTTCGTCATGCTGCTGATCGCGCCGGTGCTTACCATGCGCCTTTTCAGTGATGAGAAGCGCAACCGGACCCTGACTCTGCTGCTATCCGCCCCGGTATCCATGACCGATATCGTGCTCGGCAAATTTTTTGGCGTATTGCTGTTTTTTCTACTCCTGCTGCTGATGCTCGCAGCAATGCCCCTGTCGCTGTACGCGGGCACGACGCTGGACGGCGGCAAGCTGCTGGCTGGCCTGCTGGGCCTCGTGCTGCTGTTTTCTGCCTTTGCGGCCATCGGTCTTTATGTGTCTTCACTGACTGAACAGCCGGTCATCGCCGCTGTCACCAGCTTCGGACTGCTGCTGTTGCTGTGGATTATCGACTGGAGCGGCGGCACCCAGGCGGAAGTGTCCGGACTGTTCCGTTATCTTTCCCTGCAGGCACACCTCGAATCGTTCCTGAAAGGCATTTTCAGTACGGCGGACCTGGCGTACTACCTGCTTCTGATCTGCATGTTTCTGATTCTGAGCATCCGTCGCCTCGACCAGCAGCGCCTGACCGGATAACCAGATGAAGATTACCCGCGCCTCCCGTCGACAGCTGCAACTGCAAAACCTCGTGTTTCTGGTCGGGCTGCTCATCGTCATCGGTCTGCTCGCCTGGCTCAGCACCCGCTATGACCATGAAACCGACTGGACCACCAGCGGCCGCAATACCCTGTCCATCGACAGCCAGCGCCTGCTCGATGAAATGTCTGACCCGATTCATGTGACCGCTTTTGCCCGTGATACGCCGTTGCTGCGCAGCCACATCCGCGATCTCATCGCACGCTACCGGCGCCACAAACCGGATACCGTCCTGAGTTTCGTTAATCCTGACGCCGATCCCGAGCGGGTCCGCGAACTCGGAATTACGCTGGACGGAGAGCTGCTGGTTGCCTACCAGGGGCGCAGCGAAAAGGTCCGGGAACTTTCGGAACAGAGCCTCACCAACACGCTGCTGCGCCTGGCGCGCCAGGAACAACGGCGGGTGGCGTTTCTCAGCGGGCACGGTGAACGCGATCTGCGTGGGCAGGCCAATCATGATCTGGGCGCATTCGGTGAGATGCTTGAGCAAAAGGGCATTGCCCTGCAATCGCGCAATCTTGCGAGCCAGCCTGAGATACCCGCTGACATCAACCTGCTGGTGATTGCCGACCCGCGCGTCTCGCTGCTGCCAGGCGAGATCAGGCTGATACGCAGTTATCTGCAAGGCGGCGGTAATCTGCTATGGCTGATCGAACCGGGGCCGCTGGCCGGGCTTGAACCGGTAGCCGAATGGCTGGGCCTGGAGCCTCTGCCGGGCATTGTCGTGGACGCTACGACGCAGTTGTTCGGTATCGATAATCCGGCCTTCGCGCTGATTCCGGAATACCCGATGCACCCGATCACCCGCGAACTGAACAGCCTCACACTGTTTCCGCAGGCGACAGCGCTGGACGTGACGGTCCCGCAGGAGTGGGATGGCCAGCCCTTGCTGACCACATTGAATCGCGCCTGGACTGAAATCGGTCCCCTGAGCGGCGACATCCGCTTCGATCAGGACAGCGATGAACGGATGGGCCCGCTGGACATCGGCTGGGTGTTTACGCACGAAAAGACCGTGAAAGATTCCACCAGCGGCGACAGTCCCGGGCAGCAGCGCATAGTAGTCATTGGCGACGGCGATTTCCTGTCCAACGCGTATCTCGGCAACGGCGGGAATGTTGCGCTGGGACTGAACCTGTTCAATTGGCTGAACCATGATGACCAGTTCATCGCTATCACTGCGCGCACCGCAGGTGATGTCAGACTGGAGCTGAGCAAGGCGGCCCAGATTATCATTGGCCTGGGTTTCCTGTTCATTGTGCCGCTGGCGCTGCTGGGCGCTGGGTTCGCAATCTGGTGGCGTCGGCGCAACCGCTGATACTCGATCAAATGACGTCCCGGTGGATCATCAATTTACTCATTCTTGCCACGGCCGTGGTGCTGGCATTGATCGCCTGGTATGAACCCGGTATCGAGCCGCCGGTGGGGTCCCGGCCGATCACCGGCCTGGCTACTGAACAGGTGGAGCGGATCGAGGTTGTGCGGCCCTTGCGAGAGGACCTGGTGCTGCGACGGGATTCAGCCGGCGGCTGGTTGCTGGACCGCGAACCGGAATTGCCTGCCGATCCTGTGCAGGTACGCAGCCTCGCTAAGCTAGTTGAACAGCGTGCGGTTCGCAGTTATGCGGCCGAACATCTGGACCTGCCCAGGTTGGCTCTCGATCCGTCCTATGCAAGCATCACCCTCAATGATATCCGCATCGAGTCCGGCAGCCTGGAGCCTCTGCAGGAGCTTCGCTATGTGCGAATCAACGATCAGGTTCACCTGATCAGCGACATGTATCAGCACCTGATCGACGCCGACTACACACAGTTCGTGCAGCGCCGGCTGTTCAGCGAGTCCGCACGTATTAATGAATTGAACCTGCCTGGCCTCAGGCTGTACCAGTCTGATGGAAAATGGCAGGTCGAACCGCAACAGCCGGTGTCCGCCGACGCAATCCAGCAGCTGGTGGAAAACTGGCAACAGGCAAAGGCGCGCTATGTCAAAGCAGCAGGCGCCGACAGCGACAGCGCGGAAGTAATCTCCGTCAGCCTCGATGATTCCGATCAGACGGTCGAATTTATTGTGGTGTCGCGGGAGCCCGAACTGATATTGCGCCGGAGCGATCATGGCATCGACTACCAGATGGGGAGTTCGGGCAACAATTTACTGCGTCTGCCGGAGCCTGCCACGGAGAATCCCGCATAGCGCCTCTCGCGCTTGCCAGTACCTATGCCGGAACTTCCTGAAGTCGAAACGACACGGCGCGGCATCGAACCATTTCTCGCCGGCCGCAGCATCCAGAAGCTGGTCGTCCGGCAGCCGGCGCTGCGCTGGCCAGTGACACCCGAGCTGGCCCGCCGGGCCATTAACAGCCGGATTCTGAATATCTCGCGGCGCGGGAAGTACCTGCTGGTTCGAACGGAAACCGGCACACTGATCATCCACCTGGGCATGTCGGGAAGCCTGCGCTGCCTGGACTCGGCACCGCCCCCGGGCAAGCACGACCACATCGACATGCGGCTCGATAACGGGACGCTGCTGCGTTACACGGACCCACGCCGCTTCGGCGCCTGGTTATGGACGGAAGATGATCCGCTCAAACACCCACTGCTGCGCGACCTTGGACCCGAACCGCTGGCAACGACCTTTGACGGCAGCACGCTGGTGCGCGCCGCACAGCGCCGCAGGCTGGCCGTGAAGTCTTTTCTGATGGACAGTCACACCGTTGTCGGCGTTGGAAACATCTATGCCAATGAAGCACTGTTCATGGCCGCCATTCATCCCCAGCGCAGCGCCGGCCGCATTGGCGCCAGCCGTTACGACCGGCTGGCGGAAGCAGTAAAATCTGTGCTGACAGATGCCATTCGACAGGGCGGGACGACGCTACGCGACTTCAGTGGCGGAGATGGCAAACCCGGCTATTTCAGGCAGTCACTGCACGTGTACGGGCGCACCGGCCAACCCTGCCCGAGCTGTGCTGCACCCATTTGCGAGAAGCGCGTCGGCCAGCGTTCCAGCTTTTACTGCAAGAGCTGCCAGAGATAAGCAGTCCCCGGCACGCTAGCGCGACACTGCGGCGGACCCGATACCGCGGGGATCGGAAGCGATCTCGACCTGGTTACGCCGGTAGTCCCAGTACAGAGCCTGCATGTTCCCGTACTGACTCTCCAGCGCTTTGAGTTCATGCCCCCTGCCGCGCAGGTCGTCGAGTGCCGGATTGCTGATCGCACCCGGTTCGAATTCGATCAGGTCAGGAAGATACTGGTGATGGAAGCGTGGCAAAGCGACCCAGGATGCCGGCCCCTTACCCTGCGCCGCATCGAGGATGCCCAGCATCACCATGGTGATGATCCGGCTGCCGCCGGGTGTGCCAAGCACGCCTGTACCCGCTTCACTCTCGATGAATGTCGGGCTCATGCTGGACAGGGGTCGCTTGCCTGGTGCGATAGCATTCGCTTCCGCCCCGACCAGTCCATAGGCATTCGGTGTGCCCGATCGTGCGGAGAAGTCATCCATTTCGTCATTCAGCAGCACGCCGGTACCGGGCGCCACGAAGCCCGAACCGAACGGATAGTTAATACTTAGAGTGGCGGCGACCCGATTTCCGTCGCGATCGAGAATGGAAAAGTGCGTCGTGTGATTGCCGGTGACGGCATCGATACCGGGACTCGCCAGCAAGCGGCTGGGGGTAGCACGATCACGGCTGATCGAAGCCCGCAAGCCGGCCGCATACCCGGGATCGAGCAATCGCTCAAGCGGGATCTGCACGAAGTCGGGATCACCAAGGTATTCAGCGCGGTCCCGGTAAGCTCGCCGCATCGCTTCGACAATGTAATGCACGCGCTCCGCTTCCCCGCTCTCTCCAAGTTCGAACCCCTCCAGAATATGCAGCATGGTGGCCAGTGCCACACCGCCCGAAGAAGGGGGTGGTGCCGATACGATGCGCAGATCGAGATAGCTGAAAGTCAGCGCCGGCCGCTCGACGACCTGGTAATCTTGCAGATCCTCGAGGGTCCAGATACCGCCAGCGGCACGCACGCCGGCAACCAGTTTCTCGGCAGTCTCTCCGGCGTAGAACCCGTTATGGCCATGCGCTCCAAGCAGCCTCAGCGTTCTGGCGAGCTGCGGCTGTTTTATCAGCGCGCCTTCCTCCGGCACATCCCCGAAATCGAGAAATATCGCTTCACTGGATTCGAATTCCTGCAGCACTGCCAGCCGGAATTGCGCCATTCTCCGGTAGTGCGCATCGACCGGAAATCCCTCTTCCGCCAGCCGGATGGCCGGCGCCAGGGACTGCCGCAACGCCAGGACGCCGTAGTGCTCGGCCATGTGCGCCAGCGCGGCCGGTTCGCCCGGGATGCCCGCGGCCAGCGCGCCATTCATCGATAACCCGGGAATGACTTCGCCGGAGTTATCGAGATACAGATCGCGATGCGCCGCCAGCGGTGCGCGTTCGCGGCCATCGATCATCAGTTGGTTGCTGTCACTGGCACGATGCAACAGCCAGAAGCCGCCGCCGCCGAGCCCGGAACTGTACGGTTCAACGACTGCCAGGGCGGCGCTCACTGCAATCGCAGCATCAAAAGCGTTGCCTCCGGCAGCGAGTACCTCCATACCAGCTGCGGTGGCCAGCGGGTGAGCGCTCGCGATGGCATGCACTGGCGGTCGGACCGGCTGCAGCTGCGGCTGCACCCGCGAAGCGGTATCGCAGCCGGTCAGCGACCACCAAACGAGTAACAACAAAAAGGCCCCGCTAAGGGGCCTTGCCAGCTGCATGCCGAAGAACGCCACGGCTACGCCGTTTCGCCTGTGATGCGGCGATATTTTTCCAGCAACTCTTCGCGACTTTCCTGGTAGTCCGGATGCAGCGGGATGCAATCGACAGGACAGACTTCAACACATTGCGACGTCTCGTAATGCCCCACGCATTCGGTGCACAGCATCGGGTCGATGACGTAAATTTCATCGCCCTGGGAAATTGCGCCGTTCGGACATTCGGGCTCACAAACGTCGCAGTTGATGCATTCATCAGTGATCAACAGGGCCATAGCTGTTTTCCCGGAGCCTGAGCAAGGTTATATAAGGAATGATTAATACTAGCCCAATCGCTGCTTCAATGCAGCTACAACTTTTGCATGGACAAATGGTGTCACGTCGCCCCCCAGTGCCGCAATTTCCCGAACCAGACTGGATGAAACATAGGCAAAATGCTCATCCGGCGTCATGAAAAGCGTTTCAATTTCGGGGGCCAGCTGGCGATTCATGCTGGCGAGTTGAAACTCGTATTCAAAATCCGAAACCGCTCGCAGGCCGCGAAGGATCACCCCGGCTCCGCGAGCGCGCGCAAAGTTCACGAGCAGACCCTCAAAGCCTTCAACTTCGACATTCTCATGCTCGCCGACAACCTCACGCGCCAGTTCGACGCGCTGCTGCCAGGTGAAAGCCGGTTGTTTCGGAGAACTGCGGTGAATAGCCACAATGACACGCTCGAAACGTCTGGCAGCGCGCGCGATCAGGTCACTGTGTCCATTGGTAATTGGATCGAAGGTTCCGGGATAGACGGCAATTTGCATGGGCATGGATAGCTTTATGTTTGGACTGACCCGGCAATCTAAGCATTCGGGCGCCAATACTCAAGTGGAGACGATTGTCCCGGGCAGGTAATGGTACAGCTGATAGACGACCTGTCCGGCCATTTTCCGCTTCTCGAGGACCAGATTTTCCGGCAGATCAGGTTCCTGATCCCGCTTGCGCATTTCCATATAGAGATAGCCGCCCGGTTTGATAGCGTCGCACTGCAACAGTGTGTGCAGCGAATTCAGGCGCAACTGCGGGTTATCGAAGGGCGGATCGAGAAAAACGATGTCGAATGCGCCATGTGCTCCTGTCAGATACTGCCGCGCGTCACTGTGCACGATATCGACAGCACCGGCATCCAGCCGCTGCTTGTTCGCCAGTAATACCTGCACCGCCGGCGCATTGTTTTCGACCAGCACCACTTTCGCCGCACCCCGGGAAGCCGCTTCAAATCCGAGCGCTCCGCTGCCGGCGAACAGGTCAAGGCAACGCGCGCCAGGAAGCAGCGGCGCAAGCCAGTTGAACAACGTCTCTCGAATCCGGTCCGCGGTCGGCCGCAAACCCTGGTGATCCGGAAACGGAAGTTTTCGGCCGCGCCATTGGCCGCCGATAATACGAACCTGATTGGGTCTGGAATTCATGATCCGCGCATGTTGCGCAGCCCGGAAGCCAAGGTCAACAACAACCGGGGCATTCCGAACCACGCAGATGACCGCAGCTCAGCGCCTGCGGCGGCGTGGAATCAGCAGGGGCAGGAGGCCGGAGGCAAACAACCATGCGGCGGCCGGCAGTGGAACTTCACTGGCCGCCGGCATAACCCCGGGAGTCGGGGTTTCCAGGATGCTGAAATCGACACTGTTGTCGTTGCTGTCCAGTAACAGATTCAGGCGGGCCAGACTGCTGCCACCAGGCGCATCTGCAGCCGGGAATCCTTCCCCCGCGAAAATATCGCCCGGCGCGAACACGCCATAGCCGACAGCGTCGAGAATGCCTGAGCCATCGCGCAACACGACAGAATCCGGACCATTCTGAAAATCAACACCAGCGATGAAATCAGCATTGGGTACAGATGTTATGCCACCACTGCCGTCCCCGATTACAAAAATTCCGTCAGGCGGAATAATGCCGCTCAGGCCGACGCTGATGTAGATGGAACCGCCGGTCCCGTTGATGCCTTCCAGAGTCAGGCCATCCAGGCTATCTCCAGGGTTTCCGAAAAGTTCGACGAATACAAAACCGGCATCGGTAGATGCTGCGTCATAGAACAGCTCTGAAATGATCGGTGTGGCAGTTGCGACGCCACTCATCCCGGCCAGACAAAGACCCGCCATAAAATTTGCGTACCTGTATTTCTGCTTCACGTGAAATTCCTCCATGATATTAACTGGCATCCATGCCAACGCTCTTTTTACCGCGCACAAAAAGCAACGGAGCGGTCATGTTGACAGCTCCGTTGCAGCTACATAAGCGGCTATTTTCTGAAAAAGACGTAAGCCAAGGCTGAAAAAGCCGTGGGCCTTAACTCATGCTGATGCGATCAAAGCGCCGGCTGCGCCTCAGCTTCGCCACCGACAATCACGGTAACCATAGTTTGCGGGTGGACCCGGCGCCGATAAGCATCCTTGATCTGGTTATTGGTCACCGCCTGCACCCGGTCGGGAAAAGTTTCCAGATAATCCAGAGGCAGATCATAGAAACCAATCACCGCCAGATATTCCGCAATTTTTGAATTGCTCGCTACGCGTATTGGAAAGCCGGCCACAATGTTCTTTTGCGCGGCGTCCAGCTCCTGTGCTGTCGGACCTTCGGCGATAAATGTCGTCACGGTCTCGCGCAGCACTGACAGAGCCTCGTCGCGCTGATCATTGCGAGTCTGGAATCCCAGGGTGTAGGGACCTTTGCGCTCCATCGGGACAAAATAGCTGTACGCACTGTAGGCGAGGCCACGCTCTTCACGTATCTCCTCACTGATGCGAGACACCAGACCGCTGCCACCGAGGATGTGATTGCCGACGTACAGCGGGAAGTAGTCCGGATCCTTACGCTGTACACCAGGCTGCCCCATCATGACGTGACTCTGGGCCGAAGGGTGCTCAAGATGTACTTTCTGCTGTGCTTCAAGCGTATCGACGGCGGGCAATGCAGCTGCGGGCTCACCGGTTTCCAGGTTATCCGCCAGACCTGTTGCGATCTGTCGCGCCTGCGCCTCGGGCACGTCCCCGACAATCACTACCACAGCGTTACTGGCCACGTAATAACGGCGGTAAAACGCCTCCAGCTCATCCACAGTCAATGCAGCGACAGTTTCCTCGGTGCCGGTTGGATCACTGGCATAGGGATGCTGATCATACAGCTGCTGAAAAAACGCGCGGCTCGCAATCGATCGTGGCTGCTGCTTCTGGTACTGCAGGCCAGCCAGCATGCGCCGTTGTTCGCGCGCAAAATCTTCAGGCGGGAAGTCGGGCTGTGAAATTACCTTTCCAAACAGTTCGAGCGCCGGCTCAAACAGCTCCGGGTCAGTGAGACTGCGCAGGGCGAGCCAGGCGGTATCGCGCTCGGAGCCACCGCTGAGCACCGCTCCACGCTGCTCCATTCCGCCCGCTATTTCACCGGCATCGAGGCCAGCGGCACCCTGATCAAGCATCGCGTTGGTCAGTCTCGCGATTCCGCTCTGCTCCCTGTCACGGGCGCTGCCAGCATCGAACACCAGGCGAACGTCCACCATCGGAAGTTCGGACGCGTGCACATAAAGCACCCGTGCGCCCTTGCCGGTCGTCCAGCTCTGAATCTCCGGTAACGCTGCAGCCACACCCGAAAACACCAGGCCTACAACTATCGTTCCAACACGCAACATCTGCTTCATTTTTGGCATTCTCCCTGGCCTGGTCTAGTGGAGCTGAGCATCCGCTCCGGCGCTCGCCGGTGGATTTGCGGGGTCGATCGGCTGCGGCACCAGTTCCGCTACCGTCAGTCCGGTGTCAGAAAAATATTTCCGTGCGACCGCCTGCACCTGCTCTGGGGTTATCGCTTCGAGGCGCTCGTAAAACCGCTCGGTTTCCTTCCAGCTCAGGCCGATTGTTTCCATGCTGCCGATCTGCATGGCCTGATAGAATATCGAATCTTCCTCATAGATCTTCGCTGCGCGGATCTGCGCCTTGACGCGCGCCAGCTCATCGTTCGGCACCCGCTCTTCGCGCAGCCGCCGAAGTTGCTTGCGGAATTCAGTTTCGAGATCCTTGACCGTATGGTCCTTCGCTGGCGTACCGGACAGCATGAACAGACTCTGCAAGCGATCGTAAGCGTCATAGCCGGCACCGGCACTGGTTGCCACGGCGTCGCCACGCACCACTTCGCTCTCCAGACGCGCACTGGTGCCGCCGTCAAGCACGCCGGCCAGCACTTCCAGCGCATACGGTTCCCAGTCTGTATCGGAATCAGCAGTCAGAACCACCGGCACTTTGTACCCCATCATCAGGTACGGCAGCTCTGCGGGCGCACGCACCTCAAGGCGTTTGATGCCGCGCTGTTCAAGTTCGGGCCGATCTTTCGCAGCTTCGATCGTGCTTGGCTTCAGTGGACCGAAATGTTTTTTTGCCAGTGCCAGCACGTGCTCCGGATCGACATCGCCAACCACCACCAGAGTCGCGTTATTGGGCGCATACCATTGCGCGTACCAGCGCTCCAGGTCATCGATCTTCAGTTGCTCGAGATCGCTCATCCAGCCGATGATCGGATTGCGGTAGGGATTGGTGATATACGCGGCGGCCTTGAATCGCTCATACGCCAGAGCCTGCGGGTTATCCTCGGTGCGCATGCGCCGCTCTTCCATAACGACCTGCACTTCCTTGAGAAACTCCTCGCGCGGCAAGGTCAGGTTACGCATTCGGTCAGCTTCCAGCTCAAAGCTAACCGGTAGCCGGCTTGCTTCCATAGTCTGGAAATAAGCCGTGTAATCCTGTCCCGTGAATGCATTGTCCTCCCCACCATTCTCGGCGACGATTCGAGAGAAGGTGCCGGCGGGATATTTTCCGGTACCTTTGAACATCATGTGTTCGAGCACATGTGAAATGCCGGTAATACCGTTATGTTCGTAGCTGGAGCCGACCTTGTACCAGACCTGCGACACCATGACAGGCGCGCGATGATCTTCTTTAACAATGAGTTTCAGTCCGTTATCCAGCTTGTATTCGTGCGTCGTCTGTCCGGCCCCAGCAACCGCTGTAAACATGACAAACACAAGCCCGAGCAATCCTCGCATTCTGTACTCCTTTTCGTCCTACCGATGAGCAGGGGGTGATGATAGGATACGCAAACCCATATGGACAGCACTAACAATGTTTGGTTTCCGCGGCAAAAACGATTCTGACACTCCACCAGTAGACGCTGACAAGCAGAAACAGGGCATGTTCAGCCGCCTCAAGGCGGGGCTGGCGAAAACCCGTGATGGCCTAACCAGCGGCATTGCCAATCTGGTAGGCGGCAGCAAGCAGATCGACGATGAACTTCTGGAAGATCTCGAAACCCAGCTGCTTACCGCCGACGTCGGCGTGGAAGCGACCAGCACGATAATAAAAGACCTGACACAACGTGTGTCGCGCAAACAATTGCGTGACAGCGATGCCTTGATGCAGGCCCTTCACGATGACATGCGCGCAATGCTGGAGCCGGTATCACAGCCGCTGCAGATTCCGCAGTCCGATGCCCCTTTCGTGTTATTGATGGTCGGCATCAATGGCGCCGGCAAAACCACCACCATCGGAAAAATCGCCCGGCATCTGCTGAACCAGGGACACACCGTGATGCTTGCCGCCGGCGATACATTCCGAGCTGCCGCAGTCGAACAGTTGCAGGCCTGGGGCGAGCGTAACAAGGTACCGGTTATCGCTCAGCAACAGGGGGCAGATTCCGCATCGGTGATATTCGACGCTTTGCAGGCGGCGCGAGCGCGGCAGGTGGATGTGCTGATCGCCGATACCGCCGGGCGTCTGCATACGCAGGCAAACCTGATGGACGAATTAAAGAAGATCAAACGCGTGCTCGGCAAACTGGATGCGGATGCGCCACACGAAGTGATGCTGGTGGTCGACGCCGGTACCGGACAGAACGCGCTTAATCAGGCGCGCCAGTTCGACGCGGCTGTACAGCTGACGGGGATTACACTCACCAAGCTCGACGGCACCGCCAGGGGGGGCATTATTTTCGCAATCGCCAGCCAGACTGGCATACCTATCCGCTTCATTGGGGTCGGCGAGGCGATCGATGATTTGCGCCCCTTCAATGCCGCGGAATTCGTCGATGCCCTTTTCACTGACACGCATACTGCATGATCCGGTTTGATCACGTCAGCAAACGCTATCCGGAAACCGGTGACGCACTGCACAACGTGAATTTCCACCTGATGAGCGGCGCCATGGCGTTTCTTACCGGCCATTCAGGCGCCGGCAAAAGCACGCTCCTGAAACTGATCGCGCTGCTGGAGCGCTGTTCGCGTGGCCAACTGTTCCTCGACGGCGAAAATCTGACCCGCGCACCGCCGCGCAAGATACCGCTGGTGCGCCGCAAAATCGGCATGATTTTTCAGAATCACCGTCTGCTATGCGATCGCACGGTTTTCGACAATGTTGCCTTACCTCTGGTGATCGCCGGTTTCAGCCACCAAGACATCCGTCGCCGGGCAAGGGCAGCGCTCGACAAGGTCGGACTGCTCAACAAGGAGCGCTCTTTTCCATTGATGCTATCGGGAGGAGAACAACAGCGCGTGGGTATTGCGCGTGCCGTGGTCAACAAACCGCCCTTGCTACTGGCCGATGAGCCTACCGGCAATCTCGACCCGGAACTGTCCCGCGACATCATGCATCTGTTCGAACAGTTCAACCAGGTCGGTGTCACGGTACTGGTTGCCAGTCATGATCTCGATCTGATCTCGCGCATGCCTTACCCCCAGTTGCGCCTGCACCAGGGACGCCTGTCACTTGAGGAGGCGCTGGCAGTCGAATGAAGCTACCGCGCTTCCTGCACGTCTATCTGGCGCGGCACGCCCAGGTTTCGCTGAACAGCCTGGGGCGCCTTTACCGTATGCCGTCAGCCTCGCTGATGACCGCGGCCGTAATCGCCATTGCGCTGGCACTTCCATCCGGATTGTACCTGCTCGCCGGCAACCTTCAGCGCCTCAGCACGCAATGGGACGGCAGCACCAGCCTGTCCCTGTTTCTGCACCAGTCTGTTTCCGAAAAGCAGGCGCGGCAGCTGGAAGCGGAGCTTCAGAAATGGCCCGAGATAGAAAGCCTGCAGCTGATTTCGCCCGAACAGGCGCTGGCGGAGTTCCGCGAACTTTCGGGATTCGGTACGGCACTCGATGTGCTCGAGGAGAACCCGTTACCCGCCGTACTGGCGGTAAAGCCCGGCCGCGATCATGCGGATGCCGATTCTGCGGCCGCGCTGCTGGAACGACTGCGCGGCCTTCCGGAAGTAGAGATGGCTCAGCTCGATCTGCAATGGGTCAGGCGCTTCAGTGCGATCGTCGATATCGTCCGGCGCTCCATCTGGGTAGCAGGTGCGTTGCTTGGACTGGCGGTATTGCTGGTAATTGGCAACACCATTCGCCTGGAAATTCAGAACCGTCGCGAAGAAATCGAAATCACCAAACTGATAGGGGCCACCGATGCCTTCATCCGCCGACCATTCCTGTACAGCGGTATCTGGTACGGATTGGGCGGCGCACTGCTGGCCGTGGTGCTGCTTGAAGTCGCATTCCTGCAGCTTCAGGGTCCGGTGCGACAATTATCAGGACTTTACGCAAGCAGCTTCGCCCTTGAAGCGCTGTCTTTTGCCGAAATCGGGGTGCTGCTGTCGGGCGGGATCCTGCTCGGGCTGGCCGGCGCCTGGTTGGCTGTTGGTCGCCATCTCGCTGATATCGAGCCGACCTACTGATCCTCTGATTTGCCGATCACGCCGGTCGGCTGCCCCCACCTAAAGTTTTCTCCTTCCGGAGTCGATCTAGAAGCTGCAACGATTTCTGCAAATTACTAAAAAACAACGAAAATCAACCGACACAGGCGTGCCCGGATGTCCCGTAAACTGAACCGCATACTGGTAGTGGATGGCTCTGAGGTGGCACGCACGATTATTGTGCGGATTCTGAACGAAGAAATGCCCGAGACGGAAATCATCACCTGCGGAACCGTCGAGAAGGCCTGCGAGTGGCTGGAGCAAAGCCACTTTGAGCTTGTTACGACAGCACTTATGCTGCGGGACAAGGACGGCCTGGAGTTGTGTCGCTACGTACGCGCCTCTCGCAACCACCATTACACCCCGACCATCGTGGTGTCCGGCGATGCCGATACCCGACTGTTACGGGAGGGTTTCGCTGCAGGTGTCACCGACTACTTCGACAAGTCACTCGGCTATCGCGCGTTTGCGGAATTCATCAAGGATTTCATGCAACGGAAGTTCGGCCTGGTCGGGCGCATTCTCTATGTGGAAGACAGTCTTACCACCGCCAAGCTGCACATGCGCATGATGGAGAAGCACGGCCTGCAGGTCACCCACACTACCCATGCCGAAGAGGCTTTGCAGCTGCTGCACAATACCCAGTCCTGTGCGCCGCTCACCAGCGAGTCGTTTGACATCGTTGTGACGGATTTTTATCTGCAGGGCAATCTGACGGGCGGCGACCTGTTACACGCCATTCGCGCGAAGTTCCACTATTCACAACAGGAAATGCCGGTACTGGTGCTTACCGGTTCAGAGCCGGGCGAGAAGCAGGTCGAAGTGTTCCACGCCGGCGCCAACGACTTCGTCTCAAAACCGGTTCTCGAAGAAGTTTTTATGGCGAGAATTCGCTCGCTGCTACTCATAAAACAGCAGTTCACCGCACTTAAACGCCAGACTGAAGCGATGCATCGACAGGCGATCACCGATACCCTTACGCGCGTCTACAACCGGCGATACCTGCTGGACCATGGCGAACACTTTATCGCCAGTCGGGAAAATCATCCGGTGTCGGCGATCCTGCTCGATATCGATCACTTCAAGAAGATCAATGACAATCTGGGCCATATTGTCGGTGACCGGGTGCTGGAAGCGCTGGGCGCACTGCTACTCGAACGCGTCCCTGAACATGCCATGGTGGTGCGTTTCGGGGGCGAAGAATTTGCCATGCTGGTTCCGCGCTGCACTATCGACGAAGCTGAAACCTGCGCAGATCGGCTGCGCCTTGATATCGAAGCGCTCACGCCCGCCAGTGTCTCTATCACAGTGAGCATGGGCCTGGCGAGCAACCAGCATAATCCGGAACTGAATCTGACGCAGTTGATCAATCATGCCGACAAGGCATTGTATGCAGCCAAGGCCCAGGGCCGAAATCAGGTTTGCGCCTGAGCATACTTCTATAATTTCAATAACTTACAAATAACGGAACTTCCGGCGGGATTAGCACTCTCAGAGAACGAGTGCTAGACTTACTCTGATTGAAAGGGAGTAACCTGATATATGAGCAATGCATTGGTCACAACCACCAACCTGACGCTGCCGGTCGCGAGTGACCAGCTGGGAAGCTATTTACAGCAGATCAGCCGGTTCCCGATCCTGAGCGCGGAGCGTGAGCGGGAGCTGGCGCTGCGTTTGCGCACCGATAACGACCTGGAGGCGGCCAGAGAACTGGTGCTGTCCCATCTGCGCTTTGTTGCCAAAATCGCGCGGGGCTATACCGGCTACGGTCTGCCGCTTGCCGACCTGATTCAGGAAGGTGGCATTGGTCTGATGAAAGCCGTGCGTCGTTTCGATCCCGATATGGGTGTGCGGCTCGTTTCATTTGCAGTTCACTGGATTCGTGCGGAAATGCATGAATACATCCTGCGTAACTGGCGCATCGTGAAAGTCGCGACCACCAAGGCGCAACGCAAGCTCTTCTTCAACCTGCGCAGCTCGAAAAAGCGCCTGGGCTGGTTCAGCCATGAAGAAGTGCAATCGGTGGCCGAGGATCTCGGCGTGAGTCCGGAAACCGTGCTGGAAATGGAGTCGCGCCTGAGTGGGCAGGACGTGTCCTTTGACCCCGTTGAAACAGACAGCGAAGAAACCGCCTGGTCGCCGGCCTCGTATCTCAGTGCGCCGCTCAGTGCGGATCCGCTAACCACGCTCGAACAGGCTGACAGCAGTGATCATAGCCGCGGCAGACTGCACGATGCGCTGGAACAGCTGGATGATCGCACCCGCGCCATCGTCGAACAGCGCTGGCTGCACGACGAGAAGAGCACCTTGCACGAGCTCGCCGACCAGTTCGGCGTATCCGCTGAGCGGATCCGGCAGCTGGAGAACAACGCCATTAAAAAGTTAAAGAAACTAATGGCCTGATCCAGGAAACAATTCAACGAGTCGCAATAAAAAACGGCCCTCGAGGCCGTTTTTTATTGCTGAAAGAGCAGCGATCAGGCGAAAAACACCACTGACAAAAAGCTCAGCCACGACATAGCAATCAAAGCGACTACGATGACCATCGGAAAACCCTGGAATGTAAACATAATGATCGTTCTCTGGCGGCTAATTGAACATTAGCGGTATCTTATATCAGTCGTCGTCATCCTTCAATTGCGGACGTCGCGGAATCAGCGGGTCATCATCGTCCATGAGAATCCGATGTGCCGGTCCTTCGAGATCGTCGAACTGACCGGAACGTATTGCCCAAAGGAACACCCACACGGCGATCCCCATGATAATCAGACTGATCGGGATCAAAAGAAACAATATATCCATAGCTTAACGCGCCCTGTACTTTCGGTGCTGTGGCAGCGCGCTCATCGGCGCAGTCGCAGTGCATTTACCACAACCACCAGCGAACTCGCCGACATGCCGAGAGCCGCCATCCACGGCGCAATATAGCCAGTTGCAGCCAGCGGCAACGCAGTAATATTGTACACCAGCGCCCAGGTGAGATTCTGCCGGATTACTGCCCGGGTGCGTCGGGCAGTACGCACCGCCGCTGGCAAATGCGGCAAGTGCTCAGACAGCAGAACCATGTCTGCACTGGCATGCGCGAGTTGCGTACCGCCGCCCATCGCCAGTGAAACCTGGGCCGCGGCCAGCACCGGCGCGTCGTTCACACCGTCACCAACCATCGCGACCACGGCACCCTGCGCCTGTAATGCCTGCACTCGCGCCAGCTTGTCCTCGGGGCGGCAGCGGGACTGGAAATGCTCTATACCCAACTGTCCGGCGATGCGGCGCACGACACCCGCTTCGTCTCCGCTCAGCAGTTCTACCGTCACGCCCAGCTGTTTGAGCTCGGCTACCGCCTCTGCGGCCTGTTCGCGGACGCGATCCGCGAATTCGAACTGCGCCAGCAGGCCCTGCTCATTGCCGAGCACCACCCCGGTCGGAGCCTGTGCCGGACCGGCCAGTTCTGATTCAGGCGACCGCAAAGCCGTGACGAAATCAGGGATGCCGAGGCGGTAAATCTGTCCATCCACCGTTCCTTCGATGCCGCAACCGGGAGTTGCGGTGAGTGATTCGGCACGTAGCGCGCAGGCCGCCTCTGCCCGCAACGCCGCAGCAATAGGATGTTCGGAACTTGCCTCCAGAGCGGCGGCAATCTCCAGGCAGCGATCAGGCTCCACATCACCGAACACCTCGACCCCCTGGTAGCGCAGGCGACCTTCGGTGAGCGTTCCTGTCTTGTCGAAAATAACGTGAGTACTGCGAGCCAGCGTCTCCAGCGCATGGCCTCGGGTGGTCAACACACCGAGACGCGTCAGAGCGCCGGTCGCCGCAGTCAGCGCCGCTGGCGTCGCCAATGACAGCGCACAGGGGCAGGTGACGACCAGAACCGACAGTGTGATAGCGAAGGCATGCTGTGGATCATGTTTCCACCACCACCAGGCGACCGCTGTTGCCAGTATCAGCAATGCCAGCACGAACCAGCGGGCGACCCGATCGGCAAGCCGCGCAACCTCCGGTTTTTCCGTCTGGGCCCGATCCAGCAGTCGCACAATGGCCGACAGCACAGTGGCTTCGCCGACCTGTTCGATTTCCATTACCAGTGGACTTTCGTTGTTCACGGTGCCGCCCACCAGTAGATCGCCCGGCTGCCGTTGTTGCGGCGCGCTTTCCCCGGTAAGCAGCGACTCATCGACAGAGCTGCATCCTTCGATAACCCGCCCGTCCGCGGCAATGCTTTCCCCCGGCCGCACCAGCACCCGGTCACCCGGCACCAGATCAGCCACTGGCACGCGTTGTTCACCGCTGTCATCGAGACGCGCCGCGGTCACCGGCAACAGCTTGATCAGCTCCTCGGCTGCCTGACCGGCGCGATGGCGGGCCCCCATCTCCAGAAAACGTCCAGCCAGCAGAAAGAACGTGAACATCGTCACCGAGTCAAAGTAGATCTCGCCGCTACCGGTTAGCGTCGACCAGGCGCTGGCCGCAAATGCTCCGCCGATCGCCAGCGACACCGGAACGTCCATGCCCGTCTGCCGACGTTTCAGATCACGCCAGGCACTGACAAAAAACGGCTGTGCTGCGTACAACATCACCGGCAGGGTGAGGAGCAGGCTGACGACACGCAGGAAATGCCTCAATGTTGCATCCATGCCGTCGTAATCACCTGCGTACAGCGCCACCGCCAGCATCATTACCTGCACCATAACCACGCCCGCGACCGCCAGCCGCCGCAGCGCGCGGGTTTTTTCACGCGCGTAAATAGCTTCCTGGCGTCCCGGGTCAAAGGGGTGCGCGTGATAGCCAATGGCGTTGATCGCCGCAAGGATGTCACTCAGCTTGATACGCTGATTATCCCAACTGACATGTGCGCGGTGGGTGGAATAGTTGACAGAAAAATCCAGCACGCCCGGCAGTGCCTTGACATGCCGTTCGTTCAGCCATACGCAGGCGGCGCAGACAATGCCCTCGAGTATCAGCGCTGCTTCACGCTGCTCGCCGGCCTTGCGCTGCACGAAACTCTGCTGCAGGTCGTCGCGGTTATACAGCGCCAATTCATCGAGTTCTGCGGGTACCAATTCACGCCCTCGCACCGATTTGCCGGTGCGATAGCGGTAGAACTCGCCCATGCCGCCGCTGATGATAGCGCTAGCGACTGCCTGGCAGCCGGGACAGCACATCGGTTGCGCCTGACCGTCGATCTCCACTTCATAGCGAGCGCCCGGCGGTACCGGCAAGCCGCAATGGAAACAGTCAGGCTGTGCACTCATGTCCATGGGGAACCCAGTGGCAAGGCGAAAATCATTCCGCTATCGAGGTGTTCGCACGCAGTTCGTGCAAGTGCTCATCGCGTCGCACCTGCAGAACGAGATTCCACGCCCCCGGTTCGGGAAGCCGGATTTCGGCCCGATACACACCGGGCTCTGTTTCCTGCATGCTGAAGACCTGATCCTGACGCGTATCCGAAGGGCGCTCGAACACACCAGTCACCTGAGCGGACTGCAGCGGTGTGCCATCGCGCTCGGTCACCTGCACCTGGAAACTGCTGGCGATACCGGCACGCGGGGTATCCAGCCAACCTTTGCGCAGCTGCCAGCCACGCTGCTCCTGACGCTGAACCTGCTGCAGATAAGCGTTATACAGGCTTTCCTTTTTCTGGTAGTCGCGCGCCACGACCCCCGGGAATACCGAATGCACCGCAGTCTGATCGCCCTGCTTCGGCAGCAGCCGCTGTGCCAGCTGTGGCGGCAGGCCGTCCCGCGAGACAATGACCAGCATTCCGTCTACAGCAAACAACAGGATAAAAAAGAGGACAATGATCGCCGGGCCCCAATGAAACCAGCGCCCGTTGGCCTGCGGTCCGGCACGCCGCTGCTCACGAGCGTTACTGACTATTCCGAGCAGGTAGGCCGTAACCGACAGCACCGCAACATACATCGCCAGTACGTCCGCACCCGGCCAGTCGACGATGCTGTAGGTCAGCAGGCCGACGACTGCTACCACGCCGACGACCAGAGCCGTCTGTTTCCCGGTAAGTGAACTAAGCCGGTAGATGAGCAGAAAAAGGAGCACTTGCGCGACCGCGCCCAATGGTAATGCCAGCAGCGACTGCAGCATCAGTGTTCTTCTCCCGGTAGATAGAATGTAGCCGGCGCACTAACCATTCCGATATCGATATGCTGTTGCGGGACCACGTCGAACTGGAAGCTGCGCGAACCTTTAATCCGGTGTTCGGCCTCCCAGCGCACCCGGGCAACCACGCGCACGCTGCGCTGCGCGCCCAGCTCGATGGATGCCAGCTTGCCGAGATCCAGCTCCGCACCAGCCAGACCGCGCATCATGATAGCCAACTGCAAGGGTTCATCGGTCTTGTTTTCCATGTGCAATTCGTAACTGTTCTGGATTCGCCCGTCAGAGAGCCGCACAAACAACGGCTGCCGCACCTGCACCACCGACATTTCCAACGGCGCCTGTTGACTGATGCTCCACCCCAGCCCAAATACCGCGGCGATAAGAAACAGGCCATAGGCAATCGTCTTTGGTTTCCATACCCGGCTGGCCTCACCACGCGACTGTTTTTCCGAGGTGTAGCGGATCAGACCAGGACCCCAGCCAAGCGTGTCCATGATGGTGTCACAGGCGTCGATGCACAATGCGCAGGTAATGCACTGCACCTGAAGACCGTCGCGGATATCGATACCGGTTGGGCAGACCTGCACGCAATAGCCACAGTCGATACAGTCGCCGACATCCTGCTGTGCACGCTGATCCTGTGTCTTTAGATCCCGGGTCACTTTATGACGTCCCATGGCGCCTTCACCTCGCTTCTCGTCGTAGGCGACGATGCGCGTGTCGGCATCGAACATGACCGACTGGAAACGCGCATACGGACACATGTAGGTGCACACCTGCTCGCGCGCCAGGCCGGCCATGACATAGGTAGTGGCAGTCAGAAACAGCGTCGTCGCATAGGCGGAAAAAGGGGCGGAGCCGGTGAACCACTGTGCCAGCAGTTGCGGTGCATTTGCCCAGTAGAGGGTGAAGGTCAGCCCGGTCCAGAATGCGGCCAGCAGCCACAGTACGTGCGTAAGACTTTTGCGCAGCAGTTTTCCGGCACCCCAGGGCGCCTTGTCCAGGCGGATTCGCGCCACCCGGTCGCCCTGCACCAGACGCTCGATGAGCATGTACAGGTCGGTCCACAGAGTCTGGAAACAGAAATAGCCGCAGAACACACGACCGGCGATTCCGGTTACAAAAAACAGCAGCAATGCAGCGATCAGCAGAAATCCGGTCAGCCAGAACAGATCCTGTGCGTGAGCCACCAGGCCGAACATATAGAACTTGCGGTCCGCTATATCGAACAGCACCGCCTGGTCAGGCCCGACGCTGCGCTCCCAGCGAAGCCAGGGGAGAAGAAAATAAACGCCATACGCGAAGCCCAGGATGGCCCACTTGATGTTGCGGAACCGACCCTTGACCGAGCGCGGATAAATGGGCACCCGCGCGGCATAGATTTGTTGCGCGCTGGATTCTGTCATAGCTGCTGCATCCGCACACGCTTTCTTGCTGTCAGCAGGAACGACGTTATTGGCCGCCTCCGAGCTCGTGAACAAACACTGTGAGCAACTTGACTTGCGCAGCCGTCAGACGCTCGGACCAGGCCGGCATGCGTCTTTCGACGCCATTGCGTATCACCTGCTTTACTTCCGCTTTCTGCGCCTCGAGTGTCTCCGCGCCATATACGTCAGCAACTGTCCACACCTGATCGGTGAGATTGGCTGCGCCCTGCGATGCGAGTCCGGTGCCGGATTCGGTGTGGCAGTAGTAGCAGCCTCCGGTTTCGGTCTGGAATATCTTTTCACCACGTATCGCGACCGCCTGATCGACTTCGGTGCCGGAAAGACTCAGCACATAGGTCGCCACCTCATCCAGCTGCTGTGCATTGAGAGTATTGCGAAATTCGGGCATGAAGCCATAGCGTCCGGCGCGGATACTGTTTTCAATCTCCCCGACGGTGCCACCCCAGAGCCAGTCATCATCAGCCAGATTCGGAAACAGGCCAATAACTCCGCTACCGCCGGTGCCGTGGCAGGCGGCGCAGTTATCACCGAACAGACCTTTCGCCATAGACCGCGTGAAATCCATCATCTCGGGGTCGGCGAGTATCTCCTGATAATCGGTCGCTGCGACTTTCTCCAGGTATTCACGACTGCGTTGCGCCGCTTCGCTCTGCTGCATGTTCTTCAACAACAGGCTTCGGGTATTCCAGTGGGTGGTTCTTTCCTCGCCACTGCCGTCGACGAAGGTGATCGTGTTCATTACGCCGGTGGTATAACCTCCGGCGATCGGCCAGGCCGGGAACAACACCCAGTAGATCACGGCGAACAACACCGTCGCATAGAATCCCCACAACCACCAGGTCGGCAACGGATTGTTGAACTCCTGCAGATCGCCATCCCAGGAGTGGCCGGTGGTTTGCACCGCACCCTGCGGCTTAGGCTTTGTTTCGCTCATTGTCTGCTACCTCGCCATCAGCGGCGTCTGACTCCTCGTCATCTTCCTGCAGGGGCATATACTTGTAAGATTCCAGGCGCCTGGAGCGTTCCTTGCCGGTGAACACGTAAATCAGGATCCCGCAGAAGGTCGAAAAAAACAGCAGTAATGCAACGATCTTGCTGTTTTCAAAGTGGGTAAACCAAAGCAACCATTCCGGCATAAGAAAAGCCCTCAGCGGAACTGAGTAAAATAGCCTTCGTCATATCGGCTGAAATCCACCATGGTGCCGAGCACCTGCAGATAGGCTATCAGCGCATCCATTTCGGTAACGCGGGCGCGTTGACCATCGTAGTTAAAAGTCAGCGCCTGCTGCATCAAGGTTTCTTCCGCGCGCAGGATATCCAGTTTACCGGCGATATCAGCGCCGAAATTCGCCAGATTCGCATCGTACTCCTGCTGGGTTTCGGAATACGGAACCCCGGTCGTCTTCAGTGCCCGCATCCGGTCCTGCACGTCGGAGTAATTCAGCTCCGTTTCCAGCAACCATGGGTAGTTCGGCATCACCGACTGCGGCACCACGGCAGTCGGGCGCACCAGGTGAGCGACATGCCATTCGTTTGAATATTTGCCGCCAACCCGCGCCAGGTCGGGTCCGGTGCGTTTGGAACCCCACTGGAAGGGGTGATCGTATTTCGACTCCGCCGCCAGCGAGTAATGCCCGTACCGCAGCATTTCGTCGCGGAACGGCCGCACCATCTGCGAATGGCACAGGTAACAGCCCTCGCGTTGATAAATATCGCGGCCGCGCAATTCCAGCGCCGAATAGGGCCGGACACCCTCGACCTTTTCAACCGTGTCGTTGATGAAAAACAACGGCACGATTTCCACCAGTCCGCCAATACTGATAACGATCAGGGTCAGCACGATCAGCAGCCCGGCGTTGGTTTCGATACTTTCATGTTTAATCACAGTGAATTCTCCAACTACGCCTGACCTTCGGCCCGCGCCATTTTGGCCGCCAGCCGGGCTTCCAGTTCCGCAGTCTCGCTGCTGGCCCTGCGCACCGTCATGATCACGTTGTAGATCATCACCAGCAGCCCGGAAATAAAGAACAATCCGCCGATCGCGCGCACTACATACGGCTCGTGCAGGAAGGCAACCGTCTCGACGAAGGTGTACGCCAGATTCCCGTAGTCATCGAAGCTCCGCAGCATCAGCCCCTGGAAGATACCGGCCACCCACATGGCGGTGATGTACAACAGAATGCCGACGGTGGCCAACCAGAAATGCACGTAAATCAATCGAATACTGTACATGCGGGTATCGTAGAGGCGCGGAATCAGATGATAAAAAGAGCCAAAGGTGACCATCGCCACCCAGCCGAGCGCGCCGGAATGCACGTGACCGATGGTCCAGTCCGTGTAATGAGAAAGCGCATTAACGCTTTTCAGCGACATTAGCGGACCTTCGAAGGTAGACATGCCGTAGAACGACAGGGCGGTAATCAGGAACAGCATGATCGGATCGGTGCGCAGCTTCTCCCAGGCGCCCGACAAGGTCATGATTCCATTGATCATGCCACCCCAGGACGGCAGCAGCAGCATGATGGAAAAGGTTGCCGCCAGTGTGGAAGTCCAGTCGGGCAATGCGGTCCAGTGCAGGTGATGACCGCCAACCCACATGTACAGGAATGACAGCGACCAGAAATGCACGATTGACAGGCGATAGGAATACACCGGCCGTTGCGCCTGCTTGGGCACGAAGTAATACATCATGCCGAGGAACGCGGCGGTCAGGAAGAAGCCTACGGCATTATGGCCATACCACCACTGGGTCATGGCGTCCTGGACACCGGCGAACAGGCTGTAGGACTTCATCGAAAACAGACCGACCGGGATAGCCAGATTGTTGAATATATGCAGTATTGCGGTGGCGAGAATGAAGGCCAGATAGAACCAGTTGGCAACGTAAATATGGGGTTGGGAGCGGCGCCGCAGCGTCTGCACAAACACGTGCAGGTAGATGACCCAGGTGACTGTAATCAGCAGGTCGATCGGCCATTCGAATTCCGCATATTCGCGCGCCTGGGTGAAACCGGCCATGTAGCTCAGCGCGCCGAGGCCAACGACGAGTTGCCAGCCCCAGAACGTGAAGTTGGCCATCCAGTCGCTGTACAGGCGCGTCTGGCAGGTGCGCTGAACAACGTAATAGGATGTCGCGAACAGCGCACTGCCGCCGAAGCCAAATATTACCAGTGTCGTGTGCACGGGGCGCAGACGACCGAAGGTGATCGCGGGGATGTCGAAATTCAGGAATGGCCAGGCCAGTTCGGCCGCGATATAGATGCCGGCCGACATGCCGAGAACGCCCCAAACCAGCGCCATGACAGTGAATTTTCGAATGATCGCGTAGTTGTACTGTTCGGTACTTCCGACGATAGCTGCTTGTGCCATGTGTTCCTGCCTCGTTGCGCGAGCGGGTAATCGACCCCGAGACGGGGCGAAATATCATAACATTCTAATATACGAATCTACTGCGGGTAAAGCCCGGGGGTCGAGCAAATCGCGCCGCGGCGCAAGTGTAGTGCAGGATACCGGCACAACAAAGCCCTATCACCCGTGAGTCTTTAATCCTTATCCATCAGCTGGTTTGACAGAGCGATCCGGCCCGGCCGAAGTTCGCCAACGGTCCTGAATCCGCACCTGGCTGTCGCATCGAATCCGGATCCAGACGCTGCAGCTGGCCATCTTCGAGCCTGTAGACAACGTCGGCAGCTTCAATCAGCTCACGCTGGTGTGATATAGCCAGAATGGTCAGCTGACCGCGCAATTGTTTCATCGTGGCGCACACCGCAGCGGCACTGGATGGATCCAGCGCCGCAGTCGCCTCGTCCAGGATCAGCAGCTGCGGCTGCCCCACCAGGGCGCGCGCGATCATAATGCGCTGGCGCTGTCCGCCAGAGAGTTTACCACCCCTCTCCCCTACGGTGCTGTGGATTCCCTCGGGCAGCATGCTGACAAACTCCCAGGCACCGGCCGCGCGCAATGCCTGGGCAGCGTCAGCTTCCGTGAACTGCGGATCACCCAGAGTGACATTGTGCAACAGGGTGTCGTGCAGAAGCAGAGTCTCCTGCGGCACGTAGCCAATGCGCCGCCGCCAGGACGTAACATCGATGTCCGCGAGCACCTGGCCATCGACGCGGATGACGCCGGATTGCGGCTGCAACAGGCCGATCAACAAGTCCACGAGGGTCGTCTTTCCGGCGCCCGAGGGGCCTGTCAGCGTGGTCAGAGTGCCGGCACGCAAGTGCATGCTCGCACCCTTGAGAACACTGTGCTCAGCGTAGCCGAACCACACCGCATCAAAATGCACCTCACGCGCCAGACCGGGGGCGCTCGCGCCGTTGCGCGGCTCTTCGGCCTCCCGGGCCTCTTCGATCGCCTGCCGCATCGACCAGAACGCGCTTTCGCAAATAGCCAGCCGCTGATACTGGCGCTGCGCCTTGCCCAGTTGCGCCAGCATCCTGCCCAACACCATGACCAGCACCATTACCGTCGCCAGCGGCATATCGAAGTGCACCAGCGCTGCGAACATGCCGCCGGCGATCAGCAGCGTGAACATCTGCTCCTGAGCCACGCTGAGCATTGCACCACTGCCTACCTGGCGACGCAACGCTGTATTCAGATCACGCGTCTCCATACTCAGCACCGCATCCGCCAGGTGCTCGCGAGACATGGCTTTCAACGATTTCACAGACTGCAGGGTGTCGGTCAGGCGGGCCAGCAGCGACATCAGCAAACGGGTCTGTTTCTTGCCGGCGTTGCGCGCGACCCTGACCAGCACGTGCGAGACGCCGATGATCAGCAGTCCCGCCGCCAGACCGAGCAGCGTCGCTCTCCAGGACACTGCAAATGCGACGGCGGCGTAAATTACCGCCTGAATCAGGAAGGTGATGACGGTTGCGCCACTGACGAAAGCTTCCGAACCCCGCTGCGCCTCGCTCGCCAGGCTGTTGGCAAGATTACCGATACGACGGTCAAGAAAATATTGCCAGCGGCTGCGCAAAACCGCTCGCAGCATGTCCAGCCGCAGATCCGTGGCGACGCGCGCCGCGGTGTAGCCGACCTGTTTACGCGCAATCAGCAGCAACAGGCTTTTCAGCGTGATGCCAATGACAATAATCATCAACATGACACCGATGCCGGCGTCGATTCCCAGGCTATCCAGTGACTGGTTTACCAGCCGTTCAAGCGCACTCGGCGAATCCGGCGATGACAGGCTGGCGGCAGGATCGAGGTCGCCGGCATCCGCTTTGATGGCGATATTGAAAAGCGGAAGCAGTACCGACAGCCCCAGTCCTTCCGCCAGGCCGGCTAACAGCAGTGCCAGCAGGGTCAGCAGTGAGTGCCAGGGATAGGCACGAAACAAAACCTGCATCAGGCGCATGCGACTCCCCCGCTGACCGCCACAGCCATGTGGTCAAACTCCATTAACGCTCAACAGCCGGCGCACGCGTTCCAGCACCTGCCGGGCATCGCGCCGCACATCATAAGTCGCCAGCGCGCGCCGCTCCGGTCCGACCGCCTGACCAAGCCAGGTTGCGCGACCGCTGCCCACCAGCTGCCGCTGGATATTACTGATATCACGTTGCATGCGCCGGGGTCCGAAACGCATCGCAAGGCGATGCCGAAGCGAGCGGTAGCGAAACCGGTCGATGTATCGGCGCCAGGCTGGCGTGTCATCTGCTTCATCCGGATCCTGCTCCGCCAGGTCATAGATGAACAGGGGTTTGCCACTGACGCTCGCTTCAGCGAGCATCGAAACACTTTCGCTGGTGACCACCACCCGGTCCGCCAGCGCCAGATATCCGAAGTAGGGATTTTCCTCGCCTTCGCTGCCCCAGCGATAGATATGCGCCGGCACAGTTATCTCGCTGCACAAGGCCGCAAAGGCATCATCCGGCGTGCGCGCACTGGTGGTAATCAGGAGCGAACCGCCACTGGCGCTGGCGAGTTCGTTAACCAGGCGGCCGAGTCGTTCGCCCTTGCTGCGCGACAGAACCAGCGGACCGCTGTTGCCGCCCACCAGCACCGCTGTGTAGGGTGCGCGCAGGTGTGCGAAGCGAGCCCGCCAGCGCAACGCGGATTCGCGCAGCCGTTCGGAGGTCACTCGATGCAATGGCAGCGCAGTGCGAACGATATTGTCCCGATCCGGAAGAAAATATTGTGGCGTGGTTATGATCAGATCAAACGCGTCCAGCGGGGCCCAGGGCCGGCCTATATGTACCAGGCGCGTTCGCCCACCGGATTTGCGTTTGATCCAGCGTGCCACGGGTTCATTATCCCGCCCCGAACTGATAACAAGGTCCGGCCAGGGAGGCGCAAGTTCACTCGAGCGTGTTCCATCGATGCCTGCCAGCGTCACTCCCAGGACCTGCCTGGAGATGAGCTTGCTGAGCAATTTGTTGCTGCGGTGGACGAGCCGCTTAACCGTGTAGGGCCAACCCAGCATCTCGGCCAGCGCGATAACCTGATTGTTATCCCCCGCGCGGTGATTCGTCAGTAGCCATGTGGACGGATGCGGATCATCGTCCGTATGGCTTTTTGTGTGGAGCGTCTGCATCCGCAAGTCATTTTCCGTCTACTGCGAAGGGGCGCGGAGTATATCGCTGCGCGGTTCGCCGACTGAATCGACCTCCAGTGTCCAGAGCGGAGTCTGTGCCCGGGGCAGAACCAGGCTGATGAAATACACAAAGAAGGCATTCATCGTTTCGTGCCCGAACGCAAGGTTACTTAATCCAGCCAATGCATAACCGGTACACAGCAGCAGCCCGATGCCGGCGACAATCAGCTGATCGGGATGTCGCACACCGGATCGCAGGCACACGAGCAGCGGCACCCCGAGCAGAAGCAGCAGGCTGAACAGGCCGACCATGCCCTTGCCGACCAGGGTGTTGAGATATTCATTGTGCAAATGGGTGTAGCCCAATATCGCCCGTCGCGCGATGACGTCATCCAGCTCCGCCACTGCCGCCTGCTGGGTACGGTGCAATCCCCAGCCAAGCAGCGGACGCTGCAGCGCTGCGCGCCAGCCGCCATGCCACATCTGCAATCGCATACCTACCGACGTTCTGCACTCGTGCGTCAGGACGCAGGCGCGATATTCGTCGAGCCCATCCATCGCCCGCTGTTGAACGAAAGGCAGAGCCCCGGCAAACAGCACCAGCAACGCAAAAACTGCGCCGACCTGATGGGCAACCCGTTTTGAAAGCACGCCCGCATGTGTCCAGTACAGAAACATTACCGGCACCAGAATCAGTGATGCAATCCATACGCCGCGCGACTGCGACAGCACCGCCGCGCCACACCCCGCACAGAATGCCAGCAGTGAAACCAGTCGGGTGCCGCCGGCTTCCATCGGGTAGCGTACCAGCGAAAAGAAACCCAGCAACAGTGCCAGGCAACCGAACACCAGCGGGTTGACCGCGCCTCCGGCTCTGCCGCCGCTCATCAGGTACTGTACTGTGGCAGCGAGAAAGACCAGTAATGCAGCAAACCTGACGCTCGCGAACAACAGGCGCGCATCGAGCCGGAGACGCAGGAACAGTAATCCGATAAACGGGGCTGCCAGAAAATACTGCGACTTCCCCACCCGGTACAACGCCTCTGCATCATCAAACGCACCATGAGCCGAAACAAGCGCAGCCGCAAAGAACCCCAGAGTCAGCAGGCTGACCAGAACGATGGGGCGCAGTTCAGCCGGATGCCGGGCAGTCTGGATAAAACAGACCACACCCGCGGCGGCCAGCAATGCAAAGATCCAGTCGCCCAGCTCCGGGATCAACAGCAGGCACGCAGGCAGCACGAATGCTGCCGTAAACAGCAGCCTCTTTGGCAACGGATCGGTAACCTGCAGCATAGCGAGCACCCATTATAAGGAGGCGCAGCATAGCAGCGCCTCTGCGGACGCCTGAATCCACCCGCCCCGTCTATGCCGGTTGCCGAAGCGGTACGTTAAGCTCGCCTTCGTTCGCAGGTCAGGTGCCGGCGAACGTCAACCCGGTTTTCAGAAGCAGCGAGTCATGACTCCGACCTCAACCCGCGAAGCAACACCGTTATCGGCGAAATACCGCAACCGCCCGCGCTGGCTGCGGGTGGCGGGCTGGTGGGCCGAGGCAAGCTTTGTGCGCAGCCTGTGGCTGCTCGCTGCAGTGATGAGCCCGGCGGGCGCTGCGGCATTTGGCCGCCGCTTGTTCCGCTGGCTGGGCCCGCGATCGGGAAAACATCGCTTCGTCGAACGCAATCTGGCGCTGGCGTTTCCGGACCTGGCGCATAGCGAGCGGGCTCAGCTGGCCAGAAAAGTGTGGGAAAACTTTGGTATGGTGGTGGCGGAATACCCGCATTTGAAGGCCTTTTGCGCGACCG
>JAVVEV010000029.1:0-37175 GCA_032251035.1 Thiogranum sp. | reverse complement strand
CGCCACCAGGCGACTTACCGTCCCTTTGCCGGAGCCACTGGGGCCGTCAATGGTGATAACCGGAACCGCATAGTCAATGCCCAGCCCCACCATCGCCGCCTGCTGCACGAAACCCGGAAACGAAGTGTCCACGTTGGCGCAATCATCGATGCGGATCGGCCCTGCGGCACGCAACGCAGCCATGGCGAAGGACATCGCGATCCGATGATCGCCCTGGCTGTTCACCTGGCCACCGTCAATCGTGCCACCGTCGATAATCATGCCATCGGGCGTCGCCTCGGCTTTGACCCCGAGTGCCCGCAGGCCATCCGCCATCACCTGGATGCGATCGCTTTCCTTGACGCGCAATTCTTCTGCGCCAGTAAGGACAGTGCGCCCCTCGGCACAGGCCGCGGCAATGAACAATGCCGGGAATTCATCGATGGCCAATGGCACCTGTTCCAGGGGAATGTCGATACCGTGCAGCTTCGCCGCGCGTACCCGCAGATCGGCAACCGGTTCGCCACCGATCTCACGCGCATTCAGCAGTTCGATATCCGCACCCATCAATCGCAGTATTTTGATTACGCCCGTGCGGGTCGGATTTACGCCGACGTGTTCGAGCAGCAGATCGGACCCCGGTGCAATACTCGCCCCGACCAGAAAAAAAGCCGCTGAAGAGATATCCGCGGGCACATCGATATCGACCGCATGCAGAGTGCCACCGCCCTCGACACAACGCGTGGCGCCATTCAACTCGACTGCGTATCCCATGCCCTGCAACATGCGTTCGGTGTGGTCGCGGGTCGGTGCGGGTTCGGTCACACAGGTGCGGCCTTCGGCATAGAGTCCGGCCAGCAACAGGCAGGATTTCACCTGGGCACTGGCCACCGGCATCGGGTAATCGATAGCGCGCAAACCGCGTGCACCGGTGATGCGCAGGGGTGCCGTACCTTGTGGCGTCGTGCCGATCTGCGCGCCCATTGCCGCCAGCGGCTCGGTCACGCGGCGCATCGGCCGGCCCATCAGCGAATGATCGCCGATCAGTTCAACATCAAATTGCTGGCCCGCCAGCAGGCCGGACAACAGCCGCATGGAGGTGCCGGAATTGCCCAGGTCCAGGGGGCCCGACGGCGCTTTCAGGCCATGCAGCCCCACACCCTGCACGGTGACCTTTCCGGCTTCCGGCCCCTCGATTGCGACACCCATGGCGCGAAACGCATTGAGTGTCGCCAGGCTGTCCTCGCCTTCGAGAAAACCGCTGATCCGGGTGACACCCTCGGCAATTGCGCCCAGCATGATGGAGCGGTGTGAAATCGATTTATCGCCGGGAACCCGCAGGCGCCCTTTAAGTGCGCCACCCGGGCGCACATGAAAACAGACATTAGCGGGATTGCTGGACATTGAAGTTCCTGTCAGCCGGCAAACGCGTCGCGCGCGGCCTTGGCGTCCTGAAAGAGTTGCAGAATGCTTTTTTCGTCACGGTTTCTGATGGCGCTGGCGAGGACATCGAGATCCTTGCCGAAATGATGCAGCAGATCGAGCACGGCATCGCGATTGGCGAGGCAGATGTCGCGCCACATGACCGGGTCGCTGGATGCAATGCGGGTAAAGTCGCGGAATCCGCCCGCGGCATACTCAAAAATCTCCCGCTTCTCGCTCATGCGCGCCAGGCTTTCGACCAGCGTGAACGCCAGCAGGTGCGGCAGATGACTGGTAGCGGCAAGAATTTCGTCATGATGTTTCACGTCCATCTCGCGCACCACAGCGCCGGTCGCTTCCCACATGGTTCGTACCCGCACTGTCGCCTCGACCCGGGTTTCCGGTAACGGTGTCAGAATCACCCGCCGCCCGCGATACAGTTCCGCAGACGAAGCTTCCACGCCACTTTCTTCGGTACCGGCAATCGGATGGCCCGGCACGAACCAGGCTGGCACCGAAGCAAACACCGACTGCACATCCTCGACTACGCTGCCCTTGGCGCTGCCGGCGTCGGTTACCACCGCGCCGGTATCCAGCGATCCCCTGATTGCCTCGAACGCTGCGCGCATTGCACCGAGCGGCACCGACACAAACACCATGTCCGCACCTTTCACTGCAGCCGACAAATCCGTCTCATAGCGGTCGATGACGCCGAGATCCACGGCTTTCTGCAGATGCGCCGCATTGCGCGAGGCGCCGACGATTTCTTCCACCTCGCCAGCCGCGCGCAGCGCCCGCGCCAGCGAGCCGCCGATCAGCCCGACACCAATGATGCACAGGCGCCGGATCATGCTGTGAGCACCCTGGCAAGCGCCTGCAGGCAACGGTGATTCTCGGTTTCGAGACCGACGCTGATGCGCAGGTAGTTTGGCATTGCATAGTTCGCGATCGGGCGCACGATCACGCCTTCGCGCAGCAGTCTTTCGTACACAGCATCCGCGGCGCGTCCAACGTCCACGGCAATGAAATTTCCCACCGAGGGAATGAAGTCCAGTGACAGGTCGCGCAGTCCGTCCGAGAACTGTTGCAGGCCCTGCCGGTTCAACTGCACGCTGCGTTGCAGATGTTCCGTATCGGCAAGCGCCGCGACGGCCGCGGCCTGGGCGAGGCTGTTGACGTTGAATGGTTGGCGTACCCGGTTGAGCATGTCCGCCAGACCCGGCTGCGAAACGCCGTAACCGACCCGCAGGGAGGCCAGCCCGTAGGCCTTGGAGAAGGTACGGGTAACCAGCAGATTCGGAAACTCGGCCAGCCATTCCAGCGCATTCGGATAATCCGCCTCGCTGACGTATTCAAAATAGGCTTCGTCTATCACCACGATCACCTGGTCAGGAACCTGCCTGAGGAATGCGTGCAGCGCCGATCTGTCGAGCCAGGTGCCGGTTGGATTATTCGGATTGGCAATGAACACCACCCGCGTATCCGCATCGATGGCCGCCTGCATGGCATCAAGATCATGGCCGAAGCGCCGGCCACGGCTGCCGTCATGCGCGGGCGCAACGATGGCGCGCGCGCCGATAGCCTGGGTCACGATGGGATACACAGCGAAGGCATGTGCCGAAAATACCGCCGATGTCTTCGGCGACAGGAATGCGCGCGCCACCAGTTCCAGCACATCGTTGGAGCCGTTACCCAGCGTAATCCAGTCCTGGGGCACTGCACATGTCTGCGCCAGCGCGGTCTTCAGCTCAAAGCCGTTGCCATCCGGATAGCGCGCCAGATCAGCGAACTGCGCCTGCATGGCATCCAGCACCCGCTGACTTGGACCCAACGGGTTTTCATTGGACGCCAGCTTGACCGCATCACGAATACCGTACTCGCGCTCAAGTTCACTGAGTGGTTTACCGGGCGCATAGGGACGCAGCGCCTGCACGCCAGGCGTGGCGGGATACATTTCTAGAGTTCGCATCTGGGATAGGACCCGAGCACCTTGAGCAGGGTTGCCTCACTGCGCAGCGCCTCGAGCGCCGCCGCCACCTTGTCGTCCTCGACATGCCCTTCGACATCGAGAAAAAACACATAATCCCATTTGCTGATTCGTGACGGGCGTGATTCGATACGCGTCATACTGACGCCGTGCCGGGCAATCGGCTCCAGCAGCGAATACAATGCACCCGGTTTGTTGTGGACGGTTACCATCAGGGAAGTCTTGTCCGATCCGCTGCGTTCGGCACTGTGCGGCCCAACCACCAGGAAGCGCGTGGTGTTGTTCGGATCATCCTCGATATTTCTGGCGACCACCGTCAGCCCATAGACTTCGGCCGCTGTATCACCGGCAATCGCGGCACTCGATCCGTCATCGCGTGCCAGGCGTGCTGCTTCGGCATTGCTGCTGACAGCAATTCGTTCGACATGCGGCAGATTACGATCAAGCCATTCCCGGCATTGCGCCAGCGCCTGCTGATGGGCGCAGACCCGTTGTATCCCGTCGAGCGTCGTGCCACAGCTCAGCAACTGATGATGGATGCGTAACTCTACGTCACCGCAGATTTTCAACGGCGAACGCATGAACATGTCCAGCGTATGATTGATCACGCCTTCACTCGAGTTTTCTACCGGCACCACGCCAAAGCTGGCGCCACCTGCCTCGACTTCGCGGAAGATCTCGTCGATGGCAGGCAAGGACTTCAACTCCACGGAGTGACCGAATTTCTTCAGGGCTGCGGCCTGTGTATAGGTGCCTTCCGGTCCCAGATAGGCGATGGTCAGCCGCTGTTCGAGCGCCAGGCAGGCGGACATGATTTCCCGGAACAGGCGCACCATGTCATCGTTTGGCAGTGGCCCGCTGTTGCGCTGCCTGACTTTCCTGAGCACTTCGGCCTCGCGCTCGGGGCGATAGAATACGGCATCGGGTTCCAGCTTGCGCTTGGATTCCGCGACTCGCTGGGCGAGGCTGGCACGCTCATTCAGCAGCGTCTGAACCTGCTCGTCCAGCGCATCGATGCGGTCCCGCAATCTATCCAGTTCTGAATCAGGCATGGACATCGCGCTTATACGACACGTACCGCCAACACACCTTCGGTCGCCGCGATCTGGTCGATGCACGCCTGGCTGATCGAAGTCTCCACGTCCACCAGCGTATACGCCAGTTCGCCTTTGGATTTATTTATCATGTCGACAATGTTGAGACCGGACGCGGCCAGCGTGGTGGAAATCTGGCCGAGCATATTGGGCACATTGGCATTCACCACGGTCAGCCGGCAACCTTGCTTGTAACGCTTCATGTAGACTTTCGGGAAGTTTACCGAATTGCGCACATTGCCGTTTTCCAGATAGTCGCGCACTTCGTCTGCCACCATGATGGCACAGTTATCTTCCGCTTCACGGGTCGACGCACCCAGGTGCGGCAGGGTTATGACGCGCGGATGATCCTTGAGCAGATTGCTCGGGAAGTCACAGATATAGGCATACACCTTGCCGGCATCCATAGCGTCGACCACAGCCTGATCATCGATAATGCCGTTGCGGGAAAAATTCAGCAGCACCACCCCGTCTTTCATCGAACGCAGACGCTCGGCGTTGATCATGCTGCGCGTGGCTTCGACCAGCGGCACATGGAAGGTAACGTAGTCGCTGCGTGCCAGCAGGTCATCGATGCCGGTCGCCTGCTCGACATCCGAAGACATTTTCCAGGCACTCTGAACGGTGATGGCGGGATCGTAGCCGATCACGTTCATGCCCAGCGCCTGCGCGGCATTGGCGACCAGTACACCGATAGCACCCAGACCGATGACACCGAGTGTGCGCCCCGGCAGCTCGCGGCCGGCGAACTGCATTTTACCGGACTCGACCTGTTTGCTGATTTCGGCATCATCGCCCTGCAGACCGCGCGCGAAGTCCCAGCCCTGGCACAGGTTGCGCGATGCCATCAGCAAGCCCGCCAGCACCAGCTCCTTGACCGCATTGGCATTGGCACCAGGCGCGTTGAATACCGGAATCCCGCGCGTGCTCATTGCGTCGACGGGAATGTTGTTGACGCCGGCACCCGCACGACCGATGGCGCGCACCGTATCCGGAATCTCCATCTTGTGCATGTTGAACGAGCGCAGCAGGATGGCATCGGGATGCTGCATCTCCGACGCGACTTCATAACTGTCGCGCGGCAGCCGTTCCAGTCCCGCCACCGAAATATTATTCAAGGTAAGAATCTTGTACATAACGTCTGCTTCCCTGGCTTAGCCGTGGCGCTTCTCGAAATCCGCCATGAACCAGACCAGGGCATCGACGCCCTCTTCCGGCATAGCATTGTAGATGCTGGCACGCATGCCGCCGACCGAGCGGTGCCCCTTCAGAGATACCATGCCGTCTTTCTTTGCTTCTTCAAGAAACACCGGATCGAGTTTCGGATCGGCAAGTGTAAAAGGCACATTCATCCACGAACGGCAATCGGGATCGACCGGGTTGGAATAGAAAGCCGACTTGTCGATGGCGCTGTAAAGCTTGTGCGCCTTGGCATGATTGGTCTTGGCCATGCTTTCGAGGCCGCCCTTACGCTTCAGCCAGTCGAACACCAGTCCGGCGAAATACCAGCCATAGGTCGGCGGCGTGTTGTACATGGATTCGTTTTCAGCATGAATCGCATAATCGAACATGGTCGGTTGCCCGGCCATAGCCTCACCGATCAGGTCCTCGCGCACGATCACCACAGTCAGTCCGGCGGGACCGATATTCTTCTGTGCGCCTGCATAGATCACACCGTAACGTGACACGTCGATCGGACGCGACAGGATGGTGGAGGACATATCCGCCACCAGCGGCACCTCGCCCACATCGGGAATCCAGTGGTATTCAACGCCCCCGATGGTTTCGTTCGGCGTGTAGTGCACATAGGCTGCATCGGCATCCAGGCGCCAGGTGCCGGGCTCCGGAATGGTCATGAAATTTTCGGCCTCGGAACTGCCGGCGACATTCACCGTGCAATAGCGTTTCGCCTCGGCGATGGCTTTTTTGCTCCAGGCTCCGGTAGATACGTAATCAGCGTTTTTCTTGCCGCGCAACAGGTTGATCGGGACCATGGCGAACTGGCTCGATGCGCCGCCCTGCAGGAATAAAACTTTGTAGTTGGCGGGAATTTTCATCAGTTCGCGCAGGTCAGCTTCGGCCTGCTGAGCAATACTCATGAACTCCTTGCCGCGGTGACTCATTTCCATCACCGACATGCCGGAACCCTGCCAGTCGATCAGTTCGTCACGCGCCCTGTCCAGCACTTCAGCCGGCAACACCGCGGGCCCGGCGCTGAAGTTATACACCTTGGTCATGGTTGATTCTCCTGAGATAAAGCCAAAAACTATTCTTCCGGCAACGACTCCTGGTCGTCTTCCTGCACGTCGACGACGCACTCCAGACCGACCAGTTTTTCGCCGTTGTGCAGCGCGATGAGCCGCACACCCTGGGTGTTGCGACTCATCGAAGAAACTTCATTGACCCGCGTTCTGACCAGCGTTCCGCCGTTGGTGATCAACATGATCTCGTCTTCTTCCTGCACCAGCACCGCGCCCACGACCTCGCCATTACGCTCGGAACCCTGGATCGAGATGACACCCTGGCCGCCGCGGCCGTGTACCGGGTAATCCGCAGCGGGCGTGCGTTTGCCGTAACCGTTCTCAGTCGCCGTCAGCACATAGCCCTTGTCGACAATGATAAGAGCGATGACTTTCTGGCCCGGCTGCAGGCGAATACCGCGCACGCCGCAGGCGGTGCGGCCCATCGGACGCACATCATTTTCATTGAACCGGATCACCTTGCCGGAATTGCTGAACAGCATCACGTCGCGGGTGCCATCGGTCAGATTGACGTTCACCAGATAATCGTCGGCGCGCAGATCGACGGCGATGATGCCGTTGGAGCGCGGACGCGAGAAATCCGACAGCGGTGTCTTCTTCACGGTGCCCTGCGCCGTCGCCATGAACACGAACTGGTCCTCCGGGAAATCGCGCACCGGCAGCACTGCATTGATGCGTTCACCTTCTTCGAGCGGCAACAGGTTAACAATTGGCTTGCCGCGCGCCAGGCGCCCGGCCTGCGGCAGCTGGTATACCTTCAGCCAGTAAGCCTTGCCACGGCTGGTGAAGCAGAGAATCGTGTCGTGGGTGCTGGCGACGAACAGCTTGTCGATGAAATCCTGTTCCTTGATCTTGGTCGCCGCCTTGCCGCGCCCGCCGCGGCGTTGCGCCTGGTAATCGGACAGCGGTTGCGATTTGGCATATCCGGAATGCGACAGCGTCACCACCACGTCTTCCTCGGTGATCAGATCTTCCATGGTCAGATCGAGCTGGTCGATCAGGATTTCGGTGCGGCGCTTGTCATCGAACTGGTCGCGAACCTCCGCGAGTTCATCACGGATCACCTGCATGAGGCGATCGGTGTTGTTGAGAATGTCCAGCAAATCGTCGATGCGGGCAATGACGTCCCGGTATTCATCAACGATCTTGCCCTGCTCCAGTCCGGTCAACTGGTGCAGGCGCAGATCCAGGATGGCCTGGGCCTGGGTTTCCGAAAGGCGATACATGCCGGCCTGGAAACCGTACTGCGCTTCCAGTCCGTCGGGACGCGAAGCTTCACTGCCGGAGCGTTCCAGCAACTCACCGACGATACCCGCCGCCCAGTCGCGTCCGGTCAGTTGCTCGCGCGCCTCGGCGCGGCTCGACGACGCCTTGATCAGGGCGATGACTTCGTCGATATTGGCCAGCGCTACCGCCAGGCCTTCCAATATATGCGCGCGTTCGCGTGCCTTGCGCAGGTCATAGACCGTCCGCCGGGTTACCACATCGCGACGATGCCGGATAAACGCTTCGAGGATCTGCTTGAGATTGAGCAGGCGCGGCTGTCCATCGACCAGCGCCACCATGTTGATGCCGAACACGGTCTGCAACTGGGTCTGCTGATACAGGTTATTCAACACGACTTCGGGCACTTCGCCGCGCTTGAGTTCCACCACCATGCGCATGCCGTCCTTGTCGGACTCATCGCGCAGGTTGGAAATCCCTTCGATCTTCTTGTCCTTTACCAGCTCGGCGATCTTCTCGAGCAGGCGCGCCTTGTTGATCTGGTAGGGTAATTCGGTGACCACCAGCGACTGCCGGGCGCCGTCCTCGCCCTCGATGTGGCTGCGCGCGCGAATGTAAACGCGGCCGCGGCCGGTGTGATACGCCTCGTGTATGCCGCGCACGCCATTGATAATGGCAGCAGTCGGAAAATCCGGGCCTGGTATCAGTTCGATCAGTTCATTGATGCTGAGGTCGGGATTTTCGATCAACGCCAGACAGGCGCTGATGACTTCGCCGAGATTGTGCGGCGGAATGTTGGTGGCCATGCCGACCGCAATACCTGCAGAGCCGTTGATCAGCAGGTTCGGAATGCGGGTCGGGAAGACCTGCGGTTCCCACTCGGACTCGTCGTAGTTGGGAACGAAATCGACGGTCTCTTTATCCAGATCCGCCAGCAACTCATGCGCGATACGCGACATGCGCACTTCGGTATAACGCATGGCCGCCGGCGAGTCGCCATCCACCGAACCGAAGTTGCCCTGTCCGTCGACCAGCATGTAACGCAGCGAGAACGGTTGCGCCATACGCACGATGGTGTCGTAGACCGCGGTATCACCGTGCGGGTGATATTTACCGATCACGTCACCGACGATACGCGCCGATTTTTTGTAGGGCTTGTTCCAGTCGTTGCCGAGCACGCTCATCGCAAACAGGGCGCGCCGATGCACCGGTTTCAGACCATCGCGCACATCGGGCAGGGCGCGCCCGACAATGACGCTCATGGCGTAATCCAGATAGGATTTACGCATCTCGTCTTCCAGATTGACCGGAAGGACTTCTTTGGCGAAATCTGCCATGGCTGTGGTTACTTGTTCCTGGAGGGCGACTGTTGCGCCGCTGCTTGTTATCAGGCCCTGAAAAGCATCAGGGCTTTCAGAGCGGCTAAAAGCCGAATCTTAACACACCCCGGCGCCCTACCGCATCAGCACAATCTGCGCTGAAAACGGCTCTGAGAGCGCCTCACTCGATTTCCGTCAAATTATTGTCGGGCCATCATGGCGCGCATCTTTTCAGCATCCGGCTGCTCCACCACCCCGCGCTCGGTCACGATGACATCCACCAGCGCGGCCGGCGTGATATCGAAAGCGGGATTCCAGGCGCTGGCGCCCGGTGCCGCCACCGGCTGCCCGCCCAGTTCCAGCACTTCCTGGGGTTCGCGCGCTTCAATAGGTATGAAGGCTCCCGAACTGATCGCCATGTCCACCGTCGACGCCGGAGCCACGACCATGAATTTCACACCGTGATGGCGTGCCAGTACCGCAGTGCTGTAGGTGCCGATCTTGTTCGCCACATCGCCATTGGCGGCGATACGGTCGGAGCCAACGATCACCCACTGCACCTTGCCCTGTTGCATCAGATGCGCCGCGGCGCCGTCCACCAGCAGAGTCACCGGAATGTTGTCCCGCACCAGTTCCCAGGCGGTAAGTCGGGCGCCCTGCAACCAGGGTCGTGTTTCGTCGGCGAACACCCCCGACAGCTTGCCGGCCGCCCAGGCGCTGCGAATCACACCCAGCGCCGTGCCGTAACCACCGGTCGCGAGTGAACCGGTATTGCAATGTGTCAACACCGCGCTGCCCGGCGAAATAAATGACGCACCCGCTTCGCCCATCAGCAGGTTGGCGCGAATATCCTCGTCGTGAATGGCACGCGCCTCGGCCAGCAGGACCGGCACCGGGTCACCGGTGATGCCGGCGGCACAGGCCTTCATACGCGCTATTGCCCAGGCCAGATTGACCGCCGTCGGCCGCGCCTGTTGCAGGAAATCCAGATCCGCGTTGAATCCGGTGCGCCAGTCGGTCGGCAACGCGGCGTAACGTTCGCGCGCCGCCAGCACCGCACCGTAGGCCGCCGTTACGCCAATCGCCGGCGCGCCCCGCACCACCATGGAACGAATGGCTTCCGCCACCGCAGCGCTGTCGCTCAGCACCAGGTAATGCTCCTGCCGTGGCAGCAGCCGCTGGTCGAGCAGCCGCAGGCCATCTTGCTCCCAACTCACTGCGCGGATCGTATCGTGCTTCGCCGTCATCTGTCGTGTTCCCTGAATTCGTGTAAATCGCGGCACATTCAGTCGCTTAACCATTGACTGCTATTGCATCCCGAAGTGGATTGTACTTTACTCCGCACCTTTGATCCCTGCCTCAATAAACGGATTCGGGGCGCAAGCAGCAAAAGGACAACAAAATGGAAAACTTCGCCGATCTCGAACTGGTTCAGAGTCTGCTGGTCCTGTGGGCGATGAAAATCGCAGTCGCGCTCGCCATTTTCATCGTCGGGCGCTGGGTCGCGATGTGGATTACCTATTCGGTGCGCAAGCTGATGCGGCGCTCGAACCTCGACCCGATGTTGATCGAGTTCCTCGGCAACATCATCTATACGGCATTGCTGCTGGCGGTCGTCATGGCAGCGCTCGACCACATCGGCCTCCAGACCACCTCTTTGCTGGCCATTTTCGGCGCAGCCGGTCTGGCCATCGGTCTGGCTCTGAAGGACTCGCTTGGCAACTTCTCCTCCGGCGTCATGCTGATCCTGTTCCGGCCCTTCAAGGTCGGCGATTTTATCGAGGCCGGTGGCGCGAGCGGTATCGTCGAGCAGGTGCGGATGTTCGCCACCACCCTGCGTACCGGCGATAACCGTGAGGTGACGGTGCCCAATGGCCAGATCTACGGTTCCATGATTATCAATTATTCAGCCCGTGACACGCGCCGTATCGATCTCGTACTCGGCATTGGTTACGGCGATGATATCGCCACTGCAAAACGTATCATCGCGGACATCATGCAGGCGGATGGACGCATCCTTGCCGATCCGGCGCCCGCCGTAGCATTGGGTGAACTGGGCGAGAGCAGTATCAATTTTAACGTGCGGCCGTGGGTAAAGACCGAAGATTACTGGGCGGTGCGCGCTGACCTACTGGAAAAAATCAAACTGGCTTTCGATGCCAAGGGCGTAAGCATTCCATTCCCGCAACGCGATGTGCACGTCTATAACATGGCATCATGAGAGCTACCGATACACTGATTCATGCGCGCTGGGTGATCCCGGTCGAACCGGATAACCGGATACTCGATTACCACAGCATTGCCATCGATGACGGACGCATCAGCGCGGTGCTGCCGACCGCGGAAGCGCGCCAGTCACTTCAGCCGCGCGTCAGTCTGGAACTCGGCGATCATTGCCTGATTCCCGGATTGATCAATGCGCACACCCATGCCGCCATGACCCTGCTGCGTGGCATCGCTGATGACCTGCACCTGATGGACTGGCTGCAGAACCACATCTGGCCAGCCGAACAGAAATGGACCAGCGAACAGTTCGTGCATGACGGATCCCAGCTGGCTATCGCGGAAATGCTGCGCAGCGGCACCACCTGTTTCAATGACATGTATTTCTTTCCCGAAGTCACCGCAAAGATCGCCGCCAGCGGCGTGATCCGGGCCTGCGTGGGACTGATTCTGGTGGACTTCCCAACCAACTATGCAGACAGTCCGGATGCGTATTTTACCCGCGGCCTGGCGCTGCACGACCGCTACCGGAATCACCCGCTGGTCAAGTGCGCATTCGCGCCGCACGCCCCGTACACAGTGTCCGACGAACCGCTTCGGCGGGTCCGGATGCTTTCCGATGAACTGGACCTGCCCGTGCACATGCACGTGCACGAAACCGCCAGCGAGATCAGCGACAGTGTCATGCAGACCGGCCAGCGTCCGCTGCAGCGGCTGGCCGGCCTGGGCCTGCTGTCGCCGGCACTGACTGCCGTCCACATGACTCATTTGAGCGAGGCCGAAATCCGCCAGCTGGCGGACAGTGGCGCCAGTGTGGTGCATTGCCCCGAGTCCAACCTCAAGCTGGCCAGCGGCTTCTGTCCGGTGCAGACGTTAATCGACGCCGGCATCAACGTGGCGCTGGGTACTGATGGACCGGCCAGCAATAACGATCTCGATATGCTCGGCGAAATGCGCACAGCCGCCCTGCTCGGCAAAGCCGTCGCCGCAGACGCCAGCGCCCTGTCCGCCGACATGGCGTTGCGCATGGCCACCCTCAATGGCGCGCGGGCGCTCGGAATCGCCGATGAAACGGGTTCCCTGACCGTCGGCAAATGGGCCGACATCTGCGCGGTGGATCTCAGCCATATCGAAACCCAGCCACTCTACGATCCGGTCTCGCAACTGGTCTACGCCGCGGGACGCGAACAGGTTTCGGACGTCTGGGTGGCAGGACAGCATGTCCTGAAATCGCGCGAACTCACCCACCTCGACATCAAGGATCTGCTGCAGCGGGCGCGCGGCTGGCAAACCCGCATTTCAGCGGGTGATTCGAAGTGATGAATTCGGTATCGTACCGGTCATGAACGAGTCCACCCGCAACGTCGATCACGCCGAGATCAATAAGTTTGAACAGCTGGCTGCACGCTGGTGGGATCCGCACAGCGAATTCAAACCACTGCACGACATCAACCCGCTGCGGCTCGACTACATCGACAGCCGGGCGCCTCTGGCAGGCACCCGAGTGATCGATGTCGGCTGTGGCGGCGGCCTGCTCTCGGAAGGCATGGCCAGCCGCGGCGCTACCGTCACCGGCATCGACATGGGCGAGGCGCCCCTCACCGTCGCGCGCCTGCACCAGCACGAATCCGGGGTCAGAGTCGATTACCGGCAAATCACTGCCGAGGAACTGGCGGCGCAGCAGCCCGCGGCTTTCGATACCTGTACCTGTCTGGAAATGCTCGAACACGTGCCGGACCCGGCTGCGGTGGTACAGGCCTGCGCCGATCTGGTCAAACCCGGCGGGCAGCTGTTCTTCTCGACCATCAACCGCAATCCCAAGTCCTACCTGTTCGCCATCATCGGTGCCGAATACCTGCTGCGGATGCTCCCCAAAGGCACGCATGAATTTCGCAAGTTCATCCGGCCATCGGAACTGGAGCGCTGGGCGCGCGCCGCCGGACTGCAATTGCGGGATCTCAGCGGCATGACCTACAACCCGCTGACCCGCGAATACAAGCTTGGCCGCGATGTCGATGTGAATTATCTCGCCTGGTTTTGCAAGCCGGAATAATCCATCGAATCCATCACTGTATGAGCCAACGTTTCGATACCGTCCTGTTCGATCTCGACGGCACACTGCTGGACACAGCACCCGATCTCGCCAATGCGCTGAATGCCGTGCTGGAAAGCAACGGACGCGCGCCGCTGCCGTTCGAACGCATCCGGCCAGTGGTGTCGAATGGCGGCGCCGCGCTGATCCAGCTGGGTTTTGGTCTGGATGCCACGCACGTGGATTTCCCTCCATTGCGCCAGCAGTTCCTCGACCATTACCAGCAGCATCTGGCCGAACATACGAGGCTGTTTCCTGGCATGGAAGACGTGCTGCTGCATATCGAAACACAGGGTCTCACCTGGGGCGTAGTAACCAACAAACCCGCCTGGCTGACGGACCCGCTGCTGGAAGCGCTGCAGCTCGATAAACGCGCAGCTGGCATCGTATCGGGCGACACCGTAAAACAATGCAAGCCGCACCCCGCGCCGCTGTTGCACGCCTGCAAACTGATTGGCAGCACACCGCAGCGCTGTCTGTTCGTCGGTGATGCGCTGCGTGATATCCAGGCAGGTCTGAGCGCCCGCATGTCGACCCTGGTAGCACTGTTCGGCTATATCGTGGAAGCTGACTGCCCCGAATCATGGGGTGCCGATGCGCTTATCGAGACACCGCAGGAAATCCTGCCCTGGCTGAAATAACAAGATGCAGCAGGTAAAATTCGAACATCGCATGTTCGCGCCCTCAAAGATCGTCTGTGTGGGGCGCAACTACATGGCGCATATCCATGAACTGGATAACGCAGTCCCGCAGCAACCGGTTATTTTTCTCAAGCCGAACTCGGCAATTGCGGCAGATCTTCTCGCAGGAGACGATAGTGATCGGCACTATGAAGGCGAGATCTGCTTTATCATCGTGAATGGCCAACTCGCGGGAGCGGGTTTCGGGCTGGACATCACTCGCCGTGCTCTGCAGACGCAACTGAAGACAGCCGGCCTGCCATGGGAGCGCGCCAAAGCCTTCGACGGTTCCGCGCTGTTCAGCGATTTTCATGGCATCGCAGGCGACCTGCACGATCTGCGCGTTGAACTCGATATCAATGGCAAGGCCAGGCAGCGCGGCGACTACGCGCAAATGCTGCACAAACCGGAACAACTTCTGAACGACATCAAAAGTTTTATGACACTGGAAGATGGCGACATCATCATGACCGGTACGCCCGAAGGCGTCGGCCCGATACTGCGCGGCGACCGTTACACCGGCCGGGTCTGGCAAGGTGAAACGCTGCTGGCAGAACACGCCTGGCAAGCCAGGTAAATTCATGCAACTCTGGACAGGAAAACAATGGGATTAGTCGTTACAGCAGTACGCGAGGGACTCGGCCGAGTCATCGTTTTTGTCAGTTACATCACCCGGCCTGCCCAGGTGCCGCGTTCACCCGAAGCGCAACGCGAAGCAGAAGCGGCTGCCGCCGGACTGTCACTCTACCAGTTCTATGCCTGTCCGTTCTGCGTGCGCACCCGGCGCGCCATTCACCGGCTCAACATCCCGATCCGGCTGTGCGACGCGCAACATGACCAGACGCATCGCCAGACACTGCTGAACGACGGTGGAAAGATCAAGGTCCCGTGTCTGCGTATCGACGAAAACGGCGAGACGCGCTGGATGTACGATTCGGCAGCCATCATCGAATATCTCGATCAGCGTTTCGACCCGTCGCAGCAGCGCGCCGAACAATCCTGACGCTGCGATTGCGGCCGCTCGCTCAGCCGGTACTCCAGGCACGCGGCCGCTGCATGCCGGCGACCTTGCAGGCCTGCTTGACATAGCCGTAGGGAAACAGGCTGAACAGGTGTTTCTTTGCGGCTTTCTTGTCATAGCCGTATACCTTCACAAGATGCTCGGTCACATGGCGCACATCCGGCGCTACCTTGTTGTCCAGCCAGTACTCGCGCATGAAATTGAGTATCTGCCAGTATTCGTCAGTGAGCTCCAGCGCCTCTTCCTCGGCCAGCTTCACCGCCAGATCCGGATTCCAGTCGGCGGGATCGACGATATAACCTTCGATGTCGCGCATTTGTTGATATGTGCCTTGCATGGTGACCTCCATTCGTTCATTTCTGAAACTACTATATTGGCCAGGATTAATTCTGGTCAAACGATATTATTTGCTATCTAATATCGCTTATCACGATTTTAATCCCTTTCAAAGACCAAAATGGTGCAAAAATGGATATTGAACAGGCACGGACTTTTCTTGCAATCACCGCCCACGGCAGCTTTCTCGAAGCCGCAGGGCAACTGCACCTGACCCAGTCGACTGTGAGCGCGCGCATTCAACGACTTGAAGAAGAACTCGGCACCCGGCTGTTCGTCCGCAATCGCTCCGGCGCCAGCCTCACCCATTCCGGGCGGCGCTTTCTGCAGCACGCCAAACGACTGGTACTGACAGCCGAGCAGGCGCGGCACGACGTCGGACTGCCCAGCCGCTACCGCGCCACCATCCGCATCGGTGGCCGCATTGCGCTGTGGGAAAGTTTTTTGCCGCAGTGGGTCGGCTGGATGCGCCGCACTGCCGGCGATATCGCGATTCGCAGTGAGATCGGATTCGAAGAGGACTTAATGCGGCGCATGATCGAAGGCACACTGGACGTTGCGCTCATGTACACCCCGACCCACAGCCCGGGACTGATTGTGGAACACCTGTTCGACGAAACCCTGGTGCTGGTGAGCAGCCGACCGAACGATGAGAAACCGGACGATGATTATATCTATGTGGAATGGGGCCCTAACTTTTACGCGCAGCATCAGCAGCATTACCCGGATCTCGAGCGGCCACCCCAGATCGTAAACATCGGTTGGCTGGGCATCCAGCTGATCCTCAGCAATGGCGGCAGCTGTTTTTTGCCCGCGCGTATGGCCGAACCTTTTATAACCGCCGGTCACCTGTTCCGGGTGGCGGATTCGCCCGAATATACTCATCCCGCTTACATGGTGTACCCGCGCGAAACCGACAGCCCGGTACAGGAACAGGCGCTGCAGGGGTTGCGGGAGCTGAGCCGACAGGTGGGATAGAAACGGGTCGGCAATCTCTGGACAGCTCCCGATCATCCGACCAAACTTCGGAAATCAATCCGCAGGAGGATTTACACATGACAGACCGCGAACATGCACCGGATGCAAAAACTGACTACACGCGGCCGGCGGACGAGGAACTCAAAAGCCGCCTGACGCCGACCCAGTACCAGGTCACTCAGGAAGAGGGCACCGAACGGCCGTTTCAGAACGCCTACTGGGATGAACACGGTGAGGGAATCTACGTGGACATCGTTAGCGGCGAGCCGCTGTTTTCATCGACAGACAAATTCGATTCCGGAACCGGATGGCCAAGCTTCACCCGGCCGCTCGACAAGGAAATGGTCGTGGAGAAACAGGACAGAAAGCTGTTCCTGCCGCGCACAGAAGTCCGCAGCCACCACGGCGATTCACATCTCGGGCATGTATTCGAAGATGGACCCCAGCCGACCGGATTGCGCTATTGCATCAACTCAGCCGCGTTGCGGTTCATACCCCGCGAGGAGATGGAGAAACAGGGCTACGGACAGTACCTGGCAATCTTTCAGCGCAGCTGATCGACCGCTGTTCGCAGCGCGATGTAATGTGCCGCCAGAGCCTGGCGCATTTTCGGATCATCACTGACCACCAGTCCCCAGATCATGTGCCGGTTTGTACCCAGCCAGGCATTGAACTGTTCTTTCTTGCGCGCTTCTTCAATAAAGCGCTTGAACAGCCCGGTGCTCAGATCGATAGTCTGCTTGCGTGCTGAAGCATCGAGGTTTGCGGTAAATGCCGCCGCCGCAACGGCGAACACACTGTCATGCTGAATGTCGTGGCCTTCCTTGCGCAAATGGGCCACCAGTGGCGAACTGCCGAGCATGACAAACATCAGCAGGGCGATCTGCTCATCGACATCGTTAACTTCCGCGAGATGGCCGGAAGCCATCAATGCCCGCAGCGCAATATCGAACAGCACCAGTCCCGCCTGTTCATTGATCGGTGCAGCATCGATATCGCGGCCCTGGGGCGATTTCAGCCGCCGGGCATAGGCTTTGATAGCCTGCGTGAATTCGTCCGCCGACGCTGAAGGCTCAGTCGGGGACGGGCGGAACAGGTTAAGCAGTCGAGTCAGCATGCGGGGACCATATCATAATCTCATGACGCGGCTGCCACCTTCGAGAGACTGCCACGGCGCTTGCGCTTCGGGTCGAGGCATCGCAACGACGGCTGTGTCCTTGTGGGTGCAGCGCGGCAATCTCCGATCGACGTATCACTGGCAGTCGGCGAAAAGCCGACGCCGCCAGCCGGCATTTTCTACTGCTTCACAAGCCCCGGATACACGCAGATGATCGTTAACCTGTTGATGCAAATTCAATTACGTCTGTTTCTCCGGAATTGGCATCAGCCTTGCAACAACCACATCAACAGGACCCGAAATGTTTTTGGTCCTTTGTGGCATGAGTCCGGTAAACGTTGAGCCCTAAATATTTACTGAGCCATACCGGGCGGTTGTTGACACGGTGCGTAGGTCCGCAAGACGGAACTCCTGAAGTGTCACTCGGCCCATACAGGTGCTTCGAACAGGTTCAACCGTTCGGACTCATGCCACAGGGGATCACAAAACCTGATTCCTGCTCGATCGACTCCTCTGACGCGTAATAGCGTTTTTAACCCCCGCCGATGTTGCGGGGGTTTTTTTGTCTGACGCTAACGTGAACTTGCGAACACTTTCTTCAACAGCTCGGTGCTGCGTGCAACCGGGTCTTCGCGAATGCGTTTCTCCTCCTGCGCCAGCTTCAGGAACAGACCGTCCAGTGTCTTGCCAGCGATATACTGGTCAAGGTCAAGTCTGTCCATGTCCGCGAATTGCGCTAACGGCCCGAGCTTGCCAGTCATTCTCTTGTACGATGAGGTGACGCCGGCCTCAGCCGTTGTGTCCTTGACTATGGGAAGGACAGCGTCGGTAAGCCGCGCCTCATTCTGTGCGCGAAAATATTGCGTCGCTGCGTCGTCCGGACCATTGAGAATGCTCCTGGCATCTCGAAGCGACATGTTTTTAATTGTGTCAGCCAGAATCGAAGTTGCTTCGGGAACAGCTTTCTCCGCGGCGCGGTTCATTGACATGACGAACTCATCAACGACTGCATCCTGCCCCACCGCCCGCAGGCCTCGCTCGACTTTTTTCAGTGGCTCGGGCAACGGAATCTTCACCGCCGCATCGTTCAGAAAACCGCCCTTTTGTCCAAGCAGACTGGTGGCCCGTTCAACACCCACCTGCAAAGCTTCTTTCAAACCGGCAACAATTTCATCCTGGGAAAGTTGTGTCGCTTCGACACCGGCCGGTGTTTCTGTCGACAGTACGTCCTCGATCTTCTGGCGCCAGTCGCTCCACGCCGCCAGCAGCGCCGGGCTGGTGAACAGCAAGAGAAGAAGTACCAAGGTGAGAGATGATGTTTTTATTCGAGTCATATCCGAGTCTCGTCAGGGTTCCTGATACGAAGTATAGCCGCTGAGCTCCAGATAGCCGCGGCCGCGGTGACTGCCGGACACGCCGACTGCGCCTTCCCAGTAACGCACGCTGTGATCCATCAACTGGTCGTCGATCAATGCATTCACTTCCAGATCGAGCTGGTAATCGGGCACCTGCAGACGCCAGCCAACCGGATAATGCGCTCCGTCTTCGGCCGACCAGTCGCGTTGCGGCACCAGCGTAACCTGATCGGCGCGCAGCGGATGCACGCTGCCATCCTTCTCCACCAGGGTCCCGCGACTGAAGGGATGTGCCCCGCCCTGTCGGTTGCGCAGCTGGTAATACATCAGGTCGCGGCCGTCTTCGAGCTGCAGGGCGAACCAGTCCCATCCGGTCTGGTCCTGATCGAGTGCGGAGCTGGACCATTCGCGATCCATCCACGAGTCGCCCTGAACAGGATACGCGCTGTCACCGAGGCGCAATTCGCCAGCCGTCGGCAGACGCGTGTATGAATAGTAATAAGAGGCGTTTCCCGGCCTTGCACTTTTTCGCGACAGGCCACGCTCGCCCTGCAATACCAATGGTTTTTCACCCCGGCTCAAAGTCAGCGCGAGGCCGATGCCCTGATCCTGTGCGGTTACGGTCAACGGAAACAGGTCAGCCCCACCACGCATCGACCAGGGGCCCAGCCACACTTCAAACGGTGCCAGGCGCGAACCCGCGAGACCGGCTGCCGCGCGGGCAAACCGTTCGGCCGAATGATGTTCGTTGCCATCGATATCGCTGATTGCCAGGTGCCCCATGTAAACCTGGTTGGTCCGCCACGCCGAATCCTGCGCTGCCTCTCCGGGGCGCAAGCCGACCCGGAACAGCGTCAACTGGTAACCGAAACGCCGCCCGCTGTCGCTGTTCAAATTGCCAGTCAGGTACCACCATTCGGTCGCGTAATCGGGATGCGCAGCATGATCTTCGGGAAATTTGAACTCGCGGGGTCGCATGGCACGCGCAAAACCCGGATCGGGTTGTCCGCCCATCACCTGGTCGACGCTGACCACCGGTCCATTGTCCGGCTGCTGCCGCTCGCAGGCCGACACCAGCAGCAACATCACAACCAGCAGCAGACGCATCAATCCTCCCTCAGCTGTGGCGCCGGATCGCGCTGCGCGGAACGCCAGGCCGGATAGATTGCGGCCAGCCCGGCTGCCAGCAGTCCGGCCACCAGTGTCTGCACCAGCAGCCCGGCATCGACGCTGAATGGCATGGTCCAGCCGAACGCGCGCCGTTGCACCGATGCGATCAGGACCCAGGCCATGAGCACGCCGACAGGTAATGCCACGCATGCTGCCAGCAGCCCCATCAGCAGTGACTCCCCGCCGATCAGCCCGGCAATCTGACCGCGCGTCAGACCCAGCGCGCGCAGCACCGCGTACTCCTTGCCGCGCTCCAGTTGCAGCGCCATCAAGGCGCTCAGCACACCGATAAACGCAACGGTCAGAGAAACCGCACGCAATACCTCGGTGATACGGAAGGTGCGGTCGAACACCGCCATGGATTCCTCCAGTATGGCGCGCGCCGGTGTCAGCACGATATCGTAGCGTGCCGCAAGCCCGCTCACTTCGTCGCGCATGGCGGCCACATCGCCATTACGCGCAAACAGCGCCAGCGATTCCACCTGTTGTTCGGGCCAGTAGCGCCGGTACAGTGCTTCATCCATAAAAATGCGGCCATGCTCACTGGCATAATCGCGGAACACGCCAGCCACTCTGGCGTTCAGTGGACCCTCCGGCGCAGGCAACTGCAGGCGCGCGCCGGGTGACAGATCGAGGTGGTAAGCCAGGGGTTCGGAAATCAGCACTGCGCCGTCATCGAACCCTTGCCATGCAGCGTCGCGCCCGCTCAACAATGCAAAGCCGCGACGTGAGGGTGCGGCCAGATCCGCACCGATGACCTCCACCCGACGCCCGGCTACCGGTAATGTGCGTTCGCGGTAACGGCTGAACGCGGCCACCGTCTCCAGCTTCGCCACCTCGCGCACCACCGAATCAGGCAGGTGCGCACCTTCATCAAAGCCCTCGGCCGCAACATAAAGATCGGCGCTCAGCAGATCGTTCAGCCAGCTGTTGACCGAACCGCGCATGCTTTCCACCATGACGCCGACACCCACGCTGGCCGACAAAGCGACCATCAATGCGGCGACCGCGATGCCCAGTCGCGACAGATGCCGGTCCAGGTCGCGCACGCCCATGCGCCAGAGCCCGGGCAACCGGGCGCGCGCCAGCAGTCGGTGCAGTATGCGCAGCACCAGCGGCGTCATCATCGCCGCACCCACCACCAGCAGGAACAGGCCGGTGAAACTCATGATGACGCCACCGGGCACTGCCAGTGCCAGCAGCAGTCCGGCCAGCAGCAACAGCAGTCCGAACAGCGCCCAGAGTGGCACACCCCGGCGCGCGGCCTGCTCCAGCGCCGATCTCGACAGCGTCGTCAAAGGTGGAGTCCGCGCCGCATGCCAGGCGGGGACCAGGGTTGCTGCTAAGGTTGCCACGATGCCGAGACCGGCGGCGATCAGCAGCGCCATCCAGTCCAGTTGCAGCGCCGTGACACTGACGTCGTAGTACAGTTCGCTGACGGTGGCTGCCACCAGCTGCGTCAGTCCGCGGCCCAGCCATACGCCGAGCAGAAGTCCGAGCAGGGTCCCGAACATGGAAAGGATGAAAGCTTCCAGCAGGATCAGGGCAAAGATTTGCCGCGGTACCACGCCGATTGCGCGCAGCCGTCCGAACAGGTTGCGCCGCTGCACTATGGAAAACGTCATGGCATTGAAAATAAGAAACATGCCGACCAGCAGCGCCAGCAGACTCATGGCAGTGAGATTGAGTTCAAATGCAGCAGACAGGCGCGTAACGCCCTGCGCCTGGTCGGCGATGGTCTGCAACTGTACGTGCCTGGGGATGCGTTGTTTGATCCATTGTGCAGCCGCGTCATCGAGGATCAGGTCGACATGACTCAGTTGCCCGTGCAGATCCAGCGCGGTTTTGGCCGTGGCGATATCCACCAGCAGCATGTCGTTGCCGATCGCGCCCTGCTGCTGCACATGCAATACCTCGAGCGTCGAGGTACGGCCGCGGTAGACGATGTCCAGCGTATCGCCTTCTGTAATACCGAGCGCGCGTGCCGTTGCCGCGGTCAGCACCAGAGTCCCCGGCCTTGTCAGCCACTCCGAGGTGAAGCCGGTATCGCGTGCTACTTCGACCAGCTGTTCGCGAAACGGTGCTTCGGCAAACAGATCGAAGCCCACCAGCTGATAGCGCTGCTCGCCATCTTCGATGCCGACCCAGTCGCTGACCACGGGTGCCATCGGCGGCGCACCCGGCTGGCGTCGCAGGTTGACATAGACTTCATTCGGCAGCGTTGCGCCGGGAATCGTGAGGCGATGCGTGGCTTTGCCCTGCATCTGTTGTGCGGATAATTCAAAAGAAGCGCGCGCGCCGCTGTTGGCCAGATTCACCGCCAGCACTACCGCCACCCCCAGCGCAATACCTGATATCGCCAGCATGCCCTGCCAGCGATGACGCAACATGTAGCGCAGCCCGGCGCGCAACAGCAAACGAGAGAAAAACGTCATGCTGTCAGTGAACTTGACTGATCAACAGGACACTGCCGCGCCGCGCTTATGAGTCAGTTCCACCACCCGGTCGGCTGCCTGTGCGACGCTATTGCTGTGCGTGACCAGCAACATCGTGGTGCCCTGCTGCCGGGAGAGACGGGTAAGTGAATCGATGATACGGGCGCCGGTATCTTCATCCAGATTTCCGGTCGGCTCATCGGCCAGCAATACCGCCGGCCGGTGCGCCAGCGCGCGGGCAATGGCGGCGCGTTGCTGTTCGCCGCCGGACAGCGTTTCGGGATAGCGGTTCTGCAGGCCGCCGAGCCCGACCTCTTCCAGCAATTCGGCGGCGCGATGTTGCGCCGTCCGGTCGTTTTCGCCGAGCAGTTCCAGCGGTAAAGCAACATTCTCACCGACTTTCAGCGTCGGGATCAGATTGAAGAACTGGAATACGAATCCAATGCTGCGACGTCGCAGCAGCGTGCGTTCCGGTTCCATCAGCGCATGCACGTCGACCCCGTCCAGCAGAACTCTGCCGCTGTCCGGGCTGTCGATCCCGCTGATCAGGTTGAGCAGCGTGGTCTTGCCGCTACCACTGGCCCCCAGCAGTGCAACGGTCTCACCTTTCTCTACACTGAATGTCAGTCCCTCGAACACCACCTGGCGGGTGCTGCCGGCACTGTATACCCTGGTCAGATTATCGACTTCGATCATAGCCATCGCTATAAAGTAAAGGTGAATTCATTCACCAGCGCGCCCGGCAATCGCGCACTCGCGTTCGATCGCCATTCGTAACTGCTGCTGTCCAGAATCTGCTCCTGCTCATGCGTCAGACCTTCCAGGCAGTCGCCGAGAATGCGGTAGATGCTTTCGTCGAAGCGCATGACATTGATTGGCGCCACCGGCCTGCCCTGCTCTACCCACAGGCAGGCGAAACGGGTCATACCGGTAATGCGACAGTGATTGCGATCGGAAAAGTTGCAGTACCACAGGTTGCTGATGTAGAGACCGGTGTCCAGCGCGCTGAAGATGTCATTCTGGTGCAGCTGACCGCCGCTGATTTCCAGTGACTGGGGTGATTCGCTGGCGCAGTTGACTTCGGCACCATATTCTCTGGCGCTGCGGGCATTGGCCAGACAGCCGCGGTATTGTCCTTCTGTGATCAGCGCCACCTGGTCCGGCTTGACGAATCCTGCGCGGGTGAAGCGCGGCGTGAAACCGTCGGCGTGATTCTCGCTGATGGTGACGGTATCATGCAGCCTGGCTTCTTCGCGCACCATTTTGAGCAGCGGCGTCTGCGCGGTCCGGTGGCTTTTCAGCCCGAAGCCGCCCCAGCTGACCATGTCCATCAGTTCATTCAGTGCGCCGGGGGTGAGGAACACGCGGTATTTTCCTGGCTTGAGTTGCCTTGGCTTCTCTCCGAGCAGCGCCAGTGTCTCGCGCGCACAGGCGATCTTCTGCGCAAGAAATTCATCATTCCACTCGAAACCCGCATAGTTCTGTTTTACCGCCTGATCACCCTCGCGGTAGATGCTCCAGTCGAGATTGAAGTTGTGACCACGGTGCCAGTTGAACTGACCCAGCGAGTTCGCGAAACCGCGGCTCATTTCACCACCGGCCCAGGAACCAGCCAGATCGAGCCCCTGAGCTGCCGTCATGAGTTGCTCGAGTGCCTGGTCCGGCGCGGGCAAGTGATTTTCGCCGTGATGAATGCTGTTGTGAATCTCGGCAGCATAATTGAGGTGCGGGTCTTCCGGCAGCAGCGGCAGCTGCTCGCGCAAGCGGCTCAGCGCATGTTGCGCCTGTGCGCTGTCCTCATCGAGGCGACCGGACAGTTGCAGCGTCGCCGAGGTCTCGCGGCTCCTGTGGATCAGATCCAGTTGCAGGCTCTGCTGCCGCACGTGTCCGACCTGGCGGATCCTGTTGTGGTTGAGACGCACGAAATCGGAGTCTTCGCCCTGATAATTGAGCAGCAGGGTTTCGCCTGCCGCCAGGCCGGTGAAAAGCGTGCTGCTGAGTTGGCGGAAATACTGTTCCAAGGTTACTCCTCGTTCATTGATGTCATGACGAGGTAGACATAACTATTCGCCACCGAAGATCTCCACATCGCGGAACACACAGGCCGGCGATGCATGACCGACATGAATCATCTGGTTGGGTTCGCCTTTCCCGCAGTTGGGCGTGCCCCACACTTCGAAAGTGCCGGCATCGCCGACCGCAGCGAGATTGCGCCAGAAGGTCGCACTGATGCCGCGGTAGTTGGGATTGCGCACCAGGCCTTTCAGTTCGCCATTCTCGATCAGGCGTCCGAGTTCACAACCGAACTGGAACTTGTTGCGGCTGTCATCGATGGACCAGGAACGGTTGGTGTCCATCAGCACGCCGTATTCGATGGAACCGATCAGTTCCTTCAAACTGCTGCTACCCGGCTCGAGATTGAGGTTGGCCATGCGATCGATAGTCGGGCGATTCCAGTCGCAGGCGCGTGCCGTGGCTACGCCGTTCATGCCGGCGCGTGCCTGCGACTGGACACCGCCCAGCGGGCGCAACAGGACGCCATCGCGAATGACGTGGGTGCGTTCCGCCGGCGTACCGTCATCGTCGAAGCCATAACTGGCCATCTCCGGCGCCAGGCCGGGATCGAAGGTGACATTGAGCAGGTCGGAACCGTAGCGATAGCTGCCGAACATATCGGCTGTGACAAAACTGGTGCCCGCGTAATTGCGTTCATCGCCGAGGATGCGATCGAGCTCCAGCGGATGGCCGATACTTTCGTGAATCTGCAGCATCATCTGGGTCGGCATCAGCAACACATCGGCGCTGGCGACCGGACACTCGGGCGCATCCACCAATGCTATCGCTTCCTCGGCCACCTGCCGGGCACCGTCAGGAAAATTAAACCCGGCCAGCTGCTCGAGTCCGCCCTGGCGCGCCGAACCCCAGCCGCCGCCGCTGCGCTCCTGGGTCTGCGCACCTTTGTTGGCCACTGCCGCAAAGCCCGGGATGATGTAATGAAACTGCTGATCGATATGCACGCCATCGCTGGTCACGAGCCTGACGTCGGTGCGCCGGCGCGCCAGATGCGCCTGCCAGTCGACGATGGCCGGACTGATCCTGAGGCTGCGATTGATGTCCTGCAGCAGTTCGAGCTTGCCCCTGAGACTCCAGTTATCCCAGGAGGTGGCAACCTCCGTCGCATAATGCCCCGAGCGCTCCGGTCGCGGCACCTGCGTGGCATCGATCAGCCCGTGCCGGCGACTCGCCTCCAGCCACCGCTGCGCCTGTTCACAGGCCGCCGCAAGTCCCTCGCGCGTCAAGGCGCTGGTGGCCGCATAACTCATGCCGCCGCGATCGATAAAGCTGATGTGCGCACCGCGACTCTGCGCCAGGTTCGGCGGTTGCACGACATCCTCGCGCACACTGAGCATTTCGGTTTCATCATGCACCAGCCGCAGCGACCAGAACTCCACGGCCGGAACTACATCCTTGAAATCATCGATGATGGATTGCCAGTCGGTCAGCATGGGATAAGCCGTATACAGAAGGAAGTAGTGTAGTAAAACCTGTCAGGGATACTTGCGCAACAGACCTTTCAGGACTCCCTGTATCTGCACCTGGTCCGGCACATAGCGCTGCGCTGTCATACTGGCGTTGGCGGGATGCAGAATCACCTGTCCCGGCGTCTGCTCGATGCGCTTGAGCGTCGCGGCTTCGCCATCGACGAGCGCCACCACGATGTCGCCATTGTCGGCGCGATCGCATTGTTCGATCACCACCCAGTCGCCATCCAGTATGCCGTCTTCGATCATGGAATCGCCGCACACCTGTAATACGTAGCAGGGTTTGCTGCCCAGCAGTTCGTCGGGAACCTGCATGTATTCGGATTGCGGCACGGCTTCGATGGGACATCCGGCGGCAATCCGCCCGAGGAATGGAATGCCCGCTTCCGGTTCCGCTGGCGATACCGCCAGGCGGATACCGCGCTGGCCACGCGCCATCGGTTCGACCAGGCCTGCCGAAATGAGCGCCTGAACATGTTTGTGCAGCGAACCCCGCGAGGCCAGGCCCAGGGCCCGGCACAGTTCGTCATGCGTCGGCGGGTGATCGAAGTCGTCCGCATGGTCGCGCAGGTATGCGTAGATTTCCTGCTGGCGTCGCGTCAGTTGTGGCATGTCATTTTTCCGGTTGCCGGTTCTCCATTTGTTCTCTATTCTACACAAAGAGAACCCAGGGAGAACATAGCATGAGTACCTCGCCCGAGTACATGGCGCCCGTCGCCAGCGATCCGGCCGCGGCACTGGCGGCACGCCTGCGCTCCGGGCATGCCGCGCGCATCACCGGCGAACTGGTGGTGCCGGCGCAGGCGGGACGCTATGCGGCGCTGCCGGCCGGGCTCGACCCGCGGCTTGGCAAAGCGCTCTTGGCGCGCGGTATCGAACGCCTCTACACCCACCAGGCCGCCGCCTGGGAATCGGTTCAGTCGGGCCGTCACACGGTCATCGTGACGCCAACCGCATCCGGCAAGACGCTGTGCTACAACCTGCCGGTGTTGCAGGCGATCCTGCATGACCAAGCCCGGGCCCTGTACCTGTTTCCAACCAAGGCGCTGGCGCAGGATCAGGTGGCGGAACTGACGGCGCTCAACCAGGCCGGTGAACTCGGGGTACGCGCCTTCACCTTCGACGGCGATACACCGGGCGACGCGCGCAAGGCGGTTCGCACTCGCGGCGATATCGTGGTCAGTAATCCGGACATGCTGCACCAGGGCATTCTGCCGCACCACACCAAGTGGGCGCAGTTCTTCGAGAGCCTGCGCTATGTGGTGATCGATGAGATGCACAGCTATCGCGGCGTGTTCGGTTCGCACGTCGCCAACGTGTTGCGGCGCCTGCAACGGATCTGCCGCTTTTACGGTTCCGACCCGCTGTTCGTATTCTGCTCGGCAACCATCGCCAACCCGGCGGAACTCGCCAGCCAGTTGATCGGTGCCGAGGTGCATGCGATCACCGACAGCGGCGCACCGCAGGGCGCCAAACACCTGTTGCTGTGGAATCCGCCGGTCATCAATCCGGATCTGGGCATTCGCGCCTCGGCACGCTCGCAGACCACGCGGATCGCGAAAATGGCAGTAAAAGGCGGACTGAAAAGCATCGTGTTCGCCCAGTCACGGCTGATGGTCGAGGTACTGACCAAGTACATGAAGGATGCCTTCGACAGGGACCCGCGCCACCCGGCCCGGGTAGCAGCCTATCGCGGCGGCTACCTGCCGACCGAGCGGCGCGCCATGGAAAAGAAACTGCGCGCGGGTTCGATCGATTGCGTGGTATCCACGTCGGCGCTGGAACTGGGCGTCGATATCGGCGCTCTGGACGTGTGCGTACTGAACGGCTATCCCGGCACTATCGCCGGCACCTGGCAACGTCTCGGGCGCGCCGGACGCCGGCAGCGTACGGCGCTCGGGGTGCTGGTGGCGAGCAGTCTGCCGCTCGACCAGTACATCATTCGCAATCCCGAATTTTTCCTCGGCGCATCCCCCGAGCAGGCGCGCATCGATCCCGACCAGTTGCTGATACTGCTCGACCACATCCGTTGTGCGGCGTTCGAATTACCGTTCCGGGACGCTGACCGGTTCGGCAAGGAAGACCTGGGCGAAATGCTGAAGTACCTGCAGGAACAGAACGTGGTGCATCATGAAGGCGGCCAGTGGCACTGGATGGAAGACAGCTATCCGGCCAACAGCGTCAGTCTGCGCTCGGTAGCCGAAGGCAATTTCGTGGTGATCGACACCACCGGCGGTGCGCAGACGGTGATCGCAGAAGTCGATTACAGCTCCGCGCCGGAGACCCTCTACCGGGGCGCCATCTACATGGTGCAGTCGGCGCCTTACCAGGTGGAGAAACTCGACTGGGAAGGCCGCAAGGCATTTGTCACACGCACCCGCGCCGACTATTACACCGATGCCATCGATTACACGCGCCTGAAAATTCTGGAACAGGAGAAACGTTCTCTCAATGTTTCACAGGGCGAGGTGCACCTGGTGCGGCGCATTGCCGGATACAAGAAGATCCGCTATTACACCCACGAAAACATCGGCTACGGCAACATCGATCTGCCTGACCAGGAAATGCATACCACTGCTGTGTGGTGGCAGGTCGATCCCGATGCGCTGTTCGGCGAAAGCGGTGCGTTCAGATCGCGCCAACAGGCACTCGATGGATTTCTGGGTGCCGGTTATGCGCTGCACATCGTAGCGGCCATGCGCATGCTCTCGGAACCGCGTGACCTCGGGCGCGCGGTCGGCGACGGTAATGCTGACTGGTTTGCGACCGTCGGCCCTGACGGGCGCGGCGCACTGTTAAACAAGGACGGCGAAGCAATTGACCTGACCAGCGTGCAGCGCTTTACGCCGACCCTGTTTCTTTACGACAACTATCCCGGCGGCATCGGCATTTCAACACCGCTGTTCCAGAGCCGTGCCGCCGTGGTCAGGGGCGCGCAGACCCTGGTGCAGGCCTGCGAGTGCGCTCAGGGGTGTCCGGGTTGCATCGGGCCGATCCTGGCAAGTGACGAAGTGCGCGGCTATTCCCCGAAAGCTGTCGCACTGCGCGTACTCGACCTGCTGGTGGAATAAGCGCCATGGACCTTCAATCCAGGTTATCCCGGTTGCAGTCCCAGGTCGGGGCCGAAGACCGGAACGCAGAACCGAAATCACAACTGTCGGAACTGCGCGCGCGCATCGCGGAACTCGAAAAACGCGGACGCGCACGCAAGCAAAGACGTCCCACAGCTACGCGAGCTGTGGTCGCCGGGGCGGAACCGGAAGCCGGGTCTGAACCCGGCGATTTCGGAGGCGAACAGATTGCACCGGGTGTGACGCGTATCTGTACACGCTATCCGCTCACCGGCACCCTCGGTTCAATCGAACTGCACAGTCTCCGCGAACAGCCACAGCTACCGGGCGAACCCGATGTTGCGCACCTGCGCCGCGTCTATCTCGATACCGAGACCACCGGCCTGTCGGGCGGCAGCGGCACCCTCGCCTTCCTGATCGGCATTGCGGTGGTGACAGAGACAGCAATCGAACTCACCCAGTTCCTCATTACCCGTTTCGCCGGCGAAGCGGCGATGTTATCGGCGCTCGCCGAAAGTCTTGGTCCGAACGACCAGCTGGTCAGCTACAACGGCAAGAGCTACGACCTGCCGCTGCTGGTTACGCGCTTTCGCATGCAGGCCCTGCAGCATCCGTTCGCGGGGCTCGCGCATCTCGACCTGTTACACCCGGCCCGGCGCCTGTTCAGTAAACGCTGGCCGGATTGCCGGCTGATCACGCTCGAACAGAACCTGCTCGGATTTCACCGTGTCGATGATCTGCCCGGCAGCGAAGCGCCGGCGGCCTGGTTCAGCTATATCCGCAACGGCGATGACCGGCAGCTCAACCGCGTAATCGAACATAACGCCCAGGACATCCTGTCACTGGCGGTCGCCCACCAGGTGCTGGCGCAGGCAGTCGCGCAGCCGGACGCGTTCGGAGTGGATCTGTATGCGCTCGGACGCTGGCTTGTTGAACAGGATGAAACCGGGGCGCGTGAACTGCTGCAGTCATATCGCGATCTGCTGTGCGACGACGCGACACGCCTGCTCGCCCGGTTGTACAAACGCAGTGGCAACTGGTCGCCGGCCGTCGCCCTGTGGGAGGGCCTTGCCGCCGCCGGGTGTGTCGAATCAGTGGAATGCCTGGCCAAATATCATGAACATATCAGCAAGGATTTCGCCGCAGCACGGCGCTGTTGCGAACGTCTGTCGAACGATGCCGCCCATGAACACCGGCGCCGACGCATCGACCGCAAGATCGCAGCGCCAGGGAATACCTGAACAATCACTCCAGCTAATCGTACTCGGTATATTTTTTCGCGCTGCCCCGAACCTTGTCCGCCGGATACTTCTGTTCATTGAGCCCGATCTTCGCATCCGCCGCATCCAGCAGGTCCACACCCAGCTTGTCGGAGATGCGCAGCAGATAGATAAAGATATCGGCCAGTTCGGCTTCCACTTCCTTGAGTTTTTCCGGGGCCAGAGTACTGCTCTGGTCTTCGGTGAGCCATTGAAAGTGTTCCACCAGTTCCGCGGCTTCGGCGATCAGGGCCATGGAAAGATTTTTTGGCGAGTGGAACTGGTCCCAGTCGCGTTCTTCGGCGAACCGGTGTATGCGTTGTTTCAGCGTATCGAGGTTTTCAGACATACCCGCTACTCTGTCACAGTCGGACATACCCTCGCAAGCCGGCGGTCGCCCGGCTTACCGGCGCGCGCTGATTCGCGTATCATTCGATGCCCCCGAAGTCTTCAGGCACACACATGGTTGCGCGTAGAAAAGTAGTTCCACCGGTCACTCCCAGAATCGTGCAGGACCGTCCCCGACTGCGCCTGCTCCGGTACCTGCTGCTGATCGGTGCGCTGTTGCTGTCAGCCTGGCTCGGCTACCACTACGGTCTCCGAACGGCAGCGGTGAACGACGCGGCACCCGTGATGCAGGCGGACGACTCAGCGCAACAAATCGCAGAGCTGGAACAGCAACGCGATGCCCTGCAACAACAGGTCGGACAACTGGAGCAGCGCGCCGCACAGCTCGACCAGGCGCTGCAGACAGAACGCGCGCGCAGTGAAAGCCAGCAACAGGCGCAGTCTTCAACGCTACCGGCACCCGCGCCTGCTGCGGCACCCGAACCCGAAACCGAACCCGAAACGGAACCGGAATCACCGCGCGCTGCAGAGGCGTCCAGCCGCAACAGCCTCAAGGTGGAGAACCTGCGGATCACCAGAACCGCGTCAGAAAATGGCTTTCGGCTTGGCTTTTCGGTCATGCACGATGGCGACAGCAACGATCGCGTGAGCGGTACCCTGTGGATCGCGGTGAACGGTTTTACCGACGGCGAGCCGCGGCGCATATCGCTCAAAACGCTGTCACCGCAAAACAGTCCGTTCATCAAAATGGGCTTCAGCCTGCAACAGGACATTGCAGAAGAACTCGTATTACCCGCAAATTTCCGTCCCCGCAACATCCTCATCGAAGCCAAACCCTATGGTGACGACTATACCGGCACCACCGCAACTTTCGCCTGGAGCCCGGATCCCTAGACGTTCGCGCCACAAGAACCTTGTGGCCGGCCTCCAATTTGTTACTCTTCGCGCGTCGCAACGGCGAACCGCCGCAGGCCAATCTGGAGAAACTATGGATCACGAACCTTCTTTCCGCGAAAGCGTTGACCTGATGGTGGATCGAGCCATGACCGCCATCGGTCTGGATCTGGGAACCGCCTCAGCGATCAAATCCTGCAATTCAGTCTTGCAGGTCCGGTTCCCGGTGCGCATTCGCAACAAGATCGAAGTGTTCACCGGCTGGCGCGCCGTGCACAGCGATCACCGCCTGCCGGCCAAAGGCGGCATCCGCTACGCGCCCTATGCCGACCAGGATGAAGTCGAAGCATTGGCCGCACTGATGACCTACAAATGTGCAATTGTGAATGTCCCGTTCGGCGGTTCCAAAGGTGCGCTGCTCATCGATCCGGCACAGTACGAACGCGACGAACTGGAACTGATCACGCGCCGCTTCACCCTCGAACTGGTACGCAAGGGTTTCCTGAGTCCGGCCACCAATGTGCCGGCGCCGGATATCGGCACCGGACAGCGCGAGATGGCCTGGATGGCCGACACCTACAAGCAATTACAACCCACCGACATTAACTATATCGCCTGCGTCACCGGCAAGCCGGTGCACCACGGCGGTATCAACGGCCGTGTCGAAGCGACCGGACGTGGCGTGCAGTACGCACTGCAGGAGTTTTTCCGGCACCCGCAGGACGTCGCCGCCGCCAATATGCAGGGCACGCTGGAAGGCAAGAATATTGTGGTGCAGGGGCTGGGCAACGTCGGCTACCACGCGGCGAAGTTCCTGTCGGAAGACGATGGCGCGAAGATTATCGCCATCATCGAGCGCGACGGCGCACTGATCAATGAAGAAGGGTTGAACGTCGAGGACGTGCACCAGCACATCATCCAGCACCAGAGCGTAAAGAACTTCCCCGGTGCGCGTTTCGAGGAAAACGGTAAAAGCGTTCTGGAGATGGAATGCGACATCCTGATTCCGGCGGCACTCGAGAGCCAGATCACCCTGGAAAACGCGGACCGCATCAAGGCCCGGCTGATCGCCGAGGCCGCCAACGGACCGCTGACCTACGGCGCGGACGAAATCCTCCACAAGCGTGGTGTGATCATCCTGCCGGATGCCTACGTGAATGCGGGCGGCGTGACGGTATCGTACTTCGAGTGGATTCGTAACATTTCGCACATTCGCTTCGGACGCATGCAGCGCCGCCATGATGAAATGCGCGGCCATCAGGTGGCGTCGATGCTGGAGACCATCACCGGCACCAAGGTCGCCGGTCACCATCGCGACAGCCTCGCCCGTGGTGCCGATGAACTCGACCTGGTTCGATCGGGCCTCGATGACACCATGCGCACCGCCTATCAGGAAATTCGCGAAGCATTTCTCGAAGGTGACAAGATCCAGGACCTGCGCACCGCCAGCTATGTGGTGGCGATCCGCAAGATCGCGCGCACCTACCTTGATGTCGGCGTATATTGATGGCCGGCGCCGTATTCACCCGCGGCGCCCGGCTGTTGAAGCTGAAACCTGCCGAGCAAGATTAGAGTTATACATTAAGCAAGCATCCTAGTTAATTGATAGTAAAGCCTTAATTTATATTCCGCATGGCGGCTGACGCCGCGCTTCCACGGCCGTTGGCTATGGTAAACAGATGCCAGCCCGATTGACCCGTGCCCAACTCGTGTTGCGTAACCCGCTGGGTTTCGTGGTCCGGGTCCTGTCCGGGTTTCGCGCCAATCAGGGCTTCCTGCTGGCTGGCGCCGTCGCCTATTACACCCTGCTGTCGATCGTGCCCATGTTCGCGCTGATCCTGGTGGTGCTGTCACAGGTGAGCGAGACGGAACGGCTGCTGATCATTACCCGGGATTACCTCGCACTGGTTGCGCCCGGTGCCACGCGGACACTGATGACCCAGATAGAAGCCTTCGTCGATGACTGGAAGCTGGTCGGCGTGGTGGGGCTGCTGGTGATGCTGTTTTTCAGCTCGCTCGCCTTCACGGTTCTGGAGAATGCCATGTCAGTCATCTTCCGGCACAGAGTGTCTATCCGTCGCCGCCATTTCATGGTCTCGGCGATCCTGCCCTACTGCTACATCCTGCTGCTGGGCCTCGGCCTGCTGGTGGTCACGCTGGTGAGCGGCGCGCTCGAGACGCTGGAGCAAAGCCACGTATCGGCATTCGGGCTGCACTGGCTGCTGGAAGGTCACCTGACGTTTTTTATCTATCTGCTGGGAGTGATGGGTGAAGTGCTGCTACTGACGTCGCTGTACCTGGTGATGCCGGTCGGCCGTCTGGAATGGCGTCATGCACTGGTGGGCGGCATCACGGCCGCCGTACTCTGGGAGCTGACCCGGCGCCTGCTGGTCTGGTATTTCTCCACGCTGTCATTCGTCAATGTCATCTACGGCACGCTGGCCACGGCAGTTGTGTTTCTGCTCAGCCTGGAAGCCGCGGCCATCATTCTGCTGCTCGGTGCCCAGGTGATTGCCAGTTACGAGCGCCTCGATATCGACGCTGCCGACGCGGGTCTGCATACCTGAGTAAACCTGATTAAATGCGCTCCACCCTGACGCGAATAATCGCGCGATCGGTGGTCTGCTCGACGATGAATCGCCAGCCCGATTCCACCACCGATTCGCCGACGCCCGGGATCCGCCGCAGCCGCGATTCGATAAATCCACCCACGGTATGAAAGTCGGTCGCCGGAAGCTGGGTATCCAGCAGTTCATTGATTTCAGCTACCGAAACCCGGGAGTCCACCAGGTACACATCTTCCGCGATCTGCCGGCTGGAACGCCGGCGGCGCGGCTGGATCTCGTCGAAGTCGTAGCCGACCTTGATTTCGCCGACCACCTCTTCAAGGATGTCTTCCATCCGGATCATGCCGATGGCCGAACCAAACTCATCCACCACGATCGCCATGTGATCATCACGCTCGCGCAGCATTGGTAATACTTCGTCGATGTTCTGGAGCGGCGACACGTACAGGGCCGGCTTGATCAGCGCCTCCAGCGGACGTTCCTCCGGCTCCTGGTCCATCAGGTCCCACACCGTCAATGTCACCACGCCGACCACGTTCGCGGTATTCAGTTCGTAAACCGGCAGCCGGTTGTAACCGTGGCGGCGCACCAGCCCGAAAGCGGCGCGGGTGTCGAGGCGGCGATCGATGGCAATGACTTCGGCCAGCGGCACCATGGCCTCGCCGACGGTAGTGTCGGCAAAACGCGCAGCGCGCCTGATTCGCGCCTGGTCGAATACATTCAGTTGCGCGCCCCGGTCAGCCATTTCGACCACGGTGCGAATCTGCTGGCGGGTGATGAACAGGTTATGGGCGGTGCCGCGGCCACCGGCCATCCGGGCCGCGAGCCTGGCAACGAGCGAAAAGAACAGAATAATCGGGTACAGCAACAGTCTGAACCAGCGCAACGGGTGGATCACGATCGGCGCCAGACGATCTGCGTTCTGCTGGTAGATACTCTTCGGCACTACCTCGCCCAGCGTCAGCAGCAGCGGTGTGAACAGCAGGAAGGCATACAGATCGCCGTACTCGCCGAACAGTCGAATCATCATCATGGTGCCCAGAGTGGTCAGCACCACCACGCTGATATTGGTACCCACGAGCGTAATTGTCAGCAGCACATCCGGATGTTCGAGCATCTGCAGCACCAGGCGAGCGCCCTTGTGTCCCTGGTTGGCGCGCGCATGCAGGCGGATCCTGTCAGCATTGACCAGCGCCATTTCGGAGCCGGAAAAGAAACCCTCCAGCAACAGCAGCACCACGATGGCAATCAGTGTCAGTACGATGTCCATCGACTATTCGTCCCGCGCCTGGTTACCGGCGGCACTGCCGTCGCCAGCCGCTGCCGGTGCATCATCGGGATTTTCGCGCACCGCTTCCTGTTCACGCCAGGGTTCCCCGCGCGCCACCCGCACCCGGGTAATACGCTGGCGCTCCACGCCAAGCACGGTCATCCAGCAATCCTCGATCCGCACCTCGTCCCCGATCTGCGGAAGACGGTCGAGATGCCGGAACAACACACCGCCAATGGTGGTCATGCGCGGATCCTCGATGCCGAAGTTGGTCAGATGGTTGAAGTCGACGAGTTTCATTTCGCCCGGCACCTCGTAGACGTTTTCATCGCGCTCCTCATACAGCGACTGACCCTCCACCTCGCCGGACAGGGTTCCGAAAATGAAGGTGAGCACGTCGCGCATCGTAATCAGTCCCTCGACACCGCCGTGTTCATTCAGCACCAGTGCCGCACGCGCATTGGTGCTCTTGAAAAAATCGAACATTTCGTCGACCTTCTTGGTCAGCGGCACGACCACTGGCGGCGAGAGAATATCGGACGGCGCCAGCGCCGAGAGATCGACCTTGTCCAGCACCAGAGGCAGCACTTTTTCAATGTGCAGAAAACCGACGATGTTGTCGTGCTGGCCCTTGAATACCGGCACCCGGCTGTGCTTAAGTGCGCGAAACTCCGCAACGATATCGGGCACGCTCTGCTCGATATCGATGAAGGCGGTGCGGGTACGCGGCGTCATGATATGCACGACCTCGATGGCGCCGGCCTCCAGCAGCTGATGAATCAGCGATCGCTCGGTGGCACGCAGTTCTCCCTCCTTGGCGATCTGGTCGACGATGCCGAGGAATTCATCGTGCTGCAGTATGTTTTCCGGTGCCCGCTCCGGCCCCACGATCCAGGTCGTAAGCTGATCGGCAACGACCCGCACCGCCCAGCGCAGCGGTGTAATGAGCTTCACCCACAGATTCAGGGGCACCGCCACCAGCGAGGCGCTGACACGCACAGGATTGGAAACAGCAATGGTCTTGGGAGTGATTTCTCCGAACAGCAGCAGCATTGGCACCATCACCAGCACGCTGATGACGCCCGCGCGCTCGGTGCCGTACAGCGCCACCAGGATGCCCGTGGCATTGGCAACAGCGGCGACATTGACCACCTGGTTGCCGCACAGAATGGAGATGATCAGCCGGCGCGGCGAGTCGAGCAGCGCATGCAGGGTTGCCGAGTGCGGGTGATGCTCGCGCCGCAGCTGTTGAAGATCCATGCGCGACAACGAGAACAACGCAGTTTCGGAACCGGCAAAAAATGCCGAGCCAACCAGCAGCGCCGCCTGTACTGCCAGCCTCGCCAGCATATCGGGCTCGAGCAGCAGGCCCGGATCGAAACTGAAGAAGCCGCCAAGCGATTGCAGGTACTGCAACAGGAGCTGTGGGAGCGATTCCAGCAACAGATCAATCCTTCAATCGGGGCCTTCCACGAGGCACTCGCAATATAGCCGGATTTCATCGTAAAGGCGCTCCGGATCATGTTCGTAG
>JAVVEV010000028.1:0-38728 GCA_032251035.1 Thiogranum sp. | reverse complement strand
ATGAGGTTCCGGAGATATTGATTCAGGCCCTGATGACGATCGAGGACCGGGATTTCTACCAGCATTACGGCGTGTCGCCGCGTGCAATCGTGCGCGCTTTGTGGGTGAACATACGCTCGGGTGATCGGGTGCAGGGCGGCAGCACGCTCACCCAGCAACTGGTGAAGAATTTTTTCCTGACCAATCAGCGCAGCTACTGGCGCAAGTTCAACGAGGCGATTATGTCTCTGTTGCTGGAACGGCGTTATGACAAGGATGAAATTCTCGAGGCTTACCTGAACGAGATTTATCTCGCCCAGGACGGACAACGCGCCATTCACGGTTTCGGTCTCGGCAGCCGTTTCTTCTTCCAGCGCCCGCTCGATGAACTCAGCACTGCGCAGCTCGCGATGCTGGTCGCAATCGTCAAGGGACCTTCGTACTTCGATCCGCGCCGTCACCCCGCACGGGTCCTGGAGCGGCGCAATCTGGTGCTGCAGGTAATGAAGGATCAGGACATCATCAGCGCGGAGGAATACCGTCGGGCGCGCGGAGAACCACTCGGTCTGGTCAAAGCGGCAACCGGGACCAGCAAAAGTTTTCCGGCATTCCTCGACCTGGTGCGCCGCCAGCTACGCCGCGATTACAACGAGTCGGACCTGGTCAGCGACGGTCTCAGCATCTTTACGACGCTGGATCCACAGGTGCAGTGGGCATTGCAGAGAAGTCTCAATCAGCAGATTTCACCGCTGCTGGAGAAACATCCCGATCTGCAGGGCGCGGGCGTTGTCACGCACTCATCAAACGGTGAAGTGCTGGCGCTGGCGGGAGGTCGCCAGGCCGGCTTTGCCGGATATAACCGGGCCCTGGATGCACGCCGGCACATCGGTTCGCTGGTGAAACCGGCGATCTATCTGACCGCGCTGGAGCGGCTCGATCACTATAATCTCGCCACACTCGTCGATGATGAGGCATTGCAGTTCGAACAGTCAGGAAAGCTCTGGGAACCGCAGAATTACGACAAGGTATCGCACGGCCAGGTATTGCTTTACCAGGCGCTTGCGCATTCCTATAACGTTGCCACGGCGCGTCTCGGACTCGAGTTGGGTGCGCAGCAGGTCATCGCAACGCTGCGCAGGCTGTCGGTCGAGGAACCGCTGAATCCGTATCCTTCCCTGTTTCTCGGTGCGACCGATCTCAGCCCGCTGGATGTCACGCGTATGTACCTTAATTTCGCCAGTGGCGGATACCAGATACCTTTGCGCAGCATCCGCGAAGTGCTGGATGCCGAAGGCCAGCCGTTGCAGCGCTATGCGCTCAGCGTGACGCGCGTAATCGACGCAGAGCCGGCCTTCCTGATCAACCGGGCGCTGCAAACGGTAGTCGAGGAGGGCACCGCCAGCGCGCTGAACCGGCGCTTTCCTGCACGCATGGGCCTGGCGGGCAAAACCGGCACCACCAATGATTTGCGCGACAGCTGGTATGCCGGATATGACGGCGAAAAGCTCGGTGTAATATGGATGGGTCGCGATGACAACAAGCCGATGGGACTGACCGGCGCAGCGGGCGCCATGCAGGTGTGGGCGAATCTGTACGCGAGCGCCGGTGTGGCAGGCCAGCAGGCACTTGAGCCTGAATCGATCAAGTGGTATCAGGTCGACCGTTCCAGCGGCGGGCTTGCCGACAGCGGTTGCGCCGATGTCATACAATTACCCTTTATCGAAACCGCGCCCAAGCCACCACAGGCAGGGTGCGCACAGGGCCGGCCATTACGCTGGCTGCAGGATTTAATACGATGAGAAAATTATTATTGTGTGCGACGGTGGCGACTATGGGAGCCGCGCTGATCAGCGCCTGTTCCAATGCGCCCTTGCGTACCGGTACGCCACCGGTGACCGAGGGTTCCGCGCCTCCCGTTTACCAGGAGCAGTCTGAGGCCGAGCGCAGCGAACCGCAAACCTCTGGCGCGTCTGCCAGCGGTGCCGTCGTGGCACTACTGGACCGGGCTGATGCATACCGCAGCGCCGGCGACACCGGCAGTGCGGCCGCGACCATTGAGCGCGCATTGCGCATCGATCCGCGCAATCCCCGCTTGTGGAGTCAGCTCGCGGCGCTGCGTCTCGAGCAGGAGCAGCCTCAGCAGACGGTGCAGCTGGCCATGAAGTCGAACGCGCTGGCTACCACCGATCAACGATTGCAGGCGCACAACTGGCGCATGATCGCGGCGGCGCGCCACCTGCTGCAGGACAGCGCCGGCGCCCGCGATGCCGAACGCCGGGCTGCGGCGCTGCAATAAAGCGGGCGCAGGGCTGGCGGGTGGGCTATGCTCGCCTTGTGTATAATGCGCGGCAAAACAGGGGCAGCCTGATTTGGTGCAACAACAGAAAGCACAGCCGTGAGCGTATATTCGGTTGAAAAACTGATTTCCGAGGCACGGCGTCTGGCGGCGGAATTCCGCAGAACGACCGGTAAGCCATTGCCCGGTGTGAGTGGTGAAATCGCCGAACATGATGCGGCGCGTCTGCTGGACCTGGAGTTGTGCAATGACCGGCCGGGTGGCTATGACGCGGTAGGTCGGGGTAGTCGCGCGGGCAAGCATATCCAGATCAAGGGCCGGGTGATTTTCGATGAAGACAAGGCCGGACAACGGGTTGGACAGCTCAAGCTCGAACAGGACTGGGACAGCGTGCTGCTGGTGGTCATGGATGAAAATTACGAACCCTTTGAAATATTTGAAGCCGGGCGCGACGACATACTCGACGCCATGGAAGATGGCGGTGACAGTGCGCGGAAAAAACGTGGCGCCATGACAGTGGCTCGTTTCAAGATAATTGCGCACCTGGTATGGACTCGCGAGGAAGGCGTGATCGAAGACGAGGTCTGGGATAATCGCTCCGGACTCTAAGCCTTGAACAGCAATTCCGAATCACTAAGCGGTGCCACCCGGCGCGCCTCCGCCTGCCTGGGCGAAGACGGCGCGCTGGCCAGTGGCGTTCCTGGATTTGCCGCGCGCGCCCAGCAACAGCAAATGGCCGAGGCGGTGGAGCACGCGCTGGAGCAGGATGTTCCGCTGATCGTCGAGGCCGGTACCGGTACTGGAAAGACCTATGCCTATCTGGTGCCGGCATTACTCTCCGGGCTCAATGTCATTGTTTCAACCGGCACCCGGCACCTGCAGGATCAACTCTTTCACCGGGATCTTCCGACCGTTCAGTCGGCACTTGGCATGCCGCTCAAGACAGCACTGCTGAAAGGCCGCGCCAACTATCTGTGTCATCACCGCCTGATCGTGGCGCGCAGCGAAGGCCGCCCGCCGACCCGTCAGCAGGCTGCACAGCTCGAGCAGGTGCACGATTGGTCAGGACGCACACGCAGCGGTGACATCGCTGAGTTATCGTCGATTCCTGAAGACGCGCCGATCTGGCCGCGGGTCACGTCGACAGCCGAAAACTGCCTGGGCCAGCAGTGCGAATGGTTTTCGAAATGCCATGTACTGAAAGCCCGCCGCGCTGCCCAGGAAGCTGACCTGGTGGTAATCAATCATCACCTGCTGTGTGCCGACCTGGCGCTGAAGGAAGAAGGATTCGGTGAATTGCTGCCGGGTGCCGACGCCTTCATCATCGATGAAGCACACCAGTTGCCCGACACCGCCGCACGCTTCTTCGGCATCAGTCTGTCGAGCCGTCAGTTGCAGGAACTCGCGCTGGACAGTCGTGCGGAATATCTGCGTGAAACCGCTGATCTTAAAGGTCTGCCTGAGTTGGCTGAACAGCTGGAGCAACGTGTCCAGGAGGTGCGTCTCGGGATGGGCGCCGGTGAGCAACGGGCACCCTGGTCCCAGCAGACGGTTGGCGGGGCTGATTCAGAGGCCTTGCCGGCGCTGCGTGCTGCGCTCGATGCACTCACTGCGGCATTGCAGGAACAGGCCGAACGTAGCCGCGGCCTGGATAACTGCTATCAGAGAGCAGTGCGTTTACAGGGCGCGCTGCGGCAGACCACCGAGCAGCCGCCCGCCAACCATGTCCACTGGTTCGAGACCTGGCGCCAGTCATTCCGCATTAATCTCACGCCCCTCGATGTATCCGAACATTTCAGCAGCCAGCGGCGCGAATTACCGAGCCGCTGGATATTTACCTCAGCAACGCTGTCTGTGAACAACCGTTTTGATCACTTCGCCGGCAAACTCGGACTCGAAGCCGCTGAAATGCTGCAACTGGACAGCCCCTTTGATTATGAAAACTGCGCGCTTTTTTACGTCCCACAGGGCTTGCCGGACCCGGCCCAGGAAGGCTATACGGATGGGGTGCTCGATCATGCCGAGCAGATTATTCGCGCGGCGCGTGGCCGCACTTTCGTGTTGTTCACCAGCTATCGCGCGCTCGGCATCGCGCACCGTCGTCTCAAGGACAGCTGCAACTTTCCACTACTGGTGCAGGGCACCGCGCCGCGGAACGAGTTGCTGGAACGATTTCGCGAACTGGGCAATGCAGTGCTGCTGGGAACCAGCAGTTTCTGGGAAGGCGTGGACGTGCGCGGCGAAGCGTTATCCTGCGTGATTATCGACAAACTGCCGTTTGCTTCACCGGGTGACCCGGTATGGCAGGCGCGTATCGATGCACTGAAACAGGCGGGGGGTAATCCCTTCCGCGATGAGCAATTGCCGCACGCGGTGATCACACTCAAGCAGGGCGTCGGCCGGCTGATACGCGACGTCAACGACCGCGGGGTGCTGGTGATCTGTGATCCGCGCCTGTTGTCGAAAAGTTACGGACGGGTGTTTCTGAACAGTCTTCCGGCGATGCGGCGCACCCGCGAATACAGTGACGTGGTGGCATTTTTCCAGGCCGGTGACGTGGACAATCTCTAAGCTTTCATGACTCGTATCCTGGCAATCGAAACGGCAACCGAAGCCTGCTCAGCCGCGCTGCTGATCGATGGCGAATTGCGGGAGCGCTATGAGCTGGCACCGCGCCGCCATGCCATGCTGATACTTCCGTTCATCGACGCGCTTCTGCACGAGGCGGATCTGAAACCACAACAGCTCGATGCCGTTGCCTTCGGGCGCGGTCCGGGTTCCTTTACCGGGCTGCGGATTGCCGCCGGGATCGCCCAGGGCATTGCCTTCGGTGCGGATCTGCCGGTCGTGTCGGTCTCAACCCTTGCGGCGCTGGCTCTGACTGCGCTTCAAAAGCAGGATGGCGATGCGGTGCTGGCAGCCATCGACGCTCGCATGCAGGAGGTGTACTGGGGCGTCTATCGACGCACGGGCGAACACCTGGTCGAGCTGATCGGTGCTGAACGGGTTTGCGCTGCCGCCGCCGTGCCGCTGCCGGAGGCTGACGCGCAGATCGACACATGGATCGGCGCGGGGACCGGCTGGGGCAGTTATGGCGAGGTGCTCGGCACCCGCTGTGGCACGCCACAACGCATATATGCCGATTGTTATCCGCGCGCTGCGGCTGTCGCAGCGCTTGGTGAAGCGCTGTTTCAGCAGGGACTCGCAGTGCCGGCGCAGCAGGCGATTCCGGTCTATCTGCGCGATAATGTCGCGAACAAACCTGGAGCCTGATATGTCAGACCATGTTCTCGATCGGCTGGTTGCCATCATCACCGCTAATCCCCACAGCGCCGACAGTCTTGGTCTCTATGCACTGGTCAGCACTCTGCGTATGGAAAAGACCGGTTACCTCTACACCCTGCGCAAGTTGCGCGATCTCAATGATGAGCACCGCCAGCTGGCATATGAGCTGATGGAATTAATGGCGCAAAACGGCAATGAGGGCGATGCCTGGGAGGCTGCGCTGGAAACTATGGACGCCGCCGTGCGCCGGGGCACACTATGATCGGTGGCGCTGAATCCTCTATTGCCACCAGGTCGAAAGCACCGGCAGGTAAGTCACCATGCTCAGCCATACCAGCATCAGCAGCAGAAACGGGAGTGCCGCCCGGAACAGCATCAACACCGGCCTGTTGAAACGCTGGCTGGCAATAAACAGGTTGATACCTACCGGCGGTGTCGAGTAACCGATCTCCAGGTTGGCGAGAAAAACAATACCCAGGTGCACGGGGTCGACGCCGTAGCGTTGCGCCAGCGGCAGGATCAACGGGACGATCACGACCGTAGCGGAAAAAATATCCATCATTGCGCCGACGATGAGCAGGAAGACATTCAGCAGAATCAGAAATTTCAGCTGACTGTCGATGCTGTTTTCCATCCAGGCGAGCAGTTGCATGGGCAGTTGCGCGTCGATCAGCAGATTTGTCAAACCCATGGCCACGCCGAGAATGATCAGGATGCTGCCGACCAGTACCGCGGTGTCGGCCAGTAACGGAGCAAGCTGGCTACGCAGGGCGATGGAACGGTGCACCAGCCGTTCCAGCGCCAGCACATACAGAGCGGTACAGGCAGCCGCTTCGCTGACCGTGACGAAGCCGCCGAAGATACCCACCACAATCAACACCGGAAGCAGAATGTCGCCCAGGCCCTGACGCAGGGCGCCGAGCAGGTTGGCGCCGGAATAGCTGTGGCGCGGCACATTGACGCGAACACCGATGTACAGGGCATACAGACCCAGCATCAGCATCAGCAGCAGGCCAGGCACGATTCCCGCCAGAAACAGCTCATCGATGTTGACGCCAGCCACGATTCCATACAGAAGAATTGCGAGACTCGGCGGAAACAGCAGTCCCAGTGAGCCGGAAGTGGTCAACAGACCCAGTGAGAAACGTTGTGGATACTGCGCCCCGACCAGCATCGGGAACAGCAGTCCGCCCAGCGCCAGGATGGTTACGCCGGAGGCACCTGAAAATGAAGTAAAGAACGCGCAGGCGGTTATCGTCACCGCCGCCAGACCGCCCGGCATCCAGCCGAGCAGGGCATTGAAAAGTCGGATCAGGCGTTGTGGCGCACCGCCGGCCGCCAGCACCACGCCAGCGAAAGTGAACAGCGGAATCGCGGTCAGATTAGGCGAGGAGGCCAGCCGGTTGAGTTCGACGATCAGCACCGCCGATTCGAGGCCGCCCTGTTGGGCATAGAACAGACTGGCGCCACCCAGCACCACGAACAACGGCAGACCAATCAACGCCAGCGTCACCAGCACCGCGATGACGATGAATGTCATTGTTCATCACCGGGGCCAAGCAGGGCGGCAAGTACGAACTGCAGGGTCAGCAGGACAAAACCCAGCGGGATTACGAAGCCGACATAAATCTGCCAGCGCTCGTGAGCGGCGGCGTAATTGACTTCATCCAGCCAGAAACGTATCGCTGCATCACTCAGGAAACCGCAGACCAGCGCGGCAACAGCGCGCAACGGCCGGTATAGCGTGCGCAATGCCTGCGGTGATAACAGCGTGGAAATGGCGTCGATCTTGATGTGCCGGTCGCGGTCGATGGCGACTGCCGCACCAAAGAAAGTGATATATAAAACCAGATAGCGCGTCAGGGTGTCGGCAGACGCAATGCCGGTGTCGAAAAAATTGCGCGCAACGATTTGCAGCACTGCCAGCAGCAACAACAGGAGCAGGCTGATCGCAGCCAGCGCGGTTTCCAACTGAACCAGCCTGTCACGGAGGCTGCGCAGCAATTCCATATTCAGTCAGACCGCCGGTTGCATGGGTATGCCTATGGCTGTTCGGAACGGTGCTGCTTCAACAGCGCACGGGTTTTCTCAAAGGTTGCGGCCGGGATATAGTCGCTCTCGATCAGTTCCCGGGCCGCGCGATCCCGCAGTTCTATTAATTCCGGTTCGCTGAAACCCGCTCCGGGTTCGATGAACTCGAGACCACGCGCCTTGAGTTCCAGTACGCTCTTTTCGTTGTCTGCCCGTGTTGCCGCGATAAGTTTCTCGCCCGCCTCGCGGCCAGTGTCGCGCAGCAGCGTTTGCAGATCTTGCGGCAATTTATCGAAGAACGCGTTCGACACTACCAGGCCGCCGATGGCGTTGGTGAGCGAGACATCGCTTACATAGTGCGTTTTGGTGAACCATTGCAGGGCAATGGCTGCCAGTGGCGTGCAGTAGACGGTGTCGATCAAGCCAGTGGAAAGACTGGTGTACACATCGACGATCGACAATGGAACCGGAGAAATACCGCTGGCATTGAAAAATGCCTTGCCCATCGGATCGCCCTGCCAGAGCCAGACGCGCCGGGATCTCATGTCCTCAAGCGAGTGGACCGGCTCTTTTGAAAACATATGCACGAAGCCGATTTCCATCCAGCCCAGCAGTTCATAGCCACCGGCACGAAAACCGGTTTCGAACTCTTCCATGAGCTGTCCGCGCACGTAATCGATTTCGCCGAAATCTTCAAACAGGAACGGCAGCTCCATGACGCGTGCCGGGGAATACATGTAGCCGATCCCATAGCCGCTGAATGCGCCGCCATGCAGCTGATTGAAACGCATCTTTTTCAGGATATCCGGCTCATCACCCTGCACGCCTCCGGGATAGAACTTGAAGCCAAGACGGCCCTGGCTTTTTTCCCTGACCTGCCGATCCCATTCCTCCAGCAGATTCATCCAGGTCGAGCCGGGCGGTGCCAGAGTGGCGAACTTTATGAGGTATTCAGGCGCTGCCGCAGCCTGCGCAGGCAGCATCGCGACGACCAGCAGCATGGCAAGCCAGCCGGTGATTTTTCTATGCATTAAAACCACTCCGTTTCCAGGGCGAGCAGGTGCCGGGCCCGTTCGCGGGCGATCTGGTTCACCAGTTCCATTTCGGGGAAGCTGCCTACGGGTTCAGCGATGACCTCTTCGAGCAGGCTGCGGAATTGCGTACTATCCAGACGCTGGCGCTCCAGATATTCTGCCTGCAGCACATCGACAATGAGCAGCCTGTTGTGCGTGACCTGGCGGGCCAGAGAAAAATTCATTTCGGCGCGTTCGAAATCGCCGCCGAACATCGGCGCGCGGCTGCCGTAGTAGACGCCGTAGTACAGATAAACGCCGCCGTAATAAAAATCAGCCTGCAATTGCATCACCCGGTTCATCAGGCGCTCAGTGCTGGCCATCTGCGCGAGCAGCGCCGGATCGGTGCGATTCAGATCAATCTGTTTCGCCCAGCATGAGGCGGTCCAGAACAGCGCTGGCACCGCGGCGCGCGGCAGCTTTTCCAGCGCCCGGTCGATTTCATCAGGATTCGCCGTGTACAGATCGATGTTCAGCCCGAAGCTTTGCAGGGCCCGCATTCCATAGTCCGTGCCGCGCGCATACAGCGCCAGCGCGCGCTGCGGACTTTGCAGTTCGGTGAATCCGAAGGCATAACCATAGAAGCCCTGAGCCGCGTTACTCAGCAGGTCCGCATTACCCGGATCTTTCCGGATCAGTCCTTCGATCAGTTTCAGATTCGCGGGAATGGCCGCTGCCGCCAGTTGCAGATCGGTTTCCGCATTCAGCGCATCGACGCCGCCGTCAAGGATGGAAACCGAGCTGCGCGCCACCATCTGTCCCATGCTGCAGGCGCCCAGCAGCGGCAGCAGCAGTGCCAGAAACAAATAGTCATGCAGTGGTCTGTTCATGAGGATGTTTCCCCGCGTTGTTCGTGACGATGAGGGGCTTTCAACCCAGTAGCCGGTCAAGTATGCCGGCATAGATTTCCGACAGTCGGTCCAGGTCAGCAACCGGCACGCATTCATTGATCTGGTGGATGGTCGCATTGAGCGGCCCGAGTTCCAGCACCTGGGCGCCGGTGGGCGCGATGAAACGGCCGTCAGAGGTGCCGCCGCTGGTGGATAACTCGGTTTCGATTCCGGCATGGGCGCGGATCGCCGCGCGCGCTGCATCCACCAGTTCGCCGACCGGCGTCAGGAATGGATTCCCCGACAACCGCCAGTCGAGCGTGTAATCGAGCGCGTGCCGGTCGAGCACCGCCTGTATACGGCTGCGGATGTCCGACTCGGTCAGTTCGGTGGAAAAGCGCAGGTTGAACATCACCTCCAGCTCGCCGGGGATGACGTTCTCGGCACCGGTACCGGCATGCAGGTTGGAAATCTGGAAGCTGGTAGGCGGGAAATATGCGTTGCCCTGATCCCATTCGATGGCAATCAGTTCGCCAAGCGCGGGGGCTGCCAGATGAACCGGGTTGGATGCCAGGTGCGGATAGGCGACATGTCCCTGTTTGCCGCGCACCCTGAGGTTTCCATTCAGGGAGCCGCGGCGTCCATTTTTGATGACATCGCCCAGCTGCTGGTTACTCGAGGGTTCGCCTACCAGGCACCAGTCGATCTTCTCACCGCGCGCTTCCAGATGTTCGACGACCTTCACGGTCCCGTTGACCGAAGGGCCTTCCTCATCACTGGTGATCAGGAAAGCGATCGAGCCGCGGTGGGCAGGATGGTTCGCGATAAATGTTTCACAGGCCGTGATCATGGCCGCCAGCGAGCCCTTCATATCCGCAGCGCCGCGACCGTACAGCAGGCCATCGCGAATTTCCGGCTGGAACGGATCGCTGCGCCATTGATCCAGCGGACCGGTCGGAACCACATCGGTATGGCCGGCAAATGCCAGCACCGGTGCTTCGCTGCCACGCCGCGCCCAGAAGTTACTGACTTCACCGAAACGCAGATCTTCGATAACGAAGCCCATTGCCGCGAGTCGCTGGCACATCAAAGCCTGACAGCCTGCATCATCGGGTGTGACCGACGCGCGGCCGATCAGGTCCCGGGCGAGTTCGACTGTTTCAGACATGCGGCCTAGTGTACTTGGTTTGAAGGTACCGCTGTAGTGCGCACCGCCGGTTTCGCGCAGCATTTTGGAAGCTGTAATCGATCAATCGAACAATGCCGCATAGTCGGCGGGATCGAAGCCGAGTTTGCGTTGGGTGCCGGTATCGATCAACGGCCGTTTTATGATGCCGGGATTATCGAGCATCAACTGCATTGCCGCGGCCTGATCGATAGTATCGCGGTCTGACTGGGGAAGCTTGCGCCACAACTGGCCACGCCGGTTCAGCAGTGCTTCCCAGCCAAGTTCCCGCTCCCACGCACACAGCTGTTTGGCATCGAGACCATCCTTTCGATAATCATGAAAACGGTAATCAATGTCATGTTCATCCAGCCAGCGCATCGCTTTTTTCATGCTGTCACAGTTCTTGATGCCGTAGATCGTGATCACTAGATGTCCCGCAGTAATTCGTTGATACCGACCTTGGAGCGGGTTTTCTCGTCGACCTTTTTGACGATCACGGCGCAATACAAACTGTACTTGCCGTCTTTCGATGGCAGGTTGCCTGATACTACGACGGAGCCTGCCGGCACCCGGCCATACATGACTTCGTCTTTCTCCCGGTCGTAAATGCGGGTGCTCTGACCGATATATACACCCATGGAAATGACAGAGCCTTCCTCGACGATGACCCCTTCGACCACCTCGGAGCGTGCGCCGATGAAGCAGTTGTCTTCGATTATGGTCGGTGCGGCCTGTACCGGTTCCAGCACCCCTCCGATACCGACGCCGCCGGACAGGTGCACATTTTTGCCAATCTGTGCGCAGGAGCCGACGGTTGCCCAGGTGTCAACCATGGTGCCGCTGTCGACATAAGCGCCGATGTTCACATAAGAAGGCATCAGCACCACACCGGGCGCCAGATAGGATCCGAAGCGCGCCGTGGCCGGCGGAACCACACGTACGCCGCCGTTGCGAAATTCGCGGGCATTATGATCCGCATATTTCGATTTCACCTTGTCGTAATAGTTGGTGAAACCGCCTTTCATGAACTCATTGTCCTGAATGCGGAACGACAGCAGGACGGCTTTTTTCAGCCAGTCATTGACGATCCAGGTGCCGTCGCGTTTTTCCGCCACGCGCGCTTCGCCACTGTCCAGCATGCGAATGGCTTCCTCGGTGGCTTCCTTGACGTGGGTGTCGACGCTGCGTGGCGTAATCTCGGCGCGGTGCTCAAAGGCAGCTTCGATAGTCGACTGTAGATCACTCATGATGTTCTCCTGATTAAAATTTTATCGTTGTTCTATAAAGGCGCGAATCCGCTGCGCTGCGTCGATGCAGTCATCCAGTGGCGCCACCAGCGCCATGCGAACATGCCCCTGGCCTGGATTGCCGGCCTGGCCTGCGCGTGCCAGGTAAGTGCCCGGCAATACGATGACGTTCTGCTGCTGGTAGAGCTGCAGCGAAAACTGCTGATCGTCGATGGGGACCGATTGCCACAGGTAAAAACCGGCGGGCGGGAGCACTATATCCAGAACCGGCGCCAGTATAGCCGCTACGGCGGTAAATTTTTCCCGGTACAGGCGGCGGTTTTCCACCACATGGGCTTCATCCCGCCAGGCACGCAGGCTTGCGTCCTGGGTGGGCGGCGGCATGGCGCTGCCATGATAGGTGCGATAGCGCAGAAAAGCTTCGATCAACCCGGCATCGCCGGCCACGAAACCGGAGCGCAGTCCCGGTGCGTTGGAACGCTTGGACAGGCTGTGAAACACCAGGCAATTGCGGTAGTCGCTGTTGCCCATGGCCGCGGCAGCAGCCAGCAACCCGGGTGGCGGGCGCTGTTCATCGCGGTAGATTTCCGAGTAGCACTCGTCGGCGATCAGCGTGAAGTCATACTGGTGCGCGCGTGCGATCAGTGCCTCCAATGTTGGCATATCGAGTACCTGACCGGTCGGATTGCCCGGAGAACACAGGTACAGAATCTGGCAACGCTGCCACACTGCCTCGGGCACGGCGTCGAAATCCGGCAGGTAACCGTTGTCAGCCCGGGTGTCAACAAAGTACGCTTCGGCGCCAGCCAGCAATGCAGCGCCTTCGTAGATCTGATAAAAAGGGTTCGGCATCATAACCAGTGGCCGGGTCCGCGCATCCACCAGGCACTGCGCAATCGCAAACAGTGCTTCCCGGGTTCCATTGACCGGCAGCACATGGCGCTGCGCATCGAGGCTGGCCGCCGGCACACCGAAGCGTTGCACCAGCCAGTCGCATATCGCTTCCCGCAATGTGTCGCTGCCGCGGGTTGCCGGATATACGGACAGTCCGTGCAGGTGTTCGATAACCGCTTCGGTGATGAACGAAGGCGTAGGGTGTTTGGGTTCGCCGATCGACAGGCGTATGGTTTCGCGGTCGCGTGGCGGCGCGCTGCCTGCGTACAACCGGGTCATGCGTTCGAACGGGTAAGGCTGCAGGCGTGCTAGATTGGGATTCATGAATGGACGATGCAATTCGCAAAGAACAGGAAGTATACGGAATCTTATGATGTCGTCCAACGCGGAACACCGGGCACTGCCGATCCTGAGCCTGTTACTGACGGCCAGCCTCTGGGGTCTGGTGTGGTATCCGTTGCGGTTGCTGGAGGGGCAGGGGTTGAGCGGCTTGTGGCTGACGCTTGCCAGTTATGGCGCCTGTCTGCTGATCGGGTTGCCATGGCTGTGGCGGGGCCGCCGCGACTGGCTGCGCGAGCCGCTGGTGCTGGCTCTGATGACGCTGGCGGTCGGCTGGTGCAATGTTGCTTTCGTGCTGGCGGTGCTCGACGGCACGGTAATGCGGGTACTGCTGCTGTTCTATCTGTCGCCCCTGTGGGCATTGATTATGGGCTGGGTGTTGCTGGGCGAACATCCGGGCAAAGTCGGTCTGGTGGTGTTCGTGGTGGCTTTGGCGGGTGCTGTCATCATGCTATGGGATCCCGCTCTCGGAATGCCCTGGCCGCGTGATCCCGCGGACTGGCTGGCCGTCTCATCAGGTTTCGCGTTTGCCTTTGCCAATGTCATGGTGCGCAAAATGCGCGCGGCCACCACTGCCAGCAAGTCGGCCGCCAGCTGGCTGGGTGTGGTACTGGTCGCCGGCGTCTGGATTCTGCTGGCGGGTCGTGCCATGCCGGAGGTCGCGCTGCCGGTATGGGGCGGCGCATTCATGCTCGGCTGGTTCGGTTTTTTCATCATGACAGTCACTGTGATTTACGGTGTCAGTCGGATGCCGGTGCACCGTTCAGCAGTCATCCTGTTGTTCGAGCTGATCGTTGGCGCAGTCTCATCGCTGCTGCTGACCGATGAACAGGTGCTGCCGCAGGAATGGCTCGGTGGCCTGCTGATTCTGACGGCAGCCTATGTGGCGGCCCACGTCCAGGTTCGGGAACACGAGCAGCATGGATAATTTCCGCGGTATCCATCATGGCAGTCTGATCGTCGCAGATCTGGCCCAGGCCCTGCGTTTCTATGTCGATGTACTCGGTATGTCGACGGACCCGCAGCGTCCCGATCTCGGCTTCCCTGGCGCCTGGTTGCAGGTTGGCGAGGGCCAGCAAATCCATCTGCTGGTGCTTGCAGGTGTCGATCCGGTCGAGGGGCGTCCCGCACACGTCGGGCGCGACCGCCACCTGGCGTTACGGATTCGCGATCTGGAGATGCTCGAGCAGCGTCTGAATCGTGCTGGTGTCGCATTTACCCTAAGCCGTTCGGGACGCCGTGCGCTGTTCTGTCGTGATCCTGACGGTAACGGTATCGAGCTGATTGAAAGCCGCTAGCCGGTAGCGTCGAGCATTTCCACCAGCGCGTCGCGCAGACGCGTCTGCTGAACATCGGTCAAGGGTTGGCCGGCGCTGTTGACCACGTAAAAAACATCTTCCGCCTGGGCGCCGAAAGTCGCAATCCGGGCGTTCTCCAGCACCGTATCCTGATTCTGAAAGACCCGCGCGACTTCTGACAGCAGGCCGGGATAATCAGTCGTGAACAGCTCAACGATAGTCCGGGTGCCGGTGCGATCCAGATGAAACCGCACCTGCGTCTCGACCCTGAAATGCGCGGCCCGGCGCGGCACAGGCCGTGAAACCGTTAACGCGCCGGTGCTTTTTGAGGCAAGTTCCTGTTCCATCCGAGTCATCAGTTCGCGGGCCTGATAAGTATCCAGTACCGGCTTGCCGGAAGCGTCGAGAAACACGTAGGTATCCAGCGCATATCCGCCCTCAGTGGTAATGATGCGCGCATCGGTGACTGTCAGGCCCATGCGGCTGAGCAGCGCCGTCGTGCGGCTGAACAAACGGTCTGTCACCGGCGCATAAATGAACAATGCGCTGCCGCCACGTTCGGTCGTGGCGCGCAGATCGACCCGCACCCCTTCGGTACTGCCGCTGGCCAGAATCACCTGCGTATGCCAGCTGACTTCGCTGGCGTTGTGACGCAGGAAATATTCAGCCGGAAAGCTCTGCCAGAGATGTGCCAGCAGTTCCTCATCGATGCCTTCTTCGAGCAGGTTGCGGCGGGCTGCAGTCTTGATATCCTCGATCAGCTCGTCGCGGTGCAGCGGGTTTTCCAGGCCGCGCTGAAGAGCGCCGCGGGTAGCGGTATAAAGATCCTTCAACAGTGCATCTTTCCAGCTGTTCCAGAGGGTCGGATTGGTGCCGCGAATATCGCCGACTGTGAGCAGATACAGATAATCCAGGCGGGTGCGTGAACCGATCTGACGGGCGAATTCATTGATGACATCGGGATCGGAGATGTCGCGCCGCTGCGCTGTCTGCGACATCAGCAGGTGATTTTCCACCAGCCAGGCAACCAGATTGCAGTCGTAGTCACTCAGGCCGTGCTGGTGCAGGAATTCCCGGGCATCGGTGGCGCCGAGTTCCGAATGATTGCCGCCGCGCCCCTTGCCGATATCGTGGAAAAAACCGGCCAGATAGAGCAGTTCGCGTTTCGGTATGGTGCCGGCAATACGGCTGCAGAACGGCAGTTCATCCGCGCTTTTAGGTACTGAAAATCGCCGCAGGTTGCGCACCACGAACAGCGTGTGCTCATCGACGGTGTACGCATGAAACAGGTCATACTGCATCTGTCCGACGATGTCGCCGAAAGCGGGATAATAAGCGGCAAGCACACCATAACGGTTCATGCGCCGCAACTCGTGAGTCACGCCGCGCGGCTGCCGGAAGATCTCCATGAACAGACTGCGGGTACGGATGTCGGCACGGAAGCTGTCATCGATCAGGTAACGATGGTCGCGCACCAGACGGATCGTCGAGGCCTGGACACCTTTCAGTCCAGGTTGCTGCTGCATTATCAGGAACAGCTCCAGCAGGGCAAAAGGATAGCGTTTGAAAATATGTTCGTTGCTGACCTCGAGGAATCCGCGGCGGGCCTGAAAGCGGCGGTTGATAGGCACCGGATCGCCGGGATCGTCAGCGTAAAGAATGACTTCCTGAAACAGCTGCAGGAGCATTTCATTCAAACGGCTCAGTTCCTGAATCGCCCAGTAATAATCACGCATGAACCATTCGACGGCCAGCTTGTGATCGTGGTCCTGGTAATCGAACTGCCGCGCCAGGGTGCGCTGGTGGTCGAACAGCAGGCGGTCCTCGCGGCGCCCGGTCATCTGGTGCAGACCGAAACGGACTTTCCAGAGAAAACGTTGACCATCCATCAGCGCCGAATATTCAGCCGGAGTAAGGAAGCCGCGTTCCACGACATCGGAAAGCCTTTCAGAGCCGAAATGCCGTTTCAATACCCAACCGATCATTTGCGCATCGCGCAGTCCCCCGGGGCCTTCTTTCACGTTTGGTTCGAGGTTGTACATGGCATCGTCGAAACGGTCGTAGCGCAGTTTCTGCTCTGCCAGTTTCGCTTCGAAGAATTCACGGCTCGGCCACACCTGATCGGGCCCGACGCGCGCGCGCATGGTCTCATACAGCGTCGGCGACCCGATCAGCCGTCGTGCTTCCATGAGATTGGTGGCAATGGTGATGTCGGCACTTGCCTGCTGTGTGCAGTCGTCGAGCGTGCGTACGCTGTGCCCGACTTCGAGACCGATATCCCACAGCAGCATCAGAAAGGCTTCGATGCGCTGCCCGGTGTCGCCGTTGGCGGGGCTGCCCAGCAGCACCATGATGTCGATATCGGAACCCGGCAGCAGTTCGCTGCGTCCGTAACCGCCGACCGCTACCAGGGCGCCGTCGAAATCGCCGAGTAGACGTTTCCAGCAGCGCCTCAGCAGCTGATCGATCAACCAGCTGCGCGCCTGGATCAGCGCCTCGATATCACTGCCGCAGAGGAAGCGGTCGGACAGAACCTGCCGCGAGCTGTCGAGGAAAGTGCGGCAGGTGTGCAGCGACACCTCCGGCCCGGCGAATGCCTGTTCCAGCAGGTCGAGATCGAACCATTCCTGGTACGGTCGGTTGCGATCCTGCAGCGCCGCTTCGTTCATTGGTCGACGGTCGCGCCCCGCCTAGATCGCTTCGCCGGAGCGTAGCGTCAGAACGTCATAGCCGTCCGGTGTGACCAGGATGGTGTGTTCCCACTGTGCCGACAGGCTGTGATCCTTGGTCACCACAGTCCAGCCGTCCTTGAGCAGCTTGGTATGGCGCTTGCCGACATTGATCATCGGTTCAATAGTGAACGTCATACCTGCCTCCAGCGCCATGCCGGTACCGGGCCGGCCATAATGCAGCACCTGTGGATCTTCATGAAATTCACGACCGATTCCGTGGCCGCAATACTCGCGCACCACTGAATAGTTATGCGCCTCGGCGTGCCGCTGAATCGCATGTCCGATATCCCCGAGCCGCACGCCAGGCCTGACCATGCGAATTCCGAGTGCCATGCACTCATAGGTGACACCTGCCAGGCGGCGAGCGCTCAGCGACGGCTCGCCGACGAAAAACATCTTGCTGGTATCGCCATGGAAACCGTCCTTGATGACGGTGACATCGATATTCAGTACATCGCCGTTTTTCAGCCGGCGGTCGCCCGGGATGCCGTGGCAGACCTGGTGATTCAGAGTCGTGCAGACTGATTTCGGGAATCCGCGGTAGTTGAGCGGGGCGGGGATTGCCTGCTGTTCATTGACAATATAATCGTGACACAGCTGATCAAGGTCGGCGGTGGTCGCGCCGGCCTGGACGTGCGGTTCGATCATTTGCAGTACATCGGCAGCGAGGCGGCCGGCAACCCGCATCAGTTCGATTTCCTCGGGAGTTTTTATAGATACGCTCATGACTTCCAGTTGCCGTCCATGGGGGATGGGCATTCGTTCGGGTCAGACTAGCTGAGTTAAGGCTAAGTTGCCGGGATAATTGCTGTTCCGGGTAGTGTATGGTATAAAAGCGCGCTTGTTAACAGGCCCTTGCAATGCGAGGTCCTGGTGCATGAAAGCGGAGCCCGCGGGCTCTTTGATCACAAATCCACACATACGTCGGCACATTCAGCCGGGTGCCCGGAAAAGTCGCTTTTCACGGGTTGCTGCATGGGACGTATGGAGGCCCAACCCTTACAAAGAGGTTTTACTATTATGTCAAGCGTAAGCATGCGCCAGATGTTGGAAGCTGGCGTGCATTTCGGGCATCAGTCCCGTTTCTGGAATCCAAGAATGGCCCCGTACATCTTCGGGGAACGCAGCAAAATCCATATCATCAATCTGGAAAAAACGCTGCCTTTGTTCAATGACGCCATGAACTTCATGGGCAAGCTGGTAGCCAACAAGGGCACCGTATTGTTTGTCGGCACCAAGCGTTCTGCTCGCGAGACGCTGCGCGCTGAAGCGCAGCGCTGCAAGATGCCTTTTGTCGATCACCGCTGGTTGGGCGGCATGCTCACCAACTTCAAGACCGTGCGCCAGTCGATCCGCCGGCTCAAGGAGCTGGAAGTCATGGAAGAGGACGGCACCTTCGAGAAGATCAACAAGAAAGAAGCCCTGATGCTGACGCGCGAGAAAGACAAGCTGAATCGCAGCCTCGGCGGCATCAAGGATATGAATCGTCTGCCTGACGCGTTGTTCGTGATCGACGTCGGTCATGAAAAGATTGCCATTGCCGAAGCCCGCAAGCTCGGTATACCGGTGATCGGGGTCGTCGATTCCAATAATTCCCCTGAACATATCGATTATGTTATCCCCGGCAATGACGATTCGATTCGTGCGGTGCAGCTGTATGTGCGCGGCGCAGCGGATGCGGTCGAGGAAGGCCGTGGCGCGATGGCGCAGGTCGGCGGCAGTGCCGAGGATGAATTCGTCGAAATCGGCGAAAACCGCGGCGCCTGAGCTGAGGCGTCGTTTCAACGGACAGTAAAGTTAAGTTAAAGAGGTAAAAGGCATGGCAATTTCAGCAGCGCAGGTCAAGGAACTGCGTCAACGCACCGGCTGCGGCATGATGGAATGCAAGAACGCATTGGTGGAAGCTGGCGGGGACATGGACGCGGCTGCCGAAGCGCTGCGCAAATCCGGTCTCGCCAAAGCCGACAAGAAGGCAGGTCGGGTGGCGGCGGAAGGTGTGGTCACAGTACAGGTCAGCGACGATGCTGCCAGCGCCGTGGTCGCCGAAGTCAATTCCGAAACCGATTTCGTTGCGCAGAAAGACGAGTTCCGCAATTTTGCTGAGGCCGTCGCCCGGCGAATTCTCGCGGATGCCCCGGCCGATGTGGAAGCGCTGATGAGTCTGCCGCTGCACGATGGCGGCGAAACGGTCGAGGAAGCCCGCCGTGGACTGATCGCCACGATTGGTGAAAACATCAACGTGCGTCGCTTCAACCGGCGCGTCGCCGGCAGTGGCAAGCTGTTCAGCTACTTGCACGGCAGCCGTATCGGCGTGCTGGTGGAAGTGGAAGGTGGCGACGAGACGCTGGCCAGGGACATCGCCATGCATATCGCAGCAAGCAAACCGGTGTGTCTGGACGAAAGCGGTGTATCGCACGACATGCTCGACAAGGAGAAAGAAATTTTCTCGGCCCAGGCGCAGGCCAGTGGCAAGCCCGCTGACATTGTCGAAAAAATGGTTGTCGGCCGGCTGCGCAAGTTTCTCGGTGAGATCACTTTGCTGGGTCAGCCGTTCGTGAAAAATCCGGATCAGACGGTTGCCCAGGTGCTCAAGGAAAAGGGTGCGACCGTGCACGGCTTCGATCGGCTGGAACTTGGCGAAGGCGTCGAGAAGAAGGTCGAGAATTTTGCTGAAGAGGTCATGGCGCAGGTCCAGGGCAGCTAGGCAGGTCGCTGGCGTCCGCTGTTGTTTTACAGTTGCTTTGGCCCGGGACGCGCACCATGCTTCCCGCTATGCTAAACGGGGTCGCAATGCGACCCCGTTTTGTACCTGCAGCACGGACTGTGGCCCGACATGAAGCATCACGTTAAACTAAACTTCTAACTGACTGTAAAGACAAGATTATGGAAAATAACCAGCTTGCCTATCGGCGCATCCTCCTGAAACTCAGCGGCGAGGCGTTGATGGGCGATGGCGAATATGGCATCAAGCCGGCGGTCATAAGTCGCATCGCACAGGAAATTCATGAACTGGTTGAAATGCAGTTGCAGGTCGGACTGGTGGTCGGCGGCGGAAATATTTTCCGTGGCGCCGGTCTGGCAGAGGCCGGTATGGATCGCGTCACTGCCGACCAGATGGGGATGCTTGCAACTGTCATCAATGCGCTGGCGCTGCAGGATGCGATAGAAAAATTCGGCACCCCGGTGCGGGTGCTGTCAGCGATCAAGGTCAATCAGGTTTGCGAGGACTATATCCGCCGGCGCGCGGTACGCCACCTTGAAAAAGGCCGCGTAGTGTTGTTCGCCGCCGGTACCGGCAATCCGTTTTTCACAACGGATTCTGCAGCCAGCCTGCGCGCCATCGAGATTGGCGCGGACATCATGCTCAAAGCAACCCAGGTAGACGGCATTTATGATGCTGATCCGGTCAAACATCCCGATGCCAGACGCTATGATCGACTCGACTATGACGAGGCGATCAGCAGAAAACTGGGCGTGATGGACGCGACGGCGCTGGTATTATGTCGGGATCACAAGATGCCGGTGCGGGTTTTTAACCTGCATGAAACAGGAAACCTGCGACGGGTCGTGTGCGGTGAGACAATTGGAACTCTGGTGGAGTAATCGCGATGATTGAGGATATCAAGGCGGATGCGCGGGATCGCATGGGCAAGAGTGTTGAGGCGCTGAAACAGGATCTGAGCAAAATCCGCACCGGACGGGCGCACCCGAGTCTGCTCGATCATATCAAGGTGGATTACTACGGTTCCGAAGTGCCGCTGGCACAGGCTGCCAATGTGTCGGTCGAGGACTCTCGCACGCTCATGATCGTGCCCTGGGAAAAACCGATGGTGCAGGCCATCGAGAAGGCGATCATGAAGTCGGACCTCGGGCTGAATCCGAATACCGCGGGTACCGCGATCCGGATTCCGATGCCGCAGCTGACCGAAGAACGCCGCAAGGACATGGTGCGCATCGTGCGTGCCGAGGGCGAGGGCGCGCGCGTCGCGGTGCGAAACATCCGCCGCGACGCTAACAACGATTTCAAGGAACTGCTCAAGGCGCGGGACATTTCCGAAGATGATGCGCGCCGTGCCGAAGACGCTATTCAAAAACTGACCGACGAATTCATCGAAAAGATCGACAAGGTACTGGCGGTGAAAGAAGCGGAATTGATGGAAATCTAGCACTTCGGTGCAACCGGAGTCAGGGGCACACCCGATTCACAGCATGGCACAGGAAAACATCCAAGCCGATAGCGAGACAGCGGAGCAGCGCCTGCCGCGACACGTCGCCATGATCATGGACGGCAACGGACGTTGGGCGAAGCAACGTAACCTGCCGCGCTACATGGGTCATCGCGAGGGCGTCAAGGCGGTACGCCGGGTGGTGGAAGCCTGTCTGAACCGGGGCATCGAAGCGCTTACCCTGTTCGCGTTTTCCAGCGAAAACTGGCGCCGGCCGAAGACCGAGGTCGGTTTGCTGATGGACCTGTTCGTTCACACTCTGAAAAAAGAAATAAACCGACTCGATCGAAACGGCGTACGTATGCGCTTCATCGGCGATCGCAGTGCGTTCGATCCGAAACTGCGCGCCCTGATGGAGGCGGCAGAACAACAGACTGCACACAACGACAAACTCACACTGGTCATTGCCGTGAATTATGGCGGTCGCTGGGATCTGGCCGAGGCCGCGCGACGGCTGGCTGTCCGGGTTGCCGAAGGGGCGCTCGACCCCCAACAGATCGATGCCGATGCCGTCGGCCGCGAACTCTGCAATGCCGATCTTCCTGAACCCGATCTGTTTATCCGCACGGGCGGTGAACAGCGCATCAGCAACTATCTGCTCTGGCAACTCGCCTATACCGAACTGTATTTCACCAATTCTTTATGGCCGGACTTTGACGAGGCTGCATTCGTTGATGCACTGCGCTCGTTCAGCAGTCGCCAACGCCGCTTTGGCCAGACCGGAGATCAGGTGGAAAGGTCCGGCAGTGCTTAAGCAGCGGATTCTCAGCGCGCTGATCCTGATCCCGCTGGTTGTGTTCGGTGTGCTGAACCTCGGCGGGGCCGGTTTCGCGCTGGTGGTGGCGCTGATCATGGTGCTGGCCGGCTGGGAATGGACATCTCTCGCGGCATTGCCGGATGTCGCAGCACGTGCACTGTTTATGGCTGCGCTGCTGGTCGCGCTGATGCTGATCTGGCAACAGGCGCAGGTGGAGTGGCTGGTGAATGCAGTGCTCTGGATCGCCATGGCCTGGTGGTTATTTACCCTGTTCTGGATTACCCACCCGGGACTCGGTGCTGATCCCGCGTTGCCGCAGTACCGGCTTGCGAAGGCTGCACTCGGTGTCGGCCTGCTGGCGAGCGCCTGGCTGGCACTGGCAGTTTTGCATGGCCGGCCGGATCAGGGTCCGCACTGGGTTCTGTACTTGCTGGTGCTGGTGTGGAGCGCGGACAGCGGCGCCTATTTTGCCGGCCGCCAGTGGGGCCGCACCAAACTGGCGCCGCTGGTCAGTCCCGGCAAAACCTGGGAAGGCGTGCTGGGCGGGCTGATAGTCTGTCTCGGCGTTGCGACCGGGTATGCACGTTTTATCGGGTTAGACGGTGCTGTGTTTGCCAGCCTGGTGCTGGTCAGCCTGGTCACGGTATTGTTTTCTATTGCGGGTGATCTGCTGGAAAGCCTGCTCAAGCGTCAGCGCGGCATCAAGGACTCCGGACGGATGATTCCTGGCCATGGCGGCATCCTCGACCGTATCGACAGTCTGCTCGCGGCAGCGCCGGTATTCCTGTTCGGCCTGCGCTGGATCGATCTGTGAGTACGCCCGTTGGCGTGACGGTGCTCGGAGCGACCGGATCTATCGGGCTCAGCACTCTGGATGTCATTGCGCGGAATCCGGATCGTTACCGGGCGGTGGCGCTGACTGCCAATCAGGATGTCGACGGTCTGCTGCAGCAGTGTCTCACACACCGTCCCCAATATGCGGTGATGGCGGATAGCGATGCAGCAGAGCAACTGCATCGGCGTTTGCACGATCAGGCGCCTGATGTGCAGGTGCTGGGCGGCGATGCAGGGCTGTTGCAGGTTGCCGGGCTCGCGAATGTTGAAATCGTTATGGCAGCGATCGTTGGCGCAGCCGGTCTGCTACCGACCCTGGAAGCTGCGCGCCGTGGCAAACGGGTATTGCTTGCCAACAAGGAAGCGTTGGTAATGTCGGGTGCGCTGTTCATGCAGGAAGTGCATAAGGGCGGCGCTGTGCTGCTGCCGGTCGACAGCGAGCATAATGCGATTTTCCAGTGCATGCCGGCCGGATTCATGCCTGGACACGGCAAGCCCGATGGGGTCGAGAGCGTAATGCTGACCGCTTCCGGAGGCCCGTTCCGCACCACGCCACTGGCGGCTCTTGCGGATATGACACCGGAGCAGGCCTGCGCGCATCCGAACTGGAGCATGGGGCGCAAGATTTCAGTCGACAGCGCCACCATGATGAACAAGGGGCTGGAACTGATCGAAGCCTGCTGGTTGTTTGCCCTGCCACCGGAGCTGGTTCAGGTCGTCATACATCCGCAAAGCGTAATTCACTCGATGGTGCAGTTCCGTGACGGTTCGGTGCTGGCGCAACTGGGTAATCCCGACATGCGCACGCCGATTGCCCATGCGCTGGCCTGGCCGCAGCGCATCGCCGCCGGCGTCGAACCTTTGAATATGTTGAAGATCGCGCGGCTGGACTTTGAAGCGCCCGATGTGCAGCGGTTTCCGTGCCTGCAGCTGGCCCAGCAGGCCCTGCAGCAGGGCGGCACCGCCGCGGCAGTGCTCAATGCCGCTAACGAAGTGGCGGTACAGGCGTTCCTGGACGGGCGGCTGGCCTATACCGGCATTCCCCACGTTATTGAAACGACACTGTCACGACTGGATGTGCATGCGGCCGATTCGCTCGCAGTGATTCTCGAAGACGATGCAGCCGCCAGAAGCTATGCGCAGGAGCTGGTCGGCGGCACTGGTCACCAGCGGATGTCGTCATGAGCGCTTTTGGCGTATCGCTGCTCGCTTTTCTGGTGGCGATCGGCGTGCTGGTGGCAGTCCATGAATTCGGGCATTTCTGGGTCGCGCGGCGACTGGGCGTCAAGGTCCTGCGTTTTTCCATCGGCTTCGGAAAACCCGTATACCAACGCCGTTTCGGCGCCGATGCCACAGAGTTTGCAGTCGGATTTCTGCCGCTTGGCGGTTACGTCAAGATGCTCGACGAGCGGGAAGCACCAGTCGCAGAACCGGAACGCCACAGGGCGTTTAATCGCAAGCCATTGTGGGTGCGCTCGTCGGTGATCTGTGCCGGTCCATTATTCAACTTCCTGTTTGCGATTCTTGCCTACTGGGTGATGTTCGTCAGCGGCGTGCCGGGTCTGAAACCGGTGCTCGGCGACATTGAGCCCCGGTCTCCGGCCGCCGAGGCCGGTTTGCTTCGGGGTGACGAACTGCTCGCGATCGATGGGCGACCTACACCGATCTGGGATACTGCGACTCTCGAACTTCTCGACGCAGCGCTGGCGCGCGACGAGGTGGATCTGCTGGTGCGTGGCGAGGACGGGGAGCAGCGTCTTTTGACCCTCGATTTCGGCAGTGTGGACAACATCCTCGACAAGCGTGGGCTGCTGAAAAATCTGGGCCTGTCCGTCTGGCAGCCGAGCCTGCCGGCGGTAATTGAACGTGTGGTTGACGGTTCACCGGCAGAGCAGGCAGGCCTGCAGGCCGGAGACCGGATACTGGCGGTAGACGGGAGTCCGGTGCCGGACTGGTCGGCATGGGTCGAGTATGTGCGCGCCCGTCCGGGACAGACCCTGCAGGTTCGCGTGCAGCGCGGCGACGCTGAAGTCGATCTGCAACTGGTGCCGCGCGCAGCACAGGATGCTGAAGGCAACGAGATTGGTCAGATCGGCGCCTACGTGCAACCGCCGGATCCGGCCGACCATCCGACTCGCACCGAGATCCGCTACGGCCCGCTCGAGGCCACCGGCAAGTCGGCGCTTAAAACCTGGGAAATGTCGGCACTCACGTTGCGCACTTTGTGGGGCATGCTCTCCGGCCATGCATCGGTGGAAAACATCAGTGGTCCGATCAGCATCGCCCAGTATGCGGGATACTCGGCGAGTATCGGCATGGCAAGTTTCCTGAAGTTTCTTGCCATTGTCAGTATCAGCCTGGGCGTTCTGAATCTGCTGCCGATCCCGATCCTGGATGGCGGCCACCTGTTATACAACCTGATCGAATGGGTGCGCGGCAAGCCACTCTCCGAGCAGGCGATGCAAGTCGGGCAACAACTCGGTATCGTGTTGTTGCTGCTTCTGATGGGCGTTGCTTTCTATAATGACCTGTCGCGACTGTTTGGAACCTGACCGTTTTCTCCGAGACTGATATGCGTAGCCGTTTGAAACCCCTGATTATCGCCATGGCCCTGTGTTCCAGCGCTTCCAGTGCCCAGGCTTTTGAGTCCTTCGACATTGCGGATATCCGGGTCGAGGGATTGCAACGCATTGCACCGGGCACGGTATTCAATTACCTGCCGGTCAAGGTTGGAGACCGGTTCGACGAACAGGAATCGGAGCGTGCCATCCGTTCATTGTTCAGGTCCGGCTACTTCAAGGATATCGAGCTGGAAAGGGAAAATGGCGTGCTCGTGGTCACGGTGGTTGAACGGCCGGCCATTTCCAGCATCAAGCTGAAAGGCAACAAGGATATCGAGACTGAACCGCTGCTCGATTCGTTGCGCGATATTGGCTTCGCGGAAGGCCAGGTGTTCAACCGTTCACTGCTGGAAAAAGTGGAACAGGAACTGGAGCGGCAATATTTCAGTCGCGGCAAGTATGGCGTGAACATCGAGACGACGGTGACGCCGCTGGATCGCAATCGGGTGGGGATACTGATCGATGTATCCGAGGGCGTGGTTGCACGGATCAAGCAGATCAATATAGTCGGTAACAATCAATTCAAGGATGAAACTCTGCTCGACCGATTCGAGCAGAGCACTTCCGGTCTTTTCTCCTTCTACACCAAGAATGATCAGTACTCAAAACAAAAGCTGGCCGCCGATCTCGAAACCCTGCGTTCCTGGTACCAGGATCGCGGTTATATAAAATTCAATATCGAGTCGACCCAGGTAGCAATTACTCCGGACAAGAAAGATATTTACCTCACCATCAATGTGAGCGAAGGGGCGCAGTATCGCGTCAGCGACATCAAGTTGTCCGGTGATCTGGTGCTGCCACCCGAGGAGCTGTTCCCCGAGTTCCAGATCAACGCCGGAGAAGTGTTCTCTCGCAAGCAGGTAACCAGTACGGTGACGCGTCTGTCGGACAAGCTGGGTAACCGCGGGTATGCTTTTGCCAACGTCAATACTGTACCTGATATCAATGAAGAGACGCGTGAAGTCGCACTGACGTTTTTCGTCGATCCGGGCAAGCGGGTGTATGTACGTCGTATCAATTTTTCCGGCAACATCAAGACCCGCGATGATGTGTTGCGTCAGGAAATGCGCCAGATGGAAGGCGGCTGGTTTTCGGCGCAGAAAGTCGAGCGTTCCCGCACCCGCCTGCAGCGCCTCGGTTTTTTTGAGCAGGTCAATGTGGAAACGCCGGCAGTGCCCGCATCGCCCGATCAGGTCGATGTCAACTACTCGGTTACGGAACAACCCTCCGGAAGCATTTCGTTCGGCGTCGGTTTTTCACAGACTTCCGGCGTGCTGCTCAACGGCAGTATCTCCCAGGACAATTTTCTCGGTACCGGGCGCCGTGTCAGCGCTGCCATCAACAACAGCTCCGTCAATCGCGTGTACAGCTTTTCGTATCTGAATCCCTATTACACCATCGACGGCGTCAGCCGGGGCTTCGGCACCTATTATCGCGAAACAGATGCCGACGAGGCTAATATTACCCGGTATTCGACTGACACCTATGGCGCTAACATGACCTACGGCTTTCCAGTCAGTGAAACCGATACATTCCGCTTCGGGTTTACTGCGGACAGTCTCGACCTCAAGCTTTCAGGCTTCGCCTCGGATGAGGTCAGGGCTTTTGTGGACCAGAATGGTGACAGCTTCAAAACCCTGGGTATCACCGGCAGCTGGGCGCACGACACCCGTAACCGCAGGGTGTTTCCGAGCAAGGGGGGTATTCAGAGCATCAGTCTGGAAGCCAAAGTTCCGGGTTCAGAACTCGAGTACTATAAACTTACGGGAGAAATGCAACATTATATTCCGCTGACCAGCCTGCTGGTGCTGGAAGCCAACGGCGAAGTCGGTTGGGGCGATGGATTCGGCGACTTCGATTCCCTGCCTTTTTTCGAAAACTTCTTTGCCGGTGGAGTACGTTCGGTGCGCGGCTACGAGGATAACTCGCTGGGGCCTCGCGATTCGACCAACGACCCTCTGGGTGGCAGTTTTCGTACCGTCGCCACATTGGCGATCAGTTTCCCGCCGCCGTTCCTTACCGAATCCAACAGCGTCAGGTTAAGCGCGTTCTACGATATTGGTAACGTGTTTCCGGGCACCGAGAATTTCGATGCCGGCGACCTGCGTATGTCAGTGGGTATTGCGGGAACCTGGCTATCGCCGGTCGGTCCACTGGCTATCAGTCTGGCGCAGCCATTCAATGATCAGTCGGGGGATGATCTGCAGGAGTTTCAGTTCACGCTGGGAGCCGGCTTCTGAGCCTGACACCAGCATGTCTAGTATGCGTTGTAAAAAGAGGAGAGTTTAAGTTGAAGACTAAGCACAGTGTATTGATCGGAATGGTGGCGTTGGCCGCCGTAGCCCTGCCGGTACAGGCAGAAACACGCGTCGGAGTGGTGAACACGGTTCGCCTGATGGAAGAGGCGCCGCAGGCCAAGGCAGCGCAGACCAATATAGAAACCGAATTCGCACCACGGGAAAAAGAACTGGTGGCGCTGCAGAAGGACGTTCGTGCGCTGGAGGACAAGCTGTCCCGTGACGGCGCAGTAATGAGTGAAAAGGAAAACAGCAACCTGGAACGCGACATCCTGTCCAAGCGTCGAGAGATCAAACGCGCCCAGGATGAGTTCCGTGACGATCTGAATATCCGAAAAAATGAAATACTCTCATCGCTGCAGCGCCAGATGTACGACGCGACAGTGGAACTCGCCAAGGAAAAGAATTTCGACGTGATCCTTGGGCAGGGCGTGGTCTACTCCAGTGACAAAGTGGACATCACCGAAGACGTTCTGCGCAAGCTGAAAGCCGGTTTCAAGGCGGGCGGCGGCAAATAATCTGGACGCCCGCGTAGAGCTGTCTGTCGCGCAGCTGGCTGAGCGGATCGGCGCAACGCTGCACGGCGCCGGGGAAGCGCTGGTACGCGGCGTTGGCACTCTGCAGAACGCCGGTCCTGATGAGCTGAGTTTCCTCGCCAGTTCCCGGTATCGCCGTTATCTCGCCGGCACCCGGGCGGCGGCGGTGATTGTTGCCGCCGCAGATGCTGCGGCCTGCCCGGTGCCGGCGCTGGTCAGCGACAATCCCTACGCCTGTTACGCGCGTGCCGCCCGGATTCTGCATCCGCGTGCGGAGGTAAAGGCCGGTGTGCATCCCGGCGCCGCTATCAACGGTTCGGCGACCATTCATAAAAGCGCACGCATCGATGCCTTCTGTAGTGTTGAAGCGGGCGCCGAGATCGGCGCGCGCGTGCATCTGGGGCCGGGTTGCGTGATCGGTCCGGGTGTTCGTATCGGCGCCGAAACCCGGCTGGTGGCGCGGGTGACAGTGCTGGCACGCGCGCAAATCGGCAAACGCGTCCTCTTGCATCCGGGCGTAGTCATCGGTGCAGATGGTTTTGGCCTGGCGCAGTGCAACAGTCGTTGGGAAAAAGTGCCGCAGATCGGCAGTGTTCAGATAGGTGATGATGTCGAGATCGGTGCCAACACCACGATCGATCGAGGCGCCGTCGATGACACGCTGATCGGGTGCGGTGTGAAGATAGACAACCAGGTGCAGATCGCGCACAACGTGGTGATCGGCGAACATACTGCTATTGCCGGTTGTGTCGGCGTCTCGGGCAGTACGCATATCGGGAGCCATTGCACTATAGCCGGCGGCGCCGGGCTGGTGGGGCACATCGAAATCGCAGATCATGTTCACATCACTGCTATGTCGCTGGTGACACGTTCTATTTCCAGCGCCGGCAGTTACTCGACTGGAACGCCTTTGATGGAAACTGTGCAATGGCGGCGCAACGCGGTGTGCTTCAAACAACTGCGCCGTCTGTTGCGTCGTGTCGCGCGTCTGGAAACCGATCGGCAAGGATAAATCGGTAGCCTTTTAAGTTCGAATCGGTTCTAATTTCACGCCATGGATATTAATCAGATACTAAAAATTCTTCCCCACCGCTACCCGTTCCTGCTGGTGGATCGTGTGCTGGAATACGAGGCCGACAAGTCGTTGGTCGCGATCAAGAACGTAAGCATCAATGAACCTTACTTCCAGGGACATTTCCCGGAAAAACCGGTGATGCCCGGCGTGCTGATTCTGGAAGCAATGGCGCAGGCGACGGGATTGCTGGCATTTTGCGGCAGGGATCCAACGGCGGTGCGCGACTCGCTGTACTACTTCGTCGGAATCGACAAGGCGCGCTTCAAGCGGCCGGTCGAACCCGGTGACCAGTTGCGGCTGGCGGTTGAAATCAAGAAAATGAAACGCGGTATCGGGGTGTTCGATGCCGAGGCCAGCGTCGATGGCAAGCTGGTCGCAAGCGCAATAATCATGTGCACGGAGCGCAAGATCGACGCCTGATTTCGCTGACTTCGATTGACGGCAGATTTCTATGATCAATACCGGCAGTGGTCCGCTCATTCATCCAACCGCTGTCGTTGATCCGGCGGCGCGCATCGCCGCCGATGTCGTTATCGGTCCGTACAGCGTCATCGGTGCCGGGGTCGAAATCGATGCGGGCTCCTGGGTCGGCCCGCATGTCGTGATCCGCGGTGCGACTCAGATCGGCCGCGACACGTCCATCTACCAGTTCGCCTCTGTCGGTGAGGCTCCCCAGGACAAGAAGTATCATGGTGAGCCGACGCGCCTGGAGATCGGTGCCGGTAATACGATTCGCGAATACGTTACGATCAACCGTGGCACCAAACAGGGCGGCGGCGTTACGCGTGTCGGCGACCACAACTGGATTATGGCGTATGTGCACATCGCCCACGATTGCCAGATCGGCAGCCATACCGTGCTCGCCAATAATGCCACGCTCGCCGGCCATGTCGGGATCGATGATTACGTGACGTTGGGCGGTGCAACGCTCGTACACCAGTTCTGCCGCATTGGCGACTATGCCTTCACGGCCTACGGCGCACGCATAAACAAGGATGTGCCCCCGTTTATCACAGTCAGCGAAGGTCGGGCGCGCCCGCGTGGCCTGAATGTCGAAGGCCTGCGCCGCAACGGGTTTTCCGATACCCGCATCCAGGCGCTGAAACAAGGCTATCGCACGCTTTACCGTTGCGGATTACCGCTGGAGCAGGCGATTCAGCAACTGGCGATTCTGGATGCTGATAACCCGGATCTGCGCAAGCTGTACAACTTCCTGCAAAGCTGTAGTCGCAGCATTGTCCGCTGAACCGGCACCGCTGCGCATCGCACTGGCGGCCGGAGAACTGTCGGGTGACCGCCTCGGTGCCGCACTGATGGAAGCGATTCGCAAGCGCCATCCCCGGGTGACGTTCGAGGGGGTGGCGGGTCCGCAGATGCGCGCCGCCGGCTGCAAGGCATTGCTGCACGCCGAGCAACTGGCGGTCATGGGGCTGGTTGAAGTTGCCGCGCAGCTTCCGCGTCTGCTGCGCCTGCGCCGGCAGTTACGGCGCAGGCTGCTGGAACAGCCGCCGCAGGTGTTCGTCGGGATCGATGCACCGGATTTCAACCTGGGCCTGGAACGTCACCTCAAGCGTCGCGGTATCCCGACCCTGCATTGGGTCAGCCCTTCGGTCTGGGCATGGCGCGGCTACCGTGTCCGGCACATCGGCAGCAGTGTCGATACCATGCTGACGCTGTTTCCATTCGAAACGAATGCTTATGCTCAACAGGGTATTCCGGCAATCTGCACCGGCCATCCGCTGGCCGATGAAATCGGCCCGACGCCGGATGCGCCGCAGGGGCGCCGTGCATTAGGGCTGAATCCCGAGGCAGCTTGTGTGGCGCTGCTGCCGGGAAGCCGTGGCGCCGAGATCAAACGCCTGCTGCCGGTGTTTCTGCAGGCCGCCGTCCTGATGCGCAAGGCGTTGCCGGATCTGCAGTTTGTGTTGCCGGTCGCCAGCCCCGATCTGCTGCCGCTGGTGCGGCAGGCGATGCAGGAGGCGGATCCGGATCAGCTGCCGATCAGGCTGCTCGACTGCGGAGCGCGTGCGGCGATGGAGGCCGCGGACGTGGTGTTGCTGGCCTCCGGCACCGCCACACTGGAATGTCTGCTGCTCGAGCGGCCGATGGTGGTCGCCTACCGCATGCATCCGGTAAGTTTTTTTCTGGCATGGCACCTGTTGCAGGTGCCTCATGTATCATTGCCGAACAATTTGCTCGGCACCGCACAGGTGCCGGAGTTTCTGCAGCGCGACGCCAACCCGCAACAGCTCGCCGGGGCGGTGCTGGAGTTGCTGCAGGACCCGACTGCCGCGGCGCGGCAAGTCGCGCCGTTCCGCAGCCTGCACACACAACTGCGCCGCAATGCCGCTGATCGTGCGGCGCGGATTATTCTGGAGAGCATCGCGTCGTGACCGGACCTGCTGAGTTTGAATTTCCGCCCGATTTGCTACCCATGGCGGGTGTGGATGAAGCGGGGCGCGGACCGCTGGCCGGACCGGTCATGGCGGCGGCGGTGATTCTCGATCCGGCGCGGCCGATCAAGGGTCTGAGAGATTCCAAGAAGCTTACCCAGCAAAGCCGCGAAGCGCTGGCCGAACAGATTTACGAACGGGCGCTGGCCTGGTCGGTAGCGCGCGCGGAAGTCGAGGAAATAGAGCGCATCAATATTTTGCACGCCAGCCTGCTGGCCATGCAGCGTGCCGTCGCGGGTCTGCTGCTGGCGCCGCAACTGGTGCTGGTGGATGGTAACCGCTGCCCCGCGTTCAAATGCCGCGCCCAGGCGCTGATCAAGGGTGATGATCGTGTACCGGCCATCAGCGCGGCATCCATACTCGCCAAAGTGACGCGCGACCGGGAGATGGTCGAAATGGAGCAGCTGTATCCCGGCTACGGTTTCGCTCAACACAAGGGATATACCTGCAAACAGCATCTCGACGCGCTGCTGAAGCTCGGTGTCACGCCGATCCACCGACGCCTGTTCGGTCCGGTACGGGAACGACTGGAAGCCTGCGGCAACGACGGCGAGTGACGGTGAGTCAGGTATGGAATCTGCTGCACGCATTGTCAGTGGCACAGGATCTGGGACCGCGACACCAGCCGCGCTTCGATCCGCTGTTCCACCGCGGCACTGACAGTCTCGAAGCCTACATCGCCGCCGGTCGCCGGCATGTCGAGCGCGGGCGCACCGACCTTGAAACCGCCCGGCGCGACTGGATAATCGATGGTAACAGTCCGTTTCTGCTGGAGCCGGCGCCATCGAACCGGCCGCCGCGCGCCATCCTGATGGTACATGGTCTGACTGACGCTCCCTTCCTGGTGCGTGATATCGCCGCCTTTTTTCAGGCCGAGGGATTCTGCGTACTGGGGATGCTGTTGCCGGGGCACGGCACCCGGCCCGGCGATCTCCTGCACACCCGTTGGGAAGACTGGCTGGAGGCGCATGAACACCTGCTCGCATTGCTGCGGGCGCGCAGCGATGAAATTCACCTGCTGGGCTTTTCTGTCGGTGCCACGCTGAACCTGTACCAGGCTTTACGCCATCAGGATATCCGCGCGCTGTACCTGTTTGCTCCCGCCTTGCGGGTGCGCCGGTTGACAGCGCTGGCCGCTCCGCTGGCGTGGCTGGGGCGGTGCGTAACGCGACTGGCCTGGTTCGATGTGCAACCGGATACTGACAGTTTCAAATACGAATCCCTGGCGAATCGCGGTATCTCGGAAGCCTGCAAGCTGATCAGCAGGTGTGCGGCGCTGAGCAGACGCCGGACCTTGCAGACGCCGGTGTTCGTCGCTGCCAGCGCCACTGATGCCACCATCAGCGCAGCCGCGATTCTCGACTGGTTCGGCAGGCTGCGCAGCATACCCCGGCGCATGCTCTGGTACAGCACCAGGCAGTCGACTGTGCCGCCGCATGTGCAGGTCATTCCGGCCGCTCAACCTGAGGCACACGTAAAAAGCTATGCTCATACTGCGCTGTTGTCGGCGCCGGACAATCCACATTACGGCGCGCACGGCAGGCAACGCTTCTGTACCCATTATTACCGGCTCGACCCGGATAAATATCAGCGCTGCAGGGCAGGCGAAGAAGATTGCCTGGGTGAAATGTTCGACGAAACACCGGACTGCCGGGTGGTGCGGCGACTGACGTACAACCCCATGTTCAGGCAAATGCTGGCGGAAATCCGAATCTTCCTGAAGGCGCTGGATGAGCCTGCGGATGCCCATGGCCAGACCTGATCCCGGTGCTGATATGACGCGCATGTCAAGCCTTGAAACAGCGCCCGCAAAGCCTGACACTTCGGCAATGGGTCCGGGCTTCGTTCATCTGCATTTGCACACCGAATATTCGCTGGTGGATGGCGTGGTGCGCATCAAGCCGCTGGTCAAGGCGGTCGCCGAAGCGGGCATGCCGGCGGTTGCCGTTACCGATCAGAGCAGTCTGTTTGCGATGGTCAAATTCTATCGTGCGGCGATGGCCGCCGGCGTCAAGCCGATTATCGGCGTGGACATGCGCCTGTGGAATCCGGATCAGCCCAACAAGCCGTTTCGCCTGGTGCTGTTATGCAAAAATGCTGAAGGCTACAAGCACCTCACTGAGCTGGTCTCCCGCACTTACCTCGAAGGCCAACACCAGTCTGTCCCGATGCTCCGGCCCGAGTGGCTGGAGGGCTACAGCGCCGGATTGATAGCCCTGTCGGGCGGCAGAGAGGGCGACGTGGGTGCGGCGTTGCTGGCGGGTAACCGTGAACTGGCCGAGCAGCGGTTGCAGTTCTGGCTGGAATTATTTCCCGATCATTATTACCTCGAAGTGCAGCGCACCGGCCGCGACGGCGAAGACGATTACCTGCACGCAGCGGTGGACCTGGCGAGCGCCTTCGCTACACCGGTGGTGGCCACCAATGACGTACATTTTCTGCGTCGCGAAGAGTTCGAGGCCCACGAGGCACGGGTGTGCATCCATGACAGCCGCACGCTGGATGATCCGCGCCGCGCGCATCGCCATTCCGATCAGCAATACCTGCGCACGCCGGAAGAAATGCAGGAACTGTTTTCAGATCTGCCGGAAGCACTGGAAAACAGCGTGGAAATCGCCCGCCGCTGCAATCTGGAGCTGACGCTCGGCGAAAACTACCTTCCGGATTTTCCGGTGCCGGATGGTTTGACCATGGACGAGTACTTCCGCAGCCAGGCGCGCGAGGGACTCGAGGCGCGGCTGGCAAAATTATTCGATACCGCGGCGCCGGGTTTCGCGGACCTGCGTAAACCTTACGATGAGCGCCTGGAACTCGAACTGGATGTCATCATCTCCATGGGCTTTCCCGGTTACTTCCTGATCGTTGCGGACTTTATTCGCTGGGCCAAGAACAACGGCGTGCCGGTGGGTCCGGGACGTGGTTCCGGTGCCGGTTCACTGGTGGCTTACGTGCTGACCATTACGGATCTCGACCCGCTGAAATACGAATTGCTGTTTGAACGCTTTCTCAATCCCGAACGTGTCTCGATGCCCGACTTCGATGTCGACTTCTGCATGGAAGGGCGCGATCGCGTGATCGAATATGTCGCTGAACATTACGGGCGCGACAAGGTATCGCAGATCATCACTTACGGTTCCATGGCGGCCAAGGCGGTGGTGCGAGATGTCGGGCGGGTGCTCGGACATCCTTACGGCTTTGTGGATCGTATTGCCAAACTGGTTCCTTTCGAAATCGGCATAACGCTGGATAAGGCGCTCAAGCAGGAGGAGGCGCTGCAGACGCTTTATGACGAGGACGAGGAGGTGCGCACGCTGCTGGATCTCGCGCGTTCGCTGGAAGGCCTGAAGCGCAATGCCGGCAAGCATGCCGGCGGCGTGGTCATTTCTCCGACCAAATTAACCGACTTCACCCCCATCTATTGTGAACAGGGCGGCATCAATATCGTCAGCCAGTTCGACAAGGATGATGTGGAAGCCGTAGGCCTGGTGAAATTCGACTTTCTCGGCCTCCGCACCCTGACCATCATCGACTGGGCTCTGCAGACCGTCAACAAACAGCGCAGCGAACGCGGTGATGCGCCGCTGGATATCACTATGCTGCCGCTTGAAGACAGCGCGACTTTCGATCTGCTCAAGGCCTATCAGACGACCGCTGTGTTCCAGCTGGAATCGCGCGGCATGAAGGATCTGATCAAACGGCTGCAGCCTGACTGCTTCGAGGAGATCATCGCGCTGGTCGCGCTGTTCCGCCCGGGGCCACTGCAATCCGGCATGGTCGACGACTTCATCAATCGCAAACACGGCGCCAGGGTCGAATACCCGCATCCGGATCTCGAGGTCATCCTGCAGCCGACCTATGGCGTGATTCTTTATCAGGAACAGGTCATGCAGATCGCGCAGGTGCTGGCCGGTTACACGCTGGGCGCCGCCGATCTGTTGCGCCGTGCCATGGGCAAGAAGAAGCCCGAGGAAATGGCCAAGCAGCGCACCATCTTCACCGAAGGCGCGCTGAAACGCGGAGTGGAAGAAAAAACTGCCACCTATATTTTCGACCTGATGGAAAAATTCGCCGGGTACGGATTCAATAAATCCCATTCCGCTGCCTACGCATTGGTGTCCTATCAGACCGCCTGGCTGAAGACTCATTATCCGGCGCCGTTCATGGCAGCGGTTCTGTCGGCGGACATGGACAACACCGACAAGGTCGTTACCCTGATCGATGAATGCCGCCACATGCAACTCGAGGTGGTGGCGCCGGACATCAACCGCTCCGGTTATGCGTTCGGTGTGGAAGGCGACGGCACGGTAGTGTACGGGCTGGGCGCCGTGAAGGGTGTCGGCGAAGCGGCCATCGAGGTGATCGTCCAGGAACGCCTGGCCAACGGTCCCTTCCAGTCACTGTTCGACCTGTGCCGGCGCGTGGATTCACGCAAGATCACGCGGCGCGTCTACGAAGCGCTGATCAGGGCTGGCGCACTGGACCAGGTTGGCGAACACCGTGCGCTGCTGATGGCACAACTGCCTGAAGCACTGAAATCCGCTGAGCAGGCATTGCGTGATTCAGCCGCTGGCCAGAGCGATATGTTCGGCGACCTGGCCGCGCCAACTGCGCAGTACACACCGACGATCCTCGATGTTCCTGAATGGGATGAGCAGCAGCGATTGGCGGGAGAAAAGGAAACGCTTGGTCTCTACCTGACCGGGCATCCCATCGACCGCTACCGCGGCGAACTTGCCAGCATCATCAGCGGGCCGCTGGCGGAACTGAACGAAGAGCCACCGAACGCCGGCGCCTCACGTTACAAAAGCCAGGAGAAGCCAGTAGTAATTGCGGGTCTGGTGGTGGATTTTCGCACCCGCAATACCCAGAGCGGTGCGCGCATGGCTTTCATCACGCTTGATGATCGCAGTGCACGCATGGAGATTCGCATCTTCAGCAAAGTGTTCGATCAATATCGCGCGCTGCTGGCCAACGACAAGGTGCTGGTCATCCAGGGCACGCTGGCCTTTGATGACTTCTCCGGCAGCATGCGCTGCAATGCCGACAAGATTTTCGAAATCGATCAGGCGCGTGAAGTCTATGCCAAACGTCTAATAGTAGAGGTCGGCGAAACAAAGGCCGGCAACGGCTTCGTCAGTTCACTGGCCCGGGTGTTGTCGCCGTTCTGCGAAGGCAGCTGTCCGGTCGGCATCCAGTATCAGGGTGCATCCGCGCAGGCGCATCTGACGCTCGGTGAACAGTGGTGCGTGCATCCGACGGATGAACTCTTGCATCGGCTGCGCGAACTGGCGGGCGAAGAGCGAGTGAGGATAATTTACTAGTCGATTGTTTAATACGGCATCAACAGATTGCCGCGCTTCGCTCATAGAACCCCTGCGGGGTTCATCATGAGTACCTCACCCTTCGGGTCGAGGCATCGCAACGAGTGTCCTGCTTGCGTCTCCGGCGGGTTGTCCGGAGGCACTTCTATCGGCTGTTGGGGTGGCGCTTCCGGCGGCTGTTCGCCCGGAATTTCCTCCGGCTGTCCAGGCGGCATCCCCGGTGGTGAGTTGGGAGCCGGTTCTTCGGGCGGGAATCCGGGTGGAATTTCCGGTTCATCCGGTTGTTGACTCGACAAACAGATAGATGACCTTCGGCCGGTACCGGTATCGCAGACTATGCCCGTCTGACAACCTCTTTCCATTGCTGTCTCCTGGTCCGCTCGGGTGGTGAGACATTCAAATCTGACTAATATAATTAAAGCACACACTGAAAAACCCGGTGTGGGCTGTTGTTCACAATGGAGCGCGCTAATGCGGGAGGACAAGCTGCATGAAAATCCCTCTGGAAATCGTTTTTAGAGATTTTGAACGGTCCGAAGCGGTCGAGACCCGAATCCGGGAAAAGGTTGACAAGCTTGAACGATTTTACGACGACATCATAAGCTGCCGCGTATCGATAGACTGGCACCACAGGCGCCATAACAAAGGCAATCTTTACCACATCCGCATTGATCTGCGGGTCCCTGGCGCGGAACTCGTTGCCAACCGGGAACCGCATGATCAGCATGCCTATGAAGACATCTATGTAGCAATCCGGGACGCCTTCGATGCCATGCAGCGCCAGTTGGAGGCGCATGTGCGACGTCGCCGCAAGAAGGTGAAAACCCACGAGATACCGCCGCACGGGCGTATTGCCGAGCTATCTCCAGCCGGCAACTTCGGTAGGATTGAAACAGCTGACGGACGGCTGGTGTACTTTCACCGCAACAGCGTGGTGGATGCCGATTTCAATCGACTCCACGTGGGGGACGAGGTGCATTTCGCCGAGGAGTCCGGTGAAATGGGGCCGCAGGCGAGCACTGTGCACGTAGAGGGAAAGCATCATGTCGCAGGTCAGATCAAGTTCTGACTGACGGGCTGCGGACGGCGATTACTTCTGCTTCAGGCGTTTGCGTAAGGACGCAAACTGCTCATCCGTTGGTATGTCCAGCAAAACATGACTGATGTGTATGAAGGGCAGCGCAATACGCACGCCGAACCGCTCCAGTAGAGTGAACGGAGGAGGTTCGACAGCGGCTTCTTGAGCAGCTTCCTGTACCTGGCGTCGGGCCTCTGCTACAGCGGCCTGACGCCGGGCTTCGGCCTCGGCGGCCAGACGTTCTGCTTCGGCCTGCTCCGCGACGCGGCGTGCCTGTTCCTCGGCTGCCTGGCGCGCAGCTTCCTCAGCCTGGCGCCGGGCTTCGGCCTCGGTGGCCAGACGTTCTGCTTCGGCCTGT
>JAVVEV010000027.1:0-40917 GCA_032251035.1 Thiogranum sp. | reverse complement strand
AGCCTTTTTGGCTGGAGCCTTTTTGGCTGGAGCCTTCTTCGCTGGGGCCTTCTTCGCCGGGGCCTTCTTCGCCGGGGCCTTCTTCGCCGGGGCCTTCTTCGCTGGGGCCTTCTTCGCTGGGGCCTTCTTCGCTGGGGCCTTCTTCGCTGGAGCCTTTTTGGCTGGAGCCTTCTTCGCTGGGGCCTTTTTGGCAGTCCCAGTCGATCCGGCAGCTGCCTTTTCAGTGGCTAATACGTGTGGCACTTCCTCTCCCTGGCCGGCCTGTTCCGCTTTGGGCTGATGAACCTGCGGCGCGCGCGGTGGCGTGCTCTTCACTTCTTTTACAGCTTTCAGGACAGCATTGAAAACGTCCTGGATATCGCCAATGCCCTGCACGGTGCGCAACCGCCCCTGCTCGCGGTAGCGCTCAATCACCGGCGCCGTCTGGAGTTCGAAAACCCGCAGACGATTGCCAATGGTTTCCTCATTATCATCGGAGCGGCACTTGAGACGTCCACCGCATTCATCGCAGCGGTCATCCATCTTCGGGGGCGCGGAAAAAATGTTGTAGCTGGCGCCGCACGACATGCAAGTGCGGCGTCCCAGCAGACGCTGCAGAATGACATCGATGTCTACGTCGATCAGCAGCGCCACGTCGATCGGCTTGCCCAGCTCGGCGAGCGACTCATCGAGCTGCTCGGCCTGGGTGGTATTGCGCGGGAAACCATCGAGTATGAAGCCTTTGCGGGTGTCGGGCCGGGTAAGCCGATCGCGAATAACCCCCAGCACGATTTCATCAGAAACCAGCTGCCCGGCATCCATGACCGCCTTGGCGGCACGCCCGAGAGGTGTTCCCTCGGCGACTGCCTGGCGCAACAGATCACCGGTAGAGATCTCGGGAATACCATAATGCTCGGCGAGACGCTGTCCCTGTGTGCCTTTCCCACTGCCGGGAGCTCCCAAAAGAATTATCCTCATGAGCGTGCTTTAGCCTCTATTTGATTGTTTTTTATCAAGTTTCCGTCAAACCTCGGAAGTTTCTGGAAGCGCCCGGTAATAAATCTTTTTTCATAGGACATTCAATTTTTTGCATAGGCGAACAGTAGAACAGTGATTAAGCTACCGCCTGCGTTGGGCTCAAGTCAAACAAAGCAACTGAATTGCTTTGCTTTTTGCTCTATGCTTGAGCACCTTTTCAACCGCCAGGATTCCATTGACTGCAACCATGAACAAGATCCCCGATTACTCGGACAGCGAAATATGGGTCGTCAGGGCAACCCTTGGCGAGCGCTATGGCGCAGCGCCGGAAATCCAGCTGGCTGAAACGGAAATGCGTCTGGACAAGGGATCGACGGAGCTGGCGAGCTGCCCCACCCTCTATTGGGAGGCGGACGGCTGTCATTTCGTCATCTGCAAAACCGGCGATAAGGCGTGGCGCTGTCAGTTTTTCTACCGGCTGCACCAGATGTATGGCACCGGCATCCCTGAATACGATGATCTGGCCGAATGTGTCGTGTCGCTGCTGCAGGTACAGGCTGACTACCACGCCGGACAACAAGATGAATCAAACTAATCAACCAGCATAACCGGAACAAGCAATCAACAGGAGTATTCTGATGGCGACATCCCCAGGAAAACGAAACGCCTTTTATGCCCAGTCGGGCGGCGTCACGGCAGTCATTAACGCCAGTGCCTGTGGCGTGATCGAGACAGCCCGCAAGCACAAGGACAAAATCGGCAAGGTCTATGCCGGCCGCAACGGCATCATTGGCGCGCTGACTGAAGACCTGATCGACACCAGCAAGGAATCCGCCCGCTCGATTGCCGCACTGCGCCACACGCCGTCCGGCGCCTTCGGCTCCTGCCGGTACAAGCTCAAGAGCCTGGAAGCCAACAAACGCGAATATGACCGCCTGATCGAGGTCTTCGCCGCGCATAATATCGGCTACTTCTTTTATAACGGCGGCGGCGATTCTGCAGATACCTGCCTGAAAGTCTCGCAGCTGTCGAAATCCACGGGCTATCCGATCCAGGCGATTCACGTGCCGAAGACTGTCGATAACGATCTTCCGATCACCGACAACTGTCCCGGTTTCGGTTCGGTCGCCAAGTACATCGCCATCAGCACTCGTGAAGCGAGTTTCGATGTTGCCTCGATGTGCAAGACTTCGACCAAGATCTTCGTCCTCGAAGTGATGGGCCGGCATGCGGGCTGGATTGCCGCGGCGGGCGGCATGGCTGTCAGCGAGGATTGCGATCTGCCGATCGTCATCCTGTTCCCGGAAGTCAATTTCAACCAGGGTAAATTCCTGGCCAAGGTCAAGGACAAGGTCAATAAATACGGTTACTGCTCGATCGTGGTTTCCGAAGGCGTGCATGACCGTTCCGGCAACTTCCTGGCCGACCAGGGGCTGAAGGATGCCTTCGGACATGCGCAGCTGGGCGGCGTGGCACCGGTGATCGCGAATCTGATCCGCAACAAGCTGGGCTACAAGTATCACTGGGCGGTCGCGGATTATCTGCAGCGCGCCGCGCGCCACATCGCATCGAAGAACGACGTGGAACAGGCCTATGCCATGGGCAAGGCAGCGGTGGAACTGGCACTGGCCGGCAAGAACTCGGTCATGCCCACCATCGTCCGTACATCCAACAGCCCGTATCGCTGGAAGGTCGGCGAAGCCAATCTGGCGCGCGTTGCCAATGTCGAGAAAATGATGCCCAAGGGCTTCATCACCCCGGATGGATTCGGGATCACGAAGAAGTGCCGCGATTACCTGGCGCCGCTCATGCAGGGCGAAGATTATCCGCCTTACGGCAAGGACGGCATGCCGCAATACGTGCAGCTCAAGAACGTCGCGGTCAAACAAAAGCTCAAGACCGCATTTAAACTTAAGTAGGCATTACTTTTTTTTGGGTAAATTAGTATCTAATAATATTGATGCAGATCAAGTCATGACACTCACAAAAGCCCGAGAATTACTCGGCGTTCAGGCCGGACTGGGTAGCGGCTATAACCGCAACGCCGCCCGCCTGATACTCGCCGAGGTTGAGCGGGAGCACGGTTCGAACGCAGTGGATCAACTAATACGTGACTTTGATCTGGAGAATCACTTCGGTTTTCGGCCAGGCCAGAAATTTGACCGGGCCTGACCGCAAACCGGGGTCCTGATAACCAATCGAGAATAACTCGAATCGGAGGCTGTTATGTCTGCTGGGCTAATTTTCGCTCTGCTGTGCGCTGGTATTGCCCTGGCGTATGGCGCCATGTCGGTGAAATGGATTTTGAGCAAACCCACCGGAACGGATCGTATGGTGGAAATCTCCAACGCCATACAGGAAGGTGCCAACGCCTATCTCAACCGGCAGTACACCACGATCGGCCTGGTCGGCGTGGTGTTGCTGATACCGGTCGGAATTTTCATTGGTTGGGCAACAGCCATCGGTTTTGCCATCGGCGCAATATTCTCGGCACTGGCCGGTTACATCGGCATGAATATCTCGGTGCGTGCCAATGTGCGCACGGCACAGGCCGCCAATGACGGCCTGAATGCAGCCATGCAGGTCGCCTTCCGCGGCGGCGCCATTACCGGCATGCTGGTGGTAGGGCTCGGCCTTCTGGGCGTCGCGGGCTACTACGCGATTCTGGTGCAGATGGGCGTCGATGATCCGATTCACCCGCTGGTCGGCCTGGCCTTCGGCGGCTCGTTGATTTCGATCTTCGCACGACTTGGCGGCGGCATCTTCACCAAGGGTGCGGACGTCGGTGCGGACATCGTCGGCAAGGTGGAAGCCGGCATTCCCGAGGACGATCCACGCAACCCCGCAGTTATCGCCGACAATGTCGGTGACAATGTCGGTGACTGCGCCGGCATGGCAGCCGATCTGTTCGAAACCTATGCCGTGACGGTAATTGCTACCATGCTGCTCGGCGGTCTGCTGCTGGAGAACGCCGGCACTTCCGCGGCTGTTTATCCGCTGGTACTGGGCGGCGTATCCATCATCGCGTCGATCATCGGCACCTACTTCGTCAAGGCGCGCGAGGGCGGCAAGATCATGAACGCCCTGTACCGCGGGTTGATGGTCGCAGGTGGACTGGCGGCCATTGCCTTTTATCCGGTCACCACATGGATGATGGGCGACAGCATCAGCGTCGCGGGAGAAATCATCCCCAGCCTCAACCTGTACCTGACTGCACTGATTGGTCTGGCGCTGACTGCGGCCATGGTGGTGATCACCGAGTACTACACAGCCACCGAGTATTCGCCGGTACGCCACATCGCCGCAGCCTCCACCACCGGTGACGGCACCAACGTGATCGCCGGCCTGGGTGTGTCGATGAAATCGACAGCCGCACCGGTGCTCGCGGTCTGCGCCTCTATCTGGGGCTCCTACGAGCTGGCGGGCCTGTACGGCATCGCCATTGCCGCAACCTCGATGCTGTCCATGACCGGTATCATCGTGGCTCTGGATGCTTACGGTCCGATCACCGACAACGCCGGCGGCATCGCCGAAATGGCTGAGCTCGACGACAAGATCCGCAGTATCACTGATCCGCTCGATGCGGTCGGCAATACCACCAAGGCAGTCACCAAGGGCTATGCTATCGGTTCTGCCGGTCTGGCGGCCCTGGTGCTGTTTGCCGACTACACCCACGGCCTCGAAGCCCAGGGTTTGCACCTTGAGTTCTCGCTGTCCGACCCGCTGGTCATCATCGGGTTGTTCATTGGCGGCCTGATACCTTATCTGTTCGGCGCCATGGCGATGGAAGCAGTCGGGCGTGCCGCCGGTGGTATCGTCAATGAGGTCCGGCGTCAGTTCAAGGAAATGCCCGGCATCATGAACCATACCCAGAAGCCGGACTATTCCCGGGCCGTGGATATGCTCACCAAGTCGGCTATCAAGGAAATGATCGTGCCTTCACTGCTGCCGGTGCTGGTCCCGGTCATCGTAGGTCTGACATTGGGTCCGGTCGCCCTGGGTGGCGTATTGCTCGGCACCATCGTCACCGGCCTGTTCGTAGCGATTTCCATGACTACCGGTGGTGGCGCCTGGGATAATGCCAAGAAATATATTGAAGACGGCAACCACGGCGGCAAGGGTTCCGATGCTCACAAGGCGGCAGTCACTGGCGACACGGTTGGCGATCCCTACAAGGACACCGCCGGACCTGCCATCAACCCGTTGATAAAGATCATCAATATAGTGGCACTTCTGATCGTGCCGCTGCTCGCGTAAGTCATCCTGCCAGTCGGGCGGCGGTCCAGGTAAATCCGGCCGCCGCCCCCGCCGGTGCGTCGCCCGGCGTTCTATGGTAAATTAGCCCCTGTTAATGTTGTGCCGGTCTCTGGGCCGGCCTTTTTTTATTTATTGCCCGTGGAGCGCCATCATGAATCTGGATCGCGTCAGTCCCGGCGAGGCTGTCCCGAATGACGTCAATGTCATCATCGAGATTCCCTCGCATGCCGACCCTGTGAAATACGAAGTCGACAAGCAGACCGGTGCCATGTTTGTGGATCGCTTCATGACCACGGCTATGCACTACCCCTGCAATTACGGCTATGTGCCCCACACGTTGTCTGATGATGGCGACCCGGTGGATGTGCTGGTGCTGACCCCGGTACCATTGATCAGTGGTTCGGTGGTGCGCTGCCGCCCGGTCGGGGTGCTGAAAATGACTGATGAATCCGGCGACGATGCAAAAGTGCTGGCGGTTCCGATCGACAAGCTGTGCAAGGTCTACCGTCATGTGCAGGATTTTCGCGATGTTTCGCCGGTGACTCTGGACCAGATCGCTCATTTCTTCGAACATTATAAAGATCTGGACGAAGGCAAATGGGTGCGCGTGGAAGGCTGGGCCGGGGTTGATGAAGCCAAAGCCGAGATTCTCAACAGCATGGAAATGTACAAGAACGCTCCCGAGAAACCGAACTTCTGAGCCAGCCATGAAGATCTGTATCGTATCCGACAGTCATGATAACCGGGCATTGCTCGAAGCCGCGGTGCGCGCAGCCAAAGCGCGCGGCGCCGAGGCGGTGATTCACTGCGGAGACGTGGTGGCGCCGAGTACGCTGAGCGTGCTTAAACCCCTGGGGCTACCGGTACATGTGATTCATGGCAATAACAGTGGCGATCTGTACATGATGTCGCGCATTGCCCAGAAAGCCGACAGCGTGGTGACTTTCTACGGTCAGGATGCCGGCATCATGCTTGGAGGTCGGCGGATTTTCGTAGTGCATTATCCGCATTATGCGCGCGCCATGGCCACCACCGGCGACTGGGACCTGGTCTGTTGTGGACACGACCATGCCGCAAAGCTTGAAACGGTGCGGAATATCCTCGGTAGCGATTGTCACCTGGTAAATCCCGGCACCGTGGGCGGTGTGGCGGCACCGGCGACCTATGTCATGGGAGATCTGGCCAGCATGGAGTTCACTGTTTACGATGTCGAGACAGACATCGAAAGCGATTGCGCGGCTGTTTCCTGATCGTTACGCCAGACTAGCCCGGGGTATTGTGTTCAACCCAGCGGGCGCCGTCCTCGCGTTGTTCTTTCTTCCACAGCGGGGCTTTTGATTTCAGCTCCTCCATCAGGAAACGGCTGGCTTCAAAAGCGGCCTTGCGATGCGCCGACCACACCGCAACCAGCACAATCGGTTCTCCCGGATGCAGCTCTCCGACCCGGTGCACAATCAGACTGTCGAGCAGATTCCAGCGCTCGGTCGCCGCAACAGACATTTGTTCCAGGCAGGTTTCCGTCATGCCCGGGTAGTGCTCGAGAAACAGGCTCTGCACGTTTTGATCTTCGTTGAAATCCCGCATCGTGCCCACGAACACCGCGGTCGCCCCATAGGCGCCTTCCAGTGGCGCACCGCTGCGCTGGTAGTCGGACAGCAGCATCCAGGGGTCGAACCCGGCATCGAGGATTCTGACGGTCATCCCGCGCCTCCGGTCACAGGCGGAAAGAAAGCGATCTCATCGCCGTCACAGGGGATGCTGGATAGGTCCACATACTCCATGTTCCGGGCGGCTAACACGTTGTCCGGCAGGGGTTCTTCCGGGACAACCAGAGACCAGAGCTGGCGGATGCTGGTGCCCTCAGGCACTGACACTTCGCGCTCGGCGATACCCAGACGTTCCCGTAAACCGGCAAAAAATCGCACTTCAATGCGCATAAAAAATAAGGCCTTACGTTGCGTTGCCGCACCCGCCATCCTATAGTCATGGTCTGCCACGAGCATTGCTCGCCAGGCGCTGCGGGGCCGGATACTGTGCATCAAGTGTATCACGGGCATTCTGAAATCAGCCGCACATGGAATCCGGTATGAGCGAACTCACACACTTCAATGCCGCCGGCCAGTCGCACATGGTCGACGTCGGAGACAAACCCGGCACCGCACGGAGAGCTGTTGCAGAAGGCCGGATTCGCATGCTGCCGGCGACCCTGGAAACCGTACGCCGCGGTGATCACCGCAAGGGTGATGTGCTGGGCGTGGCGCGTATCGCTGGAATAATGGCTGCCAAGCGAACGTCAGACCTCGTACCGCTCTGCCACCCGCTGGCCCTGACCCGTGTGGAGATAGAACTGGAGCTGGAAACCGACCCCGCCGCGGTGTATTGCCGGGCCACAGTCGAAACCCGTGGCCCGACCGGCGTGGAAATGGAGGCCCTGACGGCCGTGCAAATCAGCCTGCTTACCGTCTATGACATGTGCAAGGCCGTGGATCGCGGCATGACCATCGATGGCGTGCAGCTGCTCGAGAAAGCCGGCGGCAAATCCGGCCACTGGCAGCGCGAAACAGATCAATCATAAACGGCACAATGCTTGCGTGTTTAACGCCGGCCCGCCGGGAACAGCAAGCAACACCAGATTGTGCGATAGCGCCCGAGCCGACCTGAGCCAGGGGCATCCTGGTGAATGCAATCAGCATAAAAAAAGGATGATCGTAGTATGAGCATACCCTTACGACTGCTTATCGTTGAAGACAACGAGGACGACGCGCAGTTGCTGCTGATGCGCTTACGGCGCGCAGAATACGAAACGGATTATCTGAGGGTCGACAATGAAGCCGACCTGCGCCGGGCATTGCCGGAACAGGCCTGGCAGATCGTTATTTCCGATTACGCGATGCCGGGCTTCAGCGGACTCGAAGCATTGCGCATCATCAGGGAGTTCGATCGGGACATTCCTTTCATTCTGGTGTCAGGAACTGTGGGTGAGGAAATCGCCGTAGACGCCATGCGCACCGGCGCCAACGATTACATTATGAAAGACAATCTCGCGCGCCTGATACCGACCATACAGCGTGAACTGCGCGAGGCGCTCGAACATGCGGAACGCCGCCGAGCCGAAGAAGCGCTGTACCAGGAACGCGAGCGGGCGCTGGTCACCCTGCATTCGATTGGCGACGGTGTCATTACCACCGATGCTGCCGGACGTGTCGACTACATGAACCCGGTTGCGGAAAATGTCACCGGCTGGACCTATGGCGAATCCCAGGGCTACCCGCTGACCGAAGTCCTGCCCCTGATCGACGAAAATACCCGCGTTCCTATCGAAAGCCCGGCTGAAATCTGCCTGCGCACCGGGCGGGTGGTCAGCCTCACTGATCAGTGCCTGCTGGTCAACCGCAGTGGCCAGGAATTCCATATAGAGGACTCTGCCGCACCGATTTTCGATCGCGACAATGCGATCATCGGTTCGGTACTGGTATTCCACGACGTAACACGCGAACGGCGCATGGCCCGCCAGATGACCTGGCAGGCGACTCACGACAGCCTTACCGGACTCGCCAACCGCAACGAGTTCTCCGAGCGCCTGGCCAGCATGCTGGCGAGCATGGCAGGCAGCGAACATCGCGAACACGCGCTGCTGTATCTGGATCTCGATCAGTTCAAGGTAGTGAATGACACCTGCGGACATGCCGCCGGAGATGAATTGCTCAAGCAGCTGAGCCGCATGCTGCGCCGTAACGTACCGCCGAATTGTTCACTGGCACGTCTGGGTGGCGATGAGTTCGGGATCCTGGTCGAGAACACCGATCTCACCCAGGCACGGGAAATCGCCCAGCAGCTGGTCCGGGCGATCGGCGAATTCACCTTCCAGTGGGAAGACCGGCGCTTCGATGTCGGCGTAAGCATCGGCATGGTACCCATCCAGCGCGAAACCCAGAGCGCCTCGTTCGTATTGAGCGCAGCCGACGTCGCCTGTTATGTGGCCAAGGAAGGAGGCCGCAATCGTGTGCACGTTTATGAAGAATCCGATATCAACCTGGGACAGCGGCACAGTGAAATGCACTGGGTGTCGCGCATCAAGGAAGCACTGGAGGAAGATCGGTTCGTGCTGTACCGGCAGGAAATCCGGGCACTGCAATCGGGCGAGGAGACACCGCACTACGAATTGCTGATCCGCATGCGCGGAAAGGACGGCAACATTATTCCCCCCGGCGTATTCATTCCGGCGGCCGAACGTTACAACCTGATGAATGCGGTGGATCGCTGGGTCATCGACACCGCCTTTCAACAACTGTCGACGCTCAAGAACCAGGACGAACGGGCCATTTACTCGATCAATCTGTCCGGCAATTCAATCAATGACGACGAGTTCCCCGAGTACATCCGCCAGAAAATCCGCCAGTACCAGATGCGGCCGGGCAACCTGTGCTTCGAAGTTACGGAAACCGCCGCAGTCTTCAATCTTGAAAGAGCCAGCCGCATGATTCATGCGCTGAGAAAAATCGGCTGTCGCTTCTCGCTGGACGATTTCGGCAGCGGCCTGAGCTCATTCGGCTATCTGAAAAACCTGCCGGTCGACTTTCTTAAAATCGATGGCAGCTTCGTCCGCGACATGGACACCGACCCGATGAATCGCGCAATCGTCGAAGCCATCAACCAGGTCGGCCATACCCTGAGCATACGCACCATTGCCGAGTTCGTGGAAAATCAGGCGACTGCCGATCGCCTGCAGGAAATGGGCGTGGATTTCGCCCAGGGTTACCATTTCAGCATGCCGGAGCCGCTGTCGGGCAGCGGAAAGGTGCTGCCACTGCACAAAAAGGCCTGATAGCGACAAAACCGTCAAAATTTCGTTATACTCGCAGCATGCAGTGGCTAAACCTTGTTCCCGAAGATGCCGGCGTTCAGCGCCTCAAGGCGGATAATCGCCAGCCGGTGGTGGCGCGCAGCGTCGACACGGTAGCGCCTTATCCCGAAACTCACGAAACCCGGCTTGCCGGAACCCGACTACCCGAGCGCGACCAGAGCCGCGACCGGCGCGGGCGTAGCGGGGACCGGCGTCAGGGCGAACGTCGCCAGAAGCAGGTTCCGGTATTACTGGATACCCGCTGCGGCAATCGACGGGGCCTCGGCAACCGGCGCCAGGACGCCGCGCCTGCAGATGCCGCGGCACTGGTCAGCGCCCGTATCAATGTGTATGCCTGATGATCGTGGCGGGCGCGCCGATGGATGAGTCTCCCGCTTCCCCCTGTATCCGCAACTGCTGCCTGGACCAGAACGATATCTGTCTCGGTTGTTTCCGCAGTGTCGACGAAATCTGCGCCTGGAGCACTTGCGACGCAGCCGGCAAGCGCCAGATCCTGGATAGCGCCGCCAGCCGCAAACAGCAACGCAATAAAACCTGACCTGGAAACCCATGACCGGCGCATCCCTGAACCAGCAACTGCTTGATTACATCCATCGCTCGCCCACGCCATTCCATGCCACACGCGGACTCTCGGAGCGTCTGCTGGAAGCAGGTTTCACACAGCTCCATGAGTCCGATCGCTGGCAGCTGAAAGCCAATGGCCGGTATCTGATTACCCGCAACGATTCATCGCTGATCGCTTTCACCCTGGGTGCCACCGACCTGTCCGAAACCGGCCTGCGCATGGTCGGCGCGCACACCGACAGTCCCTGCCTGCGCATCAAGCCGGAACCCCAGATGCTGGTGCAGGGCTACTATCAACTCGGGGTTGAAGTGTATGGCGGTGCACTGCTGAACCCCTGGTTCGACCGCGACCTGTCGATTGCCGGCCGTATCAGCTATCGTGATGGCAGTGGCCAGCTGGGTAATGCGCTGATCGACTTCGAACAAGCGGTGGCGAGCATCCCCAGCCTCGCCATACACCTGGATCGCGAGGCCAACGAAGCGCGCAAAATCGACAGGCAGCTGCACCTGCCGCCGATCCTGATGCGCGCTGGTGGCGATACTGCCGCGCCATTCCGCCAGATCCTGCTGGCCCAGGCGCAGCGCCAGTATCCGCAACTCGACATCGCTGCGGTACTGGATTTTGAGTTATCACTGTACGACACCCAGCCACCGGCCCTGACCGGCCTGAACCGGGAATTCATTTCCGCTGCCCGGCTGGACAACCTGCTCAGCTGTTTCATTGGTCTGCAGGCGTTGCTCGACAGCGATTCCGCGCACCCCGGTCTGTTGATCTGCACCGATCACGAAGAAGTCGGCAGCACCTCCCGTTGCGGCGCCGACGGGCCGTTCCTGCTGTCCACGCTGCAACGCCTGTGTCCGGAACCGGAAGCGCTGGCCCGCTGCATCGACCGCTCCTGGCTGATCTCCGCCGATAATGCCCATGGCGTGCATCCGAATTACGCGGATCGACATGACGCCAACCACGGCCCGCTGCTCAATCAGGGCCCGGTCGTGAAGATCAATGCGAACCAGCGCTATGCCAGCACCAGCGAAGGCGCGGCGTTGTTCCGTCACCTGTGTGAACAGGAAAACATCCCCATGCAATCGTTCGTGGTGCGCAGCGATCTTGCCTGTGGCAGCACGGTTGGACCGATTACTTCCGCTAATATCGGCGTGCGGACTCTGGACGTCGGCGCTCCGACTTTCGCCATGCACTCGATACGCGAGTTTGCGGGTGCCGAGGATACCGGACACCTGTACCGGGCGCTGAAGGGCTTTTTCAATCGCGTCTGAGTAACCTGAGCGCCTGGCGGCGGGTATACAGCTTTACCGTCTCATTGCGCGGCACTACAATCAGGCGGTTCGTTCGCGAGCGATCGCCGCAAGGATAATGATGCCAGACCAGAAGCGCGCGTTGGTTGTTGATGATTCCAGATCGGCCCGGCTGGTGTTGCGGCGGATGCTGGAAAAGCACGACATTGTCGTCGATACGGTGGAGTCTGCCGCCAGCGCTCTGGATTTCCTGAATCACAACCGCCCCGATGTCATTTTTCTCGATCACATGATGCCAGGTATGGACGGGTTCGAAGCCATCCGGGCCATCAAGAACAATCCGGACACCGCGACTATTCCGGTCATGATGTACACCTCCAAGGGTGGAGATCTGTACCTGGGGCAGGCGCGTGCGCTGGGCGCTGTCGGAGTCCTGCCGAAGACCGTGGCGCCGGTCGAACTGTTCGAATCGCTGCAACGGCTGGGCCTGATTCAGGAACGCCGCAGCGCCGACCGTTCCGGCGATGAAAACGGCGCATCGGAACGCGCCGAAGATGTACAGAAACGGCCCGCCGATGCCGCGCCCAGGATGGATCCCGGCATACCGGCGGCACCGGCGGCACCGGCCGCAGCGCCTGCCGGCAATGTCCCGGAGGACCGCGTCCGCAAACTCCTGGAAGAACAGCGGGTGGAAATCCGCAAGGATATGCTGCTCACCATCGAAACCGTATCCCGGCAGACCGGTAGCCGGTATGCGCGTGAACTGGACGAGAAACTCGAAAGCCTGCAACAGCGCACAGCACCGCGCCCGGCAGAGTCAAAGTTGTCATTACTGGTTCTCGGGGCGTTACTTCTGGTATCGATAAGCTGGAATATGCTGCCGCACCGGCAGCCGGATGAGCCGGCGCGGGCCGCCGCACCGGTCAACACTGCGGAAGTGGTGAAACCGGACAGCAGTGGAATGCTGGCGGAACTGCAGAGCCGGCTGGATGCGACACTCGAACAGATGAACAGCCTCGTGCATACCACCGACTGGGCTCTTAACCAGTCACTGGATTATCCGTATGACGAGATCGCGCTGGACGCCGGGCGCATCGAACTGATTGAAGAGTTACTGACCCGGCTGCGCGACAGTGGCTACAACGGCAAGATCATTCTGGAAACCCACGTTGGCGAGTTCTGCCTGCTGGGCAGCCAGGAACAGGGCTTCAGTCTACCACCACCGGATTTGCCGCTGGATGCTTGCGACTTCATCGGCAATCCTGTGCAGGCCGCGGACACGCCAGCCGCCCACCAGTCGCTGGCTTTCGCGAATTTCCTGGCCAGCACGCCGCTGCTGGAGAACAGCCCTTATATCCTGGAGATCATCGCTGGCTCACGCGAAGCGCCGCTGCACAGCTATCCACCCAGGGCAGCGCCCGCCACCGCCCATGAATGGAATCGGATAGCGGAACACAACAACCGCCTGATTATCCAGTTGGTCGACTGATAGCTCAGGCCTTGCGGTAGATTTCCGCTCCGCTACTGACGAACTCCACCGATTTTTCCTGCATGCCCCTGTCGAGCGCTTCATCCGCCGACATGCCGTGCTGTTTCGCGTAATCGCGCACGTCCTGGGTAATCTTCATGGAACAGAAATGCGGTCCGCACATGGAGCAGAAGTGCGCCACCTTGGCCGAGTCCTTGGGCAGCGTCTCGTCGTGGTATTCGCGGGCCCGTTCCGGATCGAGACCGAGATTGAACTGATCTTCCCAACGGAATTCGAAGCGTGCCTTGGACATGGCATTATCGCGCACCTGGGCACCTGGATGCCCTTTCGCCAGGTCCGCTGCATGCGCGGCAATCTTGTAGGCGATGATGCCCTCGCGCACGTCCTGCTTGTTGGGCAGACCGAGATGCTCCTTGGGCGTGACGTAACACAGCATCGCGGTGCCGTACCAGCCGATCTGCGCAGCTCCGATGGCGGAAGTGATGTGGTCGTAGGCCGGCGCAATATCCGTAGTCAGTGGTCCGAGAGTATAGAAAGGCGCCTCGTAACAGTCCTGCAGTTCCTTGTCCATGTTCTCCTTGATCAACTGCATCGGGACATGGCCCGGGCCTTCGATCATCACCTGCACGTCGTGTTCCCAGGCTATTTTCGTCAACTCGCCAAGGGTTTCGAGTTCGCCGAACTGGGCAGCATCGTTGGCATCGGCGAGCGAGCCGGGACGCAGGCCATCGCCCAGTGAGAAGGAGACGTCATAGGCCTTCATGATTTCGCAGATATCTTCGAAATGTGTGTAGAGGAAATTTTCCTGATGGTGGGCCAGACACCACTTGGCGAGAATGGAACCGCCTCGCGACACGATGCCGGTCACGCGGTCGGCGGTCAGCGGCACGTACTTCAGGCGCACGCCGGCATGGATAGTGAAATAATCCACCCCCTGTTCGGCCTGTTCGATGAGCGTATCGCGGAACAGTTCCCAGGTCAGGTTCTCCGCCTTGCCATCGACTTTTTCCAGCGCCTGATAGATCGGCACCGTACCAACCGGCACCGGAGAATTGCGCAAAATCCATTCGCGGGTTTCATGAATATTCTTCCCGGTGGACAGGTCCATCACCGTATCGCCGCCCCAGCGGGTCGACCAGACCATCTTTTCAACTTCTTCGGCGATCGATGAGCTCACTGCCGAGTTACCGATATTGGTATTGATTTTAACCAGGAAGTTGCGGCCGATAATCATCGGTTCGAGTTCGGGATGATTGATATTGGCGGGAATGATGGCGCGGCCGCGGGCGATTTCTTCGCGCACGAATTCCGGCGTCACGCGCGCGGGGATGCTGGCGCCGAAACTGTGACCGCGGTGCTGGCGCAGCAGCGAACTGCCTTCCAGCGTTTCCAGACGCAGGTTCTCGCGGATCGCCACGTATTCCATTTCCGGGGTAATAATGCCTTTGCGCGCGTAATGCATCTGCGTGACATTGGCACCGGCGCGCGCGCAGCGCGGCTTGCGGATATGCTCGAAACGCAACTGCGCGAGTTTGGAATCGTCGGCGCGTGTACGCCCGAATTCGGAGCTGGGGCCGTCCAGTTCCTCGGTGTCGTTACGTTCGCGAATCCAGCTGCCGCGCACTTCCGGCAGACCGGCGAGCAGATCGATTTTGACCTCAGGATCGGTATAGGGACCGGACGTGTCATAGACGGTGATCGGCGGGTTGGGCTCGGCGCCAAAACTGGCAGCAGTCTCTTCCTGGTCGATGACGCGCATCCCGACCCGCAGGTCCGGACGCGAACCGGTCGCATAGATTTTGCGCGAGCCGCTGAACGGCTGCGTCACTTCGGCGGAAAGTTCAGTGGTTTTACGGACGAATTCTTCGGGGATGGCGCTCATGGTCCTTTCCCTCTCTATCAAGGTGTTGCGGTTGGATCGTACGCGGGAAAGACTGAGTGGGGATTCAGCTTCCCTGCGCTGGTATTAACCGGATCAGGTTCAAAGGGTTTTATCTCAGCCCCCGCAGATGAATCAGGAGCACCCCTAGCTTCGAGCCTTACAAATTAGCTAAAGGTATGAAGTATTGCAAGCACGTCGGGCTGCCAGTACCCTTCGTGTCAGTCGGCGAGAGCGAATACCATAATGAACCCAATGAATATTGAAGAAGCGCGTTTCAACATGATCGAGCAGCAGATCCGTCCCTGGGACGTGCTCGATGACAAGGTCCTCAACGTTCTATCGAGCACGCCCCGTGAGGAGTTTGTGCCGGAGGCCTATCGTGCGCTGGCGTTCTCCGACATCAGCGTCCCACTCGCCCACGGTCAGGTCATGATGCCGCCGCGACTGGAAGGGCGGTTGCTGCAAAGCCTGGCGATAAAACCCTATGACCGGCTTCTGGAGATCGGCACCGGGAGCGGTTATCTCACTGCCTGCCTGTCCAGGTTAGGCGGGAATGTGGTCAGCATCGATCTTTACGATGATTTCATTCAGCAGGCTCAGGCCAGACTGGAACAGCATGACATTCGCAATGTCAGGTTCGTCCAGGGCGATGCGGCCAGTGGCTGGGATGCCGACAGCGGCTTCGATGCGATAGCGGTAACCGGCTCGCTGCCAGTGCTGCACCGTGGTTATCATAATCTGCTCAATCCCGATGGCCGCCTGTTTGTGATCGTTGGCAGGCCACCGATCATGCAGGCACTGCTGATTACGCGCACCGGCGATCAGGAGTGGTCGGAGGAGAGCCTGTTCGAAGTCTCGGTTCCACCGCTTGAGAATGCGCCGGCACCCTCTTCCTTCAGGTTCTGAACGGAATGCGCGAGCTGTCTGCCACTGATCTGCACGATTACCTGACATCGACTCCTGACCGACCGTTATTGCTCGATGTGCGCGAACCCTGGGAGTTCGAGACTGCACATATCGACGGGGCTACGCTGATACCGATGCGCACGATCAATGATCGTGCGGCAGAGCTCGACCCGGCGCAGGAAACTGTCGTCATTTGTCACCACGGTATTCGCAGTCGAATGGTGTGCCGTTTTCTCGAAAACCAGGGCTTTTCCAACCTCATCAATCTCAGCGGAGGCGTGGACGCCTGGGCGCGCGAGGTTGATCCGCAGATGCCCACCTACTGAGTTATGATAATGAAGAAGATTTTACTTGCCGGACTTCTGCTGTGCGCGATGCAAACTCATGCCGCCGACCTCGTTACCGTATATCGCGACGCCGCGGCCACCAATCCGCAACTGGCAGCCGCCGCGGCGCGTCTGGAGGCGGTTCGTGAAGCTCGACCACAGGCGCGTGCCGGTCTGTTGCCCAACATCGACTTGCTCGGCACCCTGGACCGCACCCGCCGCAAAAGCGTGAACCCGTCGCAACCGGCCACCTACAGCACCGACAAATTGGCCAGCATCAATCTGAACCAGCCGTTATTCCGCTACGATCGCTGGATTCAGCTACAACAGGCCGACAGCCGCATTGCCACCGCCGCCGCCGAATACGAAGCGGCCCGGCAGGAACTGATGCTGCTGGTTGCAGAGCGTTATTTCGGCATACTCGAAGCACAGGCCAATCTGGAGTTCGCCCAGGCGGAGAAAAGCGCCATCGGCCGCCAGCTGGAACAGGCCCAGCAGCGTTTCGAAGTGGGCCTCATCGCGATTACCGATGTCAAGGCCGCCCAGGCGCGTTACGATCTTTCCGTCAGCCAGGAAATCCGCGCCGCGAGCGATGTGCAGCAGGCCCGGGACGCACTGCACCAGGTGACCGGCCGCTTCTATCCTCAAATTGCGCCGCTCCGGGATGATCTTTTACTCGCGCGACCGCAACCGGATTCGGCCGACAGCTGGATCGAAGGTGCGCGCGAGCAGAATCTGCGCGTGCTTGCCGCCGCTGCCGCTGCCGAAACCGCCCGTCAGGAAATGCGTGTGCAACGCTCCGGGCACCTGCCGACCCTGGACTTCAATGCCAGCGCCAGCTATTTCGATAACAACTTCGGTGGCATAGCGCCGGTGGAACGCCAGGATAGCTCGATAGGACTGGAACTGAATCTGCCGATTTACGAGGGCGGAACGGTGACTTCGCAGACCCGTGAAGCCCGCCACCGCTTTCAGGAAAGTACCGAGCTGCTGCAGGAGCAGGTGCGCCAGGCGGAATTTCAGACCCGTGACGCATTTCGCGGCATTCTTACAGACATCGCGCAGATCAACGCGCTGGAGGCTTCGCTGCAATCGACCGAAATCGCAGTGGAAGCCGAGCAGGCCGGCTTCGAAGTCGGCACCCGCACCATCGTCGACGTACTCAATGCGCAGCGCGAATATCATTCGGCACTCTTCAACTTTGCCGCTGCGCGTTACCAGTATGTGCTCGACCAGCTGCGGCTCAAGAACGCCGCCGGCATCCTGTCGCCAGACGACCTGCACGAAGTGAATGATGTCCTCGGTCCCGAACCGGCTGTCGATGACTGAGAGGACCGACCTGTGCCGGTGCAGCGATTCTCTGCTGCTGGTGGTCGATATGCAGGAACGCCTGGCGGACGCGGTACCGGCGGAAGATTTCAATCCGGCGGCCACGAATACCGTCATGCTCCTGCAGGCTGCCGCCGGCCTTGAGATACCGGTGGTACGCACCGAGCAGTACCCGAAAGGGCTTGGCAAAACCGTGGCGGCATTGCAGCCACACCTGTCGGAAGCTGCCGTAAAGCTGGATAAAACCGGGTTTTCCTGTTGCAGCGCCGGTGGGTTCATGGAAGCTCTGCAATCGATGCAGCGCCGCCAGGTCATCATTGCCGGAATGGAAACGCATATTTGCGTGCTGCAGACCGCCTTCGAATTGCAACAGCGCGGATATCAGGTATTCGTCGCTGCGGATGCCTGCTGTGCGCGCTCGCGGGAACGATCGAGCAACGGCATCCAGCGCTTGCGCCAGGCCGGCATCGCCGTGACGCATTCCGAATCGGTGTTGTTCGAATGGCTGCGTGACGCGACGCATCCACACTTCAAAACGCTATCAAAGCTGCTGAAGTGAACGACGGTGAATGATATGGAGAAGTTAATGGCTGACCCCGCACCCGATTTCAACGATCCGCTGGGTCTCCTGCTGGCCTGTCATCAGCGCATCCTGTCGCGCTGCGAGATGCTGGAAAAGCTGGTGCCGCACATCGCCGAACACGGCGTCGATAACGAAGCCCGCAGCACCATCCGCAACATTTCGCAGTACTTCAGCACCGCCGCGGTACATCATACCCAGGACGAAGAAGTCGACCTGTTCCCGGTGCTCAATCGCCAGTCGCTGAAGCTTGCCGACATCGTCTATCGTCTGCACAAGCAGCATGCGGAACTGCAAATTCTGCAGGACCGGATTCTCGCGGCCCTGAAAAACAGTTCGGCGCTGCCCGGCAATGCGGATTTTGCCGACGCAGTGGGGCAGTTCTGCGCGCTGTATCGCGAGCACATCAAAAGCGAAGAAAAAGAATTATTCAGTATCGCCCGGCACATTCTCAGCAGCCAGCAGATCGAAGACCTCGGCGATGCCATGGCACGTCGCCGCCGCGTGCGTCGCTTGCCTTGACCCGAAGGGTAAGGTACCCGTAATGAACCCCGAAGGGGTTCTACGGGCGCAGTGACGCGGCGGCCTCCCGCTACTGTCACCGCCGCGTGAGATTGCCGCGCTACGCTCGCGATGACAGCAACTCCGCCTCCAGCAGCGCCAGCGTGCGCTCCACAGCACCGCGCTGCTGTTCGATGACGTGCCGCCCGGCAGCGACTGCATGCTGCCGTTGCGCAGTGTCCGCAAGCAGACCGAACACGGCATCAGCCAGCCCGTCGCTGTGTTCGACGTCAGTCACCGCGCCCTGCTCCTCCAGCAATCGATAGACCTCGGCGAAATTATTTCGTTGCGGCCCGCTTATGACCGGCGCCCCCGCCAGCACCGCCTCGATCGGATTATGGCCGCCCCCACCCGCGAGGCTGCCACCGATGAAAGCTGCGGTTGCGATTGCATACAGATAGCGTAATTCACCGAGCACATCGACCAGTATCACCGAATCGTCAGGCTGGAGCGCCTGCATGCTGCTGTAACATCTGGCCGGCAAGCGCTCGGATTCGCACAATCGTTGCAGCGCCGGGCAGCGTTCTGGATGGCGCGGCGCCAGCAACAACACAGCCTCCGGCAGATTCGCCAGAATCCGGCGGTGCGCTTCCAGCACTTTCTGTTCTTCCCCCGGATGTGTGCTGGCGGCAATCCACAGTGGTCGCGTTGATCCGAAGCGCTGGCGCAGAGCGGCGCGACGGGCGGTGAAATCCTCCGGTAGCAGCGCATCGAACTTGAGATTGCCGATCACCGAGAGCTGCTGAGAACTGGCACCCAATCGTGAGAAACGGTCTGCATCACGCGGAGTTTGCGCAGCGATATGCGTCACGCACTGGAGAGTTTGGCCAACCAGCCCGGGAAACCGCGCATAACCGCGCAGGGAATCTGCTGACAGGCGCGCATTGACGATTGCCAGCGGTATATTCCGCCGCTGTAATGCGGCGAACAGGTTAGGCCAAAGTTCCGTCTCCAGCACAATCGCCAGGCTCGGCGACACCCGCGACAAAAATCGCCCGACACTGCCGGGCAGGTCATACGGCAGATAACTGCATGAAACTCTGCTGCCGAACAGGCGCTGGATCGTTGCACGGCCGGTCGGCGTGCTGGTGGTCATCCACAGGCGCCGGTGCGGCCAGCGCTGTTGCAGCGCCTGGACCAGCGGCGCCGTGGCATACACCTCGCCGACCGATACGGCGTGCAGCCAGATAACATCCACGCCGCCGTTCGACCGCAGGTAACCGAAACGTTCGCCAAGGTGCCGGAGGCCGCTGTGACTGTCGCGCCCACGCCACCACAGGCGCAGCAGCGCCCAGGGCAACAGCAGATACAGTAACAGTGAATAGAACCGGCGCACGCTTGATCGCTGTGTCGAATCGAGCGGCAAAGTGTACCGCGATCCTCGCGCCAAAGCCTGTACGGCATTTGCTACAATCGCCGCGTGCAAACCCCTTCCCGCTTCTGGTGGCGATCTTACCTGGCGCCACGTTTCTGGCCGATCTGGCTTATGTTCGCATCGTTATGGCTGGTTACACGCCTGCCGTTCCGCTGGCAAATGCGCTGCGGCAACGGGATTGGCATTCTCGCCGGACGACTTGCTCGCCGACGTCGGCATATCGCCGCAGTGAACCTGTCGCTGTGCTTTCCGGACCGCAGCGATGCGCAGCGCGAACGTCTGCTCGATGCCCACTTCAGAGCACTGGGACGCGGCATAGTCGAAACCGCATTGTGCTGGTGGGGACCTGATTCAGCACTGCGAAAACTGATAAAGATTACCGGCCTGCAACATCTGGAGCAGGCGCGGGCGCATGGCAAGGGTGTCATTCTGCTCAGCGCGCATTTCACCACGCTGGAACTCGGCGGCCGCTTACTGGCCATGCGCACGCCCTTTCATGTGCTGTACCGGCCGCACCGGAACGCGCTGTTCGAGACGGTCATGCAGCGTGCACGCGAGCGCCGCTTCGAGAAAGCCATCGCACGCGATGACACCCGCGGCCTGCTCACCAGTCTCAAGGCCGGCATGCCGGTCTGGTATGCGCCCGATCAGAATCATGGTGGCCCGCAATCGGTGTTCGTGCCGTTCTTCGGAGTGGCGGCCGCCACGCTCACCAGCACCGCGCGCATTGCCAGACTCAGCGGCGCTGCGGTCGTACCGTTCTTCCAGACCTACCTGTCTGAACAGGAAGGTTATCTGTTGACACTGTGCCCGGCACTGGAGGATTTTCCGAGTGACGATGCAGTTTTCGACACCGCCCGCATCAACTGTCTGATCGAGGATATGATCCGGGAAATGCCCGAGCAATACCTTTGGGTGCACCGGCGTTTCAAAACCCGGCCGCAAGGTGAAGCCTGGCCCTACTGAAGAAATGGGCGCAGGTGTTCGGCAAGATCAGCTGTCGGGGAGCCGCGCAGCACCCGGCATTTTTGCTGCTCCAGTGACTCGGGCTGCATAGCCAGCTCCTCGATGCGATGCCGACACAACCAACCCTGGTCGCTGAAGCGCTGCAACGCCTGATCGAAACGCTCCGCGGGTTGCGCACGACGCGGCGCCAGACTGTGCACGGGGCGTTGCGAATAAATGGCTTCGGTGAGCATAGTCATGCTGTCTTCAGTGACGAACACCCGGTCCGCCGCACCGAGATATTCCTCGATCTGGAAACTGTTCCCGCCTGTACACCAGCTCTGCATGGCACTGCAGCTGTCCAGGCCCTCGCGCAGCATCTGTTCGGCGACCTGTCCGGTGCGGCGCGAACCGGCAATCAGCCAGCGGATGTCGTGGCGCTCGCTCAAACTTTTCAGAAGGTCGTGCAGCGCCAGCCAGTCGCGACGGTCATAGCGGTAACCGGCACCGGCACCGCCCACCAACAATGTCCAGTAACGCTGCTGCGATGCGCCCAGACGGGCGCGAAGCGCGGCGCCCGCCGTCGCAACCGTTGCGGCATCGATGGGACTGGGCGGCAATTGCAGCACCAGGTTATTGTCGGCGCCGGCCACAGCTTCCAGCGTGAGTACAGCGCTGAACAAAGCCGGATCCAGGCCACGCAATGAGCCGGCATAAATATTCGGCACATCCAGATATGCCGCCAGCCAGGCATTGGCGAATGATGTCTTGCCGCCTGTCGACACCAGCACATCACAGCGCGGTCCGGGCAACTCATCGATGCGGCAACAGGCTTTCAGGAATCGCAGATTGTCCGGGCGCGGCATGCGGTTGAGTCGCCAGCGCAGCAGCGTGCGCACCAGCCCGGCGCGCAACCGCATGTCTATCCAGTCAGTCGCTATGGGCTGCAGTACCTCGAGGGCGCGCACGATACCGCGTGACTGGTTGTAATGTCCGGCCTGACCATCGGACAGCACCCAGACCCGTAGGCCGGCATCAGCCATGCAGCACCTTCTGGTATATCGCTTCGGTCCGCTCCACCATGTGCTGCAGACTGCATTCCGCCCGCGCGCGTTGCCAGACTGGTTCGAAGTCACGGCCGATCTGCTCCGGCTGCGCCAGGGCCGCCTGCAGCAGCGCGGTCAGGGCAGGTGCGTCATCGACCTCAAACATCCAGTGCGGCGGCAGCAGATCGACAGCGCCCGGCACCCGCGCAGCGACCACCGGCAAGCGCTGAAACAGTGCTTCCACCAGCACATAGGGAAATCCTTCGCGCCGCGACGGCAACACCAGCAGGTCGGCCGCCTGCATCAGGACATCGATGTCATGACGCTCACCGAGCAGGGTCACCCGATCGCTCACTCCATAATCCTGAATCAGGCCCTGTAATGCATCGCGCTGCGGACCTTCGCCGGCAATCCACAATTGTGCGGACATATCGCGCCAGCAGTGCAACAACAGATCGAAACCTTTTGCTTTCACCAGACGCCCGACCGCCAGCACCAGCGGCGGATTTTCCAGTGCTGCCTGCAGCGCCCCGATCCGCGCGGAATCCACGGGCCCCGGCTCTGCAATGCCGTTCGGAATCACTTCAACACCGGACCGCGGCAGCGACTCGGCCAGGGTGCGGCTGACCGCAATGACCGCATCACATTTTCTGAACATGGACAGCCGCGACTTGTCATTGTGCAGGGTCGCGACAAATGACATGGATAACCATGGCTTCAACATCGCCACCATGGCGGTGGCCTTGTTGGCGTGGCTATGTACGAGGTCCGGCATGGCGTTGCGCAGGGCCCGGTGCAATTGCAGCAACAGGTGTGGATTGAGACGGCTGCCGGTCATATCCAGCGGCACAAAATGCACCTCCGGCGCGAGCGCTTCGGCATGCATCGGGTGAGCGATCGCTGTTACCTGGTGCCGTTCACTCAAGGCATTGCACAGGTCGATGAAGTGACGTTCCAGGCCGCCATGCTCGGCGCTGCCCAGCACCTGGCAGATACTGCGCGCTACCAACCGCGCCGCCCGCCGCGTATGCGCAATTTGAATGCAAACAGGCTGTCTCTGCCACTGATCTTGATACGTCGCAGTTCCATGGGCTTGCGCTGCGCCGGCGGATCGATGCCTTCGCGCGTGGTGAGGGCACTTCGATAACCTGCCTGTTGCACCAGTTCGCCCAGCTCGGGTCGGTAGATTCCGAACGGATAGGCGAAACTGTCGATGGTCACATCGAATCGCTGCTCGAGTTCGCGCTTCGAATCCTGCAGTTCGCGCGCCACTGCGGTGTTGCCGAGATGCGCAAAGTTCGCATGCGTCATGGTGTGCGAGCCGAGTTCGAAATGCCCGGATTCCAGTAACTCGCGCACTTGCGCATCGCTGAGTTTCGACTCCCGGCGCAGCTCGCCACCGCCGTGATGCGCCTTGCGCTGCACCGACCAGTCGCGGTCAAAGCGATCCACCACCAGGTACAGAGTCGCCTTGCAGCCGTACTTGCGCAGCAGCGGCAGCGCTGCGGTCAGGTTGTCTGCGTAACCGTCATCGAAGGTGATGGCGAAGGCTTTCTCCGGAACCTGCTGCCCGGCGTCGAGCAGCTCGCTGACGGTAAAGCTCTGCCAGCCCTGCTGACGCAGCCAGCGCAACTGCCGCTCGAAGGCGCTGGGCCTGACGCGCAGACCATTGAAGCGCGCGCCGCGGCGCGGGACTGCAATCATGTGGTACATCAGGATGCGCGGGAACCGGTAATCGACCGGCGGTCGCCACCAGGCATAACGCACCGAAAACCAGGCTCCCGCGAGCAGTGCCAGCGCAGTCAGCTCCATCAGCCGGCCAGTTCCCTATACAGTTCCAGAGTCTGCTCCACCATTTCCTGCACGGTTGTAAAGGCGCAGGATTCGACCTCCGGCGGATACTCCAGCAGTTTGCGCGTGGTACTTTCCAGCGCATCGATGTCGCCCGGCGGCACCCGGCCGGCGGGATAAGCGAGCTCCAGTGACTCGCCGACGCCGCCGTGGCTGTAGCCGATCACCGGCGTTCCGATCGCCAGTGCTTCACGTACCGTGCGCCCGAATGATTCGGGTTTGGAGGACAGAGAAAATACGCAATTGGAGACTGCATAGATGTCGCGCACGTCCATCCGGTGCCCGGCAAAAGTGACAAAGCTCTGCAGACCCAGGGCCTGGACCTGGTCGCGAATCTCCTGCAGATAGTCGGCATGGGCGGGATCTTCGCCCCCGACGATCAGCCCGTAAACCGGCAGCTCATCGGCCACCAGCCGCGCCAGCAATTTGAGGAAATCAGCGTGGCCTTTCAGGCGCGTGATGCGGCCCGGCAGCGTGAGCAACTGGCGCTCCAGCAGGAACGGATAATCGCGATACCAGCGGCTGAGCCAGGATTCGGGCGGCCGGTACTTGTGCGGAAAAATCGTCGGGTCGATGCCGCGTTCGATGCAGTGCAGGCGGGCCATGTCGAATCCCGGGTAGTTTTCCTGCACGTAGCGGCGTGCGCTGTCTGACACCGCGATCACTGCTTCGCCGCGCGTCATGATGCGGCTGTAACGACTGACCGAATACAACCCGTGTACGGTAGTGACCAGCCGCGGCCGCCGTTCGGCCGGCATGCCGCGCCATGCCAGCCAGGCGATCCAGGCGGGGAATCGGGAACGGACGTGCAGAATATCAACCTGCTGCTCGCGCAACAGGCGCCTCAGGCGAGGCACCCAGCGCAGCGTCCACAGCGACTTGCGCCCGACAGGGGCTTCGATATGTTCGCTGCCCTGGGCGGTCAGGCGACTAACCAGTTGCCCGCCGGACGACATCACCAGCGAACGGTGCCCTGCCTGCACCAGTCCAGCCGCGATTTCCAGAGTACCGCGCTCGACACCGCCGCTTTCCAGCGCCGGCAGCAGCTGCAGGACGGTCAGTGCACGAGCCATTGTCGTATCCATTCAGCGCAACGCGCCGCTTCGTTAAGGGGCCGGTCGGCGACCGGCGCCGGTTGCCATTCACCGGGCCGACCGACCCGCCGGTTCGCAACCAGAGAATCTATTTCGCGCGTCACCCGATTGGGCCTGCCGCGCGGCACACTGAGCAATCCGACCCGCGCGCCTGCGGTCAGCGCTTCATAAATCATCGAGACGCTGTCTTCACTAACCCATACCTCGCCGGCCTCAGCCAGCTGCTGCGGCAGCCAGCCAGTGGCGCAGGTGTCGAACGGCACGAACTCCCAGGGCCCCGCCTCGAGTTGCGCCCGCAAGTGCGGTGGCGTGCGCGGCGAGGTGGTGAGCCGCCAGTGCTGCAGCGGACGCGCCGCGATCAGCTGCCGGACCTGGGCGAGCATGCTCGCATTGTCCCAGCGGCAGTGCCGCGACGGCCCGCCCAGCACGATCAGCCCGCTGCCGGCGGCCTGGTTTGCACCCGGCCTGAGGTTATTCAGCACACCCTCTGTCACCAGGGCATTGGCGACCGCTGGCGGGGCATCGTGCCGGGGAATCAGGCACAGGTCGAACCAGACAAGCGGCAATGAAGGTTTCATGCACAGAACGATGCGCCCACCCCGGCAGCGGCGCGCCGCCAGCAGATGAGGATGCGTGGCATGCCCGGCGCCGATCAATAAATCGGGCGCCGGAAACGCCTCACCCGGAGGGTAATGACAGCCCAACCACCAGCGGAAAGCGCGGACGCCGCCGCGCACCGGCAGTTCGTGAACAGTGAAATCACCTTGTGCCTGCAGGGCCGTGATCAGACCCAGCGTCTGTCGGTCGTGGCCGGGCCTGCCGTCGGTGAAACGCCAGAGGATCAATGACACGTGCAGCTACACCCGATTGGCGTCAGTCCTTCAACACGTAGTCGGCGCCGCAATAGGGACATTTGGCCTCACCGGTGGCCTCGATCGGCAGGTACACGCGCGGATGCGAATTCCACAGCGTCATGCCGTCCAGCGGACAATGCAAAGGCAGATCCGCACGCGTAACTTCATAGCGGTTTTCGGCATTCGCCTGGATGTATTTTTTTCCTTCGGCCTCGGCAGAAGTGTTGGGGCTGGGCATAGTTATTTCCTCCAGGCCGGCGACGGATAAGTTATCCGACCAGCGTCAACCATTCGGGGTGATCTTCGCGCCGGCCATATACCTGATCGAAATACAGCGTCTGCAGTTTCTCGGTAATCGGTCCGCGTCCGCCTGCACCGATGCTCCGGTCGTCGACTTCGCGGATCGGCGTCACTTCGGCGGCGGTACCGGTAAAAAAGGCTTCATCCGCCACATAAACTTCGTCGCGGGTGATGCGCTTTTCGCGGATCTCCAGCCCCTCATCATGTGCCAGCGTCATAATGGTATCGCGGGTGATACCTTCCAGTGCCGAGGTCAGATCCGGGGTGTACAGGACCCCATCGCGCACGATGAAAATGTTTTCGCCGCTGCCTTCGGCGACATAACCCTGGGTGTCGAGCAGCATGGCCTCGTCATAACCGCAGGTAAGCGCTTCGCGCAGTGCCAGCATCGAGTTCATGTAGTTACCATTGGCCTTGGCTTTGCACATGGTGATGTTGACGTGATGCCGCGTATAGGAGGAGGTACGGATGCGAATCCCGCTCTCGAGATTTTCCTTGCCAAGATAGGCGCCCCATTCCCAGGCCGCGACAATCACGTGCACCTTGAGATTGTCTGCGCGCAGGCCCATACCCTCGGCACCGTAAAAGCACATGGGCCGCAGATAGGCCGACTGCAAATTGTTTTCCCGCACCACGTCGAGCTGCGCGCGGTTGATGGTCTCCCGGTCGTAGGGGATGGGCATCTGCAGAATGTGTGCGGAACGGAACAGCCGGTCCGTGTGCTCACGGAGCCGGAAAATAGCCGTGCCCTGTTCGGCATCGTAGGCGCGCACGCCTTCGAATACCCCCATTCCGTAGTGCAGGGTATGGGTCAATACATGGGTGGTCGCTTCGCGCCAGGGAACCATTTTCCCGTCGTACCAGATGACGCCGTCACGATCGGCCATCGACATCGAACTTCTCCTCACTCAAACAGGTTTGTTTCAAACTTCCATCACGCGTCGCCATACCGCGATGACCCGGTCGCGCACGTCACTCAGCGTATCACCGCTGACCAGGGCAGAGCGTTCCGCCAGCGTCAGCCGGTGATTGAGTGCGCGATACTCTTTATAAGCACTGACCAGCACCTGCGCATCCGTCAGGCTCAGCCGGCCGACCTCTGCCAGCGTCTCCAGCAGTCGTATGGTGTCGGTATAGCGCGAAAGATCGGGATGCGATTTACACCAGCGCAGGACCAGATATTGGACCATAAATTCGATATCAACGATACCACCCGGATCCTGCTTGAGGTGGAAACCCTCACGCCCGCGGGAGCCGAGTTCAGTACGCATGCGTTCGCGCATCTGCAGCACTTCCAGCCGCAGCTGGCCGGCCTTGCGGGGCAGGCTGAGTACGCTGTCGCGAACTTTTTCAAACGCCGCTGCCAGGCTCTGGTCACCCGCTACTACCCGCGCCCGTACCAGTGCCTGGTGTTCCCAGGTCCAGGCTGCTTCACGCTGATAGTCGTTGAAAGCTTCGAGTGAACTCACCAGCAGACCAGCGTTACCCGACGGCCGCAAACGCATATCCACCTCATACAGCACCCCCGCCGCGGTCATGGTCTCCAGCATGTGGATCATGCGCTGGCCCAGACGCGTCAGGAACACCGAATTGTCGACTGATTTGCGGCCCGAAGTTTTCTGGTTGTCACCCTCACTGTCGTGCAGGAAAACCAGGTCCAGATCCGACCCGTAACCGAGTTCTATACCTCCGAACTTGCCGTATGCCACCACGATAAATGCCACCTGGCGCTGCTTGCCGGCGACTTTGCAGCGTGGCACGCCATAGCGTCCGCTCATCTCCTTCCATGCCAGCGACAGCACCTTCTGTACCACCACCTCGGCGATGACCGTCAGGCGATCGCTGACCACCATGAGGGGAATGGCATCGGCCACATCCGCCGCCGCGACGCGCAATATCATCGCATGGCGAAACTGGCGCAAACCATCCATTTGTTGTTCCAGATCGTTGGCATCGATGCCCCGGAGCCGCTGTTCCAGCTCGGCCTCCAGTTCCTCGCGCTGCAGCGGCGCATACAGGGTGCGCGGGTCCAGCAACTGATCCAGCAGCAGCGGGAAGCGGGAAATCTGATCTGCGATCCAGGCACTGGCGGCACAGAGTTTCACCAGCTGGTTCAGCACCTGCGGCGACTCCTGCAGGAGTGCCAGGTAGGTCGTGCGTCCGGCGATCTGTTCGAAAATACTGACCAGACGCCCGAGCACCTGCGCCGAATCCGCCTGTTCGCCGACCGCGCTCAGCAGCATCGGAATCAGGGCATCGAAGCGCGCGCGGCCCTGTTCGCCGAGATAGCGCGGCGCATTGCCGGTGCGCAACTGTTCAATCAGTCGCCAGGCTTCGGCGGGATCATCGTAGCCGGCCTGCCTTAGCGTCTGCTCGACATCTTCGCGGGATCCCGACTGACCGAGCCAGACCGTCTTGAGCGAATCCAGCAACGGCGCCGGTCCGGCATCCGCGACCGCAAATACCTGCGCGAAATGATGTTCGACATGCCGTTGATGGATCTGCAACGCGGTACAGAATGATTCCCAGTCGGAGAATTGCATTGCCAGCGCCAGGCGTTCGCGCTCCAGCTCCGTTTCCGGCAGATGGTGAACCTGCTGATCGTGCATGGCCTGCAGACGGTTTTCGGCGCGGCGCAGGAACCGGTAGGCCTCGACCAGTTCGCGGCTGGCCGCAGCCGGCAGCAGACCGAGTTCGGCCAGCGCCTCGAGCACCACCACGGCACCGCGCTGGCGCAGTCGCGGTTCCCGGCCACCCCTTACCAGCTGGAATGCCTGGGCGATGAACTCGATTTCCCGGATGCCGCCCGGCCCCAGCTTCAGGTTGCCCTTGCGGCCCTTGCGCGCCACCTCACGACCGATTTGCTGTTTCAGATCGCGCAGCGAATCGAAAGCGCGATAATCAAGGTAACGGCGGAACACGAACGGACGCAGCAACTCCTCGAGCTCCTGCCGTCGGTCCGCTTCGCCAGTTACCGGGCGCGCCTTGATCATGGCATAGCGTTCCCAGTCCCGGCCCTGCGACTGGTAGTACTCTTCGAGCGCTTCGAAACTGCAGGCCAGCGCGCCCGCCTCTCCATAGGGCCGCAAACGCATATCGACGCGAAACACGAAGCCGTCCTGATCGGGATGCGACAGCGCCTGAATCAGCGACTGTCCGAGGCGCGAAAAATACTCTTCGGCGCTCAATGCGCCACGCCGCGGCGAATCTGCAGCGTCGGGATAGGCGAAAATCAGGTCAATATCTGAAGAAAAATTCAGCTCCCGCGCGCCGAGTTTGCCCATCGCCAGCACAATCAGCGACAGCGGCCGCCCGGCTGAGTCACGGGGAACCGGTGTTTCGGCCGCCTGCCATTCGCCAAGCTTTGCCAGCGCGGACTGGATGCAGGTGTCTGCAAGATCAGAAAGATCTGTCAGCGTTTCGTCCAGATCCGACCAGCCGGCAATGTCGCGCCAGGCAATGCGCAGCATCTCCCGGCGCCGCAACTGCCGCAGGCTGCGATACAGCGACACTTCATCGGTGCAGAGCTCCACCTCCCGGCGCACCCGCTCTGCCAGCGCGCCGGGCCAGGAATCGGCGAGCAGATCGCCGCTGTCGAGCAACCGGCGTGGCAACTCCGGATCGCGAATGCAGCTGTCGGCGATGAAATCACTGGCCGCAAATACCCGGCACATACTCTGACGGAAATGCACATCCGCCGGAGCCGCATGCTGATTCATGGCGGCGGCCAGATAGCGTTGCCAACGACCGGAAGTCATTTCCTGAAGGCTTGCCGGAAGGCCCTCCCAGGGTTCCCCGGTGTCTATCGCAGTTTTTCTTTTTATCGCACGCGCCATAACGCAAGAGTACCGTTTATCCAGCGGAATCGCAGCTGTGCCCGGGGCAGCGCCGCAACCGGAACTAAACACGTACTACACGCAGGGTTATCAGCGCCGGCTGCGTAAGGAATAATCGGTGCCGGAGTCCGTCTCTCTGCCATAGGGAAGTTCAAGGGTATGACCGTGATAAAGACGTTTTGCAAGAACCAGCAGTTCAAGCGCACGCTGGCGGAGTACCGCGAGAACCTCTACCGGATCGCTTACTCCTGGTGCCATAACCCGGCGCTCGCGGATGACCTGGTGCAGGAAACGCTCGCCAAGGCGCTCAAAAACAGCAATCAACTGCGCGATCTTGAAACCATGAAGGCATGGTTGTACCGCATTCTCAGCAATTGCTGGCGGGACCACTTTCGGCGCAGCCGCGAGACGGTGGACATCGACGATATCGTACTGGTCGATGGAGACACGCCGGATCTGCGCAATGACCGGCAGCAGATTATTCACCGGGTACGCAATGCCATTGCACGGCTGCCCAACGGACAGCGTCAGGTCATCACCCTGGTCGACCTGGAAGGTTGTTCATATATTGAAGTGGCACAGATCCTGGATGTGCCTATCGGAACTGTTATGAGCCGTCTGTCGCGCGCCAGGAAGGCGCTCAAGGAGCTACTGCTCCAGGCCGAGCTACCGCGCGACCGCAAGGTTCATCAAATAAGGTCAGTGTAAAATGAGTAGGAACGACATTTCCGATGAGCGTCTCAATGCATTTGTTGACGACGAACTCGATGCGCAGGAAAAAAGCGAAGTATTCGAAGCGCTGGAGGCGGAACGCGAGCTCAGCCAGCAGGTGTGTGAGCTGCGCCAGCTGAGCGAGCTGGTGCGTCATGCCTACGATACGCCGCCGGCCATCGAACAGTACCGTCCGCAGCATGCAAAACGCATCAATCCCTGGAGCGCCGCCGCAGCTGCTTCACTGCTGCTGGGAATAGGCGCAACACTGGGCTGGGTAGGACACCAGCCGCCAGAACCGGTTGACGTGCCGCAGCTGAACGCCATGTACTGGGACAAAGAGCACGCATTCCAGAACAGCGATCTCGCCGCTATCGCCCAGAACCCGGACAGCAGAAAGATTATCGTGCACCTGAACACCTCGAGTGGCCCGAAATTCGAACAGGCGCTGGCTACTGCGGAACAACTCCTTCAAACCTGGGCCGACAGCGACAAGGGTGCAGAAATAGAGGTGGTGGCAAATGCCAGCGCAGTGAAAATGCTGCGCGCCGGCTTCACGCCGTACTCGCAACGCGTTCGCGACCTGCAGGACCGCTACATCAATCTGACATTCCTGGCGTGCCAGGATGCGATGGATCATATTCGCGAACTGGAAAACGGCCAGGGCGAAGTGCAGCTTCTGCCTGGAGTGGATGTTACGCCGTCAGCGCTGGAACATATCCTCAATCGTCTCAGCGACGGCTGGATGTACATTAACGTCTAGGAAAGCAGCAATCCCTGCCGCCATTGCGAGGCGCAAAGCGCCGCGGCAATCTCTAACCGAATGAGCCTGATCCTGAGATTGCCGCGCTACGCTCCAATGACAGGACGGCGTGGCGCGCTACGCTCCAATGACGGACAAAAAAAAGCCCGCCTTTCGGCGGGCTTTCTTGTGCACAGATGTAAAGACTACATCATGCCGCCCATATCGGGCATACCGCCACCCGGCATACCTGCCGGCTCTTCCTTCGGCAGTTCAGCAACCATGGCTTCGGTGGTGATGATCAAACCGGCAACCGACGCGGCATTCTGCAGCGCACTGCGCGTCACCTTGGTCGGATCCAGAATACCCATCTCCAGCATATCGCCGTATTCACCTGTCGCAGCGTTATAACCGAACTGGCCTTCGCCTTCCAGAATCTTGTTAAGGATCACAGAAGGTTCGTCACCGGCATTGGCGCAGATCTGACGCAGCGGCTCTTCGAGGGCGCGCCGGGCAATGTCGATACCCATGTTCTGATCGTGATTATCGCCCTTCAGGTCCTTAAGAGATGTCAGCGCACGAATCAGTGCAACACCGCCGCCAGGCACCACGCCTTCCTCAACCGCTGCGCGCGTCGCATGCAGAGCATCTTCAACGCGGGCCTTCTTCTCTTTCATTTCGAATTCAGTCGCGGCACCAACCTTGATCACCGCAACGCCGCCGGCCAGCTTGGCCACGCGTTCCTGCAGCTTCTCACGGTCGTAGTCAGACGTCGCTTCCTCGATCTGGGCACGCACCTGCTGGACACGCGCTTCGATTTCATCGCTGCTGCCAGCACCATCGATAATGGTGGTGTTTTCCTTGGAGATCAGGATGCGCTTGGCGCTGCCCAGCTCTTCCAGAGTGGCTTTTTCCAGCGACAGGCCGACTTCTTCGGAAATGACCTGGGCACCGGTGAGGATAGCGATATCCTGCAACATGGCCTTGCGGCGGTCACCGAAGCCTGGCGCCTTGACGGCACAGACCTTGACGATACCGCGGATACTGTTGACTACCAGAGTCGCCAGCGCTTCGCCTTCCACATCTTCAGAAACGATCAGCAGCGGCTTGCCGGATTTGGCAACATTTTCCAGCACTGGCAGCAGTTCGCGGATGTTGGAAATCTTTTTGTCGAACAGCAGTACATAAGGCGATTCCAGCTCGGCCGTCATGTTCTGCTGATTGGTCACGAAATAAGGTGACAGATAACCACGATCGAACTGCATGCCTTCAACGACTTCCAGCTCGTCTTGCAGCGAGGTGCCTTCCTCGACAGTGATAACGCCTTCCTTACCGACCTTGTCCATTGCCTCGGCAATACGCTTGCCGATGGATTCATCGGAGTTCGCGGAAATGGTACCGACCTGGGCGATCGACCGGGTGTCGGAACAGGGTTTGGAAAGCTCTTTCAGGTAGCCGACTGCCGCGATCACGGCTTTGTCGACGCCGCGCTTCAGATCCATCGGATTCATGCCGGCTGCAACGGCTTTCATGCCTTCGCGGACAATGGCCTGGGCCAGAACTGTGGCGGTGGTGGTGCCGTCGCCGGCAACATCGGAAGTCTGGGAAGCAACTTCCTTCACCATCTGTGCGCCCATGTTTTCGAACTTGTCTTCCAGTTCGATTTCCTTGGCCACGGATACGCCATCCTTGGTCACGGTCGGAGCGCCGAAAGCCTTGTCCAGCACCACGTTGCGGCCCTTGGGACCCAGGGTAACCTTCACGGCATCGGCAAGAATATTCACACCACGCACCATGCGATGGCGGGCCTGATCACCAAATTTAACTTCTTTTGCTGTCATAATTTCTATTCCTCTAATTCGTTGTGCAGCCGATTTACATCAGGCCTCGATGATCGCCATGATGTCTTCTTCGCGCATCACCAGCAGATCCTCGCCGTCGACTCTGACTTCGGTACCGGAGTACTTACCGAACAGCACTTTGTCGCCGACTTTTACATCCATCGGGAAAACTTCCCCGCTTTCATTGCGCTTGCCGTTACCGGCGGCCATTACTTCACCGCGAACGGGTTTTTCGGTAGCGCTGTCCGGGATCACGATGCCGCCTGGCGACGTGCGCTCCTCTTCCATGCGCTTGATGATCACCCGATCATGAAGGGGACGAAGATTCATCAGAGTATTCTCCTTTTTTTCCTGCAAAGTCTTGAATATGATGAGCGCATTATTAGCACTCACCTTAAGTGAGTGCTAATCATAGTCAGCAAAGCGTCAGAGTCAAGAGGGAAGTTGTACGGCGGGCGATTTAGTCGTCGTCGCGGCGGTATTCTCCGTCGAGCGTGTAGTGAGGCGGTGCGCTGTCACCGCCAGGGCTCCCGGGAGGGGGGCCGGGGAACTTTATTCTCTTTAACAACCAATGGATTATGGCGCGTCTCAGGGGCGGAACCAGGAACGCGAAACCGATTGCATCGGTGACGAAACCGGGCGTCAGCAGCAGTGCGCCGGCGAACAGCAGCAGCACGCCCTCGAACATTTCCATCGCCGGCAGCCGCCCCTGCGCCATGCTGATCCGGGTGCGCTGCAAGGTGGTGAAACCCTGAAAGCGCAACAGCATAGCTCCCAGGAGGGCAGTAAACACCACCAGCGCGACCGTAGAAATTGCCCCGATACTGTTACCGACCTTGATGAGGAAATAGATCTCCACCAGCGGCACCAGGATGAATAAAAGGAAGAGCAAAGCGAAGGGATTCATGCCGGAAACCATACGCCGAGCGCATCCGGTACTCAAGGGAGCCCGAAGGCGCGGGAGCGTTCGATGCCGGTTCGCTTGTGCCGGGTCGGGCCACTCCGGTATGTTGCATCCCATGGCAAAAACTGACGAAATCCAGATTGTGTTCTGTACGGTGCCCGACCTCGACACCGGCCGCCGGATTGCCCGCGATCTGGTGGAATACCGGTTCGCTGCTTGCGTCAATGTAGTACCTGGCATCGAATCTGTATATCGCTGGCAGGGCCAGGTGCAATGCGATGCGGAAGCGCTTCTGGTGATCAAGGCCCGTGCCGGGGATTTCGCGCAGCTGCAGGCGGCGATTCTCAAACAGCACCCTTACGAACTTCCGGAAATTCTGGCAGTCCCAGTAACTAATGCACTTCCAGAGTACCTGGCCTGGGTGCAGAACCACAACGAGGCAAAATGAAATACTGGCTTCTCGCGCTGCTGACCGGCTGGCTCTCAGCGACCCAGGCAGCGATTTTCGATAACAACGAACTGTTGCCCGTTGAAGAGGCGTTCACCGTACAGGCCGAATTGATCGGCAATGACCGGATTCGTGCCGAATGGCAGATCGCGGAAGGTTACTACCTGTACCGTAGCAAGTTTCGCTTTGACACCGACGCTGAAGGCATCAGCTTCGGCGAACCGCTGATTCCGCCCGGCAAAAAGAAGCAGGACGAGTTCTTTGGCGAGGTGGAGACCTATCGCGACAAGGTCGCGATCGAGATCCCGCTGCGAGAGATGCCGGCAGCCGGCGGCACGTTCGAGCTGCGCGCCGGCTCGCAGGGGTGTGCCGATATCGGCATCTGCTATCCGCCGCATACTCAGGTCGTCACTCTGACCCTGCCGGCCAGCAAGGCTGATTCCGGGCAGTCCGGCGGCGGCAGCGCCTTGCAGGCATTGAGCGATCTGGGCGGCGGTTTTGGTTTCGGCAATGGACAGGAACTGCTGCCGGCCGAAGAAGCTTTCCAGCTCGACGTGCAGGTGATCGATGCCAATACATTGAACGCCAGCTGGAACATCGCGGAAGGCTACTACCTGTACCGCCACGCTTTTGAATTCACTGCCGCCGACGACAGCGATGTAGTCGTGCAGCCGGCACAGATCAGCGATGGAGAAAAAAAGACCGACGAGTTTTTCGGTGACATCGAGGTGTATTACGAGGATGCGCAGGCACGCATTCCATTACAGCGCGATACGACCGGGGCAACACCGCTCAGCCTGACCGTAAAGTATCAGGGCTGTGCCGAAATGGGGGTCTGTTATCCGCCGATTACCAGGGTTGTCGACCTGGTGCTGCCGACTGCCGACGCGGCGACTGCAACCACACCAGCTCCGCCAGGTGCTGACGCGCCACGCCTCAGCGAACAGGATGCACTGGCCCAGCGCCTGATGCAGGGTAATCTGATCGCCGCGCTGCTGGTGTTTTTCGGCTCTGGCCTGCTGCTGGCTTTCACGCCCTGCGTGTTCCCCATGATCCCGATTCTGTCCTCGATCATCGTTGGGCAAGGCAAAGAGTTATCCACCGCGCGCAGTTTCACTCTGTCGCTGGTGTATGTGCTGGCAATGGCCGTGACTTACACGGTGGCCGGCGTACTCGCGGGGCTGTTCGGCGAGAACCTGCAAGCGTATTTCCAGGACCCCTGGATACTCAGTACGTTTGCCCTGATCTTTGTGCTGCTGGCGCTATCGATGTTCGGTTTTTACGATCTGCAGATGCCTTCATTTATCCAGAACCGCCTGACTGCGGCCAGCAACCGTCAACAGAGCGGAAGCCTTACCGGCGTTGCGGTGATGGGCTTTCTTTCCGCTCTGATCGTGGGACCCTGTGTCGCTGCGCCTCTGATGGGGGCGCTGATCGTGATTGGACAAACCGGTGATGCCGTGCTGGGCGGCATGGCACTGTTCGCCCTGAGTCTGGGAATGGGCGCACCGCTGCTCGCCATCGGCACCGGTGCCGGAAAGCTGCTGCCGAGGGCCGGAAAATGGATGGATGCCATCAAGGCGGTGTTCGGCGTGTTGTTGCTGGCAGTTGCGATCTGGATGCTGGAGCGAATTTTACCGGCTGCGGTGTCGCTTGCACTTTGGGCCGCACTGTTGATTCTCTCAGCCATCTATTTACGGGCGCTGGATCAGCTGCCGGTCGAGGCCACCGGCTGGTCACGGTTATGGAAAGGACTGGGCGTTATGGCACTGGTCTACGGCGTGGTGTTGCTGATCGGCGCGGCGAGCGGTGCTCGCGATCCGTTGCAGCCGCTGGCTGGAATGTTCGGCGGCGCCGCGGCCACCCAGACCGAGACGCATGCGTTACCGTTCAGGGCGATCAAGACGGTTTCGGACCTGGAGAGAGAACTTGCCGCGGCGCGCCAGCAAGGGAAACCGGTCATGGTCGACTTTTACGCTGACTGGTGTGTTAGCTGCAAGGAAATGGAGAAATACACATTCGCAAAGCCCGGAGTACAACAGGCACTCTCCGACTTTGTATTGCTCCAGGCGGACGTTACTGCGAACGATGAAGCCGATAAGGCGCTGCTGCAGCATTACCAGCTGTTCGGACCGCCGACCATGTTGTTTTACGATGAGGCAGGTCGACTGCGTCCGGACCTGACGCTGGTGGGTTTCAAGCCCGCCGATGAATTCGTGGAGCATGTGCAGGAGTTGCAATAAATACACGCAAGCGAGGCGCCCACTGACGGGCACGGCCTACTTCAGGTGATATTTCTTGATCAGGTCGTACATGGTGGGGCGACTGACACCCAGCAAATCCGATGCCTGCGAAATCTTTCCACCGACATGACCCATGGCCCTGACGATGGCCTGGCGTTCGGCCTGTTCGCGAATCTCCCGCAGATTGAAGGTCCGTGCATCATCGACACCGGCACCGCCCAGCTCGAGATCGGAGGCGGAAATCTGTTTGTGCTCGGCCATGATCACCGAGCGTTTGACGCGGTTTTCAAGCTCACGCACATTGCCCGGCCAGGGATAGGTTTCAATGGCGGCCAGCGCGTCCTTGCTGAAACGGTGCTGCTGCTTGCCCATCTGCTGACTGAATTTTTCCAGAAATACGCGCGCCAGTAATAATGTATCGCCCTCGCGTTCACGCAATGCCGGGATGCGAATGGTCAGTTCGCTGATCCGGTAATAAAGATCTTCACGGAAGGCTTTTTCACGCGCCAGTTGCGGCAGATCCTTATGGGTTGCACAGATGACGCGCACGTCCACCGGGATTTCCTGGCGGCCACCGACGCGCTCGATCACCCGCTCCTGCAGGAAACGCAGCAGCTTGGCCTGCAGCGACAGCGGCATGTCGCCAACCTCGTCGAGGAACAGGGTGCCGCCGCTGGCCATCTCGATCTTGCCAGGAGTCTGTTTGGCCGCACCGGTAAACGCGCCTTTTTCATAGCCGAACAGCTCGCTTTCCAGCAGGGTTTCGGGAATGGCCGCACAGTTGATGGCAACGAACCGCCCGTCAGCGCGCCCGCCGAGAGCGTGCACGGAACGCGCGATCAATTCTTTACCGGTACCTGATTCGCCCAGCACCAGAACCGTGGCGTCGGACGGAGCCACCTTTTCCACGGTGCGGCACACCTTCAGCATTTCCGGGCTGGCAGTGATGATCCCTTCCAGCGGTGATTCACCGCCGGTGAAATGCAGGCGCTGATTCTCGCTTTCCAGCTCATGCAGACGATAGGCGCGGTTGACGATGAAACCGAGCATATCGACGTCGATGGGTTTATAGAAAAAATCATAGGCACCGGAGCCAACCGCCTGAAGCGCGTTCTGGCGATCGTTGTTCCCGGTAACGACAATAATTTTGGTATTGGGGGCCCGCGAAAGGATTTCTTCGAGGGTCTGAAAGCCTTCCGCCGTGCCATCGGCATCAGGCGGCAACCCCAGATCCAGAGTGACTACCGGTGGGCGATGTTTTTCCAGTTCAGCCAGCGCGGTGTCGCGTTCCCCCGCAATAATGACGCTGTAGCCTTCAAAGCACCATTTCAGCTGTGTCTGCAGCCCCGGGTCATCCTCAATAACCAGCAATTTCCTTGAATCGGTTGTCATCAACCTGTCCATTTTCTGATTTGTCGGCCGACCTTACACTATTTTTTTCTTCTTCGCTAATGGGAATTCGCATGCGAAAAGTGGTTCCCTCGCTGACGCGGCTGATCACTTCCACCTCACCGGAAAGGCCGCGAATGAACTCGCGGGTTTCGTAGGCGCCTATTCCCATTCCCGAATTACCCTTGGTGCTGGCAAAGGGTTTGAAAAGACCATCGCGCAAAAAAGCCTCTTCCATGCCCTCGCCATTATCCTGAACTTCAATCACTGCGTAATCATGCTGTTTGAATAATCTGACGATGACCAGTCCCTCGGGTGGGGTGGCGTCCTGCGCATTTCGGATGATATGGCCTATGACGGCGCCGAACCGGTCACGATCGGCGCGAATGTAAATACCGGTAGCCTGACAATCCATCCGAGGCACCGGCGAACCCGCTGACATAGTCTTGACCGCCTCCGTAAGCGCTTGACAAAGTTCGATTTTATTATTCTGCTGCTGCGAAGATTCACCGCCGCTGCGCAATTGCGCAAGCATCCGGTTCATCTTGGTCACGGAATTCTCGACAGTCTGGATCGCATCTTCCATAAACTGCGGATTATTCTTGTGCCGGGCCGCATTCGAAACCACCAGGGAAAGCTGCGCGATGAGGTTCTTGAGGTCGTGCATGACATAGGCAGACAGGCGATTGCAGGCCTCGAACTGTTTGGCCTGGAACAGCGCCTGCGCTGCATCCAGCTGCGCCAGATGGGCGGCAGACTGGCGTCCAACGATGCGCAAGAGATCATAGTCCTCATAGTTCATGGCGTGCGTGACCTGCGGGCGCATCAGCACCACGAATCCCGACAGGCGAAAATGAAACACCAGCGGCACGATCAGCCAGGCGTTCTCGATCTGGCCGAACCACTCCGGCAATTCGAGATCCTGATAGCGTTGCGGCGATGCAGCGAACTCGTCGACGTTCACAATCCATTCCGCGTCACGCAAATAGCGGATCAGCGGGCTGTCCGCATCGAGCACATAATCGCCACTGGTGTTGGCGGTCGGCATCTGCCAGTTGGCAGCGAGTTCGTAGCGCCGCACCTCGCGGTTGAGCCACAGCATGCCACCCGGACAACCAAAGATATCCGCCATTGCCTTGATGGTCCGTTCCCGCAGCTGTTCATCCGGCTCCTGGGTGGTCAATGTGTGGATGAAACGCAACCACTCCTCGCGGTATTCAAATTTATAGTGGAAAAAGTGCTTGTTGATGAGGACCCGCAGACTGGCGCGCAGCTGTGCCGAGAACAGCAAAATCATCAACATCAATACGGCGCCGAACAGGAAGATGACCTGGGCCACGGTACCCCAGGTGCCGCCGTACTCGCGAATAATGAAGCCGCCCGCACCCATCGCCAGAAGATAGATGCCCGAACCAAGCAAAGCGGCGGTATGAAAAACTACCCGCCGCGACACGAAAATATCCAGCGACCACTGTGGATCGCGCGCCGCCGCAATACCGATTACCGGCACTACAATGGCATTGATGAAGCCGCGCGCATTCCACAGAGAGGCGTCGACTCCGCGGAAAAGCAATGCGTGGGAGTACAGATAAAAATCGTAGGCAAAAATCGCCCCGAGTCCGATGCAGAGATACTTGACCGCCCGGCGTGATTCAGGACGGGCATTGCGGATCAACTGTTCAACCAGCACCAGCCCGGCGACCGCCATCACCAGATAACCGGCGAGCAACATGTCTATGCCGCCCGCGGACGGCAGCTGCTTGCCGGATGCGACCCGGTACAGAACCATCATGATCAGCAGCACGGAAAAACTGGCCAGCACACCGACCGCATTCCGGAAATAGCTTTGCGCCCGCTCCGGTCTGGAATACGCCGCACTCAGAACCCGCACCACGAAAGCAAGCAGGGCCAGATTACGCAGGGGTTCCAGCAGGTAGGAAGCAACCGGCGCGATATCATTGGCTGCAATATACGCAGTGATGGCCATCCAGAGCGCGCTGATCAATGCCGCGAGCAGCAAGGCATTCTTGTGCGGACGGCCCCGCTGCCCGGTCATCAGAACCAGCGACAGAATCAGGAAAACTCCTGCGCCGGTTGCATAGCTGATCGATCCGATGTTGACCATTATGATCTGTCCTGGTGGTTAGGGCATGGTCGGGCTCGCAAGCTGTGTTTCTATCCTCCGTTCAATTACTTGCTTGACTCAACTATCCGACTTCGGTAACGAATCCTACGCGGTTATTCCCCAGTGGGAGCAATGCCTGTAATAACGGCGGTCCCGCATTCACAGGCAAATCCCAGAGTTCACGGATGACGAGTGCTCACAGCGTCTCAAGTGTCGCCTGAGCTTCCTCGGCTCCATCATAGTT
>JAVVEV010000026.1:0-46180 GCA_032251035.1 Thiogranum sp. | reverse complement strand
AAGCGCTTCGGCCAGTACATTCCCGAAGCCTTCATAATGCGAGGACAGTACGAATACCGCTGCATTGGCCATGTAGGCGTAGGGGTTATGAACGAAGCCCTGGAAACCCAGGTAATCGCTGACTCCCAGTTCCTCAGCCAGCGCCAGCAGCGCCCGTCTGCGCTGGTCATTTTTGCCGGAGTCGCATGCTTCACCGACAATCAGCAGGCGCGACGGGATCTGTTCCCTGACTTGCGCGAATGCCCGTACCAGAGTGGCGAAGTCCTTCTGCCGGCCAAGTCGCCCGACGGAGAGAATGACGGGCGCTTCGCCTTCTCCGAACCAGAGATGGTCGACAGGCAGGGCGCGACCCTCCAGAAGTTCCGGAGTGACCACCGGATTGTAAATAACTTCCACGCGCTCATCGGGAATGTCGAGAAATTCAACCAGATCGGTAGCGACGCCCTGTGACACTGCGATAATCCCGTCGGCGGCCAGGTAGGCTTTGCGAGCCAGGTTGCGAATATGGCGTCGACGCCATTCGCCGGAGAGGCCGTGCCAGGTGGAGAACTGGTGGCTTTGGGTGACGATGATGCGGGTGCGGGCACCGGACATGGCTTTGGCGAGCACCGCCTCGATGTTCAGGTGCACGATCGCCGACAGCAGCGCAACCGGTTGTACAGTACGCAGGTACTCGCTCAGGGCCGGCAGGTAGCGCAGCGTTTTCGACGGTTTGGGCGCCAGCAAAACCGGTTGCAGCAGGGCGCTCCAGTAGGTGTTTCCGGCGGTCAAGGCCTTTCTGCGCGCGGTCCACTGCCGGTCCTGCTGCAAGCCGATAATGTTGAAGTGTTCCGGGACCTGGCTAAGCAGAGCGCCGGTTTCCGAACACAGCAGCAGGTCGATATCGAACCCCAGTGCTGCCATGCCCCTGGCGATGGTCAAGGTGTTTTTCTGCACACCTCCACCGTCCAGATCCGGTAGCAGGAACGCCAGCCGCTGGTTCTTGCCCGCGGTCAGAGCGGTCATCTGGCTGGCTCAGGCAGGATGCAGATTCAGCGGAGGCTCGCCAGGTGGCGCAAGATCGGGAGTACGTTCCAGGACCTGCAGGGCATCGTGTCGCACGTGATTCTGCTTCATTTCCTCGCGTAGCATGGCCTCGGTAACGATGCCTTTATCGATGCACTCCTTGAGCAGACCGAAAAACAGCGTCGTCTGATTCTGGTCCGGGTGTTCCTTGTACCTGCCGAGCATGCCGTATTCACCGAACAGGCGCCTGCGCGCACGCATCAGCCAGGCAACAGGCGGGAACAGTCGGAAACGCTCGGCAGGCCGCCAGTCGATCGGCAGGCCGGCTTTCCAGGGCTGGGTCTTGCGTCGCGTGACGTGCAGCATTTTGGTGTTAGCGTTGAGTCTGTCAAAGTCGTTCCACTCATTCTCGAACAGGCCGATGCTATCGCGATCTTCCATGCGCAGGCAGATCCAGGGCATATAGTCGCGCTTGAAATCGAACAGCTCATTGAACTGTTCCTCGACTTTCCAGTGCGACAGTTTCGCGCAATCGAGCAGCATTACGCTGCTGGCCAGGCACCGGTCGATGATGCCCTTGGTACCGGAGCGCGGACGGCACATGATCGACTTGCCCTGCATGTCGCGCGAAAGCAGTTCCCAGATATCGGCAACCGCGAAAATGTCCGGGTCGATGACCACTGCGCGGCCCTGGTAGCCCATCAGCTCGGGCGGCATGAAGCGGGTCGGGGTGAACGACTGCAGGTCATCGTTGAGCCAGGTGCGCTTGACGCCGTCGCGCAGGTACAGCTGGCCTTCGCGCGCCTTGAAAAACGGATAATCGCGGGTATCCATGATGCGCACATCGAACTTGTCGTTATGCTGCGAATTACGGCGCAGCGCATATTCAGCAACCAGCGCGCCGACGATCTGCTTGTGGTTGGTCTGGATGAAAACGCAATAGTCCATCGAATGAGTGACCTCAGAAATCTAAACTGGGCGGAATTATAGGTGAATGCAGACGGAATCCCAAGATACCGCCGGGATTCGGCATCAGGCGCCCGAGACCTGCGTCGACCCCTCGGGTGGAGAAGTGTAACCGAATACCGGATCCAGGCGGCGGTTCAGCAGTTCAGTCATGGTCTCGATTTGCGCATCATCGAAATAATCGCGATAGCCGCCGACCTTGGCCTTCCGTACCTTGAAAGAATTGGGATTGCTCTTGTCCCTGGCCACCATACGGCTGCCGCTCAGCCAGAAGGTGCGTTTGGTTTCCATACTGCGCATGTTATCTATCGACGCAAAGCGCACAGCTTCATTGATCTGCTCGGCAGTTCCGGGCGTACCGATGAAATCGACGATGCGCTGCAGAGCGGCGCCGGTATCGGCGCGCAGATCCTCGTAACGCACAATCAGCAGATCGCCGACCCGCTCGGATTCCGAGGCCCATAAGTTAAGATAATCTATGATTTTTTCCAGTCCGGCTTCGCGATCCATGACAAAGTCATAGATCGAAATATCCATGCCGTGCTGCGGATACTGGTTGAGCGCCTTTTTGCCGGGCCGCATGCGGTATTTCCACTGGAAGAACTGGGAGACGGCAACATCCAGCGGATTGCGGATCAGCAGCACCACCTTCTTATCGTAGAAGTCGGCCTTGGTATCGCGGTTACCGGTGTAATCCTTGATGTAATTGTCGTGCGTGAAAAACAGCTTCGGGATTGCGGCATTCTTGCGGTGCAGATTATCGAAACCGATCAGGTGCCGCTCGGACAATCCGTGTTGCACCTGGTAAAAACGCGACAGCATGACGCGTACCCAGGTGCGGCCGCTTTTGCCGAAAGAGACGATTACCGCATCGGCCAGTTTCAGCTTGCGGTATTCTTCCTTGCCCCGCAGCCAGCGGTCGATGCGGATTTTCCGCTCTTTGGGGAGAAAAAACAGCAGTCCGAGGACCAGGAAACGGGTAAGTTTTTTGAGTACGGTATGCATGTCGACCGGGTGCGGGTGGTGGCTTGTTCAAGCCGCGTAAAGTATCACGGATGAAGCTGGTTTTCATCAGAAGAAACAGGTGCCAACGAGAATTGCTTTGAGTCCAGTTAATCGACGGCCGCGCACGGTAACCCGGAATCTATGTTCGGACCACGTTCGCGCGGTTAGAATGCGGCTTCGGAAAAAGTGCCTGTGGCGTCACATGTACCTGGCTGTTTCCATGCAGGTTGGAGAATCGGTTTAATTGAAACAAGCGCTTAGAATCGGCTGGAAGCCGCAAAATTACGAATCGCGGGTCGCCAGCGTCCGGATACGGTGCCTGAATTCCATCAGGGAACTCAGAGCGCAGGGTTTTCCCGTCGAACTGTACCGGGACCGGCACCAGAAAACCTATAAAAGCGTTGTCTTTTCCAAAGCCTACAACGCACGCGACATAGAACTGGCGGAGCGTCTGAAAAGTCGCGGAACCCGGATTATTTTCGACTTGTGCGACAACCATTTCCTGCTAAGTGATGAACGCGTAGACCGCCTGGCCCGGATGTTTGCCATTGCCGATTGCTGGGTTGTATCCAGCCAGGCGATGGCTGACGTCGTGCGCCGCAAATTCGATTCGACGAAACCTTTGTGGGTTATCGAGGACGCCGTCGAGGAACATCTGAATGGGCAGTTGCTGGATGTGCGTGGACGTTTACAAGCGCGCTGGCAGTTGAGGGGACTGCGCGGCTTTCTCGACAGCGTCGCAAACCGCAAGGCTGTCCACCTGGTCTGGTTCGGCAACCATAAGGCCAGTTACGGCGATTCGGGACTGGCGCACGTCCGCAAGCTCCGACCGTTGCTTGAAAAGCTGCATGTCAGACGACCGCTCACGGTCAGCGTAATCAGTAATTCACGAGACGCCTTCAACGAGGTGTTCCGCGACTGGAAAATTCCGGTTTATTACATCGACTGGAGCGCGCATACGTTCCTTGCCGCACTCAAGCTGCACGACGTTGCCGTGATACCCATCGACGTCAATGAGTTCACCGAAGTCAAGACCAATAACCGCATCGCTCTGTCGCTGAACCAGGGCCTTGGCGTGGTCGCTGACAGCATACCGAGCTACCGGGTTTTCTCGGACTGCAGCTTTCTCGATAACTGGGAACAGGGGCTGACCGCGTACATGGATCATCCGCAAATCATCGAAGAGCACGTGCGCTGCGCACGCCATCTGATCCACGAGCAGTTCAGCATCCCGGTGATAGCGGCGCGCTGGAGAAGCCTATTCGACAGTGTTCAGGATGCCATTGCCGGTTGAAAATGAAGTTCAGCGTTTTACCAGCATCACAAACAACTCGTCACCTCTGCCAGTTACTTTCGCGGCAGGAATGTAGAGTCGCGCCAGCCATTTTCTCAGCTTCCTCTTTTTGGAAGGTGTGCCGCGGTTGCCCAGCTTATAGTCCAGGCTTTTGAGCACAATCTTCGGCTTGACGGGCGTGGTGATCAATTCCGGTTCAAGCCCGTGCCTGGCGGCGAGCATCTGCAAGTTGCGTTTCGCGTACAGTATCAGGTGGCGCGGGATGTCATTGGCGAACCAGTATGTACCAAACCAGCTGCGACCCAGCGATTCGCTGTTCGGAGTCCTGATCAGTACGCGGCCGCCGGGCTTCGTTATACGCGCGATCTCACGCATCAGCTCGTGCGGGTCAGGGACGTGTTCGATGAGATGGTTGGCGGTTACGAAATCGAAGGTGCCGGCTTCGAATCCGGCGGACTTGAGATCGCCGTGAAACACCTGCAGCCCGTGGGAACGGCATATGCCGACGGCCTTGTCATTGAACTCGACGCCCTGGCACGTCCAGCCAATGGACTGCAGCCGCAGCAGAAATTCCCCATTCCCGCAGCCTATGTCGAGGGCTTTGCCAGCGGGGATGAATGGGGCAACCTCGGGTACAGCTTTGCCGGGCAATAACATCTCCAGCGCGCTTCCCTTGACTTTGAGATGGCTGTAACCGAGTTTGTCTTTAAGTGTGCGCAGCGCGCGCGGCGGGAACCAGGGCTGCGCGGGTTCGCTGTAAATCGAATAGGAATCCGGGTAAAACTCTGCAATTTCGTCATTTGCAGGCATGGGGTGCTGATAGACCAGACCGCATGACTGACAACGGTGGTAATCGAACATCCGCTGTCCCTCAAACATCAGATCGTTGCCGGAAAAATCGTATTTCCCGGGGCCGGCGCAGACCGGACAGCTGCTTGCATTATCGTGTGACATGATCGGGCTTTGCGGAAGTCTGGGATATTGGGTCGGGCGGCAGTATACAGGAGTTCCTGGAGTCGAGGGCGGCGACTATGACGCGTGGTTATCTGTTTGGGCTTCCGCCGCTCCCGCGTTTTCCGGCAACAGTTCCAGGATCCTGGGAATCACGAGTCTCAATTCGTCAGCCGGTGTTCGAGTGTCGTCGATGAAATTTCCCCCAAGCGGCACCGCAAGCCGCCTTTCATACAGCAGCCGGTGCACTGCTGTGAGATCGCGCGAGAAGCGAACCAGCCCGAGCCGGTACAGCAGCGTGCCCAGTCCGGTCAGCAGACGATCACCGCCGCGTTGAGACCCGGTGCCGCCATGCAGCTGGTTGCCGAGCAACTGCTGGAGCCGTGGCCCGATGCCTTTCTGGTAGGGCAGCGGGAAGATGGCGAGCGGTTTACCGAGGCGCGCTACTTCCACCATCATCGATACGCTGTCGCCGGTGACGATGAAACGGTCTGCCAGTGCGAGCAAGGCAAGGTAGGGGTTGTCGCTGCTGTCGGGCGACCAGCAATACAGCCGCGCGCTGCTGGGCAGATGCTGCCTGAACATATCGACGACCGCAGGCGGCGTGCGGCGGCTGGTGGTGACGTACAGACAACCGCCGGCCGCGGCGCGGCTGGCTGAGTCGAGGAGGGTGCGGGCTGCATCCGCATCGAAACGGAAAGGTTTGGTCTGACCGCCGACCAGCAGCGCAGTGAGCGGTCGCGGCAAGTCGGCGAAACGCGCCTGCCAGGCTTCCCCCGCCTTTGCAATGGCGTCGGCGTTGCCGCGCATCAGCGGCAGCTCCAGGTGCAGGACTTTTGGATTGTCAGGCATTCGGTACTGCGAGGGCACGATGATCAGGGAAAAACGTTCCATCCACCGTTTGGGCCTGCCGAGCAGGACAATTTTGCTTTGGCCGCCTGACTGTTCCTGTATCCACAGCGCGGCCATCGAGGCGCGCCGCCCGATGGTCAGAATCAGGTCCGGCCAGGGCGGCTCGAGCTTGTCCGAACGATCGAGGTCGAGGTGATAGAGCGAAGGTCTGAAACCGGGCTTGCCGAGCACGAACTGCGGCTTCGGCAGCACGCGCCGAATCTCATACGGCAGATGCAATGCATCGGCGATAATCTCGACCTGTGCGTTATCGCCGAGTTTGTCGCCGATCACCAGCCAGATGCGCGGTGTACTGCCGGTTAGATTCATAGGGACCTGTATTTTTAAGGCGCAGATATCGTCGGCTTCGGCGGGCGCGCAAGACCAGATAGAGGAATGTGGCGAAGGAAGCCCGCTATGTTCTGGACGTGAAATCATATCAGAGAGTTTTGGTACTATAAACGGATACATCTGATCGCGTAACAATTACGTGTAGAATTGGGGAACATCTGCTGTCTGGTTTCAGCAGTCCAGGGAACAGTGGCAGCAATGTGCGGCATTACGGGTTTTTTAAATCTTGCGCGGTCTCTCGACAAGGAGGTGATGACCCGGGTCATTGAAAAAATGACCCAGTCGCTGGGCCACCGCGGTCCTGACGGCGCCGGATCATGGATAGAAGCGCAGGGAGGCATTGCGCTGGGGCATCGACGGTTGTCCATCATCGACCTTTCTTCAGCCGGCGCTCAACCGATGCGCTCGGCATCCGGGCGCTATGTCATCGTGTTCAATGGTGAAATTTACAGCTTCAGAACGCTGCGATCCGATCTGGAAAGAGAGGGCTATGCATTTGTCGGGCAGTCCGACACCGAGGTGCTTCTGGCAGCGATCGAGCGCCGGGGGTTGAAGCGCGCGCTGCAAACCGTGCATGGCATGTTTGCTTTTGCCGTCTGGGACAACCAGAAGCGCGCTCTGTCGCTGGCCCGCGACAGGGTCGGTAAAAAGCCGCTTTACTATGGATGGTGCAATGGGACATTGCTGTTTGGATCGGAGCTAAAGGCACTCAAGATTCATCCCGACTTCGACAAAACGATTGACCGGGATGCGCTGGGCCAGTTTATCCAGTACGGGTGGATTTCCGAACCTTTGTCCATCTACCGCAGTATTCGCAAGCTCCAGCCCGGCAGCTTTATCACTATACCGTCAGACGGCCCGCCGGAGGCGGCTTCGATGGAAAGCTACTGGCCGTCACACTCGGTCGTGGAGCAGGCAGTGAGTCAGCCATTCACCGGCAGCTTCGATAAAGCAGTCGATCAGCTGGATGAGTTGATGACCGGGGCGGTGACGGAGCGGATGATCGCCGATGTCGATCTGGGTGCGCTTTTATCGGGAGGAATCGACTCGAGTGCTGTCGTCGGAATCATGCAAAAAAACAGCAGTCGCCCCATCAGGACATTTTCGATCGGTTTTGAGGAACAGAAATATAATGAAGCCGGCTACGCATCTGCTGTTGCGAAACATCTGGGCACCGAACATCACGAGCTGATAGTGACATCTCGGCAATGTATGGATGTTATAGGCAGGCTTCCTGCGATTTATGATGAACCCTTTGGCGATGCGTCCCAGGTGCCGACGTTGCTGGTGGCTGAGCTGGCAAGGCAGCAGGTCAAGGTGGTGCTGACCGGTGATGGAGGTGATGAGATCTTTGCCGGTTACAACCACTATGCGGAGGGCCTGGCGCAGTGGAAGCTGATGTCCAGGATTCCTTATGCTGCCAGAGCAGGCATGGCCGGTGCGCTGGATTTTGTCGCCGAAAAAAGCTGGCACCTGTTAAAGCCGGAGAATCCAGGCACAGGAAAACGCGTAGGCAGCTGGGAAAAGGCTGCGGACAAACTGCAGAGGAAAATGCGCGGCTGGCGGGCCCGGTCGCCGCAGGAGCTGATTGCAAGTCACTACTCCAGAACTTCCCGCCCGGAGTCACTGGTGCCAGGTTCCGCATATTGCCGCAGTAATCTGACCGATCCTCAGGTCTGGGCGCAGGGTGTCGACCCGCTTGCGGCGATGCGGCATTTCGACTATGCCGGATACCTGGCCGGCGACATCCTGGTGAAGGTCGATCGAGCCACTATGGCAGTAGGCCTGGAGGCGCGCTGCCCGATTCTCGACAGCCGCATTGCCGAGTTTGCGTGGCGCCTGCCCGACCGGTTTTTGCTGGACGGGAAAGGAGGTAAGCGGGTACTTCGTGCGGTCCTGGATCGTTATGTTCCTGCGCGCTTGACGGATCGTCCGAAGCGCGGCTTCGGTGTGCCCATCGAGGACTGGCTGCGGAACTCGCTGCGAGAATGGGTCGAAGAGCTTTTATCGGTCGAGCGTCTGAAGGCTGACGGATTTTTCGATGCCGCCGCCGTGCGCCGGTTATGGGAGCAGCATCTTTGCCACTGGCGAAACAATAGCAATATCCTCTGGTCGATCCTTATGTTTCAAATCTGGCTGGGCAACGAAAGAGCATCGGAATTGTGATCAGTTTTCCCCGAACGATACGCTTATGCCTGGCATCGCCGCTCTTTTTCCCGACCTATGGAGGTTCTCAGCTGCGATTTATGGGTTACTTTCCGGGCCTGCGGGAACGCGCGCTGGACATCAGGGTATTCACCGGCACACCGCTGGCCGAAGACGTCCCTCCAGGCAGCGCCGTCGACTGGAGCGGTGTGCCGGATGGCCGGATGTTGCCTGAAGAAAATATCGCAGGAGTCCCGGTGCGACGAGTCGCGCTGCCACACAAGAGAGGCTGGCGCAGGACATCTGTATACAACCGGGCGCTGATGCAATATTGCCTGGATCCCGAACATCGACCCGATGTCCTGCAACTGGTTGGCACGCTGCGGCCGCAGTCTATTCCCATGTTGCGCAAGCTGCGCTCGCTGGGGATCAAAGTGCTCTATGCGGTGACCGTTGCGCCTAAAAAACGCACCACAAGACAATGGTGGAGCATTCGTCAATATCGTGAACTGAAACTGCTTTCGTCGGTGGATTGTATCGTTGCCAATAATGAGCCACTGCGCGATTTTGTGCGCTCACGCGGGGTTCAGACGCGCGTGGAAGTCATCCCCAACGGCGTCGATCTGCAGCGTTTTCACCCGGCCGGGAAGACTGATGAAGTCGAACTTCTGCGCACTTCGCTTGGCATCTGCAAAGATGACATGATGCTGCTGGCAGTGGGGGCGGTGATGCCCCGCAAGGGTACGGATATCCTGATCGAGGCCTGGGCTAAACTCGCCAGTCGCTATCCTCGGCTCCATCTTGTTCTGGTTGGGCCCCGCAAGGATCTCGAGCATCCTCGGCTGTCGGAGTTTCGCCATCGTCTTGAAAATCTGGTGGCAGCATCAGGTGCGGCGGATCGGGTCCACTTCACCGGTTTGCGCGACGACGTCGCAGCCTGTTACCGTGCTGCGGATATTTTTGTTCTGCCGTCAAACCGGGAAGGCATGCCCAACTCAGTGCTCGAGGCAATGGCGTCCGGTGTGCCGGTTGTGGTGACCCCGTATATCGGGTTGTCGAGCGACATAGGAAATCCGCAGAGCCAGTACTTGCTGTCTGAACGGGATGCCGACAGTCTGGCTGAAACTCTGGAGCGGCTTGTTGTGGATGAGTCCTTGCGAATGAAGCTGGGGCAGAGCGGTCGTGAATGGGTGGAGCAGACCATGAGCCTGCAATCCAGCCTGGACCGTTATGCTGCCCTGTACCATGAGCTGTCGGAGCGTACGCCCTAGTTCCAGCGCCAGCAGGCCTGTTATTTCCATGCGCAAGTGGATGACGCGCGGCTTGTCATCGAAATATACCACGCCGGTACAGGCGCCAGAAAAGTCCCCAGATGAAAATCAGCGGATAGCGCCGCACCTTGTCCGGAATCTCCACCGGCACGCCGGAATGGCGTTCCAGTTTCCAGGCGATATAGTCCAGCCCGCCTTCGAAGGTGAACAGGGCCTTGAGCAGGCGCGCAAGGGAGAGGAACTTGCCCTGCGCGATGCGCATTGTCCAGCCGAGCCGGTTGCGAAGCCGGGCGAATTTCCCGATGCGGCTGGTGTAGGTGAGTTGCCCGGTGGCGTCGGTGAGGGTGACGGGCCAGTGCAGCAGCGGCACAGCGTATGCCGTTACCTGTTCGTAAAAGGCCAGGTTGGCGGCGGTCAGTTCAGCGGAGCGCCCGCCGGATTCCGCGCGCAGTTCGGCACGATAGCTGAGTTTCAGGCCACCACTCCAGAGCGACTGAACGCTTCCCTGTCCCGGCAGCGCCGGCAGTACCCGATCGAGAAACGTAAGCAGCGCCTGCGCCAGGCTGTATGCTACCAATTCCCTGACCTCCGTATTACGACACCAGGCGAGCGCGGTGGGCTGGCTGAAACGCCCCCACAGGTAGGAGTGGAACCAGCGCCGCGAGGTCCCGCGATGCAGGTCGTCGAGCGACAGGACCGCGTACTTGCAACGCAGTGTCTGATCCGCGTGGGTGAATTCGGCGTAAAACACGTTGGGTGGTAACAGCCAGTTCCAGAACGCGGCGAGGCGGCTGGTGTTGGCGCAGCGGTAGTTGTCGACTATCAGGTACAGGTCGACCAGGCCCTCGTAGGGATTACCGCTGCGCAGACAGGAGCCGTAGTAGAGCACTGCGGCGACGCAGTCACCGTGCTTTTCGCGCAACGCCTCGATCAGGTGCAGCAGCCCCGGGTGCTGAGGCGCCGGAGTCGCTGCGATGAGGCTGTTGCCAAGCTGTTGTTGTGTGGTGCTGCCAGTCATCTTCGGCTCACAGGAGGCGCACGAATTCGAGGCTGCCGCCATTGCTGATGATAAGCGGGCCGCTGGCGGTGCTGGCCTGGTGCATCTCGCCGTCGAGTGTGAAGGTGCCATCCATCCACAGCTGTATCTGTTCGGCATTATGACTGCGGTAGCCGCGCGCCGGCGTCGCAAAAGCCCCGGGTCTGCCGCGCAACAACGACGGGAACAGGCGCAGCAGCCGTGGCGCCGGCTTTTCAATCCAGGTGCAATGCAGTGCTCCCGGTTCCCGCCCCCAGTACGGATGCATGCTGAGAAACAGCCGCTCCAGACTGCTTATCAGCACCAGCAGCACCTCCCGGGGCGGACCTTCAGGCGCGCCATCCACAGCGATGCGCAGATTTATCGGCGCGGTAAAACGGGGGTCCTTGCGCAGCAGTCCCCAGAGGGTGCGAAGCAGCGCGAGGCCGGGACCGATCTCATCGCCGATGCCGGCCGAATGGATATTCTGATGGCAGTATTCGATGCCGCGGATAATGATGCCCGCGCCGAAGAACATCCCGTAGCGGGCACCGGCGCCATCGCTGGCTCCCGCTACGCGAAGAATTGGCCGCGAGACGTTGTCCAGTCGACCGCTGCCGTCGCTGGCCCAGCGCGCCATGCGTGTGACCGCGGCAGGGAGTTTGCCCGGCACACCCGCGTCACCGACGTTCATATTGGTGGTACCGCCCGGCAGCAGTATCACCGCCGGCATCATTGCAAAAGGCCGGCCCTCGAAAAGTTCGGTGAACACTTGCGCGGTGGTGCCATCGCCGCCGTTGATTGCCAGCGTGTTCACGCCCAGTGCAGCGAAGCTCGCCAGGGCTTCCGCAATGTCTGTGGCGCTGTTGGTCACCTGATGGTGGATTGCCGGATGATTTGCGACAATGTCGCGCACCGCCTGCAGTCCGCTGCGGTTGCGGCGGCTGTGCGGATTGCTGAGCAGACCGATGATCGGCGCCCTGATGCTGGTGTTGTCCGGGTTCAAGGAATGCGGCAGAGTGTGTGTAAATCAATCAAGATGACAGGCGGCATCCTAATTCAATGCAGGGAATTCAACAAACGGCCGCGGATACCGGTCTGTATTTTGCTCACCTTTCTGATCCGCACCTGACTTCTCTCACCGGCGTGCGCTGGCAGCAATTGCTGAACAAGCGGTTGCTCGGTTATCTGTCCTGGCACCGCCGCCGGCGTATCGAACATCAGATGGAAGTGCTGGATGCACTGCTGGCTGATCTTCAGGTCACCAGTCCCGGGCATGTGGTCGTGACCGGCGATCTCACGCATATCGGGCTGCCCGACGAATTCCGCCAGGCGCGCAACTGGCTCGAGCGTCTCGGCAACAGCGACGCAGTCACTGTCATTCCAGGTAATCATGAGAGCTGCGCCGCGGCTCCCTGGCGCGGAACGTTTTCTGAATGGGAAAGCTATATGCGTTCCGACGCGGCTTTCACCGCAGCCGTGATCAGCGGACCCGGGGATCTGTTTCCGAGTCTGCGGATACGCGACGGCGTAGCGTTCATTGGCCTGTCCAGCGCCTGCGTCAGCGCGCCGCTCATGGCGACTGGCAGGCTCGGCCGCGCACAGCTCGAGCGCCTGGAAAAACGGCTGCGGGAAACGGCAGAGCAGGGGCTGTTCCGCGTTGTGCTGTTGCATCATTCGCCTCGCGCGGAAGATGAGAAATGGCGCAAGCGGCTGACTGACAGCCGGGCTCTGTGCGCGGTGTTGAAACGCGTCGGCGCGGAACTGGTGTTGCACGGGCATGGACACCGGGCGCATCGCTCGGAACTTTGTTTCGCCGGTCGGCCGATTCCGGTGTTCGGAGTGTCTTCCGCCTCGGCCACGAGCCAGCGCGAGGGCAGGCGTGCGCAGTATGCCCTGTACCGGATCGGTCGGGACATCGACACGGGTGACTGGTCGCTGGACATCGAGGTGCGTATCTACGATGCCAGCCGTAACCGCTTCGTTGGCGGACAGCGGCATCAGCTTTTATTGCCGGCTATGCCTTCCACCAGCTGCTGATCGGCTATCGAATCGACGTCGATGGCTGATTCCGGGAACGGCAGCAGCACCGGACGTATATCCAGGTCCAGACGCCGGGAAAGCTGCTGCAATGCTGCATCGAGCGTCAGTCGACCGGTGAGGTAGCGAAGTACCGACCACCAGCCAAGCTGGCTGATAATGCGCAGCGGATTTTTGCGCTGTTGCTCAACTTTCCGCCAGGCATCCGCCAGGTTACGGGAACGCGGCGTCAGGAAGGCAAACAGATTGCAGCCGCAGTAGCCGCCGTCGCGGAAGCGCAGCACGGTCTTTTTAGCGTGCGGAAAGCGCGCCTGAATGCCATCGAAACGCGTCAGTGCGACCGCAACATCAGCGCCACTGGCCCGCGCCGCCTGCAGGAAGTGATCGACAATATCAGCGCGCAGCAACGGGTGATCCGCGGTGGTTATGAGGACCGGTACCGCGTCAGCGAGCGTTTGCATGGCGTGATAGGCGCTGCTGCTCGGACTGTTATGCGGCGCTATCCAGCTCGTCTGCGGCCGCTCCATCGCATCGCTCAAGGCGGTGCTGTTGCGCAGGTGTTGTTCCGCGGGACCGGCCAGCAATACGCTATCCACTGAACGACTTTCCTGCAGCGCCCGCATGACGCGCAGCACCATCGGTTCCCCCTCGATTTCCACCAGTGCCTTGCAGCTGACCCCACTGTGTTTCAGTAGCGGATCGTCCGCGCGCCGATCGGCAGCGAGTATCACGGCGGTGAAGGCCTTTTCAGAATTGGCAGCCATTTATGCGAGACGCTTTTCATACAGGCGATAGCGTTTGTATGCGACGCCGCCTATGGATTCGATAATGTTGCACATGCCGGCATTGTCCTCGAGCACCCACGACAGTTCCACGCCCGTCACCCCCTTGCGCGACAGCCCATGCCGCACGGCATCGATAATCATGAAAGCGAGAGTCGGCCCGAGTCGGCTGTGCTGGTATTTTTTCAGCACCCCCAGCAGCGGCACCCGGGCGGTGGCCGGAAAATTCACCTTGAGGCGCCATAACAGCTTTGCCCAGCCGAACGGCAGCAGCCGTCCCTGCAGGTCGGATATGGCTTCGTTGATATTGGGAAGAGCCACTACCATCGCCGCCGGTTCACCGTCGACTTCGGCAATCTGCACGAAATCGTCGTCCAGCAATAGCGTCATGGCTTTCCCGATCTCATTGAATTCCACCTCTGTAAAAGGCACGAAGCCCCAGTTTTCCGACCAGGCATCATTGAAGATATTGCGCAGTATGACCAGTTCCTGCTTGAGGGCCTTGCGGTTCAGGGGACGCACATGCACCCGACTGGAGGCTCTCTGCGCCAGTGCCACCATTACTTTGGGGGAAGTGAAGTCCGGGGAAATCCAGTAGGCCAGGAGGTCTTTGGCTTTTTTAAACCCCTGATTCTCGATGTTTTCTCCATACCATGGCTGGCCGTGCCCCATCATAACGCAAGGCGGTGTATCGAAGCCCTCAATCAGTGCGCCGCATTCTTCATTGACGGACAGGTTGAAGGGCCCGGTGACCCGCTGCATTCCTTCACTGCGCAACCATTCGCTGGCGGCATCGAACAGGCGGGTGAAAACTGCCGGGTCCTGTTCGGCCTCCAGACTGCCGAAATGGCCGGTGGCATTCTGGTGGATGCGCAACTGCAATTCATCGATCTGGGCGCTGATGCGGCCGACAGGACGCGTCCCGCGGTAGGCGACCCAGGCCCGCCACCGGGCATGCTCAAAGAAGGGATTTTTGGCGCTATATCTCTGCTTTTGTTCTATTTTTAGTGGCTCTATCCACTGTGGATCAGAGCTGTAGAGGGTGGCCGGAAGATCCAGGAAGTCGCGCAAACGGCGGGCGCTGTCCACAGTATGGACGCGGAGTTCTTCCGTGATCGACGGCATCGGGACTCTACAGGCTGGTGATTGAAAGGCTGATCATACCGCTCAGGTGGCGGTGCTGCCAGAATGCGCCAGTTGTGAACCAGTGCGCAAATTCCGGGAACGTTTGCAGCCATGCTACGGGCGGCCACTCTGTCACGACAAACTGGCCCATAAGTTGCTTGGGATATATCCAATATAATTCAAGTTGTATTACAGAAGATACACCTGTCGGCCGAAAACCGACTCCGGCAGGCTGTTGTGAAATAACGACAGGCCTGAAGTATCTTCAACAAGTATCGAAATTTGGTTGAAAAAGTGTTGTGTTTCTATCTTATTGAAGGAATAATTCAGGCCCGACTAGCGGGACAGCGGAACCTGGATGAATTCGTTGGTTAAAAGCAACGGTTCGCCGCTGATCGGCAGTTCGGCGTAATTTTCGGGTTTCCCGGAACACGCATTGATACTAGAATTTCTCGCCTGCTGTGGATGACTTTAGGATTTTGGGGTGTCGTTGTCGACGGGCAAGGGACCGGTAACTTTTTTGAAAACCTCAAAGGGAAAAGCTTTGGGCACAGAATCAACTCCAACTTTGAACAATTTGCCGTTTCGTGCTGCTGACTTCGCTACGTTGGCGGAAGCGCTCGATTACGCGGCGAAAGGCGAAACCGGCACGAATTTCTATACCGGCCGGGGTGAGCTGTATGCGGTATTGCCGTATGCGGAATTGCGCAGCCAGGCACGCGTGTTGGCGCGCAAGCTGCTGGGCATGGGCTTGCAGAAAGGCGATCGCGTCGCGCTGGTCGCCGAAACCAATCCTGACTTCCTGCGCTTCTTTTTTGCGTGTCAGTATGCCGGACTGGTGCCGGTATCACTCCCCGCGTCTGTGAACCTCGGCGGGCATACCGTCTATGTCACACAATTACGCAGCCTGTTGCAGAGCAGCATGGCGGCAGTGGCCATGGCACCGAGCGGCTACGCCTCGTTTCTTGAAGAGGCCGGCGACGGTCTTGGCATGAAGCTGGTCGGTGCGCCGGAAGTGTTCGATGCATTGCCTGAAGCGGATGTCGAATTCCCTGAGCAGCAACCGGAAGACATCGCCTATATCCAGTATACGTCCGGGAGCACGCGCTTCCCGCGCGGTGTCGTGATACGGCAGCGGGCGGTGATGAGCAACCTGGCCGGCATCATTTGCCACGGCGTGAAGATGGGTCCCGGCGACCGCTGTTTCTCATGGTTGCCGTTTTATCACGACATGGGTCTGGTTGGCCTGGTGCTGGTGCCGGTTGCTTCGCAGGTTTCTGTTGATTACCTTGATACCCGCGAATTTGCCATGCGTCCGCGCCAGTGGCTGAACCTGATGACGCAGACTAAGGCGACTATTTCCTTTGGACCGCCCTTCGGTTATGAGCTGTGCACCCGGCGCCTGCGTCCCGGCGAAGCGACCAAGTACGACTTAAGTCACTGGCGGGTTGCCGGTGTCGGTGCAGAGATGATCCGTTCGGAGACGCTGACCCGTTTCGCCAGGGCGCTGAAACCGGCTGGCTTCAACGAAAATGCCTTTCTCGCCTGTTACGGAATGGCGGAGTGCTCGCTGGCGATCAGTTTCGCGCCACTGTTCGAAGGCCCGTCGATCGACTGTGTGGATGGCGATCATCATTCCGATCACCAGGAAGCCCTGCCGATGCACCTGTCCGAAAACCCGGGCCGGGCGCGCTGCTTCGTCGATTGCGGCACACCGTTACCGGAGTATCAGGTCGAGGTGCGTGATGAGCAGGGTGCGATACTGCCGGATCGCCGCAGCGGCTCCATATTCGTACGCGGTCCCAGCGTGATGTCCGGTTATTTCAATGCACCGGAAGAAACCGCCGCATGCCTGTCAGCGGACGGTTGGTTGAACACGGGTGACGTGGGATACCGCGTCGACGGCAGTCTGATCATCACCGGCCGCAAGAAAGACCTGATCATCATCAATGGCCGCAACATCTGGCCGCAGGATCTCGAATACCTGGCCGAGCATCAGCCGGAAGTCCGTATCGGCGATGCGCTGGCATTTTCGGTGCCGGGGCCTGACGATGCGGAGTTCTGCATACTGGTGGTGCAATGTCGTGAATCCGATCCGGCCAAGCGCGCGAATCTGATCGACCGGCTGAATCGTCTGGTACGTCTGGAGCTTGGGATCGATGTGTTCGTGGAACTGGTGCCGCTGCATACGCTGCCGCGTACTTCGTCCGGCAAGCTGTCGCGTTCCAAGGCTCGCCAGAACTTCATCGAGTCGCATGACCTGTCAGTGCTGGCGGAAGAAATGGCGGACGAGCTGGAGCCGCGGCGCCATACGGTGTGAAGTCCGACCAGGAAAAACCCAATGACCGGCTTCGGCCGGTTATTTTTTGTCTGCGGAAAGTGGCGCTATGTCGAATCTGATTGCGGTTACCGGCGCGACCGGCTTTATCGGACGCACCGTTTGCCGTATATTACATGAACAGGGCTGGCGAGTGCGCGTCCTGGTGCGTTCCAAGGCCCGGTTGCGCGCACTCGATGGGCTGAGCGATGAGCAGGTCTACGGACATATCGCCGATCCCGAGGCGCTGCAGGCACTGGTGAAGGATAGCCTGGCGGTGGTGCATCTTGCCGGTGCCGTACGCGGCGCCACTCAGGACGATTTCGATTGCGTCAATGTCGAAGGCGTCAGGCATCTCGTCGAGGCAGTGGCGCGGTGCCCGAAACCACCACGCTTGTTGTGCCTGTCATCGCTGGCCGCGCGTGAGCCGCAACTTTCTTTCTATGCCGCCAGCAAGCGCCGCGGTGAGCAGGTGCTCGAACAGCAGGCCGGGCAGTTGTGCTGGATGGCGCTGCGTCCGCCGGCGGTTTACGGACCGGGTGACAAAGAATTGCTGCCGGTGTTCCGGTTGATGGCCCGAGGTATTGCGCTGGTCCCCGGTTGCCGCGAGGCACGGTTCTCGATGATCCATGTCGACGACCTCGCCGCGGCAATCCTCGCATGGTTGCAGCAGGCGGATGTGCCTTCCGGCATTTACACACTTCACGACGGTCGCGAGGGCGGCTATTGCTGGACTGATGTGGCGACTATCGTGTCGCACCTGTGCGGACGCCGAGTGCGGGAAATCGTGATACCGGCAGCGCTGTTGCAGTTGCCCGCGTGGCTCAATCGCGGGCTGGCCCGGCTGTTCGGCTATGCACCCATGCTGACGCCGGAAAAGCTCTGCGAGCTGAGCCATGCCGACTGGGTATGCGATAACGAGGATATCCAGAAGGTGCTCGACTGGCAGCCGCGGATTCAGTTGCAGGACGGTTTGCGCGGGACTCCCGGCTGGTGCGTGTTTAAATAGGTGCGCGTTCCGGCGCGCGTTCCGGCAGTGTCTTGCCCGGGTTCAGGATTCCTTTCGGATCGAACTGGGCTTTGATCGCCTGCATCAGTTGCAGTCCCACCGGGTCCAGCTCACTGGCCACCCAGTCACGTTTTACCACGCCGATACCATGTTCACCCGAGATGGTTCCATCCATCTCCAGCACCGCCGCGAACACATCCGCCAGACAGGCTTCAGCACGCTGCTTCTGATCAGGGTCCTGCGGATCGTAGAGCAGGTTCACATGCAGATTGCCGTTGCCTGCGTGGCCGAAATTGACGATGCGAATAGCGTGTCGCGTCGCCAGCCGTGACAGGCGCTCGACCAGCGCCGGAATGCGGGATACCGGCACCACCACATCCTCATTGATTTTCTTCGGCGCGACCCGGCGCAGCGCCGGCGACAGCGCCTTGCGTACATCCCAGAGCGCTCCCGCTTCCTGTGCGGTGCGCGCCTCGTGGATATTCAGGATGCCTTCGACCCGTGCCGCACGACTGATTGCGGCGCTGATATCGTCCAGATGCGCCGGCATGCCATCAACCTCGATTATCAGCAGAGCGCCGGCATCCGGGTGCAGGTCCGATGGCACATCATCACGCACCATGGCGATAGCCTCGCCATCCATAAACTCCAGCGCGCAGGGCGTGACCGGTTGCGCCATGATGTTCGCGACTGCCGCGGCAGCGCTGTGCATATCGCGGTACTCGGCGCGCAGCAAACGTTTGGCTGGCTGCAGGGGTGTCAGTTTGAGGGTGGCTTCGGTAATGATCGCCAGCGTTCCTTCGGAACCGATCAGCAGCCGGGTCAGATCGTAGCCGACCACGCCCTTGGTGGTCATGACTCCGGTGCGGAGTGTCTGGCCGGTGCCGGTCACCGCTTTTAATGCCAGGGTATTTTCGCGCGGCGTACCATACTTTACCGCGCGCGGACCCGCCGAGTTATAGGCGAGGTTGCCGCCGATGGTGCAGACCGCGGCGCTGGTGGGATCAGGGGGCCAGAAAAATCCCGCTGCTCCGGCGGCCTCCTGCACTGCCTGATTGGTGACGCCGGGCTCCACCACCATGAGACGGTTATCGCGGTCCACGCGCAGGATCCGGTTCATGCGTTGCAGTGACACAATCAGCGAACGGTCATCCATTGGCACCGTGGCGCCGGTAGTGCCAGTGCCCTGGCCGCGCGCAATCAGGTGGATGTCGTGTTCATAGCAAAGCCGCACGATGTCGACGACCTGCTCGTGACGATCAGGCAGGGCCACGCCGATCGGTTGTCCCTGCAGGGTGCTGTTGTCATACCCATAGGTGCGGCAATCCGCAGCATCGGTAAGCAGGCGTTGCTCGCCGATCAGCTGTTTCAATAAATTGATGAAAACGCTGTGCACGGTTCTCCGGCGCCTCGTCAGCGCGGCAGGGCGGTTAGTCCAGGTACTCGAACAGCTTCACGATGCGCTGTACACCGCCGATCGACTGTGCTTCCCCGGTGACGGCGGCCGCCTCGGCATGATGCAGTAATCCCATGAGGAAGACGGTACCGTTTTCGCTGACAACTTTTACTCGCGTTGCATCGAAGCCGTCGACCCTGACCGACAGCAGCGCAGCCTTTACTCTGGTGGTGAGCAGCGCGTCGCTGGAACGTGTCATGAAAGAGCTGGGCGCTGCCAGCACTATTTCATTGTGTACCCGCCGCGCCTTTTCGTCGCGACGTGCAAATTCACCGATCCTGCTGCGCAGCTCTTCGGTGGGGGCTTCGCCGCTTAACAGTACGATGCCGTTGTAGCTGGTGATGTTGACGTGCGCCTGCCTGTGGATACCAGCATCCCGCAGCGCCTTGCCGACCCGCAGTTCAATGGCCTGATCTTCAATGACTGATCCGGTGGTGCGGCGATCGTGTGCCACCGATGCGGTAGTGGCGACGCCGCCAAACATAACCGGCGCACATGCGCTCAGAAGCAGAGTTGTGTTCAACAGGATACCCAGGGCCAACCAGCGTTTGGTCATATAACTCTCTCTTTTAATAATCGCGTTTAGCGCGTCAATTTGCTGCGCCGAAGGCATTTTTCAGCCACTCGATCTGTTCCTCGCCGGACCGTCCTTCGATGCATACGACATCGAACCGTGCAGCTTCGTTCCATGCCTTGTAGCGGCTTAGATAACAACGTGCACAATGTATGATGCGCGCCTGCTTGGTTCGGGAAATCGTTTCCGATGCATGTCCGAATTCGGCGCTGCGGCGGTATCGTACCTCAACGAATACCAGGCTGTCGCCGTCGCGCATGATCAGATCGAGCTCGCCGCGTCTGCAACGGTAATTGGCGGTAATCAGTTCCAGCCCATGCCGGCATAGAAAACGGCAGGCACTGCGTTCAGCGTTGTCTCCGAGTGTCTTGCGCAGATTCATTTTGTCCCTCCATGGACAGGGTTTCAGGCGTGCTTACCAGCTTGTGTGGTTTGCCGTTGCGGATCTGGGCCCACTCGAGACTGCGATGCAGTTGCCGGGCGGAATCGATGCTGATCAATCCGGTGGCGCCTGGAAAATGTGCCAGCCCCGGCCGGTCAAGGGTTGCGAGCCACGGCAGTACACGGTAGCTGTCGATGCCGAGCGCGAACAATCGCGGATTGCGCTCGTCACGCTCCGGCCAGATGGCCGCAATCCGCCGGCGCTGTGCAAACCAGTCACCGTCGCTGTCCAGTATCCAGGGCATGTCGCAGAAGAATACGCCATTAATGTCGCGGTCAAGTTGTTGGCCACCGCTGGTGCTGAACAAATGCGAGGTGCCAAATACCGGCAAGTCACCGGCATGGTGAAATTTCAGCTGTGGAGAGATCTGACGCGCCTGTTCGGCTGAGCCAAGCATGAAGATCGCATCCACGTCCTGGCGCCGCCGCGGTTCGAAATGCAAATTCTGGCCGAGTTGCCGCTGCAGGGCGCGATGGCGTGCGACGCTGCTATCCAGATTGAGAGCATCCTGTATCGGTGTCCTGAAGTCGGTGCTGCCGGGTGCATAGTACTGGCTTTCCAGAAGCTGGCCCTCGAGCCCACTGAAGTGCTCGGCAAAAGCGGCTGTTACCCTTGCACCCCAGGGAGTGTCCGGCGCCAACGCCACCGCTGCCCGGTGTCCTTCGCTGAACATCCGGTTCGCCACCTGACCGGCCTCGTCTTCCGGCGATAGCCCGAACTGGTACAGGGGTAAATCCGGGGGCGGCGGGTTTTCCAGTGCGTTCAGTGCCAGTACCGGTATGGTCAGTTCGCCGGCAGCGGCCAGTTGCGCGACGCTCTCCTTGAGCAAGGGGCCGATGATGATTTCGGCGCCATTGCGGATGGCATTCTGATAGACACCCCAGACCTGCAATGGATTGCCGCCGGTATCGTAGAAACGCAGCTCCGGACGTTGCAGCGCATCTGCATAGTAGGCGGCGATTATCCCGTCTCTGATGGCGGCGGCGGATTCTGCATTGCGTCCGGACAGCGGCAGCAGCACGCCGATGTGCACCGCGCGCTCGCCAGGCTGGACAAGCTGGGTGGCGAGGTCAGGCAGCAGTGCGCGTTCCGCGGCGTGCTGCGGATAGCGGGCGCGCCAGTCATCGAGACGCCGTTCCCACTGTTGCCGATCGCCGCGCGTCTGGCGGGCGATCAGGGTGAGCTCCATCCATCCCCGCAGTGCATCGCTGGAGGTTGCTGTCAGTATTTCGCGCAACGCCTGATCGCTCAGGCTCGAAAGCTGTTCCCAGATCAGGTACTGGTTATCCAGTTGCTGTTGCGGGTCATCGAGCAGTCCGTCCAGCCAGATCAGCTGGCGCGCCGCTTCGAGTGGATTCCCGGCGGCACTGTAGGCGCTGGCGCGCAACCGGTAATAGCGGCGGCCATGGTCGGGAAGCTGGTCCGGTTGAGCAACAACCTGAAGGTGTTCGAGCGCCTGCGCGGGTTTCCCCAGCGCCAGTGCGCGTTGCGCCAGCAACAGCTGTAGATGGGCCTGCTGTTCGGTAGTGAGGGTCTCGCGCCGCAGGCTCGCCAGCAGGTCGCCGAATTGCTCCCATAACTGACCCTGCGCCAGGTATTCCGCCGCCTGCAAATGCAGATCCGGACGCTGGTCGGCCGGCGCGGTCTGTGCCGCGTCGAGATAAATCTGTGCAGCGGCCAGATGATCACCACGCTCGACGAGCGTCTGCGCGGATTGCTGCAACGGGTCGAGCACCGGTTGCGGGCCGCGTGGCGGCGCGCCGGTACAACTGGCCAGAGCCAGCAGCACGATCAGCAGCCATGGATACAAGCGATTCACGAATATGAGGAAGATAACTTCATTTTGTCGGGCTGCTATTGTAAAGGCGTCGTACCCCGGATGCATGTTATTTTACCGCTCGTTTCTTGCCTGCACATCGAGGACCCATGACAGAGCTCAGCCGGAATGCCGCTGCCCGCGGCACACTCTACGTGGTGGCGACGCCGATCGGCAATCTGTCCGACATCAGCGCGCGAGCCATTGCGGTACTGGGCCAGGTCGATCGCGTTGTCGCGGAAGATACCCGTCACAGTCGCAAGCTGATGCAGCACTATGCCATTGCCACCCCGCTCAGCGCTTTGCACGAGCACAACGAGCGGGAGCTTGCGCCGCAGCTGGTGGCCCAGCTCGCCGAGGGGCGCTCGCTGGCAATTATTTCCGACGCTGGTACGCCCTTGATCAGTGATCCGGGTTTCAATCTGGTGCGGCTGGCGCGTGAGGCCGGTATCAACGTGGTGCCGGTGCCGGGACCCAGCGCGCTCATCTGCGCGCTTTCGGTATCCGGCCTGCCGACGGACCGGTTCGCGTTCGAGGGTTTTCTGCCGGCCAAAAGTACTGCACGGCGCACCCGTATAGACAGGTTGCGAAGCGAACCGCGCACCCTGATTTTCTATGAGTCGAGTCACCGGATCGTCGATTCCCTGAACGATATGGCGGCCGGCTTCGGCGCCACGCGCCAGGCGGTGCTGGCGCGCGAACTGACCAAACAGTTCGAGACCGTGCACGGAGATGCGCTGGGGCCGCTTGTGGACTGGGTGAGAAATGATCCCAATCAGCAGAAGGGCGAAATGGTGGTGCTGGTCGCCGGTGCCGAGCAGCCCGAGGACGGGGCGGTGACTGATGAGGCGGAGCAGATGCTGGTGGTTTTGCTGGAAGAATTGCCGATCAAGCAGGCCGCCAAGCTGACCGCGCGCATGACCGGGATCAACAAGCGCGCCCTTTATGATCGGGCGCTGCAGCTCAAGCAGTGAACTTTTGCTGGCGCAGCGCGTTTCAGCGACAGGCGTGCTGTGCCAATGCCCATGCGACATGCTCGCGCACCAGCTCCGATGGATGCGTCCAGCGCGCCTGCAGTGCGGCAACGACTGATGCTTCGGTCGGTGCATTGCCGAGTGCCACAGCGATATTGCGCAACCAGCTGATATGGCCGATGCGGCGGATCGCCGAGCCCTCGGTATTATGCAGAAACTGCGCCTCGTCCCAGCCAAACAAGGTGACCAGCGCCGCGCTGTCCAGTTCGTGCCGGGGCTGGAAGTCATCGCCAGCGCCGGGTCTGGCGAAGCGATTCCAGGGACATACCAGCTGACAGTCATCGCAGCCGTAGATGCGGTTGCCGATCAGCTTGCGCAGCGGTTCCGGAATCGAGCCGCGCAATTCAATAGTGAGGTAGGAGATGCAGCGCCGCGCATCCAGCCGCCAGGGTCCGACGATCGCCTGGGTCGGACAGATATCGATGCAACTGGTGCAGGTGCCGCAATGCGGCTGCGCCGGCGGGTCGACGTGCAGCGGCAAATCGGTAAACAGTTCCCCGAGAAAAAACCAGGAGCCGCCATCGCGGTCGATCAGATTGGTGTGTTTGCCGATCCAGCCAAGGCCGGCTTTCTGGGCAATTGCCTTTTCCAGCACCGGCGCGCTATCGGTAAAGGCGCGATAGCCAAACGGGCCGACGCGCGTTTCGATGCGGTTGGCGAGCTTCTGCAGGCGGTGGCGCAGAACCCTGTGGTAATCGCGCCCGAGTGCATAACGGGACAGGTAGGCGCGCAGCGGATCGTCGAGTGCCGGGTTTGCCGGCGCAGCGTTCCCGGGCCAGTAATCCATGCGCACGGAGATGATCCGCAGGGTTCCCGGTACCAGTTCAGCCGGCCGGCTGCGCTTGCTGCCGTGGCGCTGCATGTAATCCATGTCGCCGTGGAAGCTGTCGTCCAGCCAGCGCAGCAGGTGTGCTTCATCCTGGCTGAGATCGGTATCGCTGATGCCGACGTCCTGGAAACCGAGTTCCCGCCCCCACTGCTTGATCTCGCTGCTCAGTTGCGCGAAATCGCTATTGGTCAGTTCGGCTGATGCCGGGCTGGATTTGGATGAAAGCTTCACGGTATGGTGCGCACAGTCTGAATGATGATGGGTTATTGTATGCCGGAAAACGCTGCCATTGCTCTGTATACCGCTGCCGAAGTGCGGGAGCTGGATCGTCTTGCGATCGAGACACAGGGTTTGTCAGCTTACCAGCTGATGTGTCGTGCAGGCCAGGCGCTGCTCGACTGCATGAGCCTGCAGTGGCCGCGCGTGAGTCCGGTATGCGTGCTGTGCGGCGCCGGGAACAACGGTGGCGATGGATATGTGCTGGCGCGACTGCTGCGGCAGCGCGGCGATGAGGTGCTGGTCCGGTATCTGGCGGAACCGGCCAAATTGCGTGGTGCTGCGGCGCAGGCGGCTGACGAGTTCTTTTCTGCTGGCGGAGTTGCCGAAGCTTATGCCGGTGAATTGCCGGCCGCCGGCCTGCTGGTGGACGCCGTGCTCGGGACTGGACTGGATCGGCCGGTCGAAGGCGTCTTTCGCGCCGCCATCGAGGCCATGAACGCGCATCCTGCGGCGGTGCTGGCGGTGGATATCCCGAGCGGTCTGCACGCCGATACCGGACGCGTCCTTGGCATCGCTGTCGAAGCGCAACGCAGCCTGACGTTCATTGGACGCAAGCGTGGTCTGTACACCGCCGCCGGCGTACATCATGCCGGCGTTCCTGAATTTGCTGATCTGGATGTACCGGCGAGCGTGCATGAACAGGTCACCGCCGGCGCCCAACTGATCGACGTGCCGCTGCAGGCGTGGATAGCGCAGCCACGCCGGCGCGATACGCACAAGGGTCAGGTCGGGCACGTGCTGGTGGTGGGTGGTGGGCCCGGTATGGCCGGCGCGGCACGCATGGCCGCGGAAGCGGCGGCACGCTGCGGCGCCGGTCTGGTGTCGATCGCAACGCATCCGCAACATGCCGCGACACTTAATATTGGTTGCCCCGAGCTGATGGTGCATGGCATCGAAACCGCCCCGGATCTGCAGCCGTTGCTGGAGCGTGCCTCGGTGGTTGTAGTGGGTCCCGGACTCGGGCGCACGGCCTGGTCCCGGCAGCTGCTGGAAACGGTGCTCGACAGCTCGCGGCCGCTGGTGGTGGATGGCGATGCGCTGCACCTGCTGGCGCTGGACCCGCTGACCCGGGACAACTGGGTACTGACGCCGCACCCCGGCGAGGCGGCGCGCTTGCTCGGACAAACCAGCGGCGAGATTCAGGCCGATCGTTTCGAGGCGGCGCGGCAGCTCAGCAGCAGTTTTGGCGGCGTAGTCGTGTTGAAGGGCGCGGGCACTTTGGTGGCGCGCGCCGGACAGCCGCTGCGGCTGTGCGACCGGGGCAATCCGGGCATGGCCAGCGGCGGCATGGGTGATGTGCTGACCGGCGTGCTGGCGGCTTTGCTGGGGCAGGGCGTGCCGGCCGGGGAAGCAGCTGAAGCTGCGGTCTATCTGCATGCTCTGGCGGCGGATCTGGCGGCCGCCGCGGCTGGCGAGCGCGGCCTGCTGGCGACCGATCTCATTCCGCTGGTGAGGGCGCAGCTCAATGGCCACGCTTGAGCTGCGGCTGGCCGACGCCCTGGCCACTGAAGCACTGGGGGCGCAGCTGGCAGTCTGCAGCAGTGCCGCGCTGCTGGTGTTCCTGCAGGGGCAACTGGGCGCGGGCAAGACCACACTGGTGCGCGGCTTCCTGCGCGCGCTGGGCCATACCGGACCGGTGAAAAGTCCCACCTATGCGCTGCTCGAACCCTACAGTCTGGAGGGGCGCAACCTGTATCACCTCGACCTGTACCGGCTCAGGGACGCCGAAGAGCTGGAATGGATCGGCATCCGTGACCTGCTCGACGGCACATCGATTTGCCTGATCGAATGGCCGGAACGCGGCACCGGTTTACTGCCGGAACCTGATGTATCCATTACTCTGGAGGGCGATGGCGAGGGTCGCGCTGCCCGGCTGTCGGCAGGAACCTCGTGCGGTGAGCAGGTCCTGGATTGCCTGTCAAATCCTTGACGCGGTGAATTTAATTTGAATTGCCAGAAACGGGCGCTATCCCAATGAGAAATATACGTATTCGTTTGTAATCCATCTTGAGGTGCGGTATAAATCCCCCACCTGACGGGTTTTATTGGGGGGCGAGCTTATGCGACTGGGCTGGTTCACACTTCTTCTGTTCATGACTTCCCTGACACAGGCGGCGGCGCTGCAGGTGGAGGGCGTGCGCCTGTGGGCGGCTCCCGACAGCACCCGGGTCGTTTTCGATGTCAGTGGGCCGGTAGAGCACCGGTTGTTCAGCTTGCAAGGTCCCGACCGGCTGGTCATCGATCTGAACGGTGCCAGCGCCGATCGCGATTTCGCCAGCAGCCCGACCCGCGGTGGCCTGGTCAGAAATCTGCGCAGCGGCACACGGAATAAAGATGATCTGCGCCTGGTGCTTGATCTTGCCGGACCGGTGCGGCCGAAAAGTTTCGTTCTCAAACCCAATGCACAATACGGACACCGTCTGGTGGTCGATCTATATGCAGCCGACGGCGCATCCGGCACAGCGGCACCGACCCGGGTCACGCCGAAAAGTGAGCCGACGGGCCTCCGTGATCTGGTCATTGCCATTGACGCCGGACATGGTGGCGAGGACCCTGGCGCACTCGGTCGCCACGGCACCCGGGAAAAGGATGTGGTGCTCAATATCGCCCGGCGTCTGGCCAAACTCATAGAAAAAGAACCGGGCATGCGCCCGGCGTTGATACGCGACGGCGATTATTATGTCGGGCTGCGCAAGCGCATCGACACCGCACGCCAGCATGGCGCCGATCTGTTTATTTCCATTCATGCGGATGCATTCCGCGAACAGCGGGTGCAGGGGTCTTCCGTGTTCGTGTTGTCGCGCGGAGGCGCATCGTCCGAGATGGCGCGCTGGCTGGCGGCGCGGGAAAACGCCGCCGATCTGGTCGGTGGCGTCAGTCTGGTCGACAAGGACGAACTGCTGGCCGAAGTGCTGCTGGATCTGGCGCAAACAGCGACTCTGGGAACCAGCAGTGCGGTAGCGAGCAATGTGCTGCAGGAAATGAAGCGCCTGGGCAAGGTGCATAAAAAGGATGTTCAGCATGCGGGATTCATGGTGCTGAAGTCCCCGGATATCCCCTCGATTCTGGTCGAGACCGCGTTCATTTCCAATCCCGACGAAGAAAAGCGTCTGCGCAGCGGCACGCATCAGGAACAGGTGGCGCAGGCGATTCTGAATGGCGTGCGGCGCTACTATCAGTACAATCCGCCGCCCGGCACGCGCCTGGCGGTGGCCGCAAAAGAAGGGCGCCGGCACGTGGTGCAGCGCGGCGATACCCTGAGCCATATTGCCCACCGCTACGGCGTCAGCATGCGGGCATTGCGTAACAGCAACAAACTGAACGGCGATCGTCTGCTGATTGGCAAGGTACTGACCATTCCATCGACCGACGGCTGAACCCGGCCAGTCTTCAGAGGTTGGCGCTGCTGCCTTTGTCCACGCCGCTTCGGCGGTAATCGCCGTATGGCGTCAATTCGCGTTACCATATCCGCCGTGAAATTCAGATCCCCCGTGACGTCATGCGCATTCAGCCGCTGCAACCGCAGTTAATCAACCAGATCGCCGCCGGTGAGGTGGTGGAACGTCCGGCTTCGGTGCTCAAGGAGTTGCTGGAAAATAGCCTGGATGCCGGCGCCACCCGTATCGAGGTGGATATCGAGGAGGGCGGCAAACGCCTGATCCGGGTGCGGGATAATGGCAGCGGAATCCACCACGATGACCTCGCGCTGGCGCTGTCGCGGCACGCCACCAGTAAAATAGCGTCACTCGACGATCTGGAGCGGGTTGCCAGCCTGGGATTCCGCGGGGAGGCACTGCCGAGTATTGCCTCGGTTTCACGGCTATTGCTGCAGTCGCGGATTGCGGATGATGACAGCGGCTGGGAAATCAGCGGCGACGGCAGCGAACAGATGCCGGCGCCACGCCCGGTGCCGCATCCTGTGGGCACCAGCATCGAAGTACACGACCTGTTTTTCAATGTACCGGCGCGTCGCAAATTCCTGCGCGCAGAAGCCACCGAACACAAACACCTGGATGCGGTCGTGCAGCGGATTGCGCTGAGTCGCCCCCAGGTGGAACTGCTGGTGCGACGCAACCGCAAAGCCATCTACCACCTGCGTGCCGGGCAGACAGCGGTGGAACAGCTGGAGCGTATGCGTGTCCTGCTGGGCGAAGCCTTCGCTGCGCAGTTGATCGAAATTGAACATGCCGCGGCCGGGTTGCGCGTGTACGGCTGGATGGCACCGCCGACCTTTTCGCGCAGCCAGGCGGATATGCAGTATTTCTTCGTCAATGGACGTTCGGTGCGTGACAAACTTCTCGGGCACGCCGTGCGCCAGGCATACCAGGATGTGCTGTACCACGGTCGGCATCCGGCCTACGTGCTGTTTCTGGAAATCGATGCGACAGAGGTCGACGTGAACGCGCATCCAGCCAAACACGAAGTGCGGTTTCGCGACTCGCGTCTGGTGCACGATTTCATGTTCCGCAGCGTGCAGCGGGCGTTGGCCGAGGTTCGCCCCGCGGCCGATCAGCCGGCGCCCCAGCCGCTGCGGCCCGGGTCGGGAGCCGGCTTCAGTGGCGGTGGTCATGCTGGCCGTCAGGCCGGAATGCCCTTGCATGTCAGTGAGCAGATGGCGCACTACGAGCGCCTGCATGGCGGCGCCAGCCGCACCGCTGACAGCACGGCCCGATTGCCGGGCGCAGCTTTGTCCGAGGCGGAGCCGGACACGGTGCCGCCGCTGGGATTTGCGCTGGCGCAGCTCAAGGGCATATATATTCTCGCGGAAAATTCCCAGGGGCTGGTGCTGGTGGACATGCATGCAGCACATGAGCGCATCACCTATGAGCACCTCAAACGCAGCTTCCGCGAAGACGGGATCCGTTCGCAGCCGCTGCTGGTTCCGTTGACGCTGGCGGTATCGCCTCGCGACGCCGAAGAGGCGGAACAGCGCCAGGACTGGTTTGCGACGCTCGGTTTCGAAATCGATTGCAACGGCCCGGAGCAACTGGTGGTGCGGCAGATACCTGCATTGCTGTCGGACGTCGATATCGCTGCACTGGTGCGCGACGTGCTCGCGGACTTGCACAGTCACGGTCGCAGCCAGCGCATAGAGGAGTCGTTAAACGCGCTGTTGTCGACCATGGCCTGCCACGGTTCTGTGCGCGCCAACCGGCTGTTGCGACTTGAAGAAATGAATGCGCTGCTGCGCGATATGGAACGCACTGAGCGATCCGGCCAGTGCAATCATGGAAGGCCCACCTGGGTCCAGATGAGCGTACAGGAGCTGGACGGTCTGTTCCTGCGCGGGCGCTAGGGAGAGCAGCGTTGGATCGCCCACTGGCCGTTTTTCTGATGGGGCCGACTGCTTCCGGTAAAACCGGTGTGGCGGTCGAGCTGGTGCAGCAGTTGCCGCTGGAAATTATCAGTGTGGATTCGGCGCTGGTGTACCGCGGCATGGATATAGGTACAGCCAAGCCCACTGCCGAGGTGCTCCGCGCCGCGCCGCATCGATTGATCGATATCCGCGATCCGGCGGAGTCCTATTCCGCAGCGGCGTTCCGTGCAGATGCGTTAAATGAAATGGACGAGATCGTGTCGCGCGGCAAAATTCCCTTGCTGGTCGGCGGCACGATGCTGTATTTCAATGCGCTGGAGCGCGGTCTGTCGGCATTGCCTGCGGCCGATCCCGAGATGCGGGCGCGCCTCGAAGCTGAAGCCCGTCGGGATGGCTGGCAAACTCTGCACCGGCGTCTCGAGGCGATCGACCCCGAGGCGGCGCAGCGTATCCATCCCAATGATCCCCAGCGTATTCAGCGCGCTCTGGAAGTCTATGAGCTGACAGGAGAGAGCCTGACAGCACTGTGCGAACGTGGCAGAAATCCGGCGCCCGGCTATCGATTCCTCAAAATCATACTGGCACCGGCGGATCGTGAGTATTTACACGCTCGCATTGAACGTCGCTTCCGGCTTATGGTCGAACAGGGGTTCCTCGAGGAAGTTGGCGCATTGCGCGGGCGTGGCGATCTGCATCCGGAGTTGCCAGCCATGCGTGCAGTCGGCTATCGTCAGGCCTGGGCTTATCTGGACGGGGAGCTGGCGCAGCAGGACTGGCAGGAGCGAGCAGTCATCGCGACTCGCCAGTATGCGAAACGTCAGTTGACCTGGTTGCGATCGGAGTCTGACAGCCGCTGGATCGACCCGGTGAGCACGACTGACGCGGTGGCGGTCGTGAAAGCGCTGATCAAGGCCGCTGGCGCAGCAGCCAATTGAATGTGCTATAGTTTTGCCGGTATAAAATTGACGCAGGGAAGAACATGCAGGGTTCAGGCAATAGCTTCGCCGAAATGAATAAAGCGCGAGGATGGAAGATCACATGTGTTGCACGTTACGAGAAGAAGGAGAAATGACATGGCCGCTAGAGGGCAGTCGCTGCAAGAACCCTTCCTGAATGCGCTTCGAAAAGAACGTATTCCTGTATCCATTTACCTGGTAAATGGAATTAAACTGCAAGGCCAGATCGAGTCTTTCGATCAGTTTGTAGTGCTGTTGAAAAACAGCGTTAGTCAGATGGTCTACAAGCATGCCATCTCAACGGTGGTACCGGCCCGGAATGTTCGCCTTTCGACTGGCGATGAAGGAACGCTTCCTGAACCCGGTAACGCCTGATCCTGTTCTTCGTTCTGTGAACCGGGCAAGCCGCCCGGTTCCAGAAACCCGCTGGCACAAGGGCATTGACGCCGTGCCGCAATTTCCCCAGGGATTTTTGACAATTGTTTGAACGCCCACAAAGTGGTGAGCGGGCGGTTCTGGTGCACGTGGATTTCCCCGGCGCATCGGAGCCCGAAGACCTGCTCGAGTTTGCCGATCTGGCGCGTTCCGCCGGTGCGGAAGTACTGGATGTAGTGACTGCGAGTCGTCCTGCGCCCGATCCACGCTATTACGTCGGTTCCGGCAAGGCCGAGACTATCCGCGAACTGGTTGTCGCGCTGCAGGCGGACCTGGTTATATTCAATCATGAGCTGAGTCCCAGTCAGGAACGCAACCTTGAAAAGCTGTTCGAAGCCAGAGTGCTGGACCGGACCGGCCTGATTCTGGATATCTTCGCCCAGCGCGCGCGCTCGTTCGAAGGCAAGCTGCAGGTCGAACTGGCGCAGCTCCAGCATCTGTCCACGCGTCTGGTGCGCGGCTGGACTCACCTTGAACGCCAGAAGGGCGGTATCGGCCTGCGCGGCCCGGGTGAAACGCAGCTGGAAACTGACCGCCGGTTACTGGGCGAACGCATCAAACAGATTCACAGGAAACTGGAAAAGGTGCGCGGCCAGCGTGATCAGGGGCGCCGCGCGCGAGCCCGGGCCGAGGTGCCGACAGTGTCTCTGGTAGGTTATACCAATGCTGGCAAGTCCACCTTGTTCAATCGCCTGTGCAATGCTGACGTGTATGCGGCGGATCAGTTGTTCGCGACTCTGGATCCAACTCTGAGGCGACTGGACCTGCCCGGATTCGGTCCGGTGGTACTCGCCGATACAGTGGGCTTCGTGCGAAATTTACCGCATGAACTGGTTGCAGCATTTCGCTCAACGCTGGAAGAGACCCTGCGAGCGGATGTGCTGCTGCATGTGGTGGATGCGCATGACCCGGAGCGTCATACGCGCATTGAACAGGTTAACGAAGTTCTCGATGCCATCGGTGCGCGCGAGGTCCCGCAGCTTCTGGTATACAACAAGATCGATCTCAGTGGAGAGCCGCCGCATCTGTTGCGTGATGTGGAAGGCAGGATTACCCGCGTCTGGTGTTCTGCGGTCAGCGGTGCCGGACTCGACCTGCTGGAACAGGCGCTGAGTGAATGTTTCATGGCCGATCAGGTGCACGGCTGGTTGCAGTTACCTGCGTCTGCCGGGCGCCTGCGGGCGGCGATTTATGAAACTGGTGAGGTGCTGACAGACGAACCGGATGCAATCGGTGGCTGGTGGCTGGAAGTTCGAATCAGTTTTCGACAACTCGAAAGTCTATACCGGCGCGAAGGGCAGAATTACGCGCTGCTGCCTGATCGAGAGCCGGAACGTGTTGCGGGCATCGCTCAAGCTCCCTAAAATTGGCGGTTGCGAGCAATTATATTTTTTAATCAGCACGATCCAGACGGAGTCATATATGGCCTGGAATGAGCCGGGAAACGGTAAGAACAAGGATCCATGGGGTGGTCGTGGAGATCAGGGACCACCGGACCTTGACGAGGTCGTGCGGAAAATGCAGGACAAACTCGGCGGATTATTCGGCGGTCGTCGCAGTGGCGGCAGCAGTGGTGGTGGCGGTGGCGGAGCGAAAGCCGGGTTTGCCGGGCTGGGTCTGGTCCTGGGCATCGCGCTGCTGGTGTGGTTATTTTCCGGCATTTACATCGTTGATGAAGGTACCCGTGGAGTGGTGCTGCGTTTCGGCAAGTTTATCGAGGCCACAGAACCAGGCCCGCACTGGCGCATTCCCTATCCAGTGGATCGCGTTGAAATCGTCAATGTCGAGCAGCGCCGTTTCATCGAAATCGGCTATCGGTCCAGTAATGGCGGCCAGAGCGCACTGAAGGTGCCGCGCGAAGCGCTGATGCTCACCGAAGACGAGAATATCGTCAATGTACAGCTGGCGGTGCAATACCAGGTGGAAGATCCGCAGCGCTATCTGTTCAATGTGCGCGAACCGGACGCTGTTCTGAAGCAGGTTGCGGAGAGCGTGCTGCGCGAAGTGGTCGGCGAGAACAAGATGGACTTCGTGCTGAAGGAAGGCCGTGCTGAGGTGGTAAGGAAGGTAAAGGACGGTATGCAGGATATTCTCACAGATTATGAGGCCGGTCTGCGAGTCTCGGATGTGAACCTTCAGGACGCGCAACCGCCGGAAGAAGTGCAGGGCGCTTTTCTGGATGCTATCAAGGCGCGCGAGGATCGGGTGCGCCTGACCAACGAAGCCGAGGCTTATGCGAATGAAGTGATTCCGAAAGCTCGCGGCGAGGCAGCGCGGCGGCTGCAGGAAGCGACAGGATACAAGGAGTCGCTGATCGCCAGGGCCAGCGGTGAGGCGAGTCGTTTCAGCCAGCTGGCTGCCGAATACAAGAAGTCGCCGGAAGTCACACGCAAACGCCTGTACCTGGAAACTATGGAAGAGGTGCTCGCGGCTACCAATAAAGTGCTGGTCGACAGCGGCGATAGCAGCAATCTCATGTACCTGCCAATCGACCAGTTGATAAAGCAGGGCCGCGAGGTAGCGCGCGAGACGCGTGGCGGGTCGAGTAGTGTGGATACCAGTAACACGCAATCCGGGATGCCAGATCTCACGCGTCCCTCGACGCGTCCGACGCGGGAGTCACGTTGATGGGAAATAAGAAAGGTTTTGTGCTGGGGCTGGCGCTGGTCCTGGTGGTGCTGGCATCGTTCTCAATGTTCCAGGTTGCGGAGTGGGAAAAAGCCATCATGTTCAGGCTTGGTGAAATCCGTCAGTCGGAATTCGAGCCGGGGCTGAAGTTCAAGATTCCGTTCATTAATAATGTGCGCAAATTCGACGCGCGAATCTTTACCCATGACATGGATCCGGAACGGTTCCTCACGGTGGAAAAGAAAAACGTCATCGTCGATTCATCCATCATGTGGCGCATTGCGGATCCAAGCCGCTATTACACTGCCGTGGCTGGCGAAGAACGGAATGCGCGTCTGCGTCTGGAGCAGGTGGTCAAGGATGGCATGCGTGGAGAGTTCAGCAAACGCACTATCAATGAAGTGGTGTCAGGCGAGCGCAGAAAGCTAATGGAACAGCTGACTACAGATGCCAATCGTCAGGCTCAGCAGATCGGTATTCGCATAGTCGATGTGCGCATCAAGCGCATCGACCTGCCTTCAGACGTCAATGAATCGGTGTACAGGCGAATGCAGGCCGAGCGCGCCCGTGTCGCCAAGGAATTTCGTTCGGTCGGTTTCGAGGAGGCGGAAAAGATCAAGGCTAGCGCGGATCGTGAACGCCAGGTCATGTTGGCGGAAGCTTACCGGGAAGCGGAACAGATACGCGGTGAAGGCGATGCCAGAGCCGCTGAACTGTATGCCGAAGCCTATGGAAGCGCAGAGGACTTTTATGCATTCACCCGCAGTCTCAAGGCTTATGAAGCGAGTTTCGGTCAGGGTGGCGATATAATGCTGCTGCAGCCCGACAGCGAGTTCTTTAAATACTTCAAGTCGGCGGACGAAGCACCAGAACGTTAGGCGATTTATGGACCGCAGTGTAAAGTCCGGGCGATATTCCTTCGCCCGGCTTTTTTTTGGATTGATCTATGTGGGATGATCTCTGGACTGCGGTAGCGTTGATGCTGATTATTGAAGGTATCGTGCCGTTCCTGAGGCCGGATGCGCTGCGGCGTATGCTGGAAACTCTGGCGCAGATGGATGATCGCAGCGTACGTATCGCCGCGCTGATCAGCATGCTGGCTGGTTTGGCGCTATTATATTGGGTCCATTGAGCAAGGCGCTTCGAATGAAAAATAAAAACCGCTGGCTGTTGCCCGAGGGCGTCGAGGAGCTGCTGCCAGAGCAGGCCGGGCAGCTGGAACAGTTGCGCCGCGAATTGCTGGATATGTACAGTTCCTGGGGTTATGAGCTGATCATTCCGCCATTCATCGATTACCTGCATTCATTATTGACCGGTACCGGACATGATCTGGATCTGCAAACCTTCAAACTGATCGATCAGTTGTCGGGGCGTCTGCTCGGCTTGCGCGCCGACATGACACCGCAGGCAGCACGCATCGATGCGCACCGGCTGCAGCGTGAATGTCCGACGCGCCTGTGCTATCTCGGCACGGTTTTACATACGCGGCCAGATGGCTTTGCGGGTTCGCGCAGCCCAATGCAGGTGGGTGCCGAGTTGTTCGGTCACGCCGGTCCGGAGAGCGACGTCGAAATCCTGCAGCTCATGGTCAAAACTCTCGCCCTCACGGGAGTCGATGACATCTATGTCGATCTTGGCCACGTCGGTATTTACCGTGGCCTTGCGAATGACGCGCAGCTCGACGACGAACAGGAAGCGCTGCTGTTCGATGCCCTGCAGCGCAAGGCAATTCCGGAAATCGATGAATTTCTCGGCCAGCTGGATTTGTCGACCGCGCAACGCGAACGGCTTGCAGCGCTGGCGACTCTAAGTGGCGATGTAAAGGTTCTGGAACGCGCGCAGTCGCTATTTAAGGGTGCCGGAGAACAAACCCGCCGAGCGCTGGATAATCTTGTCGCGATCGCGAGGCTTGCCGTCCAGCGTTTGCCGGAGTTGAGTCTGCATTTTGACCTGGCGGAACTCCGCGGCTACCGGTTTCATACCGGCGCCGTGTTTGCCGCCTTTGTTGCCGACCGTGGGCAGGAGATTGCCCGTGGTGGACGTTACGATGATATTGGCAGGGTCTTCGGGCGGGCTCGTCCGGCGACCGGATTCAGTACCGATCTGCGCAGCCTGATGCAACTCGGCAGCAGAAGCTGGAAGATCCGCGGTGGCGCCATCGTTGCGCCACCGGACGGCAATGCGGCGCTATCGGAAAAAGTTGACAGCCTGCGCGCAGCGGGCGAAATCGTGGTGCAGGAGTTGCCCGGCCAGGGCGGAAGTTTTGCAGAAATGGGTTGTGACAGACGGCTACGCTGGAACGGTTCCGATTGGCTGATCGAATCAATAAACTGATCGCAGTGTGTGGCGATTCTATTAAAAACTGACAGGGTTAAACACTGATGGGCAAGAATGTAGTCGTAATCGGCACCCAGTGGGGTGATGAAGGCAAGGGCAAGATTGTCGACCTGCTGACGGATCGTGCTGCTGCGGTGGTGCGTTTTCAGGGCGGACATAATGCCGGCCACACGCTGGTGATCGAGGGCAAGAAAACTGTGCTGCATCTGATCCCGTCCGGGGTCCTGCGCGATGGCGTGCATTGCCTGATCGCTAACGGTGTGGTGCTCTCGCCGACTGCGTTGCTGGAAGAAATGAACATGCTGGAGGCGGGCGGCGTGCCGGCGCGCGAACGCATCGGCATCAGTGAATCATGTCCCCTGATCCTGCCTTATCACATTGCACTCGACCAGGCGCGTGAAGTGGCGCGCGGCAAAAAGGCGATCGGCACGACCGGACGCGGTATTGGACCGGCCTACGAGGACAAAGTGTCGCGACGCGGCATCCGGTTTGGCGAACTGCTGGATACTGCGCACTTTACCGAACGTCTGCGTGAAGTGATGGAGTACCACAATTTCGCACTGGAACATTATTTCAAGGCGCCGGTGGTGGATTACCAGCAGGTGCTGGATGAAGCCCTCGCTCAGGCTGAGCAGATCGGGCCGCTGGTGGAGGACGTGCCGGGCACCCTGCATCGCCTGCGCAGAGAAGGCAAGAGCATTATGTTTGAAGGTGCGCAGGGTGCATTGCTGGATATCGATCATGGCACGTATCCGTACGTGACGTCCTCGACCACCACTGCGGGTGGGGCGGCCAGCGGTAGTGGTGTCGGTCCGCGCGACCTGGATTATGTCCTCGGAATCGTGAAAGCCTATACCACCCGCGTGGGTGCCGGTCCTTTTCCCACCGAACTGTTTGACCAGGATGGCGACTACCTGGGCGAGAAGGGCCACGAGTTTGGTGCGACCACCGGACGCAAGCGGCGCTGCGGCTGGCTCGATGTGGTGGCGCTGCGCCGATCACTGGATGTGAACAGTGTCACGGGTATGTGCATTACCAAGCTGGATGTGCTGGATGGTATGAAGACGGTAAAGATCTGTGTGGCATATGAGCTCGATGGCAGGGAAATCGATGTGCCGCCGGTAGGCGCTGACCGGTTCGATCGATGCAAACCGGTGCTGATTGATATGCCGGGCTGGAGTGAATCGACAGTCGGCGCGAAGTCGCTCGAGCAACTGCCGCAGGCCGCTCGTGATTATCTGGCCAAAGTCGAAGCGCTGACCGGAGTGCCCGTAGACATAATCTCTACCGGCCCGGATCGCGCCGAAACCATCATCAAGCGGCATCCGTTCGAATAACGATTCGCGGTATCAGAACTGCAACCGCCCGGTGCGTGCCGGGCGGAAGAACAATCTGGCTCGTCAGATCCGGCGTCACGGATCGATGCAGCCCTGAGGCTCTGGTAAACCTGCGATTCGCGAACCCTGCCGCGATGGACCTTCGGGAAACAGCGTGTACAGACGTTGTTTGGAAGCCTTTTCGGGACCCAGCTCATCCGCCATGTGTTTCTGCAGTATCTTGACCATTGGCGTGATGCCGAAATCAAAGTAGAACTTGCGCAGAAAATGCAGGACTTGCCAGTGATCGCCGGTCAGCTCGATGCCTTCCTTTTTTGCCATGAACGCGGCGACCCGATCGTTCCACATGTGCAGGTCGACGAGATTGCCCAGCAGCGTGACGGGGTAGTGCTCGCCTTCGAATTCGAAGCTGCCCGTGAAGTGCGAGGCATCCGGAGTGATGGTGTTTTCGGTGTAGGTGCTACGCTCCAGTTCCACGTCCAGGTGCGGCAGCGGAACGCCGGCGATTTTTGATCCCTGAATCAATGGCCCTTGCGGGAATAATGTCTGCAGCAGTTCCTCGCTGAACCGGTCGGAGCCGGTATCCTGCTTCAGGCTGCGTCTTAGAAGCTTCATTACCGGCGATACACCGAACTGATCATAGTAGGCTCGCATCGTTTTGATGACCTGCCAGTGATCGTCATTCAACTGCAGTTCGTCTTTGGCAGCAAGCTGTTCGGCGATATTCCGATTCCAGGCTTCCAGGTCTGCGAGGCGGCCATCAGCCAGCAGCTCTACCTTTTGAAGTGGTTGTTCCTGGGTCATGTTGTTAGTACCTCCCTTGGCTCGATTGACTGGCAACGATCCCTTCGTTGCATAGCGACTGGCAATTTTGAATCTATATCCGGGTTAATCTGCGGTCAATGCTTTTCCAGGGTTATCCCCCAGCATGTTCTGAACCCGGATAACCCGATCCAGTTGCGCCTGAAATGCATCCAGGCATTCAGGATCAAAAAATTTTCCACGCTGACTGTTGATGTAATCCAGAGCCTTTTCCATAGGCCATTTGGCTTTGTAGGGGCGTTCGGATGTCAGGGCGTCATAGGCATCGGCAACGCTTACAATGCGCGCGATCAGCGGGATATCGTCCGCGCCGAGGCGGTGCGGATAGCCGGTACCGTTAAACCGTTCGTGGTGATGCAAGGCGATAACCGCGCCCATCTGCAGGTATTCGGACGGGCTGTTCTTGAGTATGTCGTAGCCGATCAGGGTATGCGTCTTCATGATTTCGAATTCGCCATAAGTCAGGCGACCCGGCTTGCGAAGAATTTCGTCGGCAATGCCGATTTTCCCGATATCATGCATCGGCGCCGCCAGTTCGATGGCTTCACACTCGGCTGGTGGCAAGCCCAGTTCCTCAGCGATCAGGCGTGAATACTTGGCCATGCGAATCACGTGATTGCCGGTTTCCTCATCGCGGTATTCACCTGCTTTGGCCAGCCGCAACAGCGTTTCATGTTCCCGCAGGCGTATTTCGCTGGTGGCTTCGGAAACCTGTTGTTCAAGCCATCGGGCACGCTCATGGATCTCTTTCTGCTGGTTGCGCTGGCTGAGCAGGCAACTGCAACGCGAGCGGAATTCCAGGTCATCTACGGGTGTGGCAAGCAGATCAGTGGCCCCGGCGTCCAGCGCTTTGCGCCGCCGTTCCTGGTCGGCCCAGGGTGCCATGGTGAGCAGTGGCAGATCCGCGCCACCGGGCAATCTGCGAATTTGTTGAATCAGGTCACGGGTTTCCATTTCAGGAAACAGGCTGTCACAGATCACCAGATCGGCAGTTTGCCAGGATAGCCAGAACAGAGCAGGCCCGGGCTGAAGGAAAGCTTCGACGTGAATCAGACGGTCGATTTTGTGGATGAGCTCAACCAGATATTGTCTTCGGGATGAATCCCGGTCGAGTATTAAAACGGTCGGCATACGGTGCCCTTTTCCCCAACTCATCACAGCACAAAAATGTCACTGCGGCGCTTCCATGCCAACCGCAAACCGAAGGCTCTATAGCCATAACGTACTGAAAACAAGGTATTTTATAAATTCGTTTGCACGCTGATGTTAACTAACGGCGTGCTTGATGCAAACTTAAGTTGCTGAATTAAATCCGTCTCTGCACACTGTTGTGAAGCACTTTGTTATTTATTGGAATGATCGAGGAGTTACCTATGTCGTACCAGGACAAACCGCCAACCCAGCGCAAGCAGTCGCTGTTCAGCGTGTTTCGCAGCGTGGCAGCATCCATGTTCGGGGTCCAGAGCAGCAGCAAGCACCAGGAGGACTTCGGTCACGGCAAAGCGTCAACCTATATCGCAGTGGGCCTGATTTCGACGATTGTTTTTGTGTTCATGCTGTGGGGGCTGGTGCAACTGGTAGTGCGCCTCACTCAGCCAGGCTGACGCTTATGGTGCCGCTGTGATTATAAAGCGGCGATTTTGCCCAGCTGTTCTTCCAGTTGCCGGATCGCTGCGCACAGATCCTCTGCCCGGAGCTTTTCCTTGTCCACCACAGCAGCTGGTGCTTTGTCGACAAAGCTGGCGTTCGACAGTTTGCCGTTGACGCGCTGCAGCTCCGCGCATTTTTTCTCCAGTTCCTTGCCAAGTCGGATCTGTTCGGCCTCCTTGTCGATCAGCCCGGCCATCGGGATCAGCAGTTTCATTTCTCCAATCAAGGCCGTAGCCGATTCAGGCGCTTCCTGTTCGCCCAACCACTCGATCGATGCGACCCGGCCAAGCGCCATTACATAATGCCGGTTGGCGTCCAGACGTTGCTGATCCATATCGCTGCCGTTCTGCAACAGCACCGGCAACGATTTACGGGGATCGATATTCATGCCGCTGCGGATCTTGCGCACGCCGAGAACGAACTGCTTGACCCAGTCCATTTCCTCGCCGGCCTGCTGATCGATGTGCGACGTATCGGCTTCCGGATAAGCCTGTCGCATGACAGTTGCGCCGTCGACTCCGGCTAATGGCGCCACGCGCTGCCAGATTTCCTCGGTGATGAAAGGGATGATCGGGTGCGCCAGGCGCAATATTGTCTCCAGTACCTGCACCAGTGTCCGGCGCGTGCCGCGCAAAGCTTCGGGACTGGCCTGTGCATCTGTGAGCACAGACTTCGACAGCTCCAGATACCAGTCGCAATACTCGTCCCAGATGAAGGCATAGATGGCCTGAGCGGCCTGATCCAGCCGATAGTGCTGTACGCTCGTGGTTACCTGCTGGACAGTGATCTGTAACAGCGAATTGATCCAGCGATCGGCGCTGCTCAGTTGCGCTTCGCCGCCATGTTGTCCGCAATCCTGCTCTTCCGTATTCATTAATACATAGCGGGCGGCATTCCAGAGCTTGTTGCAGAAATTGCGGTAGCCTTCGATACGGTTCAGATCGAAGTTGATGTCACGACCGGTGGATGCCATCGCCGCGAATGTGAATCGCAGCGCATCGGTGCCGAACGAAGGAATTCCGTCGGGAAAATCCTTGCGGGTCTGTTTGGTAATTTTCTCCGCCAGGTGCGGCTGCATCATGCCAGCGGTCCGTTTTTCCACCAGCTTGTCCAGTGTAATCCCATCGATCAGGTCGATAGGATCCAGCACATTACCTTTGGACTTGGACATTTTCTGGCCGTGGGAATCGCGCACCAGCCCGTGAATATAAACTTCGCGGAACGGGACGTCGTCCATGAACTTGAGGCCCATCATGATCATGCGGGCAACCCAGAAGAAAATGATGTCGAAACCGGTTACCAGCACGCTGGTCGGATAGAAGGTCTTCAGGCGTTCGGTATTTTCCGGCCAACCGAGCGTACTGAACGGCCATAGTGCAGAGCTGAACCAGGTATCGAGCACATCCTCGTCCTGACGCAGTAGCAGGCCTGCGTCGAGCTTGTGCTGTTCGCGCACCTCTTCCTCGGAGCGCCCCACGTACACATTACCCTGTTCATCGTACCAGGCAGGAATGCGATGTCCCCACCATATCTGACGCGAAATGCACCAGTCCTGGATGTTGCGCATCCACTCGTAATAGGTGTTCTTCCAGTTGTCCGGCACAAAACGGATATCGCCATTTTCTACGGCCTTGATGGCGGGGCCCGCCAGTGGTGCAACCTTTACGTACCATTGGTCGGTCAGCAGGGGCTCGACGACAGAACCGGAGCGGTCACCGCGCGGCACCATCAGATTGTGGTCCTGAATTTTCTCCAGCAGATCCTGCGCCTGCAGGTCGGCGACGATTTGTTTGCGTGCTGCGAAGCGGTCCAGGCCCTGGTAGGCAGAAGGTATCAATGCACCTTCCTCCGGCTCATTGGCACGGATGGCGGCATCTATGGTCAGCACATTGATCAGGCCGCCGTGCGCCTGCGCCGCGATGGCTTTCTCATCGCGATGGCGCAGCCACACCTGATAATCATTGAAGTCATGCGCCGGCGTGATTTTTACGCAGCCGGTACCGAACTCCGGGTCGACATAGTCATCGGCAATGATCGGAATGCGGCGTCCGGTGAGCGGTAGTTCCACCAGTTCGCCAAGCAGATGTTTGTAACGGTTGTCACCGGGATGTACCGCGACCGCGCAATCACCGAGCATGGTTTCCGGGCGTGTCGTTGCAACGACCAGACTGCCGGTTCCGTTGCTGAGTGGGTAACGCATGTGCCAGAGGTGGCCTTTCTCTTCCTCGGATAATACTTCAAGGTCGGAGATTGCCGTATGTAACACCGGGTCCCAGTTCACCAGGCGCTTGCCACGGTAAATCAGGCCTTCTTCATGCAGGCGCACGAAGACTTCCTTCACCGCGTCGGAGAGGCCCTCGTCCATAGTGAATCGTTCGCTGGGCCAGTCCAGGGATGCGCCCATGCGACGCAGCTGGCGGGTAATGGTGCCGCCCGAGGTTTTTTTCCAGTCCCAGACGCGTTCGATGAAGGCTTCGCGTCCAAGATCATGGCGGGTTTTCTGTTCCGCCTGGAGTTGGCGCTCCACCACCATCTGAGTTGCGATCCCGGCATGATCTGAACCCGCCTGCCACAGTGTGTTGTGTCCCCGCATGCGGTGAAAGCGAATCAGGGTGTCCACCAGCGCGTCCTGGAACGCGTGCCCCATATGCAGACTGCCGGTTACATTGGGCGGCGGAATCATGATGCAATAGGGTTCGCCATTACCAGTCGGACTGAAGTAGCCCTGATCTTCCCAGACCTGGTACCAGCGTTGTTCTATCGTATGCGGAGCGTATGTTTTTTCCATAGAAATCAGTATTATCTGGAGTGTGCGAAAACGGCGAGCCGCGATTATACCCTAGTCAGCGAGTCCGGCAGCTGTGCGTAGCTCAGTCTGTTTCACGTCTGGCGATGTTCGCCAGCAACTCGGGGACCGCCAGCTTCAGGTGGGCCTGGATGTCTTTGGCAATTTTTGGCGCAGCGCGTTCGCCGGCCTGATGAACCAGATGGCTGATTTCTTCTTTCAGAATCGCTTCGACATTGAGCGTAATACTCTTCTGCAGATCTTCCGCCAGCTCGTTCAGCAACTGCTGCACGGATGGCATCTGTAGCAATGCATCGATGCGCTGCTGATCGGCCGGTAAGACAGCCGGACCCTCCGGGGTCTGCGCGGCATTGGGTAGACGAGTGGGGTCGACCGGTGTTTCCAGCAGCGGCACGCCATTATCGTCGAGCTTGATCTGGTCTGTATCCATCAGTTGCTGATTTCATGAGTGCGCAACAGGTAGCCGCGTTCCTTATAAAAGCCGTAGCGACTGCGGCCGCTCTCGCGGGTGGCGCCATTGCCATTGACGAGTTCGGCGACACGTTCAAAATGGCTGAAAAACAGCGGCACGTCATCTGCCAAATTGATCAACACCTGGTAACCCGCATGCGGTTCAGCGTCATGGGCGAGCACCACCGGTGGTGGTGCATCGCCGGCCTCCTGATAAATCGAATGCGGCACGAAACTGCTTTGCTGGAAGGTCCACAGCAGGTCGTCAAGGTGACGGGTCTGCTCTGCCGAGCGGGTATGAATGAAAATCCGATGGCCGAGACGGTAAGCCTTTTCGGCGAGGCGGCAGGCAAACTGTTCGCGCTGCTGCTCCACCTCGCCAGGCAAAACATAAAAATCAACCTGCGTCATCGGGTGCCGGCGCGCTTCCTGCCTGAGCCGCCGCATCGGTTCAGCAGGAATTGCATGAGCATAGGCACCGGGCGTCCGGTGGCACCTTTGGCGTCGCCCGATTTCCAGGCCACACCGGCAATGTCGAGATGCGCCCAGCGGTAGTGTTTGGTGAAGCGGCTGAGGAAGCAGGCAGCGGTGATGGTTCCACCACCATTGGAACCGATGTTGGCCATGTCGGCGAAATTGCTAGACAGCTGCTCGTCGAACTCTTTCCACAGCGGTAGCTGCCAGGCGCGGTCCCAGGAAACCTGTCCGGCCTCGAGCAGCTCGTCGGCCAGTTTCTGATTGTTGCTCAGCAGCCCGGTGGCATGCTTGCCCAGGGCCACGATACAGGCGCCGGTCAGGGTAGCGATATCGATCACCACATCCGGATCGAAACGATCGGCATAAGTGAGCGCGTCGCACAGAATCAGGCGTCCTTCCGCGTCAGTATTGAGGATTTCAATAGTCTGCCCGCTCATGCTGGTAACCACATCCCCGGGCTTGCTTGCATCGCCATCCGGAAGGTTTTCGGTCGCCGGTACGATGCCAACCAGATTTATCGGCAACTCCAGCTCGGCGACTGCCGCCATGGTGCCGATGACGCTGGCCGCGCCGCACATGTCGAATTTCATCTCATCCATGGCGGCGCCCGGCTTGATGGAGATGCCGCCTGAATCGAAAGTCACGCCCTTGCCTACCAGCACTACCGGCTTGCCGGGCTTCTTGCCACCCTGATATTCCAGCACGATCAGCTTGGGAGGCTGGCGACTGCCGCGTGCGACCGAGAGCAGGGCGCCCATGCCGAGCTTGTCCATGTCTTTCTTTTCCAGCACCCGTACCTTGAGCGACTTGTACTGGCGCTGCAGCGCGCGCGCCTGATCGGCCAGATCGGCCGGGGTGCAAAGATTGCCGGGGCGGTTGCCCAGCACCCGCGCCAGATCCATGCCGTTGGCGATTGCAATGCCGTTGCGCAGGCCCTTGTTTGCAGCGCCTGATTGAGTCGCGTCGGCCGCGCCCAGCGTGAGTTTTTTCAGCGGGCGTTTCGGGGGTTTGACGTCGCTTTTCAGTTCATCGAAGCGGTAGATGACATCGCGACTGGCCTGCGCAGTATGTGCAGCTTTCCAGGCCAGGTCGCGGTTTTCCACGTCCAGTTCGGTCAGCCAGGAGACGGCATCGGTAGCCCCGCTGTCCTGAAGCGCCCGGGCGGCGGCGCTGGTAATCTTGCTGAAGGCGTCTGGCGACAGGTGCTTGTCCTTGCCGCAACCGACGACCAGGATGCGTGCTGCCTTGACCTGACCCTGAGGATGATGAATCAGCGTGGTCTTGCCGCAGTCGGTGCTGATGTCACCGCTCTTCAGCAGACTCCGCAGTTGTCCATTACTGGCTTCGTCCAGTCGTTCCGCAGCCGGCGACAGGTGGCGGGGTGCTGCGATTCCGACCACCGTGCAGGCGCCGGCCAGTGTTTCGGCGCTGCCCGTTTTTACGTTGAATTCCATGAATACTCCTTGATTGGAATTTGCTTTCACTATGCTGGATGATTGCGTTCGGTTGAATTTAACAGGCTGAGAACAGATTTGAAATCTGCGCCATCGATTTTGCGGTTTTTGTCGGCCTGATGGCATCGGTTCTGCGCCGCTATCTCAGTCGCGAACTGCTCCAGTACTGGCTGGTATTCACGCTGGTGTTATGGCTGGTGCTGATCGCTGCGCGCCTGTCCCTGTACCTGGGGCAGGCTGCCGGCGGCGAACTGCCCGCTGATGCGGTGTTGCTGCTGCTGGGACTGAAGTCGGTTGGTTTTCTGGTGTTCCTGATGCCGTTCAGCCTGTTCCTTGCATTGCTGTACCTGCTGGGCCGGCTCAATCAGGATTACGAATCGCTGGCTATGGCAGTCGCCGGTGCCGGTCCGCAGCAGCTGTACCGGATGCTGGCGCTGCCGGTGCTGACAATAACCCTGCTGGTAGCGGTGTTGAGTGGTTACCTGGTACCGCATACTGCGCAACTGGGCTACGACCTGCGCGCGAAGGCGGAACAGCAGCTGGATGCGGGCGCTCTGTCGCCGGGCCGTTTTCACCGTCTGAAAAACGGACGCTGGCTGGTGTTCGCGCGCGGTGCCGGAGCCGAGCCGGACAGCCTCGCCGATGTGTTCGTGTATATCGAACATCCACAGCGTCCACAGGTGCTGGTCGCCGAGGCTGGCAGGGTGCGGACTCTGGCGGGCGGGGAACGTTACCTGGTGCTGCAGAAGGGCTATCGCTATGACGGCGAGCCCGGACAGGCGGATTATCGCGTTCTGCGTTACCAGGAATATGCACTGCGCTTGCAGACCCCGCCAGCGCCGCAGACGCGCCGCGATGCCCTCTCGACCGCCAGCCTCTGGCGGGACGCTTCGCCTGCGGCGCATGCCGAACTG
>JAVVEV010000025.1:0-46570 GCA_032251035.1 Thiogranum sp. | reverse complement strand
GCCCACTGGCGAAACTGGACGCCGCGCGGGGAACGGACCCGGTAGCCGATGGCGAGGATGAGGTCGAGATTGTAGAGCATGGTCCTGTAGCGCTTGCCGTCTGCGGCAGTTGTCAAGGAATCCTTGACAACTGAATCCTCGATCAACTCCCCGTCCTTAAAGATATTTTTGGCGTGGAGACTGACGTTCTGCTTGGTGGTCTGGAAGAGCTCCGCAATTTCAAGCTGGGTGAGCCAGACGGTCTGGCCATCGACGCGGAGGTCGAGCCGGGTGCGACCGTCGTCCGAGGTGTAAAGAATGAGTTCGCTCATACCCCGATCTTCTCCAGAATCTTCTTCAAGGCCTTGTCCGTCACCCGCGCCTCGGCTTCGACGGCCCTCAGTTCCTCGACGATCTCCGCAATGGGCCGATAGGTTTCGGCCTCCGAGGTGTGGATGTAGCGGCTGGGGGAGATGTTGTAGTCGTTCTTTTTCAGCTCGGCGTGATCGACGATGCGGCTGAGTTTGTCCTCTTCCTTCCACCCGATGAGGGTGTCGGCGATGCGCTGGATGCCCTCATCCGGGATGAAGTTCTTGGGGTCTCCCTTTTCGAAGACCTGGCTGGCGTTGACGAGGAAGACCTTGCCCTTGCGCGCCTTCGGCTTGGCCTTGTTCAGGAACAGCACGATGCCGGGGGCGGTGGTGTTGTAGAAGAGGTTTTCCGGCAGGTAGAGCACGCTCTCGATGAGATCATTATCCACGAACCACTGGCGGACGGTCTTTTCCTTGTTGGTGCCGGCATTGCCCGAGCCGCGGGAGGCGGCGCCGGTGTCGAGGACGACGGCGGCGCGGCCTTTGTCATTCAGGCTGGCGTGCATGTGCTGGACCCAGCCCCAGTCGGCGGAGGATTTTCCGGGGAAGCCGGCCCCGGCGGGGAAGCGGTCGAGTTCGTCGTTGTCGTAGTCGGACTCGGTGAACCAGTCCTGGTTCCACATGGGATTGGCGACGACGCGGTCGAAGGTGCGGAGTTTGCCCTGCTTGTTGCGGAATTTTGGGTTTTTGAAGGTGTCGCCGATCTCGATCTCGCCTTCCATGTCATGGATGATCATGTTCATGTTGGCCATGGCCCAGGTGTCGGCGGTGTATTCCTGGCCGTAGAGCTTGAGCGGGGCGACGGTGCGCTTCTTGCCTTTGGCCGCCTCTTCCATGGCGATCTCGCACTTGATGAGCAGGCCGCCGGAACCGCAGGTGGGGTCGTAGATCTCCATACCGGGCTCCGGCTGAAGCACCTTCGACATGATGGTGCCGACTTCCGGTGGGGTGTAGAACTCGCCGGCGCTCTGGCCGCCGCCCTCGGCGAACTTGCGGATGAGGTATTCGTAGCTCTTGCCGATGATGTCGGCTTCGACGTCCTCGAGTCCGAGGCGCTTGGTGCTGATCGTTTCGATCAGGTTGGAGAGCCGGTCGTCATCGATATCCCGCTGGCCGTGGGTGGTGGCGTTGAAGTCGACGCGGTCGATGATGCCCTGCAAACCAGGGTTTTCCTTGGCGATGGCGCGCATGTGGGTGGTGACGCCTTCGCCGATCTTGTCAGAGAGTTTGCGGATAATCGACCAGACCGATTCTTCCGGGTCCTTCGGCAGCAGGGGCAGATAAAAGCGCACCAGCTTGTGATCGGCCTTGACGAGTTGGAAGGCCTTTTTGCGCGAACCGACCTCGGCCGCGATGCGGTTGACCTCGTCATCGAAGACATCGCACAGCCGCTTGGTAAAGATCAGCGGCAGGATGAAATCCTTGTACTTCGGTGCATCCTTGGCGCCACGGATGGAGCAGGCCGCATCCCAGATCCAGGATTCGAGGGATTTATTATTGGTGCGATCGATGCCTTTGGCGGCGGTGTTCCTGGTCGAATTCTGCTTCTGTACCATCTTGTTGCTGTTATCTCCGCTCATTCACTACCCATCGGACCGGATTCACCGATCCTTCCACTCGAATCCTGAAGCCGGGACTGTCCGCCATTGACGATCATACGTTTGCCCTTGCCGAAGTCCACCTTTGAGAGATTTTTCAGGCTTCTGCGAGAGCAAGGCAGCCTCTTCAGAGCGCGCTCGGGCGCTCATATTATTGCGAGGCGCACAGCGATTACTGGTCCCGGGTGAAAAGCCGCGGATTGCTCTTGATGAACGAATGTATCCAGCGTTCGAGGAAGGATTCGTTTTTGGCGGTTTTGATGTAGCCGTATCCAAGCACCGAGATTACCAGGGCGCCGAGAGCGTCGACGATCAGATCCCACATGGTGTCGGTCAGGCCGGAGGGATCACCGAGCATTTCCTTTTGCATGTTCATTGCGAAGAAACTGTCCATGGCGAATTCGAAGATTTCCCACAGGGTTCCCATTCCGACTGCGAAGAGAAACGCAAAGAAGGCAACGAATCCCGGTTTCATATGGATGTCGATGTCTTCGGTTTCGTTTAATACGTACACCAGCATGAAGCCGATAATTCCAAACAGGATTCCAGACCCGGAATGCAGTGCTATATCCCACCACCAGAAGCGGGCGTAGTAGTCGTGCACTTCACCGAGAAACAGCGATGCGAATACGAAGGCAATTGCCAGCAGGACGAATTCGGGAGGAATAAATACCCGGAAGAACTTTGCCAGGAACACGGGAGCCAATGTTATGAGTATTATTCCAACGGTGACCACTGCTGTCAGCCACTGCTGTTCCAGGACTGCAGCCACGGCCTCGATAACGAGAACCGCCTGAAGAAAAAAGGTCAGTCGGCGGTGTATCAGCTGTGGCTTCATTCAAACTCCCGGGCGTGTCGGTGTGCAGAGAGTATCATTACCAGCCAGCTTCACATCAACCACCGCCGCTTCATCAACCACCAGGACAGGAAAGAGGCAAGCAATCCCACTCCGACGAGGGCAAGCAACTGCAGAGGGAAATCCGCAACCTCGCCGCCATCCAGAAGAATCACCCTGACCGGCTGGTAGAACTGGTATGAAGGGATCAGCGGCGCCACGCTGCTGAGTTTTTCAGAGAAGTCCGCCAGCGCGGAGGGCAGAAGATGCGGCAGATAGAACAGCACACCGAGCGTTCTTGCACTGGCCTGGGTACGGCACAGAAAACCGACGAAGATTCCGAAGGCACTGAAACAGAACCCGCCCGCCAGCAGAAACGCAACATAACTCAGGCGGCCGCCGGGTTCTGAATCGATTCCCATCAATAGGTGGAGAAGCAATGCCGCAACGGCGATCAGAACCGTCCCCAAAGCAATTTTCGCGAGCAGCCACTCCGCCTCGCGAATCGGTGTCTGCAGCAAACCCAGCAGCAGCTTTTTTTCTTTCTCTTCGGCGACCTGGGTCGGCAACACAATGAACCCGACCAGCAGAACCAGCATCAGTATCCAGGTTGGCAGCATCTGTCGCTGGATTTCGGCATCCTGCAGGGGATGGATTTCGCTGATCCAGTTGCTGCGATCTTCCACCGCCCGTTGCAACTCTGCGATGCTTTCGACGATGACCAGTGTTTCAAACGATGCTTTTTCCAGAACGACCAGAAGACTGCCTCCAGACTCCTTCGTCGGCACCAGCACGCCATCGCCATTCCGCTCTTTCAACCAGCGGGCGCCCTGCTCTTCACTGCCAAACCAGAACACCGCGAAAGCGCCCTCGGCCGCTTCGATGCTTTCCAGCAGACCGGCTGGATAATCGCCGCCTTCAATCAAACCTATTTTTATCTGCTGAACATCAGTCCCGTTGTTGTCGACCAGCTCCAGCGTTAAAAAGACAAACAACGGAATGAACAGCACCAGGTAGAGCGTCTTGTTTTTTAACGCCATCGCCAGATCATTGAACGTCAGCAGCGCGATGTTCCTGATCATGAATACAGATTCTGATGAATGTGCGATTCGAAATATTCTGCGGGAGAACCGTCAAAGACAAGACTTCCCTGATGAAGGACTATGATCCGTGTTGCGAGGGCTTTGATTTCCTCCGGGCGATGCGAGGTAAACAGGATGGTTTTTCCTGATGCGTGAAGTCTTTCCAGCAGCCGGTAAATTTCTTTTGTCATGTCAAAATCGAGACCCGACGTCGGCTCGTCAAACAGCATGAGCGGCGGATCTGCAAGCAACGAACGTCCGATACTGACGCGCTGCTTCAAACCTTTCGACAATACCTGGACTTTGCTGCGACGAAACGGAATGAGGTCGAATTCGGTCAAAGTCGCTTCGATGCGCGAGACGGGTACTTCGAATAAACGTGCAAACAGTCTGAGGTTGTATTCGACCGAGAACAGATCAAAGAGATTCGGCGTTTCAGGTACGAACCCGATCTTCCTGACCAGCGCACGCCTGTTGTTGAGATCGATCCCATCTACCCGAACTTCGCCGGAATCAGGAATCAGCCAGCCGCCCAGGATTTTTAAAAGAGTCGACTTCCCCGCGCCATTGTGGCCCACCACTGCGATGAGCTCACCCTGCTCGACATTGAATCCAGTGGCAAGAAGTCCCCGGTTTTCTTTGTAAATCTTGGAAAGGTGATGCACTTCGAGCTGCATCGGGTCCCCCTGCCAGCCCCCGTCCGATGACGGTGCGGGGACCGGACCCAAAGCGGCTATATACGCTGTGCCAGGAATACAATCAGAAGGACTAAAATAACTACTGTTAACACACCGGCCATGATGACCTCCTTATTTTTAGTGGTTCCTGCAGCTTAGCGCAGATTCAAGCACGCATCTTCGCATGAATCCTAGTTCTTGTCGCCCTGTACTGCATCCTCGATCGCTTCACCAGCGTCTTCTATTTTATCTCCAGCCCTGGCAGCGGCTTCATCGATACTCTCGCCCGCACTTTCTGCCGGACCTTGCTGTGTGTCACAACCGGGAAGCGCCAGAAAAAATACGCTCGCAAGCAGGACTGCACTGATGGTCTGAAATGCTTTCATATTACTTTCCTTGTTGTTATTCAAGATTGCCTAATGCGACAGCATTATGGTCTCTCTGGTAATCGAAGTACACTTGTCACTTCCTTGAGACAGAGTCTCGCGGTTTCCTCCGGGACTCGGCAAGAACATCGATGCCGGAGCTGGCCAAGGCGCCGGACGCTTCGCTTGCCAAACCCCCCAGCACAGCTAGACTCACTGCACACCATGTAACAACTGTCCCGCCCTGGAGGTGCAACATGCAATGCAAGCTCAGTTTTAGTATGGCAACTCTGCTGATTGCCCTGGGCCTGAACGCAACCGCAGTTGCTGCAGCCGAGGAGGCATCCGTCACGATCAAGAGCCCTGCAGACGGGGCGACTCTCGACGCCATGGAGCAGCACAAACTGGTTTATGAAGTGGTTCCGGGGCCACGTGGCGATCATGTTCACGTGTATATCGACGATGCTGAAGTCGACATTCTCAGGGAACTCGACAGCAGCTATACGCTGCCGACTCTCGATACCGGCGAGCGCGAACTCTGTGTCCGCGTCGTCAATCGCGCACATGTGCCTGTCGGCGTTGATGGTTGCGTCACCGTAACCGTCGAGTAGACCGCGGGTGCTTGCCGAGAACCTGAGCTACGCACTGGTTCAGGTGTTGCATAATTTCGGAGCGGCCGGCGTGATCGCTGTCCCGCTGTTTGCGCTCGCCACCGGTCAGGCGTGGATGGAACAACGCCGTCGCCTGTTGTGGCTGGCATTGCTCGCATGGCTTGTCCAGTCGCTGAGTGGCAGCGGATTCGGTGCCGTCAGTTACAGTTTTTACGAGCGCCTTCCGGATCTCACGGGCGTGGCTCTTGTCGCGCTCGGCATCAAGATCACGAGCACATTGATCGCCATTGCGCTGACGATCGTTGCGCTACGTACGCGGACGCAGCATAGCGCTGCCTTCTATCGGCACAGCTGGCAAACTCTCGCCGGACTTGGCATCCTGGCCCTGACCGCAGCCGCCTTCCTCCGCTGGTTCTCATAAATTGGGGTCAGAGTAAAAACTCCAGCATCAAGGAGTTTTTACTCTGACCCCAAGTATCGAGAGAGGTTTTAGAAATGACGCTTGAGATTCATTCGGCTGCTTTTGAAGATGGTGGCGATATTCCGTCGAAGTACACCTGTGAGGGCGATGACATTTCGCCACCGTTGGCGTGGAGCGGTGTACCCGAAGATGCGGAGAGCCTGGTGCTGATCGTGGATGATCCGGATGCACCGGACCCGGCGGCGCCGCGTATGATCTGGGTGCATTGGGTGCTGTATAACCTGCCGGCGGACGCGCTGGATTTACCGGAAGGCGTCACTGTGAAGCAACTGCCGGTTGGCACGTATGAAGGTCTGAATAACTGGGATCGCACCGGCTATGGCGGCCCCTGCCCCCCGGCTGGAAAACACCGGTATTTTCACACGCTGTATGCGCTGGATACATTGCTGGATCTTGAGCGACCGACCCGGGAACAGGTGGCGAACGCAATGGAAGGTCACGTGCTCGCGCAGGCACAGTTACTGGGAATGTATAAAAAGCGCGGCTAGGCAGTTTATTTATGTACGCCGCGCAGACGTTTTGACCAGAGGATGAACGCGGCAGGAATATGCACAATGCCAAAGCCGGTTAGAAACGCCACCAGTTGCACCGATGCCTGATCGACACCGGTCCAGAGGATGGCGGTCCAGCCCACTGCAATACCGACCACGGCGAGGATGATTCGCGCCAGTGTCGCCTGGCGGCGCGTGGCGCTGTGAAACGGAATCCGGTACTGGGCATACGCCGCAACAGCCAGCACCACCAGCATCAGAATCAGGTTGAACGCAGTCGCCATAATCAGGCTCTGACGACTTTGCCCAACTCTTCTTCGAGCAATCCTTCGAACAACGGAATCTTGTAGGCATTGTTGCTCATGGGCCGGGCATCGGCGACTGCAGCTTTGGCCGCTGCACGAATGTTTCCTTCATCAAGAGTGTTGCCGCGCAGCACCTCCTCGGCTTCACGTGAGCGCCAGGGGACCGGCGCGGCAGCCGCGAGCACCACACGGCAATCGCGCACCTGATCGCCTTCCATGTCGAATGCCAGCGCGCAACCGGCCACGGCGAAATCCCAGGAACGCCGGGTGCGAATCTTGCGATAGCTGCTGTACCGGCCGGCCGGCGCCGGCGGCAGATGAATCGCGGTAATGACCTCCGCATCCTGCAGGACCGTCTCGCGAGTAGGATTTTTTTCCGGCGGCATGTGCAGTTCCGACACCGGCAGTCGCCGCCCGCCACCGGGACCGGCGATGACGACTTCAGCATCCAGCGCCACCAGCGCCGGGGCCGGGTCCGAGGGATGCACGATAAAGCAGTTGGCGCCGCCCATGATGCAGTGATATTCGTTTTCTCCATTCACGGCAAAGCACTTGTAACCGCCCTTGCGCAAACAGTCGAAGTCTCCGCGGTAATACCAGCAACGCGGTTTCTGGCAGAGATTCCCGCCGAGGGTGCCCTGATTGCGCAGTTGCGGACTGGCGACCTCAGCCGCAGCCTGCGCCAGCCCGGCATACTTCTGCTGGATCAACGGGTGCTCGGCCACCTCGGTAATCGTCGTCAGCGCGCCGACGACCAGACCGCCGTCCGAGGTTTCGCTGACGCCTGAAATATCTCTCAGGCCTGACAGGCTGACCAGCTTGTCGGCAGAGAACACATCGTCGCGCAGACAGCCCAGCAGGTCAGTACCACCGGCATGTATATGAGCATTTTTATCGCCCAGCGCAGTAACCACGTCCTCGACGGAGGCCGGCTGAATATAGGCAAAAGGAGTGAACATGCTTAGCCCTCCTGGCTGGCGAGTCGATCGATGAGCGTGACCGGGTTGATCGGCGTATCGTGCATGCGGATGCCGGTAGCCGCATAAACAGCGTTTGCAATGGCGCCGCCGGCAGGAATGGTAACGGGTTCGCCAAGTCCCTTGGCGCCAACGATATTGGCCTGTTCATCATTCAGCATAATAGGTTCAGAGATGATCTCGGCCGGCACATCCAGTGCGGTTGGCAGCTTGTAGTCGTGCCAGTTGCGATTGCACAGCTTTCCGGTGGGGCCATCCAGCACGCGCTGCTCGGTGGTGGCGTAACCGACACCCATAGTGATGCCACCGATCACTTGTCCGTCCCAGGTCAGGCGATTGATCACGCGTCCGCTTTCGTTGGTGCCGAGCATGCGCAACAGCCGTATTTCACCAGTCCGCCGGTTGACTTCCACTTCGCAGAACTGTGCGGCAAACGGCGTGATGCTGACGTCCTGCCGATTGGGCTGACGCTCGCCTACGCCCACCACCACCTTCTGTTTTTTGAGTTCACCGAGTTCTGCGATCGCGAGGCTCTCCAGCCCGTCTTCGGTGCGCAGGCGGTCGCCATCAAATATGATTTCATCACGCTCGCGCCCGAGTTGCCGGGCCGCCATGTCCATCAACCGGTCCTTGACCGCAAGGCAGGCGCGGCGCACCGCGGGCGCCTCGGTGGGCACCGTCTTGCTGCCGCCGGACGGTGACGCGAACTGCGTGGTTGCGGTGTCGGCGTGCTCGATCTGAATCGCATCGGGTTCCATACCGAACTCTTCCGCCACCACCATTGCCATCACCGTCTTGGTGCCGGTTCCGATGTCAGACGCGCCCATGTTGAGGTTGGCCGTGCCGTCGGCATACAGCCGCAGAATCACGGTCGACGGCGGTCCGCCATCGCCGACGAACCAGTTGGCCGCCGCCATCCCGACACCGCGTTGCAAATGACCTTTGCCGCGCGGCGCGGCTTTCGCCTGGTCCCAGCCAAAGGCTTTGGCGCCCTCCTCGATACACAGGCGCAGGCCATCGGTGGTGTAGGGCTTGTTATCACGAGCCTGGGTGCCGTCCGGAATATTACGCAGCCGCAGCGCCACCGGGTCCATGTCCAGCTGTTCTGCCAGCGCATCCATCATCTGTTCCATTGCCCAGGAACATTGCACATAACCGGGTGCGCGAAACGGCCGTGCCGGCTGCGCATTGATGTATACGTCGGTCAGTTCGGTGCTGACGTTGTCACATTGATAAAGATCCTTGGCCAGCCAGTCGAGCAGCGAGGTCCCGCCGGCCTTGTAGGCGCCGCTGGCACCGACACCCTTGAACTGTATCGCGGTGAGCGTGCCGTCGTTTTTTGCGCCGGCCTTGATGGTCATGGTAGTGGGTGGTCGATTGCCCATCGAGATCAGAGTCTGCTCGCGGGTCATGAACAGTTTGACCGGGCGATTGGTGCGCCGCGACAGCATTGCGGCAGCAATGGCGTATTTGTCGGTGCGCAGTTTGGATCCGAAGCCGCCGCCGACATAGTGACCGATCACCCGCACCCGCGCCAGCGGCATGTCCAGCGTCCCGGCGATCTTCGACTGCACGGCAAATACACCCTGCGTCGACTCCCAGACCGTTAGCCGGTCCGCTTCCCAGCGTGCCACGCAACCGTGCGGTTCCAGCGGTGTCTGCATCTCACTGGCCGAGCGGTATGTCTCTTCGAGCACCACATCGGCTGCGGCGAAACCCTGTTCGATGTTGCCGCGCGAATAACTCTGGCTGCCGGCCTTGTTGCCGCCGCCGTGCACTTCGGGCGCCCCGGGTTCCAGCGCCGCCAGTTCATCGGACACGAACGGCAGCGTTTCGTATTCGACTTCGATGGCGCGCAGCGCGTCATGCGCCCGGTACGGTGACTCGGCCGCCACCGCCGCCACGAAATCGCCTTCGAAGCGGCAGTGATCGTAGAACAGCTTGCCGGGATAATCGCTGTCGTAGTCCCAGCCGGGATTCGCGTCTTCGGTGTTGCGGCTGATCACCGCATAAACACCCGACAGCTTTTCCGCCTTCGAGGTATTCACAGATTTGACGCGCGCATTGGCATGCGGACTGGTCAGCACCGCAGCGTGCAACATCCCGGACAACGTCACATCGGAGGGGAACACCGCTCCGCCGCTGACACGCTCGAATGCATCGACACGCGGCTGGCGGCTGCCCACCACGCGCGTCTTGTCACCCCAGGGCTGCGGATCACCGGCAGCCCCCGTGTCCGGAGCCTGCGGGTAGCGCACCTGACCTTCGATCTCCTGTTCGGACTCAGCCATGATTTACCCCTTGCGCAGAACCGCCGCATCCGCGACCGCAGTGAATATATTGGTGTAGGCGCCGCAACGGCACAGATTGCCACTCATGCCGCGGCGTATTTCATCAAAGGAGGGATTCGGATTGTGTCGCAACAAGCCTTCCGCAGCCATCACCTGACCGGGTGTGCAATAGCCGCACTGCAGACCGTCTTCCTTCATGAAGCTGGTTTGCACCGCACCCAGCTGGTCGCCATTCACCAGTCCTTCAGCAGTCTCGATGCGATGTCCTTCGGCCTCCACCGCCAGGATCATGCAGGCATAACGGGGAAGATCGTCGACCAGTACCGTGCAGGAACCGCACTCGCCGCGCTCACAGCCGATTTTCGCCGCGGTCAGGCCAAGTTGTTCGCGCATGACATTGAGCAGCGTCCAGCGCGGCTCGACCAGTACCGCATGTGATTTCCCGTTGACGTTGAGCCACAGCTGTACCGGCTCGTCTCCGGGCAGCGCCTCATTCGGCTCCTTGACCTCGGCGGCCCTGGCATAACCACCGACTGCCAGGGCCAGGCCGCCGGCACTCCATGACTTGATGAATTCCCGGCGGGTGAATCCGAACCGGTCGTCGGGCGCTGCACCATCCTGCCGGCCCTGATCGGGACTGCGTTTACTGGCACACATGTTTGCCTCCTGTGGCGGGTTTTCGGGAGCCTCTGTTATTTATAGCAGCCATGATCGGGCGCGCACGCCGGCCCGCAGGAGGGAGGATTGATATTTCTCAATCGGTCTGGAAGGGGACCGATCAGGTAGGCGCGTACAGTTGCGAACTCAGGCCCTCGGCCTGCATCAGTTCCAGGCCATATTCTATGGCAATGGCATAGGACACATTGCTTTCGCGCGCCTCCAGTTTTTCGGTGCTGACGTTTGCGGCAGTGATGATTTCGGTCGGCTCGAAACGACCGCTGACGATGCCAATGATATGGCCGTCGCCGGCATGCACCAGCGGCCCACCACGATCGCCTTCATGGAAAGCCGAATCATAGAGGATCATCGCTGTATCATTGCGGGAGCGGATCTTGGCGCTCACTACTGCGTTGTAACCCATCAGACTGTGCACCTGCTGATGCCCGAATGAATAACCGAGGCTCATGACACTGGCGCCCGGACGCACCGCCTGACTGGCGCCGAGAAAATCGTCCGGCACGCCGATCTCGATATCCTGCTCGATGCGCAGCAGCGCGACATCGTGAGCAACGTCGACCTGCCGCACCTGCACCGCCATCGCCGCAACCCGCTGAAAGCTCATCGGGCTGTACTCTTCGCTGTAAGTGGTCGGCACCACCACCAGGTCCTTCTCCTCGGTGGTGAGATGCGCCGCGGTCAACAGATAGCCGCCGCTGTGCACCAGAAATGCCGAGCCGATAAAGTTGATCGTTTCATCTCCGCTGCGCGCCAGCATCATGACCCCGCTGCGGAATTTGTGGCTGATCCCCTGAAGCATACTGTCTCCGTTTACGTTCTATTTGCTGTCGATGGAATGCTTGTCGCTGCGCGGCTCCATGGGCCCGATCCAGAACGTGCGGCGTCCGAAGGTCGGCATGCGCCGGGTTGCACGGGTGCGGTACTCCTGCCCTTCGTACTGCTCGATCGCCACCGAGAACGTCTGGCCTTCGCGATATTCAGCCATACCCTTGTGCAACGCGTAACACATGCCCAGCAGTATGATGGCGAAGGGCAGTCCGGTGGCGATGGCCGCCGTCTGCAACGCTACCAGCCCGCCGCCCAGCAGCAGTACGCCTGCGACCAGACCTTCCATGACTGCCCAGAATACACGCTGTACCACGGGCGGCTCCGGATTGCCGCCGGCGGTGATGATATCGATCACCAGCGAACCCGAATCCGAGGAGGTAACGAAAAACGTCACCACCACCGCTACTGCCAGACTCGCGGTGACCATATCCAGCGGGAACTGCTCCAGCAGCACGAACAGCGAGACCGGAATGTTTTCCTGAACCGCCTCGACAATGCCACCGGCACCGAACAACTCGATATTCAGGGCGCTGTTGCCGAACACTGTCATCCATCCGAAGGTCACCAGCGTCGGGATGAACAGCACGCCCTTGATGAACTCGCGCACAGTGCGGCCGTAGGACACGCGCGCGATAAACATGCCGACGAACGGCGACCAGGATATCCACCAGCCCCAGTAGAATATCGTCCAGCCATTCTGCCACTCGGTCTCTTCATAGGTCTCATTCCAGGTGCTGAGCTGCGCAAAATTCTGAATGTAATACCCGATGTTTTCCACAAATCCATTGAAGATGAACAGCGTCGGTCCGACCAGCAGCACGAACAGCATCAGCGCCCCGGCAATAACGACGTTGATCTGGCTCAGCAGTCGAATGCCGCCTTCCAGTCCGCGCACCACTGACCAGGTGGCCAGTGCCGTGATGCCGGCAATGAGCGTCAGCTGCACACCGATCGTTTCCGGGACATCGAGCAGATGATTCAGTCCCGCGTTGACCTGCTGCACGCCGAGTCCGAGCGAGGTCGCCACGCCGAACATGGTCGCTACCGTGGCCATGATATCGATTACGTTTCCGATCCAGCCATAGATGCGGTCGCCAAACAGCGGGTAGAAAACCGAACGGATCGACAGTGGCAGATTGCGATTGAAAGCAAAAAACGCCAGCGCCAGCCCCACCAGCGCGTATAGCGCCCAGGGGTGCAGACCCCAGTGCAGGAACGTGAAATCCATGGCCATGCGCGCCGCTTCAGGGGTTCCCGACTCGACCAGAGGCGAAGTGCCAAAATGAAATATCGGTTCAGCCACGCCATAGAACAACAGCCCGATTCCCATACCGGCACTGAACAGCATGGCGTACCAGGAGGCGCTGGAAAACTCCGGTTCGGCACCTTCGCCACCGAGGCGAATATTGCCAAAGCGGCCCAGCAGCAGCGAGACGACGAAGATGAGAACGATGTTCATTGCGGCAACGAAGAACCAGCCGGCATAAATGGAAACACCGTTCTGCACTACGGCGAACAGGTTATCCACCTGGGCTTCGAAAAACAGCGTCGCCGCCACGAACAGGACAATCAGTGCGGCGGAAATGAAAAACACATAGGGGTGGACGTCGAGTTTGAGCCAGCCAGTCGACTGCTCGTCCGCCGGTTTTTTATCTGGATTGTTGTCTGCCATAGTGTCTTTCAGCGCGGCAGTCGTCGGGGCACCCGGACGGGCTGCTGCAACCACTCCTCAAAGCGTTTATTGATACGTTCATGATGTTCGGCCCACCAGCGCGAATTTATCTGCAGGGCAGTGGCAAAATTCTCCGGCGCGGTCGGCAGGCTCGAACCCAGCTGCGGATCGAGTTGCGCCAGCGCCGACCGGCGCACCGGACCGTAGGGGATGTGGCGTGCCTGCTCGGCAAGCTGTTCGGTCGCAGTAGCGAAGCGAATGAATTCCAGCGCCTGTTCGCGCCGGGGATTACCTCTGGGTATTCCCAGCAGGTCAATGTTCCAGACCTGGTGATCCCAGATAATTTCCAGCGGCTGATTGCGTCCGACTGCCGCATCATGAACGCGTCCATTGTAGGATGACGTCATCACGACCCGCCCGGTTTCGAGCAATCGCGGTGCATCGATACCCGCTTCCCACCACACCAGCGCGGGCTTGATCCGATCGAGCACCCGTAACGCACGCTCCACTCCCTCGGAGGTTTCCAGTACGTCATAGACGCGTTGCTGCGCTACACCATCGGCAATCAACGCCCACTCCAGGTTGGCGCGCGGGGTGCGTCGCAAACCGCGTGCGCCCGGGAAGCGCTCGACATCAAAAAAATCTTCCAGGCTGTCCGGCGCCTCGCCAGACAGTGCTTCGCGGTCGTAGGCAATCACGGTCGACCAGATCACGGTGCCGACGGCGCAATCGGTCAGGCTGCCGGGGAGGAAATCATCCATCACCGCGCCACCTCCGGGTGGCGGCGCCAGCGCGTCAATCGGAATCGGCTCCAGCAGCCCTTCCGCACAGCCGCGAATCGCATCGCTGAGTTCCAGATCGATTACGTCCCAGCGAAAATTCAGCGAACGCACCTGGCTGCGCAGCTCAGCCAGACCACCGTTGTAGTCCTCCATGTTGATGCGCACGCCGGTCCCGGCTTCATAAGGCCTGACAAACGCGAGAATCTGGCTGCGCGTATAAGCTCCGCCCCACGACACCATATTCAGCTGCTGAGCGGCAGCGGGCGATACCGGCAGCCACAGTAGCAGCGCGAGCCAGATGGTTCGTCGCGCAACAGAATACAGACTGTCGAGAGACTCGCTCATGCGCTACCAGTAGTAGCCCACATTGATGTTGTAGCGCGTTTCCCAGGCGTTATCGCCGGCACCCGCAAGCGAACCATCGCCGAAAAAGACCATATTTTTGCCCCTGATGATATCGATGTAGGTGAAGGTGGGTCCGGCACCGATGGCGCAACCCGTGGTATTGAGATACGAATTGTCGAAATTGTCCGGGTCCTTGTCGAGCACGCTGAAATCATTGTAACAGGTCAACAGATTTACGCCGGGCCAGCGCACCGGCAGGTTGTAGGCAACATTGAATACGCCAAAATTACCGTCTGCCGCGACTTCATGCGTGCCACCGAAAGCCCCGAAGGTAATGCTGTCGCTGCTTATACCGGCGGGATTGCGCGGATCATAGGCATAACGCCCGGCTTCCAGCTGCAGGTTCCAGCGGCCACAGCGGCTGTCGATATGCGCGGCCGCAGCCCAGTAATCCCCATTACTGTCAGTGTCACGGTTATAGAGCTGCCCCCACATGCCCGAACCGCCCAGCTCATGCGAACAATCGCTGCCCTGCTCGAGGTTATAAACGAGTCGTGCATTCAGCGTGTTGGTCTGTTCATTGCGCGCATCGCCGCTGGTTACCGGATCGTACGAGTAACGATCCAGATTCGACGCATCGCCCAGTTCGGCATTCTTGAAGCCCGCCAGCTGCAGGTTCCAGGCGCCAAAATCGGCCAGGTATTTGATGCCCATGTCATAGTCATCTCCCAGCCCGATGTAATACGGGACTCCGAACCAGAAGTTGTGTGCGGCATAGGGCAGCAGCCCGAACGGCACCTGGGTAATACCGCCCTGTATCTGACCGGCAGCGCCGAAGTCATAGCCGATCCAGCCGTGATGAATGCTGTTCATGAAAGTGTAGAAACGGTATTCGGCCGACAGCAGAATGTTATCGCTCCGACCGTCCACATTGAGTCGGAACAGATCGAGACCGATGTCGCCGCGCTTGCTGTCTGCGCTTTCGTCAAAGTCTCTCCAGACGTAATTGAAGCGCAGCGCGCCGCCGACATCGAAGCCTTCCGCTGCGGCTTCAGCGTTGTCATCATTCGCGGCTGCAGATGCTTTGGCATCGAGGCTGCTCTGATCCGCGTCTGCCAGACGTCCTTCCAGTTCATCGATGCGCTGTTTGAGTGCTTCCAGTTCCAGGCGCAATGCATCGGTTTCGGGCGACGCCTGAGCCGGGCTGTTGCCAAGCGCCAGCAGCATTGCAAGCCGGCCGATCACGCTGATAGCGTTTGTCGAGCTTGTTCTTCTCATCCATTCAGTTTAGCAGCGGCTGCCGGCGCCTGCCCGCCATGGAACAGTGAATACACTGCCGGTATCAGCACCAGGGTGATCAAGGTAGAGGCGGTGAGTCCGCCGAGCACCGCACGCGCCAGTGGCGCCTGGGCGTCGGCACCTTCGCCGATCCCCAGTGCCAGCGGCAGCAATGCAAGGATCGTGGTCAGAGTGGTCATCAGCACCGGACGCAGACGTCGCCGTCCGGCTTCCAGCAGCGCATCTCCGGTCGTCTGCCCGGCGCGCCGCAATTGCGCTGTCTGGTCCACCAGCAGAATGGCATTGTTGACCACGATGCCGGCCAGCATGATGCAGCCGATAGCCGATTGCAGATTGAGGGTGGTTTCAGTAATGAACAGCGTCACCAGCACGCCGACTGCCGCGACCGGCACCGAAAGCATGACCACCAGTGGGTCGCCCAGCGACTCATACTGCGATGCCAGCACCATGTACACCAGCAGCAATGCCAGCACCAGTGACACGATCAGTTCGTTAAAAGCTTTCTGCTGTTCTTCAAAGTTACCTGCCACCATCAGGTCGTAACCCACCGGACGCGGAATCTCCGCCAGACGCGCCTGCACATCGGCGGCCACCGAACCGAGATCGCGCTCCGCTACGTTCGCGGTCACCGTGACCAGCCGTTGCTGGTCCTTGCGCTCGATGGTTACGGGACCGCTGCCGGCACGCGTATCGACCAGGTTGCGCAATGCGACCTGGTCGCCGTCGGGCGTGCGCAGCGTCAGATCGAGAATCTCATCGAGCGAGCGCTTCTCGGCATCTTCCAGCTGCACCAGAATCCGGTAGGAATTGCCCTGCACGCGGTACTCGCCGGCTTTGGAACCTGCCACAGCCGTCTCGATCACCTCGGTGACCTCACGCACTGTCATTCCGAGGTCGGCAATCCGGGCGCGATCGAACAGAATCTCGCGTTGCGGAATACCCGCTTCGCGACTGAGTTCGACATCGGTGATTCCGGCAACATCCTCGATGCGGTCGGCGACGTGACGCGCCAGCAGATCCAGCGTATCCAGGTCGAAACCGCGCACTTCCACGGTAATACCCTGGTCGCTGGCCAGCAGGCGTTCGAGCAGAAACTGTCCCTGCGGGGCGCGCACCCGGATCTTCATGCCGGGTATCCGGCCTTCCAGTTGTTCACGCAGATCGTCGGCGATGTCGGTGTTGCCGCGCGCTCGCTCGGTGGCAGGCGACAGCGACAGACGAATCTCGCCACTCGCCACAGAACTGCCACGCGTACCGGACGTCACGACGCTGACTACCGATGAGCGGGTTTCAGGTACTGCTGTATACACCAGCTTTTCCAGGACCCGGGTCTGGCGATCGATGAGATCGAGTCGAGTGCCGACTTCCATTTCACCCGTGACCCGCACTTCACCCTCATCGCTGGGCGGCAGAAATTCCGTACCAATAAACGGCGCCAGCAACAGGCTGACGGCGAGCAGGCCTGCGGCCAGAAACACCGTCGTCAGACGCCGCCGCAACACCCTGTCCAGCAGTTCGAGATAGCTGCGTTCGAGAGCCGCGAGGAGTTTTCCTGCGCCCGCCGCAAGGCGTGCTGTCCAGCCTGTCCGTTGACTGGTGTCAGACTTCAGCAGTCGCGATGCGAGCATCGGCACCAGGCTGAGCGATACCAGCAGTGAACAGAACAGCGCGAACATAATCACATAGGCAAGCTCCTTGAACAGCACTCCGGAGACGCCGCGCACGAATACCAGCGGCAGAAAAATTACCAGCGTGGTGACGGTGCCGGCGATGACCGCAGAAGCCACTTCGCCAGTGCCTTTGACCGCCGCCACATCGATGGCTTCGCCGTGTTCCTGACGGCGCCGAAAGATGTTTTCCAGCACCACCACGGAACTGTCCACCATCATTCCGACCCCCAGCGCCAGTCCGCCGAGCGTCATCAGGTTGAGGGTGAAGCCACCAAAGTACAGCAGCGCAAAGGTTGCGATGACTGAGATGGGGATGGCCAGTGAGATCACCAGGGTGCTGCGCAGGTTGCGCAGGAAGAACAGCAGTACCAGCACCGCCAGCGCACCGCCGTACAACACCGATTGCGACACATTGGCGATAGCGCGCTCGATGAAATTACCCTGGTTGATCACCGGCACCACGCGGATCTGCGGAAACGCGTCATTGACGGCCTGCGCCTCTTCGAGCACGCGTCGCGCGACTTCGACAGTGTTGGCGCCCGCCTGCTTGCGGATCGCCAGACGCAGTCCCCGCTCGCCGTTGACGCGTATCAGGCGAGTCAGTTTTTCGTAGGTGTCGGTAACCTGCGCGACCTGCCCAACCGTCACCAGCACACCGTCGCGCCGGCTGATTACAGTATTGCGAATCTCTTCCAGGCTGGTGAATTCAGCTGGTGCGCGCAGTGTCACCTCAAAACGTCCGGCTTCGATCTGACCGGCCGGCAGATCGAGGTTGGCATCGCGGATCGCATCGATGACATCGTCGAGCGGCAGACCCAGTGCCTTGATCCGGTCCGGGTCCAGTTCCACCCGCACCTCACGGTTATAGCCGCCCCAGGGATCCACCTGCGCCACGCCGGGAATCCGCGCGAAACGGTAGCGGATCTGCTTTTCCACCACCTCGGTCAGCTCCACCGGGTCCAGCGGGCTTGAGATGCCGAGCAACACCACCGGAAAACTGTCCACGTCAAACTTGCTGACCCGCGGTCCAATAATGTCATCGGGCAGTTCGCTGAGCTCATCTTCCAGTGTCGCCTGCACATCCAGCGCCGCGGCATCCACATCGGTGCCCCAGCTGAAACTGACGCGCACGCTGCTGTTGCCTTCATAGGAGATCGACGTCATTTCCTCCACGCCCGGCACCGTGGCGACTATTTCCTCGATGATCTGCGTCACCAGCCGTTCCATCACCACCGGATCGGCACCCTGGTATTCGGTGCGAATAGTGATGGTCGGAAGTTCGATGCTGGGCAACAGATCGATCATCAGACGGCTCAAGGCCACCACTCCGAGCACCACCACCATCAGCGTCACCATGCTGGTGAACACCGGACGGCTGACGCTGGCGCGCGCCAGGCTCACTGCGTCACTGCCTCCGCTGCCTCGGCAATGACGATTTGCGAACCGTCCCTGAGCAGTTGCTGTCCCAGCACCACCACCCGGTTGCCCGGAACTTCGCCGCTCACCTGGACCCGCTCACCCTCACGGATGCCGACCTCCACCTCCCGCCAAGCCACCGCGGCACCCTCTTCGGTCACCACAAACAGGCCTCGATTACCATCGCGCGTTACCAGCGCCTGCTCCGGCACGATCTGCGCATCGGCAACACGCTCCAGCACCAGGGCGATGCGCGCAAATATGCCGGGTTTGAGGCGCCGCTGTGGATTCGCCACGCGCACTTCTACTTGCGCCTGGCGGGTACTCGACTGGAACACCGGCGCAATGCGCACGATTTCGCCAGGAAATATCTCGCCGGGCCAGATATCAGTGCGGATTTCCGCGCTCTGGCCCACCTGCAACAGCGCGTAATCGCGTTCAGTCACGAAAAACACAGCAGTCAGCGGGTCGAGTTCCACGATCTGCAACAGCGGCGCATTGGCGGCCACCGTCTCGCCTTCATCGAGATAGCGCGCGCCCACCAGCCGCTCTGCATTGCCGCCGGTCCAGTCAGCACTCACTCTGGTGTAACCGAGGCGGATACGCGCCGTTTCCAGCGCCGCCCGGGCCCGCATGACCTGCGCCTGACTGACTTCCACAAGCGCTTTTTTGGCTGACTGATCGGCCCTTGCCAGATCCAGTTGCGACTCGGAACTGACGCCACGTTCACGCAACCGGTCGAGCCGCTGCAGCTCACGCTCGGCCAGTGCCAGCTGGCTGCGCGCCTCCGCCAGGTTCGCCGCTGCTACTGCCAGCTCCGCCTCCGCCAGCCTGACTGCCTGCACGTACTCGGCGTCATCCAGCTCCGCCACCACCTGGCCGCGCTCGACCCTGTCGCCGAGATCCACGAGCAGATCCTCGACGCGGCCGCCGATTTTGGGCGCCACCACAAACTCTGCACGTGCATTCAATGTGCCGGTGAACAGGCGCCGCAGCTCGATCGGACCACGCTGGATGTCAGCCACTTCCACCGGGGCACGGCGATTGTCACTGGACGCGGCATCGCCCGCGCTCTGTTCGTCGATGAACCGTTCCGCGATGAGCCATCCCAGCCCCGCGACGACCACCAGCACCAGGGGCAGGATTATCGATTTTCTGGACATGATTTCATGATTCGATGTACTTCAAAGTCAGGAGGTTGCGCCATGATCAATGCGGGCGCATGCGGCTGTCACGTTAGCATCGTTTCCGGTTCTTCACCACACCCGCCGGACCTGGACTGCCGATGGTCACGTGCCTCGCAACGGCGAGACTCGGCAATGACGGGGGGACTCGCGCATGACTCCGCCCATTGAAATTTATCAATGCACCCACATCGGCATTTCCACACACTTTCGACATTATCTTGCACACCAGGCGCCGGCACGAGTCGGCTATGGAGACTGACAATGCTTGAAACGGCGACCCATCCTTCGCGCCTGCGGCACGGCGTCAGTCTGATGACGGATCATGATGTTTACCTGTTCAAGCAGGGCAACCATTTCCGTCTCTATAACAAGCTCGGCGCTCACCTGTATAACCATGACGGTGAGCCGGGCGTGATATTCGCCGTGTGGGCACCCAACGCTCGCTCGGTATCGGTGATGGGTGACTTCAATGAATGGGACCCACAGGGCTTTCCGCTGCGGGCCCGCCACGATGAGTCCGGTATCTGGGAAGGTTTCGTGGGCGGACTGGGCAATGGCGCCCTGTACAAGTATTTCATCGAGTCACAGCACCGCGGCTATAGCGTCGCCAAAGGCGATCCGTTCGCCGCGCGCTGGGAGCAGTCGCCGCAAACGGCATCGGTGGTATGGGATCTGGACTACCAGTGGGGCGATGCGGAATGGATGCACAATCGCGCTCAGCCGAACAGTCTCTCCGCGCCCTGGAGCATCTATGAGATGCACCCCGGTTCCTGGCGGCGAGTTCCGCATGAAAACAACCGCTACCTGAACTACCGCGAACTCGGCGACCAGTTGAGCGACTACAGCCATCACATGGGCTTCACGCACGTAGAGTGCATGCCGGTTATGGAGCATCCCTTCTACGGCTCCTGGGGCTACCAGACCACCGGGCTGTTCGCACCCTCCTCCCGCTACGGCACGCCCCAGGATTTCATGTACATGGTGGACCGGCTGCACCAGCGCGGCGTCGGCGTCGTGCTCGACTGGGTGCCCTCGCATTTCCCGGACGACGAGTATGGACTGGTGTATTTCGATGGCACCAATCTGTTCGAGCACGAAGACCCCAAACGCGGCTATCACCCGGACTGGAACAGCTACATCTACAACTACGGCCGCTTCGAGGTGCGTTCGATACTGATCAGCAGTGCGATGTTATGGCTCGACAGGTATCACGCCGACGGCCTGCGGGTGGATGCGGTGGCCTCGATGCTGTATCTGGACTACGGCCGCCAGGCTGGCGAATGGATCCCGAATAATCACGGTGGAAATGAAGATGTCGATGCCATCGAATTCCTGCGCAAGCTGAACGAATCCGTGTATCGCGAGTTTCCCGACGTTCAGACCATCGCCGAAGAATCCACTGCCTGGCCAGCTGTCTCGCGACCGGCTTACCTGGGCGGCCTGGGCTTTGGCATGAAGTGGAAGATGGGATGGATGCACGACACCCTTAATTACATGGCGGAGGACCCGGTCTACCGCAAATACGACCACGACAAGCTGACCTTCAGTGTCTGGTATGCGTTCAGCGAAAATTATGTGCTGCCCCTGTCGCATGACGAGGTGGTATACGGCAAGGGCTCCCTGTTGAACAAGATGCCCGGCGATGACTGGCAGAAATTCGCCAATCTGCGGGCGCTGTACGGCTACATGTATGCGCATCCGGGCAAGAAGCTGTTATTCATGGGCGGCGAGTTTGGCCAGAAAAACGAATGGAACCACGAGAGCAGTCTGGACTGGCACCTGCTCGATGATCCCGCTCACCAGGGTCTGCAGAACTGGGTGCGGGACCTGAATCATATCTACCGCGAGCAGCCGGCCCTGCACCAGCTGGATTTCACCGACAACGGCTTCGAGTGGGTGGACTTTCATGATGCGGAAAAAAGCGTACTGACGTTCATTCGCAAAGCCAGTGATCCCGAAGACATGCTGCTGGTGGTGTGCAACTTCACGCCGCTGCCACGCGAGAACTACATCGTCGGCGTACCCAGAGCCGGCTACTGGCGCGAAATGCTGAACAGCGATGCCGAACGCTACGGCGGCAGCGGACTCGGCAATTCAGGCGGCGCCGAAACAGCACCCGTGCCTGCGCAGGGTCGATATCACTCGCTTTACCTGACCCTGCCACCGCTGGGAGTGCTCTATTTCAAGCCGGCCGGCTGAATGATCATGAGCGCGGACATCAGCGACGGACGGCAACGCGCGGTTATCGAAAACCTGACGCCGAACGTCGACGCCGGCCGCTTCCCTGTCAAGCGCAGCCTCGGTGAACAGCTGGTCGCGGAAGCCAGTGTGTTCGCCGACGGGCACGATCATCTTGGCGCGGTGCTCCAGTATCGCCACGCAGATACCGGCGACTGGCAGGAGACGCCGATGCAGCCGCTGGGAAATGACCGCTGGCGCGGTGCATTTGGAGTCGATCGAATCGGCACCTGGCATTACACCGTGAGTGCCTGGGTCGATGATTTTTCCACCTGGCGCTATGAGCTGTCCAGGCGCGAACAGGCGGATGACATCGCGCTGGCGCTGCTGAGCGGCGCGGACCTTCTGGAACAGGCCGCCAGCCGGGCCGCGGGCGAGCAACGCGATCGCCTGTCCGGCTGGGCCGCGGCACTGCGGGCCGACACCGCACTGGAAGAACGCACCGCACTGGCGCTGAGCGATGCCGTGGCGAGCAGCATGGCGCGTTACCCGGACCGCCGGCTGGCGACCCGCTACTTCCGCGAGTACCAGGTGGTAGTCGATCGTGAGCGGGCGCGTTTCAGCACCTGGTATGAGCTGTTTCCGCGCTCCTGCATTCCCGGCTCGGACACCCACGGAAATTTCGATGCCTGCAAAAGCAGGCTTGCGGAAATCGCCGCCATGGGCTTTGACATCATCTATCTGCCGCCCATTCACCCGATCGGGCACACCAACCGCAAGGGCCGCAACAATACCTTGATTGCGGAACCGGGCGATCCGGGCAGCCCCTGGGCGATAGGCAGCAAGGCCGGCGGGCATAAAGCCGTGCATCCGGATCTCGGCAGCCTGGAAAGTTTTCGCGAGTTCGTCGACAGCGCACGCGGCCTCGGCATGGAAGTGGCGCTGGATATCGCCTTCCAGTGTTCGCCCGATCACCCGTATGTGAACGAACATCCGCAGTGGTTCCGCCGCCGCCCGGACGGATCGGTGCAATACGCCGAGAATCCGCCGAAAAAATACCAGGATATCTATCCCATTTACTTCGAGACCGACGACTGGAAAGCTCTGTGGGAAGAGCTGAAAAGCGTGTTCGAGTTCTGGATCGAACAGGGTGTGCTGGTATTCCGGGTGGATAATCCGCACACCAAACCCTTTGCTTTCTGGGAATGGCTGATCGGTGAAATCAGACAACAACATCCCGAAGTCCTGTTTCTGGCCGAGGCATTCGCGCGTCCCAGCATTATGTATCGCCTCGCCAAGCTCGGCTTTACCCAGTCATACACCTACTTCACCTGGCGTAATACGCGCTGGGAAATCAGCCATTACCTGTCGGAACTGACGCGCACCGAGGTGCGGGAGTTTTTCCGGCCCAACTTCTGGCCCAACACGCCGGACATCCTGCACGAGTATTTGCAGTTCGGCAGCCGTCCGGCGTTCATGGCACGCCTGGTGCTGGCTTCCACCCTGGCTGCCAATTACGGCATCTATGGGCCGGCCTACGAACTGCTGGAACGTGAGCCTCGCGAGTTCGGCAGTGAGGAATATCTGAATTCGGAGAAATACGAAGTGCGGCGCTGGGACACCGGACGCGCGGAAAGCCTGAAGGATTTTATCAGCCGCGTGAACCACATCCGCCGCGACCATCCAGCCCTGCAGCAGGACCTGAATCTCGAGTTTTATCCCGTAGATAACGAACAGATCATCTGCTACGGAAAATGGGACGACGATCGCACAGACATCATTATCGGCCTGGTGAATCTGGACCCCTACCACCGTCAGTCCGGCTGGGTAGAGTTGCCGCTGGAGACGCTGGACATCGATTCACATCATCCTTATCAAATGCACGACCTGCTCACCGGCGCGCGCTATCTGTGGAATGGCGCCCGTAATTATGTCGAACTCGATCCGCAGGGTGCGCAAGCGCATATCTTCCATCTGCTAAGGCGCGTTCGCACTGAACGCGATTTCGAATACTTTTTCTAACCCGACGGGTTAAACACCTATGGTCGCACGCACAGATTCTACATCAGCAGAACACTCCGACACCGATTCATGGGCAGATGACCCGCTGTGGTACAAGGACGCCATCATCTACCAGCTGCACGTCAAGGCGTTCTTCGATTCCGACAATGACGGGAACGGCGACTTCAACGGGCTGACCGAGAAACTCGATTACATCGCTGATCTGGGTGTAAATACGATATGGTTGCTGCCCTTCTATCCGTCGCCGATGCGCGATGATGGTTATGACATATCCGACTATCGCAATATCTATCCCGACTACGGCACCCGTCGGGATTTTCGCCAGTTCGTGCGCGAGGTGCATCGCCGTGGCCTCAAGATCATTACCGAACTGGTCATCAACCATACTTCGGATCAACACCACTGGTTCCAGGCGGCCCGGCAGGCGCCGCCCGGTTCCGCCAAGCGCGACTTCTACGTGTGGAGTGACACCGATAAAAAGTTTCCCGAGACCAGGATCATTTTTTCCGACACCGAAATTTCCAACTGGGCCTGGGACCCGGTCGCACAGGCGTATTACTGGCACCGGTTTTTCTCTCACCAGCCGGACCTCAATCACAACAACCCGCAGGTAGTGAAAGCCGTTATTCGCACCATGCGTTTCTGGCTGGATCAGGGCGTCGACGGTCTGCGCCTCGATGCCATTCCCTACTTATGCGTACGCGAAGGCACCAACAACGAAAACCTGCCGGAAACCCATGCGGTGATCAGACAGATGCGTGAGGCGGTGGATGCCCATTACAGTAACCGTATGTTTCTCGCCGAGGCCAACCAGTGGCCCGAGGACGTGCGTGAATATTTCGGCGACGACGACGAATGCCACATGGCATATCACTTTCCCCTCATGCCGCGCATGTACATGGCGGTTGCCCAGGAGGATCGTCATCCAATTGTAGAAATCATGAACCAGACGCCGGATATCCCGGCCAACTGCCAGTGGGCGGTGTTCCTGCGCAACCACGATGAACTGACCCTCGAAATGGTCACCGATCGTGAGCGCGATTACATGTACGAACAATATGCCAGTGATGCGCGAATGCGCGTCAATGTCGGGATACGCCGCCGCTTTGCTCCGTTGATGGACAATGACGTCAACAAGATCGAACTTATGAACAGCCTGTTATTGTCGATGCCGGGCTCGCCGATCATTTACTACGGCGACGAAATCGGCATGGGCGATAATTTTTACCTCGGTGATCGCAATGGCGTGCGCACGCCCATGCAGTGGAGTCCCGATCGTAACGGCGGATTTTCCAAGGCCGATCCGCAACTGCTGTATCTGCCGCCGGTCATGGACCCGGTATACGGCTATTCCGCCATTAATGTAGAGGCGCAGAGTCGCGATCGTTCGTCACTGCTCAACTGGATGAAGCGGCTGATCGCGGTGCGCAAGGCTCACCAGGCATTCGGCCGCGGCAGCCTCGAATTTCTTGGGCCGGGCAATCGCAAGATCCTCGCCTACATTCGCGAGTATGAGAATGAAGCGATTTTGTGCGTCGCCAATCTGTCACGCAGCGCTCAGCCCGTGGAACTGGATCTGGCGCGCTTCAAACGCCGGGTGCCGGTCGAACTGCTTGGTCATACGCCGTTCCCGCCGATCGGCGACCTGCCCTACCTGTTGACCCTGCCCGGCCATGGAGTGTACTGGTTTCAGTTGCATGAAGAGGCCGACGAACCTGCCTGGCACGAGGAAGTCCTGCCGCCGATCGAACTGCCGGTACTGGTGATGGTGGAAGGCTGGCGCAGTTTTTTTCCACAGGAGGTGCAGCCGCAGCGGCGGGTGCTGGTGCAAAAGCTGAACGAACAACTGGAGCAGCGTGTGTTGCCGGATTTTTTTGCTACCCAGCGCTGGTTCGCCGCCAAGGATTGCCACATCGAGCGGGTCGAACTGAACCAGCGCACCGTCTGGCAGGAGCAGAACGACGAATGGCTGCTGGGTCTGGCCGAGGTCCACATCAGGAATGCGCCATCGCAGGTGTATTTCCTGCCGCTGGCCAACGACTGGGAAGACGATGAGGATCGGATCCGGCCACTGCTGACTTTCACGCTGGCAAAGGTGCGTCAGTATTCGCGGGTCGGCATACTCTTCGATGCCTTCGCGGACTCCAGGTTCTGCAATACGCTGGTAAAGGCGATGCTCGCGAATCAGAAGATCCCACTCGGCACCGGAATACTGCAATTCTCCTCTACCGCTGCCGCCGGCGAGATGATTGGTGATTCCGACACTGATTTCGAGATGCGCCGCCCCAAAGCCCTCGGCACCAACACCGCCGTAATCCTGGGCGACCGGTTGTTTCTCAAGGGCTACCGGCGCTTTCAGGACGGCGCGAATCCGGAACTGGAGATCGGCCGCTTTCTGACTGAAGTTTCGCCTAACCCGCACATCATTCCGGTGCTGGGGGCGCTGGAATACCAGGGCGAAGACGGCAGCCACGCCACGCTGGCACTGTTGCAGGCTTATGTCGCCAATCAGGGAGACGCCTGGACCTATACGCTGGATTATCTGGAACGCGTGCTCGAGCAATGCGCGGTGACACCCGCGGAAGCATCCAGTGAAAATGGCGCCCTCCACACCAATTATCTGATCCTGATACGGCGCCTGGGTCAGCGCACCGGTGAACTGCACCAGGCACTGGCAAAGCCGAGTGGCGATCCGGCCTTCGAGCCCGAGCCGGTAACGGCGACTGATCTCGATGAGTGGGCGGCGCATTTGCGCACCGACCTGCACAACACGCTGCGCAATCTGCAAAGTCCCGAGCTGCCGGTTGCCGCCCGCGCCGCGGCGCAGCAAATCATCGACCGGCAGACGGACATCGAAGCGCGCATCGATGCGGTGACACGATCGCCAATTGCCGCAATCAAAACGCGGCACCACGGCGACTATCATCTCGGCCAGGTGCTGGTGACGGAGAATGATTTCGTGATTATCGATTTCGAGGGCGAGCCGGCCCGGCCCATCGCCGAACGCAGCGGCAAGCACTCTGCACTGCGCGACGTTGCCGGCATGTTGCGCTCCATCGACTACGCTGCGCACGTGGCCGTGGATAACCTGACCCAGGAACGTCCTCAGGATCGGGAACTCCTTGCGCCGTTTGCCGCGCAGTGGCGTGCACTGACGGTCGATGCATTTCTGGAAGGCTATGAGGAAGCGGTGGCGGGCAGCGGCGTATACCCGGAGAACTCCGGGGATGGCCGCGCCCTCATCGACTTTTTTGTGCTGGAAAAAGCGCTCTACGAAATCACCTATGAATTGCACAGTCGCCCGGCCTGGGTAATCGTACCGCTGGATGGCCTGCTGGATTTGCTGCACACAAGCCCCTGACCGCCATGCTGCCCAGAACCAGCGGCATTCTGCTACACCCGACGTCCCTGCCAGGTCCCTTCGGAATCGGCGACCTCGGTCACGACGCTTTCAGGTTCGTGGATTTTCTGCGCGAGGCCGGCCAGAGCCTCTGGCAGGTGTTGCCCCTGGGTCCCACCGGCTACGGCAATTCGCCCTACATGTGTTTTTCCGCGTTCGGCGGTAATCCATTACTGATCAGCCTGCAGAAACTGGTAGAGGACGGCTTCCTCGATCCGCAGGCAATCGCCGAACCGCCCGCGTTTCCCACTCATCGGGTTGACCATGGTGCCGCTTACCGCTGGAAAAAACCGTTGCTGGAACGGGCCTTCCGACGCTTCAACGAGCAACACAAAAACAGCTACAGGGAAGCCTTCTACCGGTTCTGTGAACAACAGGCATTCTGGCTGGATGACTATGCGCTGTTCATGGCGCTCAAGAATGAGCACCAGGGCCGCACCTGGACCGACTGGGAGACAGGCGCAGCCCATGCACGCTCCGATGCACTGGTGAGCTGGCACAACACACTGGCGACGGCAATCCAGTACCGCAAGTTTGTTCAGTACATTTTTTTCAGACAATGGGGTGAGCTGAAACATTACTGCCATACACAAGGCATCAGACTGATCGGCGATCTGCCAATCTATGTCGCCTACGACAGCGCCGATGTCTGGTCCAATCGCAATTATTTTCAGCTCGATGAGCAGGGCGCTCCCGTCGCTGTGGCTGGCGTTCCACCCGACTATTTCAGTGCCAGCGGCCAGCGCTGGGGCAATCCGCTGTACCGCTGGGACACCATGGCCGAGGATGACTACCGCTGGTGGATCAATCGTTTTCGGGTCAATTTTTCGCTGGTGGACATACTGCGGCTGGATCATTTCCGTGGCTTTGAAGCCTTCTGGGAAGTACCGGCCACGGAAACCACGACCGTCAACGGATCCTGGGTCAAGGGTCCCGGCGCACCGTTCTTTCACAGGGTGCAGGAGGTGCTGGGCCAGCATGGCATTGAGTTCGATGTCATAGCCGAGGATCTCGGCGTGATCACCGTCGAAGTCGATGACCTGCGCGACAGCCTGAATTTCCCGGGCATGCGGATTCTGCAGATGGCCTTCGGTCAGGACCCCAAGGCGCAGGAATATCGCCCGCATAATCACCGCCACCACAGCGTCGTCTACACCGCCACGCACGACCACAACACCACCCAGGGCTGGTTCACCATCGAACCCGGACGGCAGACTACCCAGACCGCGCAGCAGGTGCAGGAAGAACGCGCTCACGTGCTCGCCTATCTCGGCACCAGCGGCGACAACATCCACTGGGACATGATACGTCTGGCGCTGGGGTCGGTGGCGGCGCGAGCGATCATTCCACTGCAGGACCTGCTGGGACTGGGGAGCGATGCACGCATGAACATGCCGGGAAGCTCTGCGGGAAACTGGGAATGGCGGTTTCATTGGGAACAGCTGGATCCCTCAGTGCGCGCGGAACTCAGCGACCTGACAGCAGTATATGAACGCAATCCGCGGCTACTGAATGGTGATGCCCACTGAGCTATTGCGTTTTTTCAATGCACCGCCGGGTGCTGCCGGTCACTGTTGAACCTCCTGTACCACGCTGTGCGAATAAGGAGAAAATACCAATGGATATACAGGTTGGTGGTCTGCTTGGTTTTATCATACTGGTCCTGGACATCTGGGCCATCATAAAGATTGTTCAGAGCGGTGCCGGGGCCGGCAGCAAGGCGCTATGGATCGTGGTGATTCTGCTGTTGCCGCTGCTGGGACTGATCATATGGTTCTTCTTCGGACCGCGCGGCCGCGGTGTAACATAGGACCGGCGCCAAACGCCATCATCTGCGCATGGCCTTGCCATGAAGAACATTTTTGTTTTCGGTCTGGACGACTTCAATCTGGCACAGATGAAAGCGCTGGAGAGTGCGCAGACGTACCGCTTCCATGCACTGTTTCGCCATGAGGAGGTGAAACGAAGTTCGCGGCTGAATGTCGATGCGCTCTATCAGGGTGCGTTACAACGGCTGCGCGATTCGCCCGATCCACCCGACGCTGTCGTCGGCTACTGGGACTTTCCGGTCAGCACCATGCTGCCGCTGTTGCGCAAGCCCTTCGACCTGCCCTCGCCCAGCTTCGAAGCAGTGCTCAAATGCGAGCACAAATACTGGAGTCGGGTCGAACAGCAGCAGATCGTGCCGGAGCACATCCCGGATTTTTGCGCCGTCGATCCATTTGCCGATCAGCCACGCCGACAGATCAGCCTGGCGTACCCGTTCTGGATCAAACCGGTAAAGGCAGCTTCATCGCACCTCGGTTTCAAGGTGCGCAACGACGCCGAGTTCGAGCACGCCATACAGCGGATCCGCAGGGACATCAGCCGTTGGGCAGAACCTTTCAACTATCTGCTTCAGTTTGCGGATCTGCCGGACCAGATCGCACCCGTCGACGGCAGTCACTGTGTGGTTGAGGGCATCATCTCGCGCGGCCGCCAGTGCACGCTGGAAGGCTATGTCTATCACGGCGAGACCCGTGTGTATGGCGCGATCGACTCGATCCGGGAGGGAAAGCACCGGTCCAGTTTCTCGCGCTACCAGTACCCCTCGACAATCCCGCAGCGCATTCAGGAAAAAATGATCGCCGTGACCCGTAAAGTGATGCGCCGGACCGGCTTCGACAACGGCCCCTTCAATATTGAATTCTACTGGGACTGCGACGATGACAGCATCTGGCTTCTCGAAATCAATACCCGCATTTCCAAATCGCACACCCCGTTATTCCGCGATGTCGATGGCGCACCTCATCATCAGGTGATGCTCGATCTGGCACTTGGGAAGCGGCCCGAGTTTCCGCATCGGCGCGGCCGCTATCGTTGCGCGGCGAAATTCATGTGGCGCATGGCCACCGATGCCGAAGTGCGCCACCTGCCGACCGAGGAGCAGCTGCAGGCGCTGCAGCGGCGCTTCCCGGGGCTGGAAATCCAGATCGCTGTTCACGAAGGCATGCGTCTGTCGGATCTCACCGATCAGGACAGCTACAGTTATGAGATCGCGGTCATCTTTCTCGGTGGCGACAGTCAGCGAGAGTTGCTGCAAAAGTACCGGGCGGTTCGTGAGGCGTTGCCGCTGGAGCTTGCACCGGTTGACTGATGTCAGTATGCGAACAGGAGCTCGGTGATGGAAACTGACCGCAGCTTGCCGCACCGGGTGCGACATATCGAACACAGCTGGATACCGATGCCCGACGGCGCGCGCCTGGCGGCGCGTATATGGATGCCGGAGGGGGCCGATGCGCAGCCGGTGCCGGCGATTCTGGAATACATTCCCTACCGCAAACGTGACGGCGTGCGCCTGCGCGACGAAACCATGCACCCCTGGTTCGCCGGCCACGGCTACGCCTGTTTGCGTGTCGACATACGCGGCAGCGGTGATTCGGACGGGGTGTTGACCGACGAATATCTGCAACAGGAACTCGATGACGGCGTCGCGATCCTTGAATGGCTGGCACAGCAATCCTGGTGTGACGGCAGGGTCGGCATCATCGGCATTTCCTGGGGTGGTTTCAACGGACTGCAGCTGGCGGCGCTGCAACCGCCGCAGCTCAAAGCGGTAGTCAGCGTCTGTTCCACTGACGATCGCTATGCCGATGACGTGCACTATATGGGTGGCTGTCTGCTCGGCGACAATCTCTCATGGGCATCCACCATGTTCGCCTATAACTCGTTGCCTCCGGACCCGGACCTGGTCGGTGACGGGTGGCGCGACACCTGGTTCGAACGCCTGCGCAACAGCGGACTGTGGCTCGACACCTGGCTGCAACATCAGCACCGCGACGCTTACTGGCGGCACGGCTCGATCTGCGAGGATCACTCGCGCGTGCGGGTCCCGGTGATGGCGGTGAGCGGCTGGGCGGACGGCTACAGCAATGCGGTGTTCCGCCTGCTGCGCGATTTACCCGGACCCCGGCTGGGCCTGATCGGTCCCTGGAGCCATCGCTATCCGCACCTGGGCCTGCCCGGCCCGGCCATCGGGTTCCTGCAGGAGTGCCTGCGCTGGTGGGACTACTGGCTGAAGGACATCGACACCGGCATTATGACTGAACCGGCCCTCCGCGCATGGATGCTGGACAGCATGCCGCCCTCTACCACCTATCACCAGCGCTACGGCCGCTGGGTCGGCGAGCCGGCCTGGCCATCACCGAATATCGAGCCGCTGGTGTTTATGCTGGCGGAACATCGCCTGACAGATGCCGGCACCGAGGTCGCGGAAAAGGCCCTCGCCCTGCAGTCCCCGCTGAGCACCGGACTGTTTGCCGGCAAGTGGTGTTCATACAGCGCAACGCCGGATCTGCCCCATGACCAGCGCGAGGAAGACGGCGGTGCGCTGTTGTTCACCGGCGCACCACTCGAGGAAACGCTGGAGATACTCGGGGCGCCGGTGGTGGAGCTGGAAGTATCTGCCAGCCGCCCGGTTGCGATGATCGCGATACGCCTGTCCGACATGCGGCCGGACAACAAGGTGGCCAGGGTCACCTATGGATTGCTCAACCTTACGCACCGCGACAGCCATGCCGAACCGACGCCGCTGGAGATCGACAGGCGTTACAGAGTTCGCGTGCAACTGAATGACGTGGCTCAGAGTTTCCCGCGCGGGCATCGCCTCCGGGTCGCGATTTCCTCGTCGTATTTTCCGCTGGCCTGGCCGCCTCCCACCTCTACCCGGTTGCGCATCTACACCGGCACCAGCCGTCTGATCCTGCCGGTACGCGCGCCGCGGGAACAGGTGATTGCGTTTCCGCCGGCCGAATCCCCTCCCACCGGCAGGCTCCGGCAGATCAAAAGCGGACAGCATAACTGGCGGGTGATCCGGGAGCTGGACAAGGATTTCTCGACCCTCGAAGTCGTCAATGATGGCGGGCTTTACCGGCTGGAGGAAATCGACCTGGTGGTGCAGCGCAAAGCCGAGGAATGGTATTCCTATCAGGCAGACGATTTCGAATCGCCGCGCGGCGAAACGATCTGGCGGCGCGGCCTCAGGCGGCGCGGCTGGTCGATATCCACAATCACCCGCACGGTGCTGCACTGCGACCAGAATAATTTTTACCTGGATGCAGAGCTGGATGCCTATGAAGCCGACCGGCGCGTCTATTCCCGGAACTGGAACCGCTGTATCGCGCGCAAGCTGGTCTGATCGGATTGACGGATCGCAATGCCTGCACCGCCGGCAGTTTCTAGCATGACCCGGTGAAGATCACCTCGCCAGAATCTTTGTACCTGCCAGGGCCGGAATCGCCATGAACAGTACTGCTCCGGACACTGCCATTCGACAGGTGCTGGTGACTGGCGGCACCGGCTTTATCGGCACCGCCCTGTGCAAACGGCTGCTGGATGACGGGGTGCGCGTGAGCGTGCTGACGCGCAATCGCGAGCGGGCCCGCAGACATTTCCAGAACCGGGTCGCGGCATTCGAGCACCTGGATCAGGTCGAGACACAGGACGCCCCTGACGTCATCGTTAATCTTGCCGGACAGAACCTCGGCGCCAAACGCTGGAATGAGCAGACCAAAGGCGACATGATCGCCAGCCGCGTGAACACCACCCGGCAGATGGTCGATTACATCGCACATGCGGAGCGGCGCCCGAAGTTGCTGATCAGCGGTTCGGCAGTCGGCTACTATGGCGCGCACGGCGATGAGGAACTGACCGAGGACGCGCCACCAGGCGATGAATACCAGTCGCGGTTGTGCGTCGAATGGGAACAGGCTGCACGCGGCGCCGAAGGCTACGGCGTGCGGCTGTGCATCTCACGAACCGGTGTGGTGATCGGCCGCGGCGGCGGCATGCTGGCCGGTCTGACGCCGCTGTTCCGCCGCGGACTGGGCGCCGTCGCCGGCAGCGGCAATCAATGGGTGTCGTGGATACACCTCGAGGACCTGGTCGCGCTGTTTCTGCGTTTCATGCATGATGACACACTGGTGGGTCCCTTCAACAACACTGCGCCGCTACCCGCCACCAATCGCGAACTGTCCGAGAGCATCGGCCATGCGCTGCATCGTCCGGTGCTGCTGCGCACACCCGGCTGGGTGCTGCACATCCTGTATGGCGAGATGGCGCACCTGTACGTCACCGGCCAGAAAGTGATTCCGGCGCGGCACCTGCAAAGGGATTATGAATATCAATATCCGGATATCGAATCCGCGGTTCGCGAGGCGCTGCAATGAGCCAGGGCCCACGCCTCACCTGCAACTGCCTTTCTTTAGTGTGATGACGTTGTTATCCTCCCCGCCCGACGGAGACCGGGCACCGCAATGCTGAGAACAGTTCTTTCCATTTTTTCGCTGTTGATCGCCGTGGCGATCCTGCTGCTGGGTTCCGGACTCCTCGGCACCATCATCGCGCTGCGCGCCAGCGCCGAATTCATGTCCAGCAATGTCACCGGTCTGATCATGTCCGGCTTCTTTGCGGGTTATGTGATCGGCTCGTATATCTGTCCCCGCATCCAGCAGAACGTCGGTCACATCCGCAGCTTCTCGACCTTCGCCGCCATCGGGTCCGCCGCTGTCATCCTCAACGGTCTGTGGATCGACCCGCTGGTGTGGTGGCTGCTGCGTGTCATTACCGGCATCAGCATGCTGGGCATGTATCTGGCAATCGAATCCTGGCTGGGTAATCTCGCCACCAACCAGAATCGCGGCCGGCTGTTCGCTGTCTACATGACGGTCAACCTGCTCGCGCTCGGCCTGGGGCAGTACATGCTCATGATCTATGGCTACGAGGGCATTGCACCGTTCACCCTGAGCGCGCTGTTCTTTTCACTGGCGCTGGTGCCGATTGCGCTGACGCGCATGCGCGAGCCCGGCTTCGTCACGGTGCCGCACCTGGGACTGCGCAATCTCTATGCAACCTCGCCACTGGGTGTGATCGCGGTACTGATCTCCGGACTGGTGGCCGGCGGTTTCTGGGGAATGGGACCGATCTATGCGATGGGGGCAGGATTGTCGGAGCGCGGCGTTGCCCTGTTCATGAGTGCGGTCATATTCGGCGGCGCGCTGCTGCAATGGCCGATCGGACACCTCTCCGACAATCATGATCGACGCCTGGTACTGGCGAATGTCAGTCTGATCGGCGCGGGCGCTGCCCTGGTAGTGTATTTCATCGCCGCCAGCCATCTCGCCTGGGCGCTGATCGTTTCCATTGCTTTCGGCGGCTGCGCATTTTCTGTCTACTCGCTGGCAGTGGCGCATACCAACGATCACATGGAAGCCAGCCAGATGCTGGAAGCCAGTCGCGGCCTGCTGCTGTTGAGCGGCATCGGTGCCAGCATCGGCCCGATACTGGCGGGTTTCGCCGTGGCCTGGGCCGGCAGCCACGGCCTGATGCTGTACTTCGCAGTGCTGCTGGTGATTCTGTCCGGCTATACAGTGCTGCGTCGGCGTGTAGGTGCCGTCATTCCCACAGAGGATCAGGGCGAGTTCGTCGCCATGGCCCGAACCTCGGCCGCGGTACTGGAGCTCGATCCGCGAGTCGAGCCGGAAGACGACGAGGTCACCGAAACGCCGCCTCCGCGTGTCGAGCAACGCTCCGGCTGATTGCGTACTCCGGACGCCGGCATTCAGCCCCTCCCCGACTCGAAATACGTTTCTTCTTTCGCATTAAAAAATATCAATGCTGCGCGCTGCGAAGCCGGGCAGGCTTGACTCTCGCACCGTCAACAGGACGAGCAACCGCACCGGCGGTCCAGGGAGAAAACTATGCGATATCAACAAGTGGGTCTTCTGTCCGTGCTGGCCCTGCCGGCATTCGCAAGCGCGCATGTGGGCCAGCACAGCAGTATGACTCTGGCGGAACAGCTTGCGCATGCATCCGTTCAGCCTGCTGCGCTGGTCCTGGCGGGTGCCATTGTGGCCGGTCTGCTGTGGTTCAGAAGCATCCGCGCCCGGCGCAACGCCAGCCGGATACGCAGTCGCGACGAGGTCCACAGGCCGGAGCACCGGAGATGATTTTCAAGCAGTTCTACGAGCCAAGCCTGGGACACGCATCCTATCTGATCGGCTCGGAACAGACTGGACAAGCACTGGTGCTCGATGTGCGCCGGGATGTAGATGACTACTATGATTTTGCACGCGAACAGGGCCTGCGCATTGCCTATGCGGCGGATACCCATCAGCACAACGATTACCTGACCGGCATCACGCAGCTGGAAACCCGATCGCCGCTGGAACTGCTGTCCAGCGCCCGCGCCGAGCTGGGTTACCAGTCGCGTCCGCTGGAAGATCATGAACGCCTCAGCATGGGCGAAATCGAATTCGAAACTTTGCATACACCCGGTCATACACCGGAGCACATCAGCCTGCTGGTGCGCGACAAAACCCGCGGCGAAGAGCCGGTAATGCTGCTGTCGGGCGGTGCGCTGCTGGTGGCGGATGTAGCGCGTCCCGACCTGCTTGGCGACGAAGCCGAAAAACGCAGGAACGCGAAATCGCTGTGCAATACCCTGAAAGAAAAAATCCTGCCGCTGCCCGATCATCTGCTGGTGTTCCCCACCCACGTGGCCGGTTCGCTCTGCGGTGGCAACATCGGCAGCATGCTGGTGACCACCATCGGCTATGAACGCAAGCTCAACGATATGCTGGTGGCCATCAGTAACGAACAGGACTTCGAAGACCGCTGCCTCGACCTCGGCCCATTGCCGACGGTGCCGCCCTACTGGCGGCGCATGCGCAAGCAGAACCAGGACGGCCCGGCGCGTCTCGACACGCTGGCGGAACCGCCGGCGCTGCAGCCGGCAGAGTTTGCGCGACGCATTTCCGAAGGTGCTGTGGTGGTGGATTGCCGCGCGCCGGAAGCTTTCGCAGGCGCGCACATTCCCGGTTCGCTGAACGTCGGCGCCGGCACATCCTTTCCTACCTGGGCAGGTTCGGTGGTGCCGGATGAGGCGGACATTCTGCTGGTGGTAGACGACCCCGGCCAGCTCTGGGGCATCTACTGGAAGCTGCTGCGCATCGGCTATCGCGAACCGGTCGGATGGCTGGCCGGCGGCATGCGTGCCTGGCGAACCGCCGCGCAACCGCTCGGCTCATTGCCACAATGGACTCCGAAAGAGCTGGAAACGCGCCGCCGCGAAAATAACGACCTGTACATTCTGGACGTGCGGCAACCGGCGGAGTGGCATGCCGGACACGTGCCGCAGGCGCACCATATTTCGGGTTCCGAACTGCCCGGGCGCATCGAGGATGTACCCAAAGACCAGCCGATTGCCGTGTACTGCGGCAGCGGCTATCGCTCATCGGTGGCAGCCAGCCTGCTGCGCCGCACCGGCCACCGCAATGTCTACAACGTCATTGGGGGTTTCACCGCCTGGGAGGCGGAGCAACTTCCGGTTGAAGGCCACTGAACACTGTAAGCACTTATCAGGAGAAGATTATGGAGACCATGAATGTATCTGTCGAAAACCAGCCGGTTGATTTTGTCGCGGCACGCCGCCAGGCGGCCGGCAAGGCCGGCGAAATTCTGTCCGATCCGGTGATCGTCGCCTGGAAGGATGACAAGACCGGGCGCTCCGGTCCGGAAATTCCCGGCGGCGCCAGCGACCGCTGGCATGACTATGGCGAAAGCAATGGCGGAAAGCTGGAGTTGACTGTCGGTGAAGATTTCCATTTCATCTTCTCCGAGGCCGCCGAGTTCGAATCACCGGACCTTAATTTGTCGAGCATCTCGGAATCGGACGGCACCACTATCCTGTGCCTGAACGATGCCTGCACAGACGAAGACCTGGAGCAGATGGGCTACTTCAAGGGCGGCGGCATGGGCGGCTAGTCCGTCGGGCGCGCACCCGGTTCCTCCATCCTGAACGACCTGAAGCGGCTGCTCCGCCAGCCCGGAGTCATGCACACGCACCCCCGCGGGAGAGACACCGGTATGAGAACGTTCTTTGTCCCTCTGTGCATCCTGTTCCTGCTGGCGGGCTGGTCGATCGGCGGCATCGCGGCACCCCCGGACCCGCAGGCGTTGATGCGTGATGTCACCGATAACATCACTTCCCGGCTCGAGGCAGAACCGGAGTTGCGCAAAGACCGCGCTGCGCTGGTCGACCTGATTGAAACGGAAGTATTTCCGCACGTCGATTTTGAACGCGTCGCACGCCTCACGCTGGGTCGCCACTGGCCACAGGCGAGCGCGACCCAGCAGGCGCAATTTGTCGACGCGATGAAAACCGTTCTCGCCTGCACCTATTCCGCAGCATTCGCCGCCTACTCCGGTCAACAGGTTGAATATCTCGATCCGCGCCGGTCAGACGACCGGGACCATGTCGAGATTCCGGTGCGCATTATGTCGAGCGGCGAACCGCCGATTCCGGTCAAATACCGGCTGCACAGGGCTGACAACGCGTGGAAGGTCTATGATCTGGTAGTAGAGGGTGTGAGCCTGGTGACCAACTATCGCTCCACTTTTCAACAAAAACTCGGTGAGCAGGATCTCGATGCGCTGATCAGCGATCTCGGCAAACGCAGCGCAGAGACCTGCAAGCAGGAACGCTAAGTACTTTTTCATTAAAAAAGGAGAACAATAATGATGCCAGTCCCGCTTCGGTTTGCTATCCATGCCTTGCTGCTCATTGTCTGTTTGCTGCCCGGCCTGCTGCCGGTGACCGCCGAGGCGGCTCCCATGTTCGCGCGCAAATACAACCTGAGCTGCGCGGCCTGCCATTCGGCATTTCCGCGACTGAACAGCTTCGGAGAACAGTTCGTCGCCAGTAACATGCGTTTGCCAAACTGGCGCGATGGTACCCTGGAAACCGGCGACCAACGGCTGGCGCTGCCGTCGGCCGTGCCGCTGGCAGTTCGCGCCCAGGCTTACGTCCAGGCCCGTGAGGGCGAGTCGATCGATCCGGTTACTGGTGATACTGTCGAGGCAAGCTCCGATTTCCAGTCACCTTACCTGATCAAGTTGTTATCCAGCGCACCACTCAGCGATCACATCACCTATTACTTCTACGGCATCTTTGCCGAGAAAGGCGGCAATGGCGAAACGCTCATTGAAGATGCCTGGTTCCGGCATGATGATGTGTTCGCCAGCGGGGTCGGTTTGCAACTCGGCCAGTTCCAGGTCTCTGACCTGATGTTTCTACGCGAAGTCCGCCTGCCGTTCCAGGATTTCATGGTCTATCGCATGGCCGGCATCACCTATGACCGGGGCCTGCTGTTCGACCGCGGGATCGGGGGCCTCGATATCGCGCTGGGTCTGGTCAACGGCAACGGGATCGATCAGAATTTCGACGTGAACAGTCCGGGCTACCGGCGCCCTGACAACATGTTCGACAACAACAGCGATAAAAGTGTGTTCGGACGCATCGCCACGACACTTGGACCGGTGTCGGTCGGACTGTTCGGACTTGCCGGGGAACAGGCCAACGCAACCGGCCCGGCCGGTATCGACAGCGGTGACCGCGATACCGACAAACGCGTCGTCGGGCTGGATTTATCGGGCACTCTGCGCGGCAAGACCCACTGGTATACGCAGCTTCTCTGGAACACCTGGGAAGGTTTTCTCGAGCCGGACCAGGACTACGACTGGTGGGGCGGATTCGCAGGCGTGGATTACATCTTCAATGACTTCTGGGCGTTTTCCGCCCTGTACAATTACGCGGACGCCAATGATCTGGATGATACCGACACGATCTATGAAGGCATCGATATCAACAGTCTTTCGTTCACTGCGTCCTATTACTTCATGCGCAATGTGAAAGGCGTCGCCGAAGTCAACATCGACCTGCTCGATGACGAGTCCAGAAGCGGAACCTTCTACACCGGCCACCTGGATCGCGAAGGCTATATTCTGTTCGGCTTTGATGCGGCATTCTAGTAGCAGCAGATCCCGGCGTGCCTAGTCGATATCCAGCTGGCCGAAACGTTTTTTCAGCTTGTCGATATCCTTCCGGTGCGCCACCACCAGGGCCCGGTCGTTCTCCCTGAGCTGGTCATCATTGCCGACGATAAGCGATTCATCGCCGCGGGTGATCACAATGATCCGGGTCTGCCCCGGCAGGTCGATACTACTGACCCTGCCGGCATCCCTGTCGCGCACAATGAACTGGAAAAACCGGATGCCGCTTTCCACTGCGGCATTCAGCTCGGCCACGTCGTGGCCCTCCAGCATATCGGCGAGGCGCTCGGCCACGTCACGATCGGGGACCAGCACGTTCTCCAGCCCCAGCCTGGTGCAGATGCCCTGAAAATCAGGATCCTCGATCTTGGTTATGACCCGGCCAAAGTGCACGGTCTGCCCCACCAGTGATGCAATGATGTTATCCTGGTCGTCATTGGAAAGACAGAACAGCACGTCCTTTTCGCCCGCTGAAAGTTCTTCGAGCACCGCTGGCCGGCTGCCGTCGCCGTGGATAAAACCACAGTCGAGAGTCTCTGAAAGCTCGGCTATCCGCTCTTCGTTCTTCTCGATGATTACCACGTCGTGCCCGGCCTTGATCAGGCGTCTCGTGGTCATGACTGTCAAAGTGCTCGCCCCGACGAATATCGCACGCATAGTGATTAACCCCGTCTTCTTCCTAACCAGGTGCGTGGATACAGCAGCACCAGAACAGCAATAACTTCGACACGGCCCATGAGCATGACCAGGCACAGTACCGCCTTGAGGGCAGGATCGAGACCTGCGGACACCACACCGGTCGACAACCCGGAGGTCGAAAGCGCTGAAACCACGTCGAACAGTGCATCCAGCGGTGCATGGCCGGACGCCAGGAATAACGCCCAGGACAGCAACATGACCAGCAGATAAACCACCAGCAGAGCGACCGTCCAGTTCACCTCGCTGGACTTGAGGGGACTGCCACCGACAGTCGCCGGAATCCGCCCCGCGGCCGGAATTCTTGTTTGCTGCACCAGCAATCTCACCAGGCTAAGCAGCACCATGAGGCGCAGCACTTTCAGACCGCCCGAGGTAGAACCCACCTCGCCACCGATGAACATGGAAACGATAAGGGTAAGTTTACTGCCGGCGTCGAGTTCTGCCAGCGGCAGGGTTGAGAAGCCGGTGGTGGTCTGTGCCGAGATACCGACGAATGCCGCGTCGGCAAAATTTTCCGCCACCCGCTCCGGATTGGCCATCGACATGAAACAAAACAGGGTCACCACGCTTGCCACGCACAGCACCAGCAGGGCGCGGAACTGAGGTTCGCGCAGCAATGATGACAGGTGACGGTAGTAGCCGAGGTAGTACCAGGAAAACGAAATGGCACCGGCCAGCGATAACAGTGTGATGAGCACCTGCGCCGCAGTCGATTCGACACCGGCCAGACTGGTGTCGTGGTTTGAGAAGCCGCCGGTAGATACCGCGGACAACCCGTGTACGATCGCATCGAGAATTGATTCGCCCGCAGCCAGCAGTGCGAGCATTCCGATTATAGTAATGATGACGTAGACCTGCGCGACCCGACGCAGGTGCGAATGCGTGCCGCCGACCAGATCTGTATGTCCGCCGAACCCCAGCCGCCGGGCCGCCAGCCCGGGTTCGATCAGTAGCGCCAGCACCAGAGCCAGCACTCCCAGTCCGCCAACCCACTGTAACCAGGCGCGAGCGAACAGGAAGGCCACGGGCCGCTCCTCCAGATTTCCGAGCGTCGTCAATCCGGTCGTGGTGACGCCGGACACCGCCTCGAACAGCGCGTCGATAAAAGCAATCCCGTAGCCCATCAGCGGGAAGCTCATGGCAACGGCCGACAGCGTGAAGACCAGGGCAGTGATAACCAGCGCCTCATTGCGCTGCATGTTCGGGGGGACCCGAATTCGTGCCGTAAAGCCGCCGTAGATCGCAAACACCAGAATCACGAAGAGATAGCGCAATGCCACATCGCTGTTGCCACTGACTGCGGCCACAGTCGCCGGCACAGAGGTCAGCGCAGCCAGCGCCAGAAACGCCTGACCCAGATACTTGGCGATGACCGGTGCACGGACTGCGAATCGAAGTCCGCGAATCGCAGAGGGTCCCGCCATTTAATGTCTCATCGTAGATTTGCCAACGGAACGAATTTCAGCATAACGCCGGAAGGGGCTCGCGCACTGATAAATATCAATGACGCTCGGCTCCGGCTTGCGGAGACTTTTCACTCCGGAACCAACGGCGCACGGGGAGGCCGGGCGGGAATTATGGAAGGTTTTACGCCAGTATTGTCGAGTATCGGCGGCATTCTAATCGGGCTGGCCGCGCTGGCCCTGCTGTTTGTGAACGGCCGCATTGCAGGGATCAGCGGTATCACTGCCGGGGTGCTGCATCCGACCCAGGGCAATACCCTGTGGCGGGTAATATTTCTGGGCGGCATGGTGGCAGGCGCCATGCTGGTTCGCTGGTTACATCCCGAGGCGCTGGCAATACGCATCGATGTATCCAATGCAGCAGTACTGCTGGGTGGATTTCTGGTCGGCATCGGCACCCGCATCGGTAATGGCTGCACCAGCGGCCACGGCGTCTGCGGTGTGGGTCGACTGGCACCCCGCTCCCTGGTCGCCAGTGCAGTGTTTTTCAGCGTGGCAGTGCTCACCAGCTGGTTGATACGCCATGTCACAGGAGCGTTCTAGATGAAATACCTGGCTATATTTTCTTCCGGCCTGTTATTCGCAGTCGGGCTGGGCGTTTCGGGAATGACACTGCCGCAAAAAGTTATCGGCTTTCTCGACTTCAGCGGTGAAAACTGGGACCCGAGCCTGGGCCTGGTCATGATTACTTCCGCCGGCGTCTACATGCTGCTGCACCGCCGGGTCCTGCGGCGTCCGGCACCGCTGTTCGATACTGATTTTCACGTGCCGGCGCGCAACGATATCGACAGGCCGCTGGTGTTCGGCTCGATGTTGTTCGGCATCGGCTGGGGCATGGTGGGTTTCTGTCCCGGTCCCGCCGTCACTGCGCTGGTTTCAGGTCAGACGCAGGTCTGGATTTTTTTTGTAGCAATGGTCGCAGGGATGTATGCGGAAGGCACGCTTGCCGTCAGCAACAGAATGCTCACGCAGCGCGGAGACGCAGTCGATGGATAAGAATCAGGCATTACGACATGACGCACTGGAGCACGAGTTTCAGGAACTGACCACCAACGTCCGTTCCCTGAGACTCGGAGACATGAACAATCTGGTCTACCTGATCGAAGAACCGGATACTGGCTACGCGGCAGTTCTCGACCCCGCATGGGACATTGGAGCGATACTGGAGGCGGCAGGCGATACCGTCATCACCGATATCCTGATCTCGCACTGGCACGATGATCATGTCAATGGTGTCGAGGAACTGGTGGCGGCCACCGGAGCGCCAGTGCATCTGCTGGACATCGAGGCAGCGTTCTGGAAAGTCGACCGAGACTACTTCGTGCGCCACGCCGACGGCGAACGTATCGCGCTTGGCGGCGTGAGTATCGAAGTCCTGCACACGCCCGGACATTCTCCCGGTTCGGCCTGCTTCAACGTCAACGGAGAGCTGTTTACCGGAGGTACGATGTTTATCTACGGTTGCGGGCGCTGTGATATGCCAGGTGGCGATGCAATAGCCCTGTATCACAGCCTGAATCGGCTGACGAACATGTTCCCGCCGGAAACGCTGGTATATCCCGGCCATGACTACGCGCGCAAACAGGTATCGACCCTCGGCGAACAGATACGCCTGAACCCGTTCCTGCATCAGCCGTCAGCGGAGGCATTCGCGGCCTTCCGTGCCGAACACGATGCACACCGGCAGCCACCATACCAGCCGGTGTTGCGCGGAGATCCGGCCTGGTAGTGGTTTACCCGGCGTCAAATGGCCACAACATTGGTACCATCGTCGCGATCACCAACAACGTGAGCACTGCCATGCCGCTCCCGAACCGCAGGTAGTCGCTGCTCCGGTAGCCACCAGAATCGCGCACCAGCAGCGGCGCCGGATGACCGGCTGGCAGCAGTACGCTCATGGAAGCGGCAACCAGCACTGCCACAGCAAAGGTCTTCGGATTGACGGCGAGCTGCGCTGCAGCATCCAGCGCCACCGGCATCATTACGGCCGCCACCGCGGCGTTATGCAACGCCTGGGTGAGCACAAGTGCGGTACCCGCCACTGCCATCATCACGGCCAGCGGACCCCAGTGGCCGAGCCCATCGGTGAGCCAGGTTGCCAGATCTGCGGAGGCGCCAGTGATATTCAGTGCGGTCGCGAATGGCAACATCGCCGCAATCAATACCAGGGTACTCCAGTCGATCCGGGTATACGCCCGATCAGCATCCAGTGCGCCGATCAGCGTTACGGCCAGCGCGCCTGCCAGTGCCGTCACGGCTATTGGAAACCAGTCGAGCGCGGCGGCCGCGATCACCAGCAGAAAAATCAGCACCGTCCAGGGCGCCAGACGTCGCACCTTCGCAGGGGCCGCGGACTTGCGCGGCGGCCGCAGCCACATGAAGTCGGGCTGCGGCTCAAACCCGCGGGTATAACGTTTGTCACCGTAGAGAAGAATCGCATCGCCTGCGCGCAATGGAGTCGTCGCGACACCGGTGCGCCGCGGCGCGCCGTCGCGCCACAGGGCAATCGCGGTAAGACCGGATCGGGCGCGCAGATCAAGATCGCTGAGCGACTGTCCTATGGCGGGCGAGTGTGGCGGCACCAGCACCTCAATCAGTTCTGCCGAGCCGGCGGAGAAATCGTCACGGTAAGCCGGTGCACCGTGGAGATCCAGTCCGTCCACGGACTCACTCAATGCCTCGACACATTCGCGGCGTCCGCCCAGCAGCAGTACGTCGCCGGCAGCAAAAACGGATGCCGGATCGAGGTGCAGGTGATGCTGGTTGGCGCGTATCAGTGATATCAGACTCAGACCGTAATCTTCAGTGAGCCGCAGCGAGTTCACTTCGCTGCCGACCAGCGGCGAATCCGGTGGCACTTCGAGTTCCCATACCCGTTCGGAGAACGCATAGCGACGAATCAGTTCGCGTGTCTGATCACTCTGACCGTCGCCGCTCTCCAGGTCGCGCGCCGGCAGTAACCAGCGAGCGGTGGTCAGCGAATAGACGGTTGCAATAACAATCATCACCAGCCCGACCGGCGCGAACTCAAAAAACCCGAACGAATCGCCGGTGCGTTGCCTCAGGATGTCATTGACGACCAGATTGTGCGAAGCGCCGATCAGGGTGAGATTGGCTCCTGCCATGGCAACACAGGCCATCGGCAGCAACAGATGTGCCGGCGATTGATGTGCCTTGAGCGCCAGCCTCAGCAGTACCGGGATGAACACCGACACAGTCGCGATGATATTTATCACACCCGATAACAGGGCCGGCGCCAGAGTGGCTGCCAGCAGCATTCGTGACTGACTTTTCCCCGCCAGCCTATGCAGACCATCGGCTATCCAGCGCACCACACCACTGCGCTCGATCGCAGCGCCCAGTACCAGCAGCGAAGCAATCGTGATAACGGCCGGGCTGGAAAAACCAGCCAGCGCATCACCAGGATTGAGACTCCCGGTCAGGACCAGAGTGAGTAATCCGCCCAGGGCAGCGGCATCCGGCCTCACGCGATCACTGATGAACAGTATTACGACGCCGCCGAGCACCAGCCACACGATGGTAGCTTCGACCTCCACGATACAGATATCCTCAGACGCGCCTGTCGCACCGAACCGATACGACTGCGCCTTCCGAGCAGCCTAACCCGCGATGCCAGCCGCGCATTGTCAAATGTCAATGCAGGTGGCGTTCTCCCGGGACCCTCTACTCAGCCAGCGTCAATCCGCTCGGAACGGCTCTGGGGACATCGTTGCGCAGATCCAGGCTCCGCGGGTCGGTGAGCGCATGGAGAAAATCAAGAATGCGATCCACCTCCACATCGCTGTAATTCATCGGCGCCAGTTCCGAGTACGCCGCCAGAGCAGCGACCCGTGCCGGGTTATCCATCAGGATGAAGTCCAGCGCATCGAGATCGGCGCGGGAAGGCAGCACCGCCTGTGACTTGTCATAGCTGGTGACAGCGCTCACACAATCGAGATGATGTTCGACCACTGCCCGCAAGCTGTTATATGCACCGCTGTGACCATAGGGTGCTGTCAGCGCAACATTACGCAAGGTCGGCGTGCGGAACTTGTAACGGTCATTGATATCGCCGGTTACCTGCTCGCGTCCGAAGTCATCATGGCCATCAAAGTCACTGCCGCGGCCGGCCCCGATCTGCGGCATGGCGACGGCGTGGAAGCTGTGATCGGTCTGGAAGCGGCCACTGTGACAGCTGCTACAGCTGTTGCCATTACCATTTTGCCCATAGAAAAGTTTCATGCCCTCGATAGCTTCCTTGCTCATCGCCTGAGCATTGCCGCGCAGGTAGCGGTCGAACGGACTGTCGTCAGCGCGCCACGCCACGCGTTCAAAAGCGGATATTGCGTTCGCTGCATGGGCAAATGTGATATCCGCGGCCGAATCCACGTCATCGAAGGCAGCAATGAACAGCGTCACGTAATCCGGAACCGATTGCAGGCGCTGAGCCAGCTGTTCCCAGACACCGCCGGGACCTGCCAGATTACCGATTGCCGCGGCATCGGCAACTGGATTTTCCCCGGCCTGGCCTGCCATTTCAGTTGCCGAGGTCACCGGGAACATGGCCTGGGCGGCAAGCACGTTTTCGAGCGTCAGTGGCAAATCATCGCTGGCGGGGGATAAAAAACCGCTCAACTGCGTCGGATCGACAGCGACGCGCCCGTCATGGAACAGGACTTCAAATTCCCTGGCACCGAGATTAAAGACCGGCGGCGCATTACGCGGCACGCGCTCATGGATGCCATCCGCGCCGGTTCCGGCATCGCGGGTTATCCCAAGACCGCGGCCACCCTCTCCCACCGGCAAAGACAGGCCATCGCCGGTGCCGCTCAACGAATGATGGCAACTGGCACAGGAGATATTCCGGTTACCACTAAGAATTTTATTGAGGCTGCAAGTGCACAGACAAAAGTTGCTATTGCTTTAAATTCTAATGATAAGCCATCTATAGCATATCATGACCCCAATAAAGGTGTTTTGATCTATAGGAGCTTTGACGG